>JAEWOG010000069.1 GCA_023460975.1 Actinomycetes bacterium
CCGATGCGCCGCGGCGTCGCGATGGCGTGATCGGCGGCCAATTCGTCGAAGCGTTCGGCAATGCCGGCGATGCTGGTCGCTTTGGCGGAGGGGGCGAGGCGCAGCAGGCGCGCGCGGGTGACGGCCAGACCCGGCTCCGCCGCGTGGTCGATACCGACCCAGGTTCCGATGGCACGCATCGACATGAAAATGCCCTCCGCAAAGGAGGGCATCATCGCCGCTCCCGCGGGGCCGGGGATAAATTCCCCGGCGCAGAGCGATCAGCCGCTGACGGCGGTGTATTCGGTCTCGATCGAAGAGGCGTGGACCTCGTGGTCGAAGCCGTAGATATGGATCGAGATCGCCTCGCCCGGCCCGAAATTGCGCATGCGGTGGATATTCGGACCCGAGGGCAGCATGCAGGCGACATAGCCCGGCTTGCGCTCCTGCTCCTCGGTCTGGACGGCGCGATTGGCGTCGATGGCGCGATACCAGGTCTCGGTGACGGTGCCGGAGACGACGCCGAAGCAGCAGGAACAATGATGGTCGTGGATCGAGGTCGCCGAGCCCTCGCCCCAGACGATCGCCCAGACGCTGACATTCTCGTCGCCGGCAAGCAGGTTGCGGCTGTAGCAGCCGGCCTTGCGCTCCAGCGGCAGGCGCTGGATCAGGTCGTGCATGGCGACGAGCTCCTGCAGCACCTCGCGGGCGGCACTCAGATAGTCGCGCGTCAGCGTGCCGGCATCGGTCCGCAGATTGCGCAGCACCGCTCCGCGCCGCTCCTCGCTGAGAAAACCCTGCATGCCATTCCCCTCTGGATCACTTGCCAAATGATAGGGTGCGAGCGGGGGAAGCGGTTTGCGGAGTTGGAGAATTTTCATCCCCGATTGGAATCTCATGCCTTTCATGGAATGATGTGTGGAAGTTTCTCTCCGCTTCATTCTCTAGCGAGGAAGCTGATTCCGATTTTCATGGGGAGTCATGGCCAAGCTCGACGCTTTCGACCTGCGCATCCTGGCGCGCCTGCAGGAGGATGCGAGCCTGCCGCTCGCCGAACTCGCCGAAGCGGTGGGGCTGTCGTCATCGCCCTGCTGGCGGCGGGTGCAGAAGCTGGAGGAGGGCGGCTATATCAAGCGCCGTGTCGCCCTGCTCGATCGCGACAAGCTCAAGGCCGGGGTCACCGTCTTCATCGCGGTCAAGACGGCGCGCCATTCGATGGAGTGGCTGGAGCGCTTCCACCAGGCGGTGCACGACCTGACCGAGATCGTCGATTTCTACCGGATGAGCGGCGAGATCGATTATCTGCTCAAGGCCTATGTCGCCGATATCGCCGCCTATGACGCGCTCTACAAGAAGCTGATCTCGCGCATCGATCTCAGCGACGTGACCTCGATGTTCGCGATGGAGGAGCTGAAATCGACCTCGGCGATCCCGCTGGGTTTCGCGGGGGAGGGGTGAAGGGCACTGCCGTCATTCTCGGGCGAAGCGCAGCGCAGACCCGAGAATCTCATGACGAGAAGGCACTGGTTTCCGAGATGGTCGGGTCAAGCCCGACCATGACGCGCTCAATCAGGCCTTCGTGACCTTCTGGTAGTCCTTCACATCCGAGAAGGTGATGTCGGGCGCGCGCTCGGCGTCGTATTTCAGCGTGAACTGGCTCGACGCCATGAAGACCGGGTCGCCGTCGAGATCGTCGGCCATGGCCGAGGGCTTGAGGCCGACGAATTTCTGCAGCGCGGCCTTGTCGTCCGAGGAGACCCAGCGGGCGATCGAGAACTGGCAGAGCTCGAAATCGACGGGCAGCGAATATTCCGCGTCCATGCGCTCCTTGAGCACGTCGAGCTGGAGCGCGCCGACGACGCCGACGATTGCAGGGGCGCCGTCATGCGGCAGGAAGAGCTGGACGACGCCTTCCTCGGCCATCTGCTGCAGCGCCTCGCGCAGCTTCTTCGCCTTCATCGCGTCCTTCAGCTTGACGCGTCGCAGGATTTCCGGCGCGAAGCTCGGCACGCCCTTGAAGACGATGTCCTCGCCCTCGGTCAGCGTGTCGCCGATGCGCAGCGTGCCGTGATTGGGCAGGCCGACGATGTCGCCGGCGAAGGCCTCCTCGGCGATGGAGCGGTCGCGGGCGAAGAAGAATTGCGGCGCGTTGAGCGGCATCGGCTTGCCGGTGCGGACGAGCTTGGCCTTCATGCCGCGCGACAGCTTGCCCGAACAGATGCGCATGAAGGCGATGCGGTCGCGATGGTTCGGGTCCATGTTCGCCTGGATCTTGAAGACGAAGCCGGTCATCTTCGGCTCGTCCGCCTCGATCGGGCGCTTGTCGGCGAGCTGGGCCCGCGGGCTGGGTGCATAGGCGCCGAGTGCGTCGATCAGGTCGCGCACGCCGTAGTCGCGCAAGGCCGCACCGAAATAGAGCGGCGTCAGGTGGCCCTCGCGGAAGGCCTGGAGGTCGAAGGGCTTCAGGCCCTCGGCAGCGAGGAAGACTTCCTCGCGCCAGGTCTCGGCGGCGCCATGCGGCAGGAGTTCGTCGAAGAGCGGATCGTCCCAGCCGGAGACCTGGCGGTCCTCGGCGCGCTCGTCGCCCTTCTGGTTGCGGCGGAAGGTGTTCGCCTTGAGGTCGTAGGTGCCGACGAATTCGCGGCCGCGGCCGACCGGCCAGGTCATCGGTGCGACGTCGAGCGCCAGCGTCGTCTCGATCTCGTTGATCAGGTCGAACAGGTCGCGCGTCTCGCGGTCGACCTTGTT
>JAEWOG010000070.1 GCA_023460975.1 Actinomycetes bacterium
GGCGGCGAGATCGATCTCGTGATGAAGCGCGGCCGCACCATCGCCTTCGTCGAGGTCAAGGCGCGTAGGCACCTCGACGACGCCATGATCGCGATCACCCCGGAAAAACAGCGCCTCGTCGAGCGGCGCGTCCGGCACTGGCTTTCGCGCAATGCCTGGGCCGTCGATCATCATTTGCGGGCCGATGCGGTGTTTCTGGCGCCCTGGCGCCGGCCGCGCCATGTGCCGGCCGCCTTCGCGCTTGTCCTGTGATGCAAGAGCATTGTGCAAAAAGTGGGCACCGGTTTTTGCTGAAACAATGCTCCAAGTTTTTAGAATCGATCACGTTTTTCGCCTTCTGACGATTACGTCAGAAGGCGACGTGGTCGATGCGCCCCACTTGCAGGAACCCGGTCCGCGGCCCGATAAGAACCGCCTGCAACAGGAAGCCTGTCATGAGCCTCAACGTCGCCATCCAGATGGACCCGATCGAGCGCATCCGGATCGCCGGGGATACCGGCTTCGCGCTGATGCTGGAAGCGCAGGCGCGCGGCCACTCGCTCTACCCCTACACCCCCGACAAGCTCTCGATGCGCGACGGCAAGGTCACGGCGCCGATGCGTCCTGTGAAGGTCCGCGATGCCGAGGGAGACTATTTCACCGCCGGCGCCGAGGAGAAGGTCGATCTCTCGACCTTGGACGTCGTGCTGCTCCGGCAGGACCCGCCCTTCGACATGGCCTATGTCACCACGACGCACATGCTGGAGCGCATCCACCCGAAGACGCTGGTGGTCAACGATCCGACCTCCGTGCGCAACGCGCCCGAGAAGATCCTCGTCACCCATTTCCCGGAATTGATGCCGCCGACATTGATCACCCGCGACAGGGCGGAGATCGAGGCCTTCCGCGACGAGCATGGCGAGATCGTCATGAAGCCGCTCTACGGCCACGGCGGCGCGACCGTCTTCAAGACCGGCAAGGGCGACCCGAATTTCGGCTCGCTCTTCGACCTGTTCAGCAACCTCTTCCGCGAGCCCTGGGTGGTGCAGGGCTTCATCAAGGAGGTCACCGAGGGCGACAAGCGCATCATCCTGATCGACGGTAAGGCGGCCGGCGCCGTCAACCGCGTCCCGGCGGTCGGCGATCTGCGCGCCAACATGGTCCGCGGCGGCGCAGCGCGCCCGACCGACCTGTCGAAGCAGGAGCTTGCGATCTGCGAGGCGATCGGCCCAACCCTGCGCGAGCGCGGCCTGCTTCTCGTCGGCATCGACGTGATCCACGGCAAGCTCACCGAGATCAACGTCACCGCGCCGACCGGCGTGCGCGCGATCAAGAAGCTCGGCGGCCCGGACCTCGCGGCGCAGCTCTTCGAGGTGATCGAGGCGAAGCGCGGCCGTTAATCGGCCCTTACGTATCCCTTCCAGCAGCGCCCGAGCGCGATCTCCCGCCGGCCCGTCAGGACCGGCGCGTAGATCCGGCGCAGGGCTTCGTTCGCGACCGTGACCGGGCAGAGCGGGTAGAGCACGAGGTCGGCCTCGCGGGCGAGCGTGATCTCCGTGTCGTCCGGCTTCGGCACGGCGCGGAACGGGTCGGCGCCGATGGCGATGCCGCGCGGCGCGCTGCGGCCCATCACGGCGGGGAACGGGTTGACGAAGTTGAGGCTCATGATCGTCTCGAAGCGGCGTCCGCTCGCCTGCTCATGCGCCAGGATCGCCGAGACGCCTTCGTCGACCGCCATCAGCCACGACGCCTGGAAGTCGAGTTCCGAATAGAGCTGCGGTGACGGCAGCATCTCGCGGGCGGTGAACTCCCGGAAGGTCGCGGGATGGGCCGCGTAGATGTCGAGCATCGCCTCCGCGCGGTTCATGACGTCGGCATGCTGCGAGACCTGGCCGAGCCGGCCGAGATGCTGGTTTGGCAGGGCGGCATAGCCCGCCTGCGCCATCAGGGCGCGCGCGCCGCGCTGGAGCACGGTTTCGGCCGGCGGGATCGCGGTGGCCGCGACGAGGCCGCAGACGACCAGCGCGCCGCGCCGGCCGCTGCCGAGCCAGCGTGACAGGATCATAAGCAGCACCGGCCAGATGAAGATGAAGGCCTGCCCGCCGGTGTTCTGCGTCTCGAAGAACAGCCCGGCGGCGAGGACGACGGCGAGCCAGGCGACGTCGCGGTCGAGTCGTCGGACGAAGCCGGTCGCCGACGGCTGTCCGCGTAGCGCAAGGGTAGCCTCCGCGATGTCGTGGCGGTCCAGCCAGAGCAGCGCGAGCCCGAGCGCCGCCCCGGCGCCGACGATGTCGAGATGCAGCGAGGTGGCCTGGACGAAGCGGGGCAGGATGCCGCCGGCATTGATCGCGATCAGCGCGAGGATGCTGTCGAGATAGGAGCTGACGAGACCTGTGGTGAGTTCCAGTCCGATCAGCCCAAGCCCGGCCGCTGCCGCGATCAGGAGACTCTGGCGCCAACCGATCCGCCCTGCGGCGAGTGCGAAGGCCGTAACGATGCCGCCGGCGAGGAAGCCGGTGATCTTGATCAGGAACAGCGCGGTCAGCGTCCAGCCGATGACGGCGCCGAGTGCGGGGCCGCGCAGGAAGACGAGGCCTGAGACCAGCACGTAGGGCACGATGCTGACATGCCGGTTATAGATGCCGAACCCGTCCGTGCCGGGGAAGAAGGAATAATGCTCGACATTGATCGGTAGGATCTGGAAGGCGAGATAGGGCAGGAGCAGCGCCAATGCCCTGGCGCGCGACTGCTTGCCGATGGCGTGCAGGATCACGGCCATGGCCGGAGCTGTCACCGCGAACAGGCACCATTGCGCCGTGAGCAGCGGGTGGGCGCGCGGGAACAGCGTGTCGAGCCCGGCGAAGAGCCAGTAGCCGAGCGGGCCGACCGGCGCGATGAAGTCGATCAGCGGGACCTGCCCTTCGCCGATGCGGTTGGCGGCGTCGAGATAGAGGACGAGGTCCCAGTACATCGGCCCGAGTGGCAATGTCAGGGGCAGCGTCAACAGGAGCGCGCAGGCGAGGACGGCGATGCCGAGCAGGGCGAGGGGCAAGTTGGGAAGCCAGCTCGCTCGCGTCGAAACCCCTGTCCCGATCGTGTCGCCGGCCTGCATGCTGTCCCTTTCCCCGTCCTCGACAGGGATCAGCTAGCACATGCGGGTTAAGATCGGCCTTCGGTCGCGCCCGTGCCGTTGAGCGGATTGGCCTCGTCCCAGCCATAGCGCAGCGTCTCGAAACGCATCGTCAGCGAATCGACCAGCAGCAGCTTGCCGACGAGCGATTCGCCGAAGCCGGTGACGGCCCGCACCACCTCCAGCGCCATCAGCGATCCGATCACGCCGGGCAGGGCGCCGAGCACGCCGGCCTCCGCGCAGGTCGGGATCGCGCCGGGCGGCGGCGCCTCCGGGAAGAGGCAGCGCCAGGTCGGGTTCGGCTTGCCGTCCGGACTCGCCTCGTGGGCGCGGATCGTGGTGAGCGAGCCGTCGAAGCGGCCGAGCGCGCCCATCACCACCGGCTTGCGCTCGTGGAAGCAGGCATCGGTCACGGCATAGCGCGTCGCGAAATTGTCGGAGCCTTCGGCGACGACGTCGTAGAAGGCGATCATCGCGCGGGCATTATGCGGGTCGATGCGCGTGACATGCTCCTCGACCACGACATTCGGATTGAGGTTGCGCACGAAGCGCGCGGCAGCGACCGCCTTGTGCGCGCCGATATCCTCGGTGGTGAAGATGGTCTGGCGCTGCAGGTTCGAGAGCGAGACGATGTCGTCGTCGACGATGCCGATCTTCCCGACGCCGGCGGCGGCCAGGTACTGGATCAACGGCGCGCCGAGCCCGCCCGCGCCGACGACCAGCACGCGCGCGTTCTTGAGCCGCTGCTGGCCCGGCCCGCCGATCTCCGGCAGGACGATGTGGCGCGCATAGCGCTCGATCTCGTCGTCGTTCAGCATCATGGCCGGCAGCCTAAGGCCGCCAGCCGGCATTCGGCAATCGCCATCGCCATCGCGGTCCGATCCGATCTCCCGACGAGCATGACCTTTCGCCAGCTTGGCCGCGCGCTCGGGCCATGTCATCGTGCCGGGATCGAGGGCCGGACAACGGCGCCCGGCTATGACAGGGGATCGTGCGATGCGTTTGGGTTCTTTCGCGGCGGCGCTCGCCGGCGTGGCGCTTTCGGCTGTGGCGGCATGGGCACAATCGCAGCCGATCAAGCCGGCGATCGTCTACGACAAGGGCGGCAAATTCGACAAGTCCTTCAACGAGGGCGTCTTCATCGGCGCCGAGAAGTTCAAGAAGGAAACCAATGTCGATTTCCGCGATTTCGAGCCGACCAACGACGCCCAGATCGAGCAGGCGCTCCGCCGCTTCGCCCGCGACGGCCACTCGCCGATCATCGCCGTCGGCTTCTCGCAGGCCACCGCCCTCAAGAAGGTCGCGGCCGAGTTCCCGAACCTGAAGTTCACGATCATCGACATGGTCGTGGAACTGCCGAACGTTCAGTCGGTCGTCTTCAAGGAGCATGAGGGCTCCTATCTCGTCGGCCTGCTCGCGGCGATGGCCTCGAAATCCGGCAAGGTCGGCTTCGTCGGCGGCATGGATATCCCGCTGATCCGGAAATTCGCCTGCGGCTATGTCCAGGGCGTCAAGGCCGGCAAGGCCGATGCCGAGATCTTCCAGAACATGACCGGCTCGACCCCGGCCGCCTGGAACGACCCCGTCAAGGGCGGCGAGCTCGCCAAGTCGCAGATCGATCGCGGTGCCGACGTGGTCTATCACGCCGCCGGCGGCACCGGCATCGGCGTGCTGCGCGCCGTGGCCGATGCCGGCAAGCTCGGCATCGGCGTCGATTCCAACCAGAACGCCCTGCATCCCGGCAAGGTGCTGACCTCGATGCTCAAGCGCGTCGACAATGCGACCTACTCGACCTTCAGGGCCGCGAAGGACGGCTCCTGGAAGCCGGGCGTCTCCGTGCTCGGCCTGAAGGAAGAGGGCATCGACTGGGCGCTGGATGACGCCAACAAGGCCCTGATCACGCCGGAGATGAAGGCGGCCGCCGACAAGGCCAAGGCCGACATCATCGCCGGCACGGTCAAGGTCCACGACTACATGTCCGACCAGAAATGCTCGATGTGAGGCGCGGGCGGCTCCGTGCTCGGCCTGAAGGAAGAGGGCATCGACTGGGCGCTGGATGACGCCAACAAGGCCCTG
>JAEWOG010000071.1 GCA_023460975.1 Actinomycetes bacterium
ATACAAACCCGCCCCCCGCCGGCCCCGCGTCATACAAACCCACACCAATAACGCCGCATCCGCATGACACACGAGGCTCCCAGACGCCTTCGTATGACACAGGCCCCGGCTGGCCACATTCGTATGACGCAGACCGCCACAGGCCCCGGCACCAAACGCATGACGCAGACCGCCCAGCCCCGTCACGCGGCGCGCCGGATCACATCTGGCCGGTGTCCAAGTACCGCTGGTGCCAGCTGAGCGCCTCATCGAGCAGGTGCGGCGTGTGCAGCGCACCGGGTCGCGCGGCCTGGGCGCGCTCGAAGTAGTCCGAGAGCGCGTCGCGGAAGTCAGGGTGGACGCAGTTGTCGATGACCGTACGGGCGCGCTGCCGCGGCGACTTCCCGCGCAGGTCGGCGAGGCCCTGCTCGGTGACGATGACGTGTACGTCGTGTTCGGTGTGGTCGACGTGGCTGACCATCGGCACGATCGACGAGATCGCCCCGCCCTTCGCCGTCGAGGGCGAGAGGAAGAAGTTCAGGTAGGCGTTGCGCGTGAAGTCGCCCGACCCGCCGATGCCATTCATGATCGCCGAACCCATCACGTGCGTGGAGTTCACGTTCCCGTAGATGTCAGCTTCGATCATGCCGTTCATCGCGATGAGGCCGAGGCGGCGTACGAGCTCGGGGTGGTTGGAGATCTCCTCGGACCGCAGCAACACCTTGCCCTTGTAGGCGTCGAGGTTCTCCATCAGCTGGGCGACGCCCTCGCTCGACAGGCCGAAGGCGGTGGCGGACGCGAATCGCAGCGTCCCCGAGTCGAGCAGGTTGATCATGCCGTCCTGGATGACTTCGGTGAAGGCGGTCAGGCCGGTGAAGTCGCTGGCATCCAGCGCCTCGAGCACCGCGTTGGCCACGTTGCCCACGCCCGACTGCAGCGGCAACAGGTCCGCCGGCATCCGCCCCGCTGCCACCTCGTGACGCAGGAAGTCCACCACGTGCGCGCCGATCGCCCGCGAGGTGGCGTCGGGCGGGGAGAACGCGGTGTTGCGGTCGGGCGCATGGGTCTCCACGACAGCGACGACCTTGGCCGGGTCGACCCTGAGGTACGGCTGCCCGATCCGCTGGTCGGGCTCGGTCAACGGGATCGGCACGCGGTTCGGCGGCAGCGCGGCGCCGTAGTAGATGTCGTGCATCCCCTCCAGCGCCCGCGGGTGCCAGTGGTTGACCTCGAGAATCACCTTCTCGGCCAGGTCGAGCCACGACTTGTTGTTGCCGACGGACGAACTCGGCACCAGCAGGCCGTCGGGCAGGATCGCCGCCACCTCCACGACGGCCACGTCGAGGGAACCGTAGAAGCCGAACCACGTGTACGGGGCCGAGTGCGACAGGTGCGTGTCGAGATAGTCCACCGCACCCGTGTTGATGGCGTGCCGCAGTGTCGGGTCGCCCTGGTAGGGGACACGCCGCGCGATCCCGTCGACCTGCGCGAGCACCCCGTCGGTGTCGGGTGCCGTGGAGGCGCCGGTCAGCAGGTCGATGGCGAACTCCTCGCCGGCCTCGTGGGCGGCCTCGATCCGCAGGGCCAGCGCACTCGGGAGCGCCTTGGGCGAGCCCGCCCCGGTGAATCCGCTCATCCCGACCTGCTGGCCGTGCGTGATGTGGCGGGCGGCCTCCTGGGCGGAGACGACCTTCTCGCTCAGGACTGGGCAGGTGATGCGGGCATTCACCCCAGCATCATGGCCCGTACGAGAACTGGGCGCAGTCCCCGCGGCGCCCGGTTCGCCCAGCGGCGAGGAGTGATCGGTCAGCGGTCGGCGAGGTAGGCCAACTGGGCTCGTACGGACAACTCGGCCGCGCCCCACAGGATGGGGTCGACGTCGGCGTACACCCGCTCGACGACCGTACGGGGGGACACGGTCGCCCCGGTTCCCGGTGAGAGGTCGAGTTCGGTCAGGGCCTCGGCCCAGCTGTCGCGCTCCGCGAGCGCGAGGACGGCGGCCTCGACCTGGGCGAGACGGTCGCGGCGGTGGGCAAGGTAGAAGTCGAGCGCGCCGAGAGCGTCCTCGATCACCGGGCCGTGACCGGGCCACACCGTCGAGATCCCCTGTTCGCCGCACAGGGCGTGAAGCCGTTCGAGGGAGCCGAGGTAGGCGCCCAGTTGCCCGTCGGGGTGCGCCACGACAGTCGTGCCGCGGCCCAGCACCGTGTCCCCGGTGAGCACCGCGCGGTCGGCGGGCACCACGAAACTCAGCGAGTCCGCGGTGTGCCCGGGCGTCGCGACAACATGCACCTCCAGCCCCCCGACGGCGACGACGTCGCCCTCACCGAGACCCTCGGAGCCGAGCCGGTATGCGGGGTCGAGGGCTCGTACGCCACACCCGTGCCGCTGTGCGAACGATTTGGCCACCTCGGAGTGATCGAAGTGGTGGTGGGTCAGCAGCACCGCGGCGACGTCACCCGCCACCGCATCGATCGCGGCGACGTGGGAGTCGATGTCAGGGCCCGGGTCGACCACGACCGAGCGCGACGAGTCAGGGTCGCGCAGCACCCACGTGTTGGTCCCGTCGAGCGTCATGATGTCGGCGTTGGGCGCGAGCACGCAGGTCGCCGTGGACCCGAATGGGCCTCCCGACCAGCCCTGGGGCGAGACGGTCACCGCGAGGCCAGGAGGTCCGCGTACATCGGGGGCCGCGACAGCGTGAACTCACCGTCGACGTCGGTGACCTCCGGCATGAACATCTCGACCGTACGGCCGCCAGCCTGGGCGAGAACGGCGTTGACCTGCGCGTACTGGGCCACGTCGAGGCATGTCAGGTAGGTCGGCGGCAGCATCATCAACGTCGCGGCCTCCACCTCTTCGACCGCCCCCATCGCGGGGGTCCAGTGCACCGACGACGACTCCGAGGAGACGTCGCGCGTCACCTGCCCGGCGGGGAGGCGGGCGACGAAGAACCAGGTGCGGTAGCGGCGCGGCTCGAAGATCGGCGTGAGCCATCCCGACCAGGCGCCGAGGAGATCCGTACGCAGCACCAGGCCGCGGCGGGTGAGGAACTCCGTGAGCGACAGCTCGCGCGACTCCAACCCGACCCGGTCGGCCTCCCATTCGTCCCCGGTCGTGTCCGCCACAACCTCGTCGACGGAGCCGGCCAGCAGCACGCCGGACTCCTCGAACGTCTCGCGTACGGCCGCGCAGACCAGCGCCCGCGCGGTCGGTTCGTCGCACCCCAGGCGACTCGCCCAGTCGGACACCGACGGTCCGGCCCACAGGCCGCGCTCGATCAGTTCGTCGTCGAAGTCGCGTGCATCCACGCCACCGCCGGGGAACACCGCCATCCCGCCGGCGAACGCCATCGACGTCTGCCTGCGCATGAGGTAGACCTCGGGTCCGCTGGCCCCGTCGCGCAGCAGCACGACCGTGGCAGCGTTGCGGGGTTCGGCGGGCTCAGCGCTGCCGTCGGTGAAGGCGTGGGCCTGGTCGACCAGCGCCTGCGGGAGACGGATCTCCTTCACGGCTCAGACCTCGACGATCAGTTCGACCTCAACGGGGACGTCGAGCGGAAGCACGGGGACACCGACCGCGGAACGAGCGTGCTTGCCGGCCTCGCCGAACACCTCGCCGAGGAACTCCGATGCGCCGTTGGCGACCTTGGGCTGCCCAGTGAAGTCGGGCGTGGACGCCACGAAGACGACGGCCTTGACGACGCGCTTGACGTTGTCGAGGGACCCGATCTCGGCCTTGATCGCGGCCAGCGCGTTGAGGGCGCACTGGCGAGCGCACTCGTAGCCGGTCTCCTCGTCCACGGCGTCGCCGAGCTTGCCGACGGCAATCATCGCGCCGTCGCGGGCCGGGAGCTGGCCCGAGGTGTAGATCAGGTTGCCGGTGCGCACGGCAGGCACGTACGCCGCCACAGGCGGGACGACCTCGGGGACGGTGATCCCCAGGTCGACGAGGCGCTGCTCGACCGACATCACGCCTCCTTGGGACGCTTGAGGAAGGCCACGAGACCGCCGGTGGCGTTGGTGTGGATCGCCACCAACTCCCACCCGTCCTGGCCGAAGTTGTTGAGCATGAGGGCTTCGTTGTGGAGCGGAATCGGCGCCACCTGGTACTCCCACTGGGTCATGGCCTGAGACTACTGCGCCCCTGCATTGCGGCCCACCCTGTGTCGGGTCTGGCCCGTTGGGTGAGCTTGTCGCCCCCGCTGGCTGAGCTTGTCGAAACCCACCCCGCCGGTTGAGCCCGTCGAAACCCAACCCCCGCTGGTTGAGCCCGTCGAAACCCAACCCCCGCTGGTTGAGCTTGTCGAAACCGGGTCTCGACAAGCTCAACCAGCGGACGGGGACTCGACCAGCGGATGGGGGCTCGACCAGCGGATGGGGGCTCGACCAGCACCCCATCACCCGAGCTCGTCGCGACGCCGACGCAGGTGGGCCGCCTCGGCCGGGTTGGTGGTCAAGGTGAGGGCGCGGTCGTACGCATGCCCCGCCTCAGCATGGCGGCCGAGCCGGCGCAGCAGTTCGGCCCGGGTGACGTGGAAGGCGTGGTATCCCTCAAGCGCGTCGCCGAGACGATCAACCTCCTCGAGCGCCACCAGGGGCCCGTCGGCCTCGGCGAGGGCAACGGCGCGGTTGAGTCGTACGACGGGCGAAGGATCGAGGCGTACGAGCCGGTCATAGAGGGCCACCACCTGCGACCAGTCGGTGTCGGCGGCCGAGGGCGCGCTGACGTGGACCGCGTTGACCGCAGCCAGGAGCTGGTACCGCCCAGGGCTGCCCGCCCCCGCACCGGCCGCCCGCAGGCGCGTCGTGAGCAGTTCGACGCCCTCCACGATCGCCGCCGCGTCCCAGAGGGTGCGGTCCTGGTCGGCCAAGGTGACCAGTTCCCCCGTACGCGACACCCGCGCCGCCCGCCGCGCGTCGGTCAGCAGCATCAGCGAGAGCAGCCCGACGACCTCCCCGTCCTCGGGGAACAGTTCGCGCAGCAGGCGTGCCAGCCTGATTGCCTCGGAGGCCAGGTCGGCTCGTACGGCGTGCTCCCCATCGCTGGACAGGTAGCCCTCGTTGAAGACCAGGAAGAGCACCGCCAACACCCCGTCGAGCCGCTCGCGCACGTCGGACTCGGAGGGCACCCGGTAGGGGATGTGGGCGGCGGAGATCTTCGCCTTCGCCCGGGTGATCCGCTGGGCCATCGTCGTGGTCGGCACCAGGAACCCATGGGCGATCTCGGCCACCGTGAGCCCGCCGAGCAGGCGCAGCGTCAGCGCCACCCGCGCCTCCATGGCGAGGGCCGGGTGACAACAGGTGAAGACCAGCCGCAGCCGGTCGTCGACCACGGGTCCGGTCGGTTCGGGCGGGGAACCATCGAGCAGCATGTCGGCCGCCTCGTGCTTGGCGCGCCGCTTGGACTCACGGCGTACGCGATCCAGGGCGCGGCGGGTGGCGGTGGTGGTGAGCCAGCCGCCGGGGTTGGGTGGAACGCCGTCGAGTGGCCAGCGTTCGACGGCGATCGCGTACGCCTCCGCCGCCGCGTCCTCGGCCAGGTCGAGGTCGCCAAAGCGGCGGGCGAGGCCCGCGACCACCCGTGCCCACTCGTCCTGGTGGGCGCGGCTGAGCGCGGCGGCAGCGTCGGGAGTGCTCACTCCCCCAGCATGGCCTCGACGCTGGCCTCAGTCTGGAACGGCCGCACCTCGACCACCCCTCGGCACGCCTTCGAACCCTCCGCCGCGAGCGCAAGGGCGACGTCCAGGTCGGGCGCCTCGATCACCCAGAAACCGCCCAAATGCTCCTTGGCCTCCAGGTAGGGACCGTCGGTGACGACCGGCTTGTTGCCCTGGCCGTCGACGGTCGTGGCAGCGGTGGCGGCCTCAAGACCGTCGGCGAAGACGAAGTAGCCCTCAGCCACGAGCTTGTCGTTGAAGGCGCCGGTCTCGGCGAACGAGGCCAGCATCGCCTCCTTGGACTCGTACCCGCCGAACTCGGGGCGCTCGGTCGGACCAAATACGGACAACATGTATCGGGGCATCGCACTCACTCCTCGGATCCGTGCTGCTCAAGGACCTGGTCGAACGTGGGGAAGCGGAGGAGCTCCTGCGGCCACTCCAACGCGACGGCCAGGCGGCCGGCCCACTCGCGAGCGGCGGCGTCGTCGGCCACCTCGATGACGCAGAAGCCGCCGAGGTGCTCCTTCGTCTCGACGTACGGGCCGTCGCTGAACACGGCCTTCCCGTCGACCGCCTCGACGCTGCACAGGACGCTCGTACGGTCGAGCCCGCCGTCGCTGAAACGCAGGATCCCCGCCGCCTTCATGGCGTCGACGACGGTGCCGCTGGCGGCCGACTTGGCCATGAGTTGCTCAGTCGTGTGGGGCTCGACCCACTCGTCGTTGAAGGTGATCATGTAGGTCGGCATCGCTCCGCTCCTCCGCAGCCCCCGGCTGCCACCGCGAGCGGCCCGGCTGGCCGCCCTCTCACCCATGCCACGAACGGGGGTGCTCCGATACGACACCCGCGGGGAACTTTCTTCAAGCAGGTTCGGTGAGTTCCGCCGGTTGAGCTTGTCCACCGACGCTGGTTGGGCTTGTCGAAACCAAGCCCCGCTGGTTGAGCTCGTCGAAACCAACCCCCGCCGGTTGAGCCTGTCGAAACCAACCCCCGCCGGTTGAGCTGGTCGAAACCAGGTCTCGACGAACTCGACCAGCGAAAACCACGCTCGATCGGCGATGGGCCTCGACAAGCTCGACCAGCGGGGCCACGCTCGACCAACGAAAACCACGCTCGACCAGCGGGACCAGCCCTCAGCCAGCAAGAAGGCGGAGTGTCTCCTCGCGCGCTGGGTTGCTCTCCCGCGGCGTCCCGCTCAGGGCGCCGGCGACCGGGTGCACCATCACCTCGTCCACGCCGAACTTCTCGGCCATCGCCCGGACGCGGGCCCGGGCCCCCTCGGCGTCATCGACGACCCAGCTGGACAGCATCCGCTCGACGAGGTCGGCGTGGGCGGCGGGCAGGTCCACGTCCGCCGCCTCCTCCACCGTGCGCTGAGCCAGCAGCGGCCCTCCCGTACGCAAGGACAGCATCGCCAGCGCGTGCGGCCGCGCCAGAGCCCTGGCTTCCTCGCGGGTGGCCGCGACGGCGGCGTTGACGGTCAAGAACGTGCGCGGGAGCGGGTGTTCGGGGCTGGGCTGGTAGGTGGAGCGGTACAGCTCCAGCGCCTCGGCCGTGCCCTGACCGGCGAAGTGGTGGGCAAAGACGTACGGAAGGCCGCGATCCGCGGCGAGGCGGGCGGAGTAGTCGGAGGACCCGAGGAGCCACACCACAGGCAGGCTTGCGGCCTTGGGTGTGGCGCGCAGGGGCTGTCGACGCTGGCCGAACGCCATCTCGACGCCGTCGGGGCTCATCATCAGCCGGATGTCGTCGACGTACTCGGGGAACCGGGAGACGGCCTCGTCGGCAGACTCCGCGGACTGGCCGCGCAGGACGTAGCGCGTCAGCGGGTCGGTTCCCGGCGCCCGGCCGATGCCGAGGTCGATGCGGCCCGGGTAGGCGGCTTCCAGCAGGGCGAACTGCTCGGCCACCACGAGCGGGGCGTGGTTGGGGAGCATCACGCCGCCGGACCCGACCCGGATCCGCTCGGTCGCGCCGGCGAGCATCGCGATGAGGACGGGCGGGTTGGTGGCCGCGACGGACTCGGTGTTGTGGTGCTCGGCCACCCAGTAGCGGACGTAGCCGAGGGAGTCGGCGACCTGGGCGAGCGACCGTGAGGCCCGCAGCGCCTCCCCCGTGGTCTGTTCCGACCGTACGGGGACGAGGTCGAGCACGGACAGGGCAGGCATGGGGGCACTCACGTTCGTACGAACGCGGCGACGCCCCGCCGGTATTCCGGTCGGGGCGTCGCAGCGGTGTCGATCAGTGCGGCGCGTGCACGATCTGGTGGGCCTGGGCCTCCTGCTCCTCGAACGAGGCGGCCAGGGGCTTCTCCTTGACGAAGGCGAGCACGACGACCTGCAGCAGCGCCAGCGGGACCAGCATGAGGAACACCGGGGTGAGTGCGTCTGCGTACGCGTTGACCACGACGTTCTGGATCGCCTCGGGCAGGTGGTGGACGAGGTCGGGCGTCAGCCCGCCGCTGCCGTGGGCGCCCGATGCCTCCAGCGCGCCCGCAGGAAGGTTGTCGGCCAACCGGTCGCTCAGGCGCGAGGTGAACAGGGCCCCCACGACGGCTCCGCCCAGGGTGGCGCCGATCTCGCGGAAGAAGTTGTTCGTCGCGGTGGCCGTGCCGACCAGCGTGTTGGAGAACGCGGACTGGGCCACCAGCAGGAGGTTCTGCATGCCCAGCCCGATGCCTGCGCCGATCACGAACAGGAACACGCACACCACCCACACCGACGTGTCGGCGTTGATCGTCGAGAGCAGGCCCAGGCCGCCGGCGACGACGACGCCGCTGGAGACGATGAATGCCTTGTACTTGCCCGTCTTCGACACCAGGGCACCCGTGGTGAGTGCCGTGCTCATCAGGCCGACGACCATGGCGATCATGAGCAGACCGGCCTCCGTGGCGCTGACCCCGGCGGCCATCTGGAAGTACGTCGGCATGTAGGCGATCGCGCCGAACATCGCGATCGCGATGATCAGTCCGGCCAGGGTGGCAAGGTTGAAGTTGCGGTCGCTGAACAGCTCGAGCGGGATGATCGGCTCCTGGGCGCGCTTCTCCGCCCAGACGAAGACGAGCGCCGAGGCGACGGCGAGCGCATCCAAACTTGGAGAACCTCCAAGTTTGGTGTATCTCCACCGTCGCGGTCGAGCGTCGGCAGGGGTCGAGCACCGCCTAGAGTTCGCTGGTGAGCACGCCGCACGACGCCCCCAGCCGCGACAAGACGATCTTCTCGGCGCCCTACCTCACGACGACGATCGGCGCCTTCGCCATGATCGTCCTCGTCGCCTTCGAGTCGATGGCCGTCACGACCGTGATGCCCGAGGTGGCGCGAGTACTCGACGGCCAGGCGCTGTACGCGACGGCGTTCGCCGCCCCCTTCGCCAGCGGCGTGGTCGGCATGGTCGCCGCCGGCATGTGGAGTGACCGGGCGGGGCCGGGCAAGCCGCTCCTCGTCGCGTTCGCCGTCTTCTCCCTCGGGTTGGCCGTGTGCGCGCTGGCCTCGACGATGGAGATCCTCATCGTCGGACGCATCCTTCAAGGACTCGGCGGCGGCGCCTCGACGGTCGTGCTCTACGTCCTCGTCGGCCTCATCTATCCGCCCCGCTTGCAACCGCCCGTGTTCGCCCTGTTCGCCGCCGCGTGGGTGCTGCCGGCGCTGTTCGGGCCCTACCTGGCCGCCCTGATCGCGGACACCGCCGGCTGGCGCTGGGTCTTCGGAGGGACGGTCTTCGTCGTCACCGGGGCAGTGCTGCTGCTGATCCCGGTCGTACGCCGTACGGACATGCCGGGCGTCGAGGAAGCCGAGCCCGCCACCGGACGACTGCTGCTGGCCCTGCTCGCCGCCGCCAGCGTCCTGGGCGTGGAACTCCTCGCCGACTCGTGGCCGCTCGCGCTCGCCTGCGCAGCCATCGCCGTGGCCACCCTGACCCGCCTGCTCCCCGCCGGGGCCCTCGTGTTGCGCCGTGGCCTCCCGGCCGTGATCGCCACCCGCGGCCTGCTCTCGGCGAGCTTCTTCACCGCGGAGGCCTACATCGTCTACGTGCTCCAGGAGAAGTGGGGTATGACCGCCGCAGCCGCGGGCATCGCCCTGACCTGCGTCGGCATCGTGTGGGCGCTGGGGAGCCAGGCCCAGGCGCGCACGAACAACGTCTCCGACTCCGCCGCGATGACCGCCGGCAGCCTCATCGTCCTGCTCGGCCTCACCCTCATCGCCGTGGCCGTGTGGCTCGACCCGCCGGCGTGGGCCGCGATCAGCATGTACGTCCTCGCGGGCGCCGGAATGGGCTACGGCTACCCGCGTACGGGGGTCGCGATGCTCGCCGCCTCCAGCGACACCGACCGGGGCTTCAACTCCTCCGCACTCTCGATCGCGGACTCGCTCGGCGCGGCGCTGGGTCTGTCCCTGGCTGGGCTGCTCTTTGCCGCCACCCAGGACACCACCGACCCGTTCGGGGCGGTCTACACCTTCGCCGCGGCGGTCGCAGTGCTCACCGTGCTGGCGGCTGCGCGGACGCGGACGACCTGACAGCCACTCAGCATCCGTGCGGTCTCAGCAGAGGGGCCCGCTCAGAACAGCTCGGGGCCCGTCTTGTCCCGCACCTCGGCCTCGGTGACCCCCGGCGCCAGCTCGACCAGCTTGAGCGCGCGCTCGGTGAGGGTGCCCGACGCCGCCTGCTGGCCGGTCGCCGGGTCGATCACGTCGATGACGCACAGGTCCGTGATGATGCGCTGCACCACCCGCTTGCCCGTGTAGGGCAGGTCGCACTCCTCGAGGATCTTGAGCGAACCGTCCTTGGCCACGTGCTCCATCAGCACGACGACCTTCTTGGCTCCGTGGACCAGATCCATGGCGCCGCCCATGCCCTTGACCATCTTGCCGGGGATCATCCAGTTGGCGATGTCGCCGTTGCGGCTGACCTGCATCGCGCCGAGGATCGCGGCGTCGATCTTGCCGCCGCGGATCATGCCGAACGACTGCGCGGAGTCGAAGAACGACGCGCCGCGGCGCACCGTGACCGTCTCCTTGCCCGCGTTGATGAGGTCGGGGTCGACGGCGTCGTCGGTCGGGTACGGCCCGACGCCGAGGATGCCGTTCTCCGACTGCAGCACCAGCTCGACGTCGTCGGCGACGTAGTTGGGAACGAGTGTGGGCAGGCCGATGCCGAGGTTGACGTACGAGCCGTCGGTCAGCTCGGCGGCCGCCCTGGCGGCCATCTGCTCGCGGGTCCAGCCCTTGTGCTCCGTCATGTCAGGCACCTCCCTCGGCTCGTACGGTCCGCTTCTCGATCCGCTTGTCGCCCGCCTGTTCCGGCGTCAGGGCGACCACGCGTTGGACGTACACGCCCGGCGTGTGGACGTCGTTGGGGTCGATCTCGCCCGGCTCGACGAGTTCTTCGACCTCAGCGACGGTGACCCGGCCGCTCATGGCCGCCAGCGGGTTGAAGTTGCGCGCGGAGTCGCGGTAGACAAGGTTGCCGTGCCGATCGCCCTTCCACGCCCGCACGAGGCCGAAGTCGGCGACGATGGCCTGCTCCAGCACGAACTCCTTGTCACCCTCGGGCGTCGCGAACACGCGGGTCTCCTTGGCGGGCGAGGCGACCTCGATGCCCCCCGAGGAGTCGTACTTCCAGGGCAGGCCACCCTCGGCGACCTGGGTGCCGACGCCCGTGGCGGTGAAGAACGCGGGGATGCCTGAGCCACCCGCGCGCATCCGCTCGGCGAGCGTGCCCTGCGGGGTGAGCTCGACCTCGAGCTCGCCGGAGAGGTACTGGCGGGCGAACTCCTTGTTCTCTCCCACGTACGACGACACCATGCGGCGGATCCGCTTCTGGCTGAGCAGCTTGCCCAGGCCCCAGTCATCGACGCCGCAGTTGTTGGAGACGGCCTCGATGTCCCGCACGCCCGCCGCCAGGAGGGCATCGATCAGGACCGACGGAATGCCGCACAGGCCGAACCCCCCGACCGCGATCGTCGAGCCGTCCGCGATGTCCGCGACTGCCTCAGCCGCGCTGGCCACCACCTTGTCCATCCAGACCTCCGCTCACGTGGTCCTCCGATTCAAGTCAGCACCACTGACAACGGTCAACGGCGGGCACCGATTCAGTCGGCAGACGAACCTCCGTGGACGCTAGTGTTCATTGAATGGACGCTCCATCGGGCACCCCCGCCGACGTGGTGGGCCGCACCGCTCTCCTGCTGCGCGTGCTCTCCGAGCACGAGCCTGACGGCGCCACGACGTCGACGCTGGCGCGCGATGCCGAGTTGGCCCGCCCCACGACGCACCGCCTGCTGTCGTCGCTGGCCGAGGCAGGGCTGGCCGAGCGGGCCGCCGACGGGCGCTGGCTGCTCGGCCCGGAGCTGTATCTGCTGGGCACGCGCGCCGCGGCCCGGCACGACGTCACCGCCCTCGCCCGGCCGGTGGTGCACCGACTCAGCGAGGCCACGGGCGAGAGCGCCTTCTTCTCCGTACGTCAGGACGCCGAGACCATCTGCCTGGTCCGCGAGGACGGCGCCTTCCCCATTCGCTCGCACGTGCTGCACGAGGGGATCCGGTTTCCGCTCGGGGTGGCCTCGGCGGGACTCGCGATCCTCGCGTACCTCCCCGAGGCCGCGGTCGACGCGCACCTGCGCGCCCACGATCTGGCTGGCGCGTACGGTCCCACCCACGCCCCCGGACCGTTGCGCGAGCGACTCGCGGCCACGCGGCACACCGGGTACGCCGTCAACCCCGGCCTGCTCGTCGAGGGCTCGTGGGGCATGGCGGCCGCGGTCTTCGACGCGGACGAGCAGCCGCGCTGGGCGCTGAGCCTGACGGGCATCGAGCAGCGGTTCGGCCGGGCGCGGCAGCGCGAGCTCGGCGCCCTGCTCCTCCACGAGGCGCACGGGCTCTCCCAGGCCGTACGGCGTCGGTGACCCGGTGTGCGCGGGGGTGGGCTGGGGGCTGGGCTGGGGTCGCGCTGGTGTGGCGGGGCTGGTGTCCTCAGGTTCCCCCGCAGATGCGGGGGAACCTGAACTTCTCGTGGTGTGCACACCACCAGAAGTTCATGACTCGCCCATGAACCTCGGGCCACTCTCTATCCTCGAAGCGTGAGCCTCTCCGAGCCCTCGAGCGTCCGACTGCACGTCGTGACCGGCAAGGGCGGCACCGGCAAGTCGACGGTGGCGGCCGCACTCGCGCTGGCTCTGGCCGGCGGCGGACGCAACGTCCTGCTGTGCGAGGTCGAAGGCCGCCAGGGCATCGCCCGCATGTTCGACGTCGACCCGCTTCCGTACGCGGAGACCCGCCTGGCGCGGGGCCTGCCCGACGCACACGGCCGGGCCGGGGTCCTGCACGCGCTGCACATCGACGCGGAGTCCGCGCTGATGGAATACCTCGCGATGTACTACAAGCTCGGCCGCGCCGGGAAGGCGCTGGACCGTTTCGGGGTCATCGACTTCGCCACGACCATCGCACCCGGCGTGCGGGACGTGCTCCTGACCGGCAAGGTCTACGAGGCGGTGCGCCGCAACGCCCGCAACCGCGGCGCGATGACGTACGACGCGGTCGTCCTCGACGCTCCGCCCACGGGCCGCATCACCCAGTTCCTCAACGTCAACTCCGAACTCGCCGGGCTGGCGCGCATGGGGCCCATCAAGGGGCAGGCCGACAACGTGATGGGGCTGCTGCGTTCGCCCGAGACGGCGATCCACCTCGTCACCGTGCTCGAGGAGATGCCCGTGACCGAGACGGTCGACGGCATCGCTGAACTCACCGACGCCGACCTGCCCGTGGGCGCGGTGATCGTCAACATGGTCCGCCCCCGCGACCTGGACGCGGACCACCTGGCGGCCGCCCGCACCGGATCCTTGGACCGTACGGCGCTCGCCGCCGACCTCTCCGCGGCCCGCGTCGACGTCGATGACCGCCTGCTCGACGCGCTCGTCGGTGAGGCCCACGACCACGCCGTACGCCGCGAACTCGAGGACGCCCAGCACGCCGTCGTCACCGCGCTCGGGAGGGCGACGGTCGAGTTGCCGCGCCTGCCGGGCGGCGTGGACGCTGGCGCGTTGTTGGAGTTCGCGGCGATGCTGCGCGACGGAGGGCTGGCATGAGCGCCCGCCTCGACGTGGACGCCCTCCTGGCGGACCGTACGACCGAGATCATCGTGTGCTGCGGCTCGGGCGGGGTCGGCAAGACGACGACGTCCGCCGCGTTGGCCCTGCGCGCCGCCGAGCAGGGGCGCAAGGTCGTGGTCCTCACGATCGACCCCGCGAAACGGCTCGCCCAGTCGATGGGCATCGAGCAGCTGGACAACACGCCCCGGCCCGTCACCGGCGTGGCGGGCGCCGGCGAGCACGGCGGGCACCTCGACGCGATGATGCTCGACATGAAGCGGACCTTCGACGAGGTCGTGGAGTCCCAGGCGAGTCCCGAGAAGGCGCGCCAGATCTTGGAGAACCCGTTCTACGTCGCCCTGTCCAGCTCGTTCGCGGGCACTCAGGAATACATGGCGATGGAGAAGCTGGGCCAGATCCACCGGGACTTCCTCCAGCAGGGCACGTACGACCTCATCGTCGTCGACACCCCGCCCTCACGCTCGGCGCTCGACTTCCTCGATGCGCCCGAGCGACTCTCGGGCTTCCTCGACGGCCGCTTCATCCGGTTGCTGCTGGCCCCGGCGAAGGGGCCGGCGCGGCTGATGTCGGTCGGCCTGGGGGCCATCACCGGCGCCTTGAACAAGATCCTCGGCGCCCAGGTGCTCACGGACATGCAGACCTTCGTGGCTGCGTTCGACACGCTCTTCGGCGGCTTCCGTCAACGCGCAGAGCAGACGTTCGCACTGCTGCAGGCCGAGGGCACCGCGTTCGTCGTGGTCGCGGCGCCGGAGCCGGACGCCCTGCGCGAGGCCGCGTACTTCGTCGACCGACTCACCACCGACGAGATGCCGCTCGCGGGGCTGGTGATCAACCGGGCCACGCCTGCCCCGCCGGGACACCTGTCCGCGGAGGAGGCGATCACCGCGGCTGAGCGCCTGGCCGGTGACGACACGGCGCTCACGCGCGGCCTGCTGCGGCTGCACGCCGACAGCGTGCGCTCGTACGAACGCGAGCAGCACCTGCGGTCGCGCTTCACGGCCGGCAACCCGGCGGTGGCGATCACTCAGGTCGAAGCACTCGCCACAGACGTCCACGACCTCGCGGGTTTGCGCGAGGTCGGGGAGCGGCTGGCACAGGCGCCCGCCAGCTGAGCATCGGCGCCTGTCAGCGGTCGTCAGACGGTGACGGCGCTTCCGCCGTTGCGGGCGGTCTCCAGAACCGAGCGCCAGGACGTGCTGGGCCGACGACGCAGGAGGGCCCGGCGCTCACGCTCGGTCATGCCGCCCCACACGCCCCACTCGATCTGGTTGTCGAGCGCCTCGGCGAGGCACTCGGTCCGCACCGGGCAGCCGCTGCAGACCTGCTTCGCCTTGTTCTGCTCGGCACCGCGCACGAAGAGCGCGTCCGGAGTGTCTCCCTTGCACGCCGCGCGCGGCGCCCAGTCCTCGACCCACATGTCATTCCCCACGTTCTCAAGTCCGGCGGGATGCCCCCATAGCACCTCTGACTCGTCCTTGTGTGGGAAACGTAATCGAATTCCTCACCCCTCAACCACAGCCAGGCGGCCCAAAAGGCATAGTCCATTTGGACTAGACATCGGCGCATTTCGCACACGCGCGACGAGTGGGGGTGCTAATGGCCCCTCCCGTACGCTGGTGCCCATGCCTGAGTCGACTTCCTCAGCGGGTACACGAGAGCACGATCCGCGCCGCATCTTCGCCCACATCGGCGTGATGGTGGTCGTGGCCGCGATCATGGGCCTGCTGGTTGCCTGCCTGGTGGTGCCGTTCGCCGGAGTGGCGAGCCTGGCCGCCAAGGACGTCAGCAAGGGCATCGACGACCTCCCCGCCGACCTGGAGACCCAGGACCTGTCGCAGAAGACGCGGATCTACGACGCCAACGGCGACCTGATTGCCTCGTTGTACGACCAGAACCGCATCAACGTCCCGCTCGACCAGATCTCGCGGCGGATGACCGAGGCCATCGTCTCGATCGAGGACTACCGCTTCTACCTGCACGGCGCCCTCGACATCAAGGGCACGATCCGGGCCCTGGTGACCAACCAGGCCTCGGGTGGCGCCGTCCAGGGTGGCTCGTCGATCACGCAGCAGCTCGTCAAGCTCACGCTGGTCTACCAGGCCGACAGCGAGGAGGAGCGGGCCAAGGCGTCGGAGGACACGTACGCCCGCAAGCTGCGCGAGCTGCGCTACGCGCTGGCGGTGGAGCAGAAGCACTCGAAGGACTGGATCCTCGAGCGCTACCTCAACATCGCCTACTTCGGCGACGGCGCCCACGGCATCCAGTCCGCGGCCCGCCACTACTTCTCCAAGAACGCCAAGAAGCTCAACCTGAAGCAGGCCGCCACCTTGGCCGGCCTCGTCAAGAACCCCAACGGCTACAACCCGGTGGACTACCCCGAGCGCGCGATCACGCGCCGCAACGTCGTGCTGGACCGGATGGCCCAGCTCAGCGTCATCACCACCGAGGAGGCCGAGAAGATCAAGGCCAAGCCGCTGGGCCTCAAGCTCGAGGACTCCCCCAACGGCTGCCAGCAGTCCCAGGCGCAGTTCTTCTGCGACTACGCGGTGTCGTGGCTGATGAAGGACCCCACGTTCGGCGAGACCGAGACGGAGCGCCTGCACAACCTGAAGAACGGCGGCTTCACGATCCACACCTCGCTCGACATGAGCATGCAGAAGGCCGCGGACGCGGCGGTCACCGACCACGTCAACCCGACCGACCAGGCGATCGGCTCGTTGGCGCTGGTGGAGCCGCAGACGGGTGCCGTACGCGCTCTGGCCCAGTCGCGCCCGATGGGGACCAACGCCAAGGCCGGCGAGACCCACCTCAACTACGCAGTGCCCAAGGAGTACGGCGACGCCAACGGCTTCCAGGCCGGGTCGACGTTCAAGGTGTTCGTGCTGGCGGCGGCGATCAACCAGGGCATCCCGCTCAACACCAGCATTTCCTCGCCGCAGACGATGACGATCCCCGACAGTGAGTTCGAGACCTGCGACGGTCCGTACTACGGCTCGGGGTCGTGGCCGGTGAGCAACTCGACCGGCGCCGGCACGTACAACCTCTACACCGGCACCCGGGACTCGGTGAACACGTTCTTCGCCCAGCTCGAGACCCAGACCGGCATGTGCGAGCCGCTGGAGCTGGCCGAGAAGATGGGCGTGGACATCCCCGACACCCAGAAGGTCCCCTCGTGGATCCTCGGCGTCTCGGACTCGAGCCCGCTCGAGATGGCGCAGGCGTACGCGACGTTCGCCAACCGCGGCATCCACTGCGAGGCGCGTCCCGTGCACAAGGTGCAGGCGTCCGACGGCTCGCTCGTGGCGCAGTACGATCCCTCGTGCGTGACGGTGATGCCGCGCGCGATCGCCGACGCCGTCAACGACGTGCTGCGGGGCGTCATGGAGCCGGGTGGTTTCGGCAACTCGTTCGCGCCGTCCGTGCCGTCGGCCGGCAAGACCGGGACCACCAACGACAACAAGTCGGTGTGGTTCGTCGGCTACACCCCCGACCTCGCTGTCGCCTCGATGATCGCGGGCGCCCGCGCCGACGGCGACTGGCTTTCGCTCAACGGTCAGACCGTGGGCGGCAACTACGTGAGCAGCGCGTACGGATCCACGCTGGCGGGACCGGTCTGGGGCGACTTGTTCGCGGCCATCACGCCGAGCCTGTCGGGCGAGGACTTCACCGCTCCGGTCGGCGACGAGGTCGCGGGCGTGCTCACGCCGATCCCGGACGTGCTCGGTCAGACCATCGACGCCGCCACCGCGACCCTCACCGGGGCAGGGTTCGAGGTGGTCGTGGGGTCGCAGATGAACAGCGGCTACCCGGCCGGCACGGTCGCCGCGACCTCCCCGGGCGCGGGCGAACGGTACGGCTCGGGCGACGTGATCACCCTGTACCCCTCGACCGGCAAGGAAGGCGGCAAGGGCAAGGGACGCGGCCGTGGCCGCGGCGGCGATGACGACGGGGACGACGACTGAGGCAGGAGCCTCCGCTCGCCCGTCGAGCGGCCTCTGCTCGTCGAGACCCTCCGCTCGTCGAGCTTGTCGAGACGCCCCCCGGGTTTCGACAAGCTCAACCAGCGAACCCGCCCGTCGAGACGCCTCCGCCCGTCGAGCCTGTCGAGACGCCCCCGGGTTTCGACAGGCTCAACCAGCATTCCCGCCCGGCGAGACGCCTTCGCCCGTCGAGCTTGTCGAGACGCCCCCGGGTTCGACAGGCTCAACCAGCGGTGACCCGGGTTTCGACAGGCTCAACCAGCCGTGGACCCGGGTTCGACGGCCAGCGACGCGTCAGCCGAGTTGGCGGCGTACTTCTGCAGCCACAGCGCCGCCGTCGGCGCGGCCCTTGACCTGGGGCGTGACGACGCCCATGACCTTGCCCATGCCCTTCATCCCGAGCTCGGCGGCGCCGGTCTGCGCGATCGCGGCGGCGACCAGGTCCTTGATCTCGTCCTCGGTGAGCGGCTCGGGCAGGTAGTCCGCGATCACGGCGGCCTCGGCCTTCTCCTTGGCTGCCATCTCGAGGCGGTTGCCCTCCTCGAAGGCGACTGCCGCCTCCCGGCGCTTCTTGGCCTCGCTGGTGAGGACGGTGAGCACGTCGTCGTCGCTGAGCTCCTTGGCGACCTTGCCGGCCACCTCGGCGTTGGTGATGGCGGTCAGCACCATGCGAAGCGTCGAGGAACGCACCTCGTCGCGCGCCTTGATGGCGGTCGTGAGGTCGGCGCGCAGACGGTCCTTGAGAGCACTCATCCCCCCATTGTGTCAGCCCTGCCCCGGCCGGTCCCGCGGGTTGTTTCGCCCGGGTGTGGCAGCCTTGAGGCGTGCCTGTCCCCGCCGTCCTCCGCCGTACGCTCGCAGCCGGCCTGGCGGGCGGCGCGGCGCTCACCGCGTACGCCGCGTGGGAGGCCCGCCAGTACACGCTGCGCGAGGTGCGCGTGGCCCTCCTGCCGCCGGGCGCGCGGGACGTACGGGTCCTGCACCTGTCCGACATCCACATGACCCCGGACCAGTCCGCGAAGCAGGCGTGGCTGCGCTCGCTCGCCGCGCTGAAGCCTGATCTGGTCGTCAACACTGGCGACAACCTGGCGCACATGCGGTCGGTCCCGGTGGTGCTGGACTCGTTGGGTGCGCTGCTCGAGGTGCCCGGCGTGTTCGTGCTCGGATCCAATGACTACTACGCGCCTGGGTTGCGCAACCCGCTGGCCTACCTGCTGCCCGACACCGGCAAGCGTCACACGGACACGCCGCAGCTGCCGTGGCCCGAACTGGTGAAGGCCTTCGGCGACGCAGGCTGGGTGGATCTCACCAACGGCCTGGGGCGGCTCGAGGTGAGTGGGCTCGACTTCGCCTTCGCGGGCGTCGACGACCCGCACCTGGAGTTGGACGAGTTGGACCGGGTCGCGGGCCCGGCGTCGCCGACGGCCCACGTACGCCTGGCGGTCGCGCACGCCCCGTACCTGCGCGTGCTCGACCAGTTCGCCCGTGACGGGTACGACGCCATCATCGCGGGCCACACCCATGGGGGGCAGGTGTGCCTGCCCGGGGGTCGGTCCCTGACCACCAACTGCGATCTCGAACCGGCCCGCGCTCGCGGCCTGCACCGCCATCCGGCGGACTCGGTCGACGGTGATCCGGCGTCGGCCTGGCTCCACGTCTCCGCCGGTGTCGGGACCAACCCGTACGTGCGGCTGCGGGTGGCCTGCAGGCCCGAGGCGACCCTGATGACGCTGACCTCTCGCGCTGCCTGATCTCAGGGGGTAGGGCGATTTCGGGACCGCCCGAGGGCTCGGGTATGGTTTGGCCTGCTCAAGTGTCGTTCGTCGGCACGAGCATCGGGCTGTGGCGCAGCTTGGTAGCGCGCCTCGTTCGGGACGAGGAGGCCGCAGGTTCAAATCCTGTCAGCCCGACAGTGTGATGTCGCAAGACATCTGCAAGATCCGAACCCACGGATGTGGGTTCGGATCTTGTCATTTCCGGGCTCGATCAGCCTCGGCGCGCAGTTCTGGGAACGTACGAACTGCGCCCCCGGACCCACCAGTGGCCGACCCACAAGTAAAGCGGGGTTATCCGCACCTGTGCGCCCTCCTGAGGGGGTGACAGTGCGGATAACCCCGCTTTACTTGAACGCTGGGGGCCCGGGGACCCCGGAACGCTGGGGGCCCGGAGACCCCAAGAACGCCGAGGACCCGGGGACCCGAGGCCGAGGCCTCAGCCCTGGGAGTTCATCGTGTCGTACAGGCTGAACATCGGCAGGTAGAGCGCGATGACCATGCCGCCCACTACGACGCCGAGGAAGACGATCAGGATCGGCTCGATGGCGCTGGAGAGCGACTCGGTGGTCTGCTTGATCTCCATGTCGTAGTAGTCGGCGACGTTGTCGAGCATCGTGCCGAGCGCGCCGGACTCCTCACCGACGGCGACCATCTGCGTCACCAGCGACGGGATGACGGGGTGCTCGCCGAGCGGCGCGGTGAACGAGCGGCCCTGGCGCATCGCCTCGCTGATCGCCTCGATCGCCTTCTCGATCGGCCAGTTGTTGGCGACCGAGCGCACGATGTCGAGCGCCTGGAGGATCGGGACGCCGGCGTTGAGCATCATCGCCAGGTTGCGGGAGAAGCGCGCGATCGCGATCTTGTTGAGCAGCGGCCCGAACACGGGCAGCCGCAGGAGCAGGCTGTCCTTGACGCGCCGGACGTTGTCGCGGTGCTTGTTGAGTCGCCACCACCCTGTGAACGCGACCAGCCCGATCAGCAGCAGCGGCATGATCCACGTCATGTTGTGAGAGATGCCGACCAGGATGCGGGTGGGCAGCGGCAGCTGCGCGTCCATCGAGGAGAACATCTTCTCGAAGACGGGGACCACGAAGGTGACCATGCCGAGCATCGCGACGATGGCGATGCAGAAGATGATGGCCGGGTAGGTCATGGCCGACTTCACCTTGCCCCGCAGGTCCACCTCCTTCTGGTACGTCACTGCCACCGAGTCCAGGGCACGCGCCAGGAAGCCGCCGGTCTCGCCGACCCGGATGACGTTGGTCAACAACGGCGGGAAGATCGTGGGCTGGTGCGACAGCGCGAGCGAGAACGACTGGCCGCCCTCGACGTCGCGGGTGACCTGGGCCAGGCCCTTGGCCAACACCTTGTCCTCGGTCTGCTCCGTCACGAGCTGCAGCGCCCGCATCAGGGGCAGGCCCGCGGTGGTGAGCGCCGCCATCTGCCGCGCAAACACGGCGACCGACTTGAGCTTGGCGTGCTTGGAGAACCCCGGGATCGAGACGTCGCGGTTGAGGCCAGACTTGTCGATCGTCGCGACCGTGACCGGGGTCAGCCCCTGGGCGCGCAGGCGGCTGACGACGACACTCTCGCTGCCGGCCTCCATCGACCCCTTGATGGCTTCGCCGCTGGTCGGGTTGACGGCCTCGTACTTGAACTCGTGCATGACGCTCATGTCAGATCACCTCATGCTCTCGAGTACGCCGACGGCTGCCCCTGGGCGGCCCACTGGTCGAGGTCGATCTGGTTGGTCCCGACCACGAGGTTGTCCAGGGAGGTCGCATCGACGACCACGCGCAGTGCCTCGTGGATCGTGATCTCGCCCCGCTCGACGAGTCGGCGCAGGTCCTGGTCGAGGGTGTGCATGCCGTACGAGGAGCCGGTCTGGATGGCGGAGTAGAGCTGGGAGACCTGGCCCTCGCGGATCAGGTTCGCCACGGCGGGCGTGCGCACCATGATCTCGGTGGCGGCCGTACGTCCGCTGCCGCTGGCGCGCTTGAGCAGGGTCTGGCTGACGACGCCCTGGAGGGTGTCGGACAGCTGCGCGCGCACCTGGTTCTGCTGGTGGGCGGGGAACGCGTCGACGATGCGGTTGACCGAGTTGGCAGCACCCTGGGTGTGCAGGGTGGCGAAGACGAGGTGACCGGTCTCGGCGGCGGTCATGGCGACCTCCATCGTCTCCAGGTCGCGGAGCTCACCGATCAGGATGACGTCGGGGTCCTGACGCAGGACTCGGCGCAGGGCCTCGCTGAAGGAGCGGGTGTCCGTGCCGACCTCGCGCTGGTTGATCAGCGACTTGTTGCTGCGGTGGACGAACTCGATGGGGTCCTCGACCGTCACGATGTGGACGCTGCGTTCAGAGTTGATCGCGTCGATCATCCCGGCCAGCGTCGTCGACTTACCGGAACCGGTGGCACCGGTGACCAGGACGAGTCCGCGCGGCAGCATGGCCAGCTTGCCGATGATCGGCGGGAGGCCCATCGAGTCCAGCGAGCGGATGGTCTCCGAGATGGGACGGAAGGCCGCGGCCACGCCTCGCATCTCCTGGTACACGTTGACGCGGAAGCGCAGGCCCGCCGAGGGCACCGTGTACGAGAGGTCGACCTCTCGGTTGGCGTCGAAGTCAGCCCGCTGGCTGGGCGAGAGGATGTCCATGAGCGAGGCCAGCAGCCCCTCGGGGTGCAGCGGCGTCGTCTCGCCCGCCACCGGAACCAGTTCCGCGTCCACGCGCGCCAGGGCGGGCTGCGACGGCGCCAGGTGGATGTCGGACGCGCGCGCGGCGACGGCCGTGCTCAGGATCGTGTCCAGGTCATGCAGAGACACGGAGAACCTCCTCGATTGTGGTGAGACCGGACAGGACCTTCTCCAGTCCGTCCTCGCGCAGCGAGACCATCCCCTCCCGGGTGGCCACGGCGCGGATGTCGGACGCCGGACGGCGTTCGACGACCATGTGTTCGATGGTTTCGCTCACCGGCATGATCTCGTGTAGGGCGATGCGGCCCCGATAGCCAGTGTTGGCGCAGTACGAGCAGCCGCCCGCCCGGAACAATTCGGGCCCGGTCGTGGCGTCCTCGGCCCCCGGGAGGCCGATCGCTCGCGCCCGCTCCAGCTCCTCGACGTACGGCTCCTTGCACCGCTGGCACAGCCGACGGGCGAGTCGCTGGGCGACGACGCAGGTGACGGCCGTACCCACGAGGAACGGCTCGACGCCGATCTCGGTGAGCCGCGTCATGGCGCTGGGGGCGTCGTTGGTGTGCATGGTGGACAGCACGAGGTGTCCGGTCAGGGACGCCTCGACCGAGATACCGGCGGTCTCGTGGTCGCGGATCTCACCGACGAGGACGACGTCGGGGTCGGCACGCAGGATGGAGCGCAGGGCGCTCGCGAACGTGAGTCCCGCCCGGGGGTTGATCTGCACCTGGCTGATGCCCTCGAGCCGGAGCTCGACGGGGTCCTCGACGGTGATGACGTTGATCGCGGGACTGCTGACGTGGCTGACGGCCGTGTAGAGGGTGGTCGACTTGCCCGAACCGGTGGGCCCGGTGACCAGCACCATGCCGTGGGGGCGGGCGATCGCCGAGGTGAAGCGGGCCATGTTGACCTCGCTCATCGCCAGGTCGTCCAGGCCCAACTCGGAGGCCGAGTGGTCGAGGATTCGCATCACGACCTTCTCACCCCACACGGTGGGCAGGGTCGCGACTCGTACGTCCACGGTCCGCCCGGCGTGCATCACGGTGAGTCGGCTGTCCTGGGGCTTGCGGCGCTCGGCGATGTCGATGTCGCTCATGATCTTGATGCGACTGACGATGCCGTGCTTGATGGCGCCGTCGGCGACCTGCATCTCGTGCAGCACCCCGTCGATGCGGTAGCGGACCCGTACGTCCCGGGCGCCGGGCTCGATGTGGATGTCGGAGGCGCGGTCGGCGATCGCCTGGGCGATGAGCAGGTTGACGAAGCGGACGATGGGCGAGTCGTCGTCGACCTCGCTCGTGGTGGTGGTGTCCACCACGTCGACGGTGCCGATGAGCTCCGACTGGAGGGCGTCGAGCTCATCGTCGGAGCGCAGGTAGCGGTCGAGGGCGTACGTCATCCCCTCGTCCGTTGCCGGCACCGTCAGCACCTGGAGACCGGTCACGCTGGCCACGTCGTCGATGGCGACGATGTCGCGCGGGTCGACCATCGCCAGCAGGATGCGGCCCTCGTCCGTCTCGAGCGGCAGCACGCGGTGCCGGCGGCACAGGGTCGCCGGGACCATCTGGATCACGCGACCCGGGATCGTGATCTCGGTGAGGTCGACGACGTCGTGGCCCAGCGGGATCCCTTGCTCCCCCGTCTCGTCGGGACCGGTCACGGCCGTCACTCGTCCGACCCCTCGGACCCGCCTCCTGCGTCGGGCTGCATGTACGCGGCGCCAGCGACCACGACGCTCACGGGGTTCTCGCCCTTGGAGACGGACTCGTTGCGCACGATCTGTACGTGGTGCACGGCGAGCAGCCGGGGGCCGTCGTTGAGGAGGTCGACAAACCGGAACGCCGCCGTCACATCGACGGCCGTGGCCGTGATGGTCAACGGGATCTCCTGGAAGGACCCGGCCGGGGGCGCCTCGGTGGTCAGGTTTCCATAGGTCTCCGGCGGCTGGGGCTCCCCGACGTCGCGGGTCAACTGCTCACGCGGGGTGAAGGCGACCGGGGGCACCTGCGGGGTGATGGACACCAGGGTCGCCCCGGCGGAGCCGTCGGGAGCCTCGAGCGCATTGACGATGACGCGGGTGGCGCTGGCGAGGTCCGCGGTGCTGGGGATCTGCTCACGCAGCTGCCCGAGGTCCTTCTCCAGGCCCTCGGGGTCCTTGCTCTGCTTGGCCAGCGCGGCGCGCTGTACACCGAGCAGCGTGTTGGTCTGGGCGAGCTCGGCTTCGGTGGCCTCGGCCGCCGAGGCGGCCCGCATCTGCGGGAGGACGCCGAGAAGAACGGTCGCGGCGATGATCGCGATGATCGCGACCGTGCCCGCCAAGGTCGTGGTCTGCTTGTTCACTGGCCGTCCTCCTGCGCTGCCGCCTCCGGGGTCTGGGCCTGGAACCGCGTGTTGTAGATCGCCTGGTCGAAGGCGACGTAGATCTTGTAGGTGTAGACGCCCTGGTCCTGTGCCAGGCCGAGCATGTCGACGTCGAGCACGTGGTCGACCTGGGCGAAGGTGTCGAGGACGATGGCCTGGTCGATCGCCTGACCCGACACCACGGTCGCCACGCCCTTGATCCCGATCTCGGCGGGGTCGGCGGTGTTCGTCCCACCCGTGGCCGCCGCGAAGCCGGTCATGACGGCGCCGCGTGGCAGCGACGCCGAGAGCAGCTCGTACGGGGTGCTCCAGCGCAGGTCGGCGGCCATCGCTTCGCCCCGCTGCCGGGTGAGCGCGTCGCGCTCGGCGACGAGGGCCGAGATGTCGGCGTACATGGCGAGGTCCTGCTGGAGCTCGGCCCGCTGGTCCTCCGCGTCGCCCACGGCCATCTGGGCGGTGACCCGCATGCCGAGCGCGCCGAGGAACACCACGACGCAGAGGCCGAAGACCGCGAGGACGGCGGTGATCCAGCGTCGCTTGAGCTTGACGAGGTCGCGTCGGTCCTTCTCGGCGGGCGGAAGCAGGTTCACCCGCGGCGGCTCGCCGTACACGATGGCCGGCTCGCGCGTCATCACTGACAGTGCCATCAGATCTCACCACCGATCGCGATGCCGGCTGCGGTGAGCGCGGCGAGGTTCTGGACGGGGTCGGGGGCTCCGGCGGACACGTCGAGCGCGTCGCCCAGACCGAAGGTCTGCACCTCCACGTTGCAGGCCGAGGACAGTCGTGCAGCCACTGCGGGGTGCGTGGCGCCCTCGCCGGTGATCAGCACCTGCCCGATGGGCTTCTCGGGGTGCGCGCGCAGGTAGAAGTCGCGCGTCTCCATGAACACCGTCACGAAGTCGAGCACCGCGTCGTCGGAGGCGCTTGATCCGGTGGTCGGGATGCTGCCGTCGGAGCCGGCGGGCGCAGCGCCGGGGAACGGGCTCATCGCCGAGGCCTTCACCCCGGCCGGAGCGGCCGCTGGCGTCAGCAGTTCGTCGAGGTCAGACTCATCGGAGACGGCCGCAGCGACAACGCCCTGGCGCTCGGCGGGCAGGCCGCCGGGCACGATGCGGACGAAGCGGGACACGCCGTCCTCGATGACGACGAACCACGACGTCGTCTCACCGATGTGTGCGACGAGCGTGCGTACGCCCGGCTGGGCCACGCGGGCGGCGGCCCGGGCGAGGCCGAACGGGGCCAGGTCGACTCCGACGGCGCGCAGGTGCGCGCCGGAGACAACGCTGAGCAGGGTCTCGATGTTGGTGGTGACGGCGGAGACGAGCAGGCCGCGGACACCCTGGTCCCCGGACTCCGTACGGCCGGGCTCGACCGGATAGAAGTCCAGCACCGCCTGGTCCACGGGCACCGGCAGCAGGTCCTGGACCTGGAACCGCAGCGCCTGCTTGATCTGGCTCAGCGGAAGCGCCGGGGCGACGTGCTCACGCACGATGATGCGGCGGTTGCCGATGCCGAGCACGACGTCCTTGGACTTGAACTCGGCCTGCGTCCACAGCTGCCGCAGCGCAATGGTGACGGCGTCGGTGTCGAGGACCTCGGAGTCGCGGGCCACACCCGCGGGTAGGGGGACCTCGCCGACGGCACGGACGGCGGGGCGACGCGAGCCGGGGCGTACCAGCTCGACACCGCGCACCCACCGCTCGGCGATCTCGAGACCGACGATCGATCTGCTGGACATGGCCTACTCTCCTTGGTTCCTACGGTTCAAGCGCTTGGTCACGGGCAGCGCCCGCGGCGGGGATGTTGCGTGGGTCACAGCCCGGCGTACCGCCAGTATGCGGCTCCGAGGCCTTGTCCGAGGGCGATTCCGAACCAACAGCCCGCGACCATCCACGGACCGAACGGAACGGTGCTTCGTCGGCCGGATCCGCGGGCGGCCATGAGGGTCAGACCGCCCAGTCCGCCAAACAGGAAGGCGGCGAACGCGCCGACCACGAGAGCGCCCCAGCCGACCCAGCCCAGTGCGCCCCCGACGAGGAGGGCGAGCTTCACGTCACCTCCACCCATGCCGTCGGGCCGCACCAGACGGACGAGTGCATAGAAGGCCCACAGGCCCACGGCTCCGAAGCCGGCGCGGGCGAGGTTCTCCCACGGCGCGCCCAGCAGGCAGGCGAGGAGGAACAGCGCCCCCACCACGGCGACGCTCGGCAGGACGATGACGGTGGGCAGCCGGCGGGTGTCCAGGTCGATGAGCGTGAGGGCGATGCCTGCCGCGACCACGTACCCGAAGGCGAGCAGGAGCACCCAGTCGGCCGCCTGAGGGAACCCGGGATGCGGGAGGCGGTGCCACCACAGCACCGTCCCGGCCCCGAACGCGAGAGCGGTGGCCGCCTCCACGAGCGGATAGCGCGGCGAGATCCGCGCCCGGCACACCGCGCAGCGTCCACGCAGCACCAGCCAGCCGAGCACAGGCACGTTGTGCCGCCATGCGATGGCGGTGTCGCACCCCGGACACTGGCTGGGTCGCAGCAGGGACTCCCCCGCCGGGACCCGGTGGGCGACGACGTTGAGGAAGGACCCGACCGCCAGACCCACCAGCACCGCGAAGGTGACAACCAGGATGCTGGCGCTCACGATCAGGGCTCCGTCTGCACAGTCAGGCTACCCAAGCGGCGAACAACGCCAACGTTGCCTCGGACGTCATCGCCAGTCTGCAAGGCCTCCGGGCCCGCGTACAGGGGACAAGCCAACGAGAAGCCGCCCGCGGCGGGCGCCAAGGACATCGGCTTGCACACGACCTGGGAGGATCGCATCTTGGACTCGGCCCCCGCGATCAACTGTCCCCACCACCTGCTGGTGTTCAAGTACGGCGCCCCGAGCAGACCCTCGTAGCCACACGGGGAGTAGAACATGAACGGCGTATTGGCGTTGGCGTGGAACGACGCGATGCCGAATCTAGTGCGTCCGGCGCACGTGGGCTTCTTGTCAGTGGGGTCGGCATCTGGCTGGATGACGAAGACGCGTCGGTTGTCCGCCGCTGTGCCATTCGAGGGGAACCAGCTGGTGAAGCTCAACGCCGAACGGAAGCTGTTGACCAGGATGACTGCGTCACTGTTGACCCCCGTGACGGAAAGGGTGAAGTGCAGCGGGTCAGTGCACGCGGTGGCATCGATCAAGTACTTCTTGCGAGGGTTCGTGTTCGTCGCCAAGGCCCCCTTGACACCTGAGGCGGCCGTGCCCCACTCGGATGCGCAGGCACCGCCCGAGTACTGCAGGAGGGTCCCCGGCTGGGTGCCGAATCCCTCTGCCTGAGCAGCGGCGATCATCTGCTCCTTACCCAACTCCAGCCAACTGCCCCCGTCCAGGGGAGCGCTGGCATTCGGGATCCCGGTCAGGTCCGCCATGCTCGGCTGATCCGCCGAAGGGGCCGTGGGTACCTGCGCGTTCGGGTACAAGGGAAGCGCACGGGCTGGCTCAGGGATACGGCCCGCAGCGAGGGGCGAGGCGATGGACGCATCCTGCCGCGACTCGTTCAAGACGGGCGAGAGTGAGTTGCTCGTCGATGACTTTGCTCGCTGGCCGTTGATACTCGGGGACGACTTGTCTGCCTCCCAGCAGAAGCCCAGCGACCGACCGGCGCAGTCCTCGATACTGTGGTTACCCGAGCGGCGCAGCACGCGCCGGTCGACGGTCCACCTCCGCTGAACGACAATGGATGTGGACGCGCCAGCGCTGTTGTGTGCCCAGACCTCGCCCTTGACTCGGGCCACGTCATCCCAGAGCAATTGGTTTCTGTCGTCGCCCCGGCCAAGCGTGACGGTGCCGCCCGCCCATACGGCAGGCGCGACCGGGGAGGGTTGACTAAACGCGATGTCGTCGAATGTGCCTGGCTCCTCCCGGAGGGCAATGTTGCCGCCGGCGAAGACGACGCCCCCAACATCGGTGCCCGTCGCGGTGACAGACTTGGTGGTGGTCACGTTGCCGGTGACGGTGGACGACTGCGCAATGACGTCCTCCTTCGCCGCAACGACGCCTTCGACCTTCGCGCGCCGCAGGCTGACGCCCTTCTGCACGTTGACATTGCCACTCGTGATCGCTTCGGTCCATCCCGTCCCAGCCGCATCCACGTCGAGGGTGTAGCCACCATCCGCGGTGATCGCACCGGTCTTGTAGCTGACACCGTTGCTCAGCCCGGCGTAACCGGTCAGGCTGACGTCCCCGGCGGCCGCGCCCGTCTGGACGGCCGTGATCGCCCCCAGGCGCCATTGGACGTCCCCCACTAGACCGCTCGGAGAGTCCGACGTGAAGACGACGTTCCCCCGGGCCTTGATGTCGCGGGTGGTCGTCACGTTCCCAGTGCGCGCGTTGTCCGCCACGCCACGACCGATCACGCTCCCGCCGGCCCTGATATGCCCGGTCGAGATCGGGCCGCCGTTGACGTTGGCGATCTTGACGGTACCCGGAGTCGAGATGTCACCAGTAGAGGTGTTCGTCAGGTCGACGTTGCCGCCCGCTTCGACCTTCCCGTCAATGTTCCAGTCACCGTCGCTGAGCAGGTCAAACGCGCCGCGGCCCTCCGAAACGATGCCTCCCACGGCGCGCACATGCCCTGAGATCTCACCCCGCCGTAGGACGGCCGAGTCGTACTTGAGAGAGACGGAGCCGCCGGTCAAGATCGCAGTGCTGGCAGCAGGAAGTCGATTGCCGATCTGAACCCACCCGAAGGCGCCCTGCTGCGAGAGCTTCACATTGCCCTTGGCGACGAGGCTCCTCCCGACGCGGAAGCCTCCACCGCCACTCTCATCGACATTGCCACCCACGCGCACGTGGCCGGTGACACGAAGATGCGTGCTGTTACACGGAAGGCTCTCGTCAATGCAGACACCGCCTGCCGTGTTGGGGTTCTTGACCGTCACGTTTCCCTGAACGTAGAGGTTGCCCTTGATGTAGCAGCCGGGCCCAGGGAACAAGGCATCCCCCTTGAGCACGTACACATCGCCCTCAATCACCGTGGCACTGGTGCCGAGCGGCGTGATGGGATCGCCCACATCGCCGCAGATGAAGTTGGTTTCTCCCTCGTTCCCCGTGACGACGACATCGCCGACGTAGGCGTTCCCGAATCCCGACTCACCGCCGAAGGTAATGGGACCGATCACTGGAGCGACGTACGACTCGTCAGGCCCGACAACCTCCCAGGGATAGAGCGCGTCGATCACACGCTGCGTCCCGTCTGCGGCGGTGCCTGTGGCGGCGACGGCGACGACGTACTGCTCGGTGACTCCAGGGCCGGAGGGCATCATGGTCAGGAGATCGATGCACGTCGTCGACGCCCACCCAACCGGGGCACCTGACGCGTCGAAGCCTGAAGGGGTCACTCCTTCGCCGGCCTTGATGTACAGCTCCGTCGTCCACGTGCTCGCCCCTGCCTCGTCAGAGACCGAGACATCAGTGGTGCTCACCGGGCACGACGCCTCATCTCCTGCGTACAACGAAGCGACCATGCTGTCGCGCCCGGCCTCCGCGGCCGCAAACGCCTGCACGCTGCTGCGGCCATGGGTGGTCTGCTGGACCGAACCCAGGGTGGACGCGGCGATGACGCTGGAGAGCATGAAGCCGACCATGATGATCATGACGACGGCGGGCATCGCGAAGCCCCGCTCGTCGCGGCGTCTGCGGAGGGTGTGGCTCAGTCTGCTCAGCATGTCGTCTCCTGCGTCCTCAGGCGGCGATGCCGCACGTGGTGGGCGAGGTGGTGTCGTACGGGGTGCGGCTTCGCACGGTCCCCGTCACCCGCACGGGCTTGGTCTCAGAGGGGTAGGTCACGGCGTAGGTGACGCCGATGGGGTGGCCCGCGCCGTCCAGGAGGGCTGAGCCGAATGTGACGCTCGCGCCGTCGGTGCCGGCCCCGTAGTCCGCCAGTCCACCGGGCATGGCCGAGCCCTGGGCGAACTGGATCGTCGCGTTGGCACCGCTGGAGGTGGTCCACACCTGGCAGGCGCGCTCGCCGCCGAGCGTGGTCCACACGGTGATCTTGGTGCAGTCGGTGGTGCCCGATGCGCAGTTCTCGAGCTTGATGCGACGCGCGTTGCGCACGGCGCGTTCGATGCCCTGGCCGACCCCTTGGGCCTGCATCGTCGCCTGGGTCGTGGTGACGACCTGCGTGTTGCTGCGCAGACCGGAGATGAACAGCGACGTGCCGATCGTCAGCACACCGGCGGTCAGCGCGATGGCAATCATCATCTCCATGAGCGCAATGCCGCGCTCGTCGCGGCGACGCGCCCGGACGCGGTCGACCTGGCGGCGGCCGATCCGAAGCTGGCGGGCGAAGTACGCGTGCACGCCACTCACCCCCGCACCAGGATCTGGGTGCTGACGACGGTCAGTGTGCGGTCGGCGGCGGTGCAGCCCGACGAGTCCGCAGCCCCGGCCGCCGGACGGCAGGCGGTCACGGTCAGCGTCACGGCGGTCGGTTCGGTGGGCGCCGTGGCGCACCCGGAGACCACGCCACTGACCTTGACCTTGGTGTTGCGCGGATCCGTGGTGATCGCGGGGGACGCGCCCGACGTCGCCCCCAGCAGAGTCTCACAGGAGGCGGCGGTCGAGGTGGCCGCGCGAGCGTCGTCGATGTAGGACGCGGCGCGCTGGGCTGCGTACGCGACCGTGGCTTGGTTCGAGGTGATGCCCAGGCCGTGGTAGACGACCGGGGCGAAGACGATGGCGAACATGCCCAGCAGCGAGATCGAGATCAGGACCTCGACGAGGCTGAGGCCGGCCTGGGCGCCCAACGCCGGCCGGGAGGCCGCGCGGCCAGACGAACGGCGGGGTCGCGCGTGGGGTGGCATCAGCGGCCGCTGGCGAGCGGCGATGCGGTTCGCGGTGCGCTGCACGATTCCTCCCTCTACGGACGCAGCCGGACTCAAGGCCTGATGGACCTACCGAGACCCGGCCCGTCCCCGCGGGGCCGCCGGCCCGCCGGGGGGAGGGGGGG
>JAEWOG010000072.1 GCA_023460975.1 Actinomycetes bacterium
GTTCGGGCCCTCAGCTCATCGGCGTGCGCACGTCACCTTCAGCACGATGCGACCGATGGTGGTGCCGCGGTTGCCGTCGTTGGCCACGTAGGCGATGCGCACGCGACCGCACTTCGACTTCGGCAGCTTGATGCGCAGCCCCTGGGTCACCCCTTGGCGCTTGATGCGCTTGAGGTGGGCGGGCTTGAGGCCGATCACGTTGGTGATCCGCAGGGTGTCGCCGTCCACGTCGCTGTCGTTGCGCAACGGCCAGATCGTCTTGACCTTGCCCTGACGCAGCGTGAACGTGTCGCGCGCCGTCACCGGCGCGTCGTTGACGCACCCGATGCGGAACGTGATCGAACCGGCGTAGACCTTGCCCTCGTCGTCCGCTGCCTCGTAGGCCAACACCTCGGTGCCGCACCAGTGCGCGTTCGGCGTGTACCGGACCCGCCCGTTCGCCTCGAAGGCAAGCGTCCCGTTGCTGGGCTGCTGCACCGACGCCAACTGCAAGCCGCGTCCGAAGGGCGCGGTGTCGTTGTCGAGGACGTTGACATCAGCGACGGAGTCCTCGACCGCAGTCACGTCGTCGGGGAGGATTCTGCCCGCGCACGAGATCTCGAAGACCAACTCGGCCGTGGCCGATGCCCCGTCCTCGTCGAGCACGCGGTAGGTGATCGTGTCGGTGCCACACCTCGTGGGGGTGTAGCTGAACGACCCGTCGCGGTTGAGCGCCAAGCGGCCCCGCTGGGGAGCCACCACCGGGGTGGTGTCCAGGACGATCGGGCCCTCGAGGTCGGCGTCGTTGGCGAGCAGACCCGGCGCCGGCAACGTCAACGTCTGCCCCGGGGCAAGGTCGAACGCCTCGCCCTTCACCACCGGCACGTCGTTGATGCACGTGACGGTGATTTCGGCGGCCAGGACGAGATCCTCACCCAGCACGTCGTTGGTGTAGGTGAACGCGTCCGTCCCGCAGTACCCCGCCGTGGGGACGTACGTGAACGAGCCGTCCGGGGCGAGAGCGAGGTCGCCGTGCCTCGGCCCCTCGACGAGCGTGACCTCGGTGGCGGCGGGATCGTCGTTGGCGAGCAGCCCGTCCGCGCCGTTGACCTCGAGCGTGCCGTTCTCGCCGACCGTGTACGAGTCAGGCTCGGACGCCGTGACCACGACGACGTGAGTCGCCGAGGAGGTCCCGTGGACGTTGGAGACCGTCAGCGTCACCTCGTACGTGCCCGGTGCAGCGTAGGAGTGCCGCACCGTCTCACCGGGGTTCGTCACGAGCGGGGTGCCGTCGCCGAAGTCCCACGTCTCGGTGAGGTGGGCGCCGCTGCTGGCACTCGTGAACGTGACCTCGGCACCCGGCATGACGACGGAGCGGTCCGCCGTCAGACGCGCCACCGGGTTCTCGGCCGTCACGAAGTACTCCCAGTCACTGCGCACGCTGTTGCCGAAGAAGTCGGTCGACTTCACGCGCCAGCGGTAGATCTGGCTGGGGAGCAGGTCATCGGGCAGCGTGAACGTGTTCCTCACCTGGCGCTCGTCATTGGCCACGCTCGGCGTCTCGAAGCGCAGCGCCTCGCCGGCGCGGCGGTCGCGCGTGCCGATGGCCTCGATCTCGTAGTCGTAGGTCTCGACCGTGCCACTGGCCTGGCTCCACGCCAGCTCCACGTCGCGGGGGCCGACCTCCTCGGAGCCCACCGGGCCCTCGGCGACGACCTCGCTCAGATCGGCCATGCCGCCCGAGCCTTCGTAGTTGTCCACGGCGTAGTTCATGACCCACAAGGTGTACGGCGAGTAGTCCGGGCCCGGGTCGACGTCGACGGTCTTCTGGCACATGAAGGCGCGCCAGTCGTACTCCTCGGAGTCCAGCGCCGGGTTGGAGCTGGGGATGTTGCCGACGTACGCCTCGTAGCTGGTGCCCTGCGACAGGGTGGCGGAGTTCTCCGAGCCGAACGAGACGCCGCCGTTGACCTGGGCGACCACGATGCCGACCTGTTGCTTGACCGAGAAGTCGAGCGTGGTGTTCTCCAGGCGCGAGGCCGTCTCGGACTCCTGGATCTCGAAGACCGCGCCCTCCTGGTTGGCGGTGCCGGTCTTGACCTCGTGCGGCTCGCTGAAGATCACGTCCGGGCCGGGCGGCAGCGACTTCTTGTTGCCGACGAACGGGTTGGAGTTGTTGAGCCAGTTGCTCTTCCACCGGGCGTTGCGCTGCGCGTCGGTGTCGCAGTACGAGCGGATCTGCGAGCCGTTGGCCATGTCCACCGACGGGATGTAGCTGCCGGGGTCACCCACCTTCTGGCGGTTCTGGACGCCACCGCGGTTGTGGCTGAGCATCGCGTCGATCGCGGCGCGCGTGGCCTTGCCCTCGCCGAACTGGTCGGGGTAGCGCGAGGCCAGGGAGGTGAGCGACGACGAGGAGGTGATGCCGCCCTTGGGCGTGACCACGTTCATCTCCGTGCCGACTCCCAGGCCGAGCGTGGAGGCCTCGATGAGAGCCGTGTACTGCTGGTTGCGCTGCACGTTGTAGATCACCACGTCGTCCGTGGTGAGCCCGCCGAATGCCTCTTCGTTGGAGATGTCCTTGGCGGTGGTGGAGGTGTTCTCCAGCTCGCGTTCGACGGTGGCCATGATCTCGGTCTCCCACATCTTGATGCCAAGGATGGGAGCGGATGCCTCGATGTTGATGCCGAACCCGGCGCCCAGGTGCGAGCCCAGCGTCTTGGAGACCGCCGTGCCGGTGCCGGTGGACTTGCCGAACTCCGGGTGGTCCTGCTCCTGACCGGCGCCCGCCACCGTCGGCGGAGCCGCCATCAGGCCGAGCGGAACGATGTTGCTGGCCGCATCCGAGATCGGCGTGGTGCGGCGCGCGGTGACCCTGTTGGTCAGGCGCGGCAGTTCAGTCACCTCGACATCGGGGGGCGATGACTGGGACGAGGCGTACGAGTGGAGCGTGCTGTACCAGTACGCAGGCGTCGAGGTGTCCAGCGTGTTCTGGACGGCGATCTCGTCGGGCCGGGCGTTGGGCAGGTCGCCGCCAGCGCTGGCCTTCGTACGCTTGCCGGCGGTCTTGGTGATCTCCGAGCTCGACGTGAAGTAGACACCGTTCCTGCCGCTGACCACGGTGGTCAGGGCCGGGTAGGCAGCGTCCATGGCGACGAAGCCCTCCTTCAGGGGCTGGCCGTCCTTGTTGTTGGGCTCGCAGTCGGTCGCACCGGCAGCGGCGTACCCGCCCGGCATGCTGGCGCGGCGCGGCAGCACCAGGCAGGGCACCACCATGCGCACCTCGGGCTGGCCGAGGGAGGACTCACCCGGAACCGACAGGGTGCGCTCGGGATAGACGCGCTGGCGCCGCCCGTCGCGCCACAACTGACGGATCACCTGGGTCTTGACGGTCCCGGAGGTGGTGAGGACCGCGCAGCCGTAGAAGGTGGCCTGCATGGAGATCGACGGCGCACCTGCGGCGTTGGTGATCGTGCAGAACGGCGTCGAGGCCGAGTACGGGTTCTCGGAGCCGTCGCGACCCGACGTGATCGGGGCGCACGGGTCATCGTCGAAGCAGCCGTACACGCCACTGTTGTTGCTCAGGGAGTCGTACAGGCTCACCAGGTAGAGGTCGGGGTTGACGTCGGCGACGTCCTCGATGATCGCCCCGCCCCCGTCGCTCTGGTTGGGGTCGACCGTGGCCGTGATCCGGCCCTCGTCGCCCGGCTGCATGAAGGAGCGCTCCGTGCCCAGGATCTTGCCGTCGAACTCCTGGGTGTTGGCCGAGAGCTTGTCGCCGTTCTGCTTGAAGTTGAAGACCCGCAGATCGGTCGACCGGTCGGGGTCGTTGGCGTCGTACCTGCCCTGCCAGTTGGCCGAGAGCACGCGGAACTTGAAGGCGTCGCCGTTCTCGCTCTTCTCCTCGCTCCGGTAGGGGCTGTCCCAGGTCGGGTTGGCGCCGTGGATGTCGAGGATCCGGATCCGGTGGTGGTCCTTGAGGGAGCCGTCCTCGTTGGTGCAGTCGTCGTTGGACCAACACATCGTGTTGACCTTGGCGATCGCGCCCGCGGCCGAGATCGTGTAGTGGTCCATGACGTCGTCGACGTCGGGGAAGTCGTTGACGCGGCGCGCCACCATGAGGTCGCCCGAAACGACGTTGAGGCCGCTGGAGGCCAGGATGTGGCCGCCCTTGGTGCCGGTCGCGTACGACGACCACTGGGCACTCAGGCCGTCGGCCAATCCCTTCTTGACGATGAGGTAGTCCGTCGAGGCGCTACGCGTGGTGTCGAGGTAGACCACCATCGTCCGCAGCTCGAGGGGGCTCATCGAGAACAGTTGCACCGTGGCCGACTGCATCCCCGCCAGATTGCCGGAGCCCTCGTAGCGGCCGGTGCTCACCCACTGCTCGGTGACCTCCTCGGGCGGCAGGGCGCCGTTGCTGGCGCTGCCGGTGGCCGAGTTGAAGCCGTAGCCCTGGGCGATGGTGCCCGACTGGGTCTGGCTGACCAGGGTCGCCCGGCCGTCGATCGTGACCAGGCGGTTCGAGTACGTCGGCTGGTTGAGCACCTGGGCCGGCGCGGAACCGGTGTCCGCGGCGACGGCTGGGGCGGCGGTGACGGGGACGAACGCGAGGCCACTGACGGCAACGGTGAGCGTCGTGAGCGCGGTGACTGCGCGACGGCGCAGGGAGCCGCGTGGCCCCTTCGGACGCATCGCAACGGATCCGGACAAGGTGTTCTCCTCGAGATGGGTGACGATCAACGTCCATCTCTACGGGTCCCACGCCCCCCGCCGCTGGGTCTTGCGCAAACCTTGAGCCACGCACGGCGTGAACGCCCTCGGGCCCCTCCTCCGCCCTCAGCTCGGGCCCTCAGCCAGCCAGCGCCGCCTCGATGTCCGCGGCGATCTTGGCGGGCGCCGTCTTCGGCGCGTACCGGCCGATCACGGTGCCGTCGCGGCCGATGAGGAACTTGGTGAAGTTCCACTTGATGCCGCCGCCGAGCACGCCCGACTTCTCGCCCTTCATCCACGTCCACAGGGGGTGGGCGTCGGTGCCGTTGACGTCGACCTTGGAGAACATCGGGAAGTCGACACCGAACCGCAGGTCGCAGAACTCGGCGATCGCGGACTCGTCGCCCGGCTCCTGGGAGGCGAACTGGTTGCAGGGGAACCCCAGGACCGTGAACCCGCGCTCGGCGTAGGTGTCCTGGAGTCGCTGGAGCCCCTCGTACTGCGGGGTGAACCCGCACTTGGAGGCCGTGTTCACGACGAGGACGACGCGGCCCTCGTAGTCCGACAGGTCGACGGGGGCGCCGTCGATCCCGGTTGCGGTGAAGTCACCGAGCGTGCTCATGCCGTCTCCTTGTCCTCGGGCTGTGTTGCGCCCGGCGGGGTGTCCCAGTCAGCCAGGGTGGCCTCCAGTCTGCGTCGCGGCACCCAGACGAAGAGGACGGCCGCGATCAGCGCGAGGATCGCGAGGTCGAGCACGACGCCGACCCACCGCCACGGGTGGCTCACCTGCGCGCCCTCGACCTGGTGCAGATCCGGCTCGTCCACCAGCACCCTGACGCGGATGCTGGAGGTCAGGCGGGCCCGGTCCCACGCGACCTTGGACACGATGGCCTCGCGTCGGGAGTCGTCGATGTCGGCGGGGAGGCGGTAGACGATGCGGTGGACGGGCTCGGCGGAGGTCCCGTCGTTGCTGATCTCGCTCACCGTCGCCCGCACGAGCTCGCCGTCGTTGGCGATCCGGCGATCGGTGAGCAGGCTCGCGGCGAGCGGCCACGACACGACCAGGAGGGCGAGGACCAGGCCGGCCAGCATCAGCCGCGTGGCCGGGTCGCGCACCCCGTCAGCGACGTTGCGTTTCAGGCTTTCCATGGCTGACCCCATTCCTCGCCGAACGCCCACTGCGCCAAGTCGCGGCGCGTCCGCGGACGGTGGTCCCGCTCTGCGGTGCGCTCGTCGACCTCGTCGGGATCGCCGGGGACCCCCACTGCGATGCCCGACAGCACCTCGTGGGTGGCGGGCACGCCCATGGCCTGCGCGAACGCCGGCTTGTCGAACCCCGCGAACTGGTGCGCGTGCAACCCCATCGCCCGCGCCTGGAGCGTGACGTGCGCGGCGGCCTGCCCGGTGTCGTAGCGGGCGTACGGACTCGGCTCGTCCCCGTCAGGGGCCTGCACGACGTGCGCGGCACTCACCAGCACCACCGAGGCCCGAGGCACCCACCCGGAGTTGCCGCGGCTGAGCACCCCGACGAGGCGCTCGTGCGCAGCCGAGCCTCGCGGGCACACGATGAGGGACCACGGCTGGGAGTTGCCCGCGCTGGGCGCCCACTGGGCTGCCCGCAGCAACGCCTCGATCTCAGCGGCCGACACCTCGTGGGTGGGGTCGAAGACGCTCGGGCTCCACCGGGAACGAAGGGGTTCGGCGAGTACTTCTGCGCCCGCCTGCGGGGCGCGCACCTCACTGGACACCCCGCCAGTATCACCGGACCCCGCACGTTCCACAGCACATCCCACTCAACGGTCGCCGAGGGGACGGGAGTCACCCGCCAGCGGGGGCCGATGGTCCCGCGAGGACCCATGAGTGCCGCGGCGCGCAGGCGGCGGTCGTACGGTCGGAGCGCCCCTGCCCCCGGCCGCTCGAGCGCGAGCGCCTCCCCGAAGGATCAGCGTGTCCCGACCCGACGCCACAGCAGCAGCCGAGCGCACCTTGGCCGCCGACGAACTCTTCTTCTCCACCACCGACGCCCGCGGGGTGATCCGGCAGGGCAACTCGGTGTTCGCTCGCATCTCTGGCTACGACCTGGACGAGATGGTGGGCGCCCCCCACAACATGGTCCGCCACCCCAGAATGCCCGCGGGTGTCTTCCGGCTGATGTGGGACACCCTCGGGCAGCGACGCCCGATGGCAGCGTACGTGTGCAACCAGGCCCGCGACGGCGCCACGTACTGGGTCTTCGCCGTGATCAGCCCGCTCCACGACGGCTTCGTGTCCGTCCGCATGGCGCCGCGCGGGGAGCACCTCGAGGTGGTGCGGAAGGTCTACGCCGAGGCGCTCGCCGTCGAGGAGCAGGCCACGAGCATGCGCGGCATCACGCGCCGCGAGGCGGCGGCGCTGGGCGCGGAGACCATCGAGAGCGCCCTGCGCCGCAGCGGGTACGACTCGTACGCAGCCTTCATGCTCGAGGCGCTGCCCGCCGAGATCGCGGCGCGTACGAACCTGGTCACCACCACGTACGCCCGCCCCGACGCGGTCGGTCAGATCGCGACGGTGCTGTCGAGCACCACGGCCGTCGACCGGGTCCTGGAGACCCTGGTGGCCAGGCTCAGCGGCTACGGGGAGCTGGGCACCGAACTCGCCTCGACGGCCGAGCACGTCGTCGAGATGGGGCACCGGCTGGAGGGATCCGTCGCGGCCGCGCAGGAGGCGTCACTCGCCCCGGGCTCCAAGCCCGTGCTCGCCAACGTGGCACGCGTGATGGCCCAGCCCATGACCGACGCGTTGGAGTCGCTGGCCCAGATGCCGACCCAGTTCGCGCACCTGCGCGAGGACCTGGCCCACCTGCGGTTCCAGATCGGGCTGGCGCGCCTCTACAACGACATGGCCGCGGGGTTCGCCGCCGAGGTCCACGACGGGCGCGCCCCGGCGGAGTCGCTGGGGGCCGTACCGCTGCTGTGCGACGCCGTGCAGGAGTGCGTCGAGGACATGGTGGTGCAGGTGCAGCGCGTCAATGCCGACCTGCGCGAGGTCGCCACGGGCGTGGCGGCGGCCGCGACGCTGCTGGAGGACTTCCGCCGGTTCATCGGGCAGTGGCGGATGCTGGCCCAGCGGCACGCCCGCGTCGCCCTGGGGGCGCGGATGCAGGAGATCGACACCGAGATCTACGCCTCGTGGACGTGGACCGACCAGTTGCGCGACCTGGGCCACCAGGCCGGCGCCGCGATCGTCACCTTCGACGCCGCGCTGCTGCGCTCACACCTGGACGCCGTACGCCCGCAGCGGGCCTCTGCCTGAGCCCGCTCGACGCCTGACCCCCCAAGGTCCGGGCCCGGCCCGGGTGCTCACTCGGGGTGTCGGTGGGTCTTCGGGCGCCCGGCCAGCAGGTCCGCGACGTTGGTCGCGAAGCGCGGGCAGTTGGCGATGTCGTGGGAGCGGCACTCCAGGGCGTGCAGCGTCATCGCGCGCGACGACTCGATCTCGGCGACGCGGCGGTCGAGGTCTACCAGGTGCTGTTCGAGGACCCGGTGCCGGTCGCGAGCCTCGGCGTCGAGCAGGATCCGGATCTGCTCCAGGCTCATCCCGGCGGCCTTGTTGCGCACGATGACCGCGACGCGCACGAGGTCGGTCTCGCCGTAGCGACGGCGATCGGCCGAGTCCCGCGCTGGGCTCAGCAGCCCCTCGTCCTCCCAGTAGCGCAGCACGTGGGTGCCGAGGTCGAACATCCCCGCGATCTCGCCCACGCTCCACGTCGGAGGTCGCTCGCTTGACTTCATGGTGACATGAAGTCAGATCGTGAGGTCCTACGCAACCCACGACCACAGGAGTCACCCGTGTACGACGCGATCATCATCGGCGGCGGCCCCGCCGGCCTCCAGGCAGCCCTCACCCTGGGCCGCCTCCACCGCACCGCGCTGGTGCTGGATTCCGGCGACTACCGCAACGCCCCCGCCGACCACATGCACAACGCGATCACCCACGACGGCCGCGAGCCCGCCGAGTTCCGGGCGATGGCGCAGCACGACCTGGCGGCGTACGAGACGGTGCAGGTCCGCTCGGCGCGCGCCTCGCGCGTGAGCGGCAGCCTCGACGAGGGATTCACCGTCGAGGTCGACGGCGCCGAGCCCGTCACGGCGCGACGCCTCGTGCTGGCCACCGGCGTCCGCGACACCCTGCCGGAGGTGCCTGGACTGCGCGAGCTGTTCGGCACGCTGGCGGCGCACTGCCCGTTCTGCCACGGTCACGAGTACGCGGGCACCCAGGTCGGCCTCATGGGCGAACCGGCCCACGCCGCGCGCATGGTGGCGCTGATGGGCCCCGTGGCCTCCGGGCTGACGGTCTTCGCGCCCGAGGCGCCGGGCGGCCTGCCCACCCAGATTGTCGAGACCCAGATTGTCGAGACTGAGCCTGTCGACACCGGGCCTGTCGACACCGTGACCACCCCGGTCGCGAGCGTACGGCGCGACGGCGACGAGGCCGTCGTCGAGCTCGCCGACGGCACTGAGCGCCGACTCGGCGGCATCCTGGTGGGCACCACCCTGACCCAGTCGGCGCCGTTCGCCGAGCAACTCGGCCTGGACCTGCAGGCCTCGGGCTCGATCCGCATCGACGACTTCGGCCGCACCAGCCTGCCGGGCGTGTACGCGGCCGGCGACCTGGCCCACACCGATGCCTTCCCGATGGCGATGGCGTCGGTCATCAGCGCCGCCGCGGCCGGCCTCATGGCTGGCAGCAGCGTGATCGCCGACGCGATCCAGCTGGGCTGAGCGCGCCGGGCGTTGAGGTGGGGCCGCGGCCCCACCTCAACAGCAGCGTCAGCCCTCGCAGGCGACGCAGTCGGCGCCGTTCTCCAAGGAGCAGATCTGGGCAGGGATCCACTCGTCCCAGGTCAGGTTGTCGATGGCATCGGTGTCGAGGGTCGCAGTGTTGGACATGTCAGTTCACCTTTCGTGGCGTGGCCTGGCCCTGCTTGCTCGCCTGCACACCCGCGCGCGAACGCAGGTAGTAGAGGCTCTTGATGTTCGGATCAAGCAGCGCCAGTTTGTGGATCTTGCTGATGTACTGCGGGGAAGCATCGGCCTGAAAGAAGAGATTCAGGGATTGCGACTGGTCGATGTGGACCTGTCGGTCGGAAGCACGGGCGAGCAGGACCTCTTGGTCGATCTCATACCCGGTCTTGAAGACGTCCTTCTCGTGGGCGTCGAGCCACTCGACATGGGCCACCGAGCCGGCGTGATCGATGATGTCTTCGATGTGGCCTGAGTCGTAGACCCCTCGATCCTTCATCAGCTCGACGAGATTCTGATTGGCTCGCGGCATCTCGCCGGCCGAGGTCGTCTGGTTCCAGACGTTGGCGACGTACGGCTCAATGCCCTGGCTCGTGCCCCCCACGATGACCGCGGTGCTCATCGTGGGCGCGATCGCCATGAGGTGGGAGTTGCGTCGTCCCACACACCATTCAGGGATGCCGGCGCGTTCACCCATCCACTGCGACGCAGCGTCGGCGCGCTCACTGATGTGGGCGAAGATCTCCTTGTTGATCACCGCCGCCTCTTCGGATTCGAAGGGAACACGCTGGCGCTGCAGGTAATCGTGATAGCCGAGCACTCCCAGCCCCAGGCTGCGTGCCTTCTCCGTATAGCGCACCGCCCGCTCCAGTCCGCGAATCGTGCGGGCCTTGCGCAAGAAGGACTCAGCGACTGCGTCGAGGAACACCGTCGCGATGTACGCGGTGTCCCGGTCCTTCCACTCGTCGTAGGTCGACAGGTTCAGCGACGACAGCACACAGGTGTAGGAGTGGTCCTCGTCGCTGAAGAGCGTGATCTCCGAGCAGAGGTTGGACGCCTTGTTGGCCAACCCATGCACGCGGTAGGACTCGGTCTGGGCGGCGTTGACCGTGTCCACCTTCCAGATGTAGCCCTTCCCCAGCACCACACGGATCTTGAGCACCCGCTGGTAGCGCTCAAGCGCATCCTTGTCGCCGGCAAGCATCCGGTCGATGAACTGCTGGGTGAAGATCCAGCCGACATTCTTGTTGGCGGGCTCACGGAAGATCAGGTCAGCCAACTCATAGAAGTCCGGGTGATCCACGGGCAAGTAGCCGGCCCAGGAACCACGCCGCGTGGCTCCTTGGCTGATCTGGTTCGTCATCTCCGCGAAGTTGCAGAAGACCGGCACCACACCGTTGGCCTTGCCGTTGTCGGAGAACTTCGCACCACGGGGGCGGATGTCGCCGAGGTAGGCAGAGGTGCCGAACCCGTTCTGGGAGAGGATCGCTGCTTCCTTGAGGGAGTCGTAGAACCCCCACACCGAGTCCTCGATGTAGGAGCCCTCACACGACACCGGCAGGCCGCGGTCGGTGCCGAGGTTGGCGAGCACCGGGGTCGAGGGCGAGAGCCAGCCGTTCCAGATGGCCTCGAAGAAGTGCGTGGTCCACGAGGTCTGGTCTTCGCGGGGATACATCTCGTCGGCCAGATGGCCGGCTGTGGCAGCGATGGTCTCGTACCGTGCTCGGACCGTCTGGCCGGACACGGTGTACTTCGCCTTGACCATGGCGTAGCCGGCGGTGGTCATGAATGCGGGAACGGTGCCCTCACGCTGGAGTACCTTGCGCTCTGCGGAGAGCGCTTCCCAGTTGCTGTTGGTGGCCATTAGAAGCTGAACTCCGTCTCACCGATCGTGCGGTTGTATTCGTTGCCGGTCACCTGGAAGAAGTCGTGGAACTGGGTGCCGTTGATCCCGCTGTAGAACCACTGGGCAATGGGGTTGTCCACGACTTCGAACAGCGGCTCCATCCGCATGTTCTCCAGAGTCATGTCGACCCTGGACTTCACAAAGGTCTCCAGGTCGGCCTGTTCGATTCCGGCAATGGGTCCGTGGGCGAAGAGCATCTCCACGATCCGAGCCTCATGGGCGTAGAGGTGCTCGGCCACGGCGCGAACTCGTGCGAACAGGGCATCCCGGTCTCGCTGGAAGACTTCCGCGCTCACGGATTCGGCGTACTCGTCCATCGTGGTGTTGAAGAGCCAGGCCCCTCCGGTGGCGTGGAGATTCTCGTCACGGGCCGAGAAGTTGATGCCGCTCACCACGTTCTGCAGCAGATTCTTGCCACCGGATTGGAAGTGCTTGAGGAAGGCGAAGTTGGAGTAGAGGACGCAGTTCTCCATCAGCGTGAAGACGCTGAGGGCGTACAGCAGGTCCTCGTCGGCGATGGCGTCCCACACGAACTGGATCCGCTCGGCCAGGACCGGGTCGTTCTTGTACGACTCGTAGAACTCTTCGGTGTCAATCATCAACGCCTTGTTGAGCTTGGCGTAGAAGGGGGCGTGCATGTTGAGCTCCGCGAACGAGAACGCGTTCGACATCATCTGGATCTCGGGGCGGGGGAAGGCATGGAAGATGCGGTCTCCCCACACTTCGCCGCCAAGGATCAGCTCATAGATGGTGAACAGTTTCAGCGTCGTCCTGACTGCGGCCTGTTCTGCCTCGGTCATGGTGACCAGGAAGTCCTGCTTGTCGTTCTCGACCGGGATTTCCTCGGCGGTCCAGAAGATGCTGCGCTGCTTCTTGGCGAGGTCCTCGGCCATGGGGTAGTCGAAAACGTAGGCGTCCTTGGCCGTACGGATCCGTAGCGAATCTGTGGAGATCACGGTGAGTCCTTCGTCGTGGTGCGGCTGAGCGCTTCCGCGAAGGAGACGAGGCTGGCAGGGTCCGAGCACCCAAAGAGCGGCCCGAGGCACCTGCATCGTCTGATCCCCTGACTTCCCCTCGAAGTCGCGGACCCCACCACACGGTGGGCACTGGCAGGTCTTCGGACTCGTGGGCGGTGACGCATCGCTGCGTCGTCCTACTGCCCGTCGCTTCCCAGGACCCATGAATCTGCGGTCCCAGTGCTTCCTGTCACTCCAGGAGACGGGGGTCGTTCCCACTCACCGCTGCGGGGCAGTCCCGGAATCTCACCGGGTTCCCTCTTGCGACGACGACTCTGGCTTGGGCCGTCGAACCAGCTGCATGACCACCATATAGGGGAATGACGTTGTTGTAACTACCTAGATGTTGTGTTTTCCGTCCCGTCGCTGCGGGCGATACAGTCAGGCCATGTCCCACCCAGCGCGCGCGTACGACAGTTCGCGACGCCAGAGCAAGGGACGCGACCGCATCCTCGAGGCGGCCCTCGAGTTGGCGCGGGCCCACGGCGGGTGGGACTGGTCGGACATCACCTTCAAGGCGGTCGCCGAGGCTGCCGAGTTGAGTGAGCGCACGGTGTATCGCCACTTCCCCACCCAGGGCGATCTCCACGAGGCGATGCTGCTGCGCATCAACGACCACGCGTCGATCTCGTACGACAACCTGTCCCTGTCCGGCGTGGGCGAGGTCGTGGGGCGGCTGTTCTCCTCCCTGGACACCTTCACTCCCCACGCCGGGAGCCAGCCCCGGCCCTCGGAGGCAGCGATCGCGATGAACCGCGAGCGCATGGACGCCCTACTGGAGGCGAGCGGGGGCGACGTACGGCTCGCAGCCCTGCTGGACGTGCTGTGGAGCACCGAGGCGTACGAGCGACTCGTCTCCGTGTGGCGCCTGTCCACGCCCGAGGCCGTGGCCGCCGTGCAGTGGGCGCTGGACGCGCTCACCGCGACCCAATCCGAGTAGGCCCAATCCGAGTAGGCCCAGCCCGAGTAGCCCAGTCCGAGCAGCCCACGCTGCCCATCCCAGGGCCCCGACTGCCACCTCTGGTCCAGTCCGGGCGCGCTGTGGTGACCGCTGAGTGCGACGCCGATTCGCCTCCCCCGACATTTCGTGTCAGATTTCTGACACGAAATCGACGAGAGGGGAGCGTCCGTGACGACCCTGCAGGAACAGACACACCTGGACCGGCTCGAGTCCGAGTCCGTCCACATCTTCCGGGAGGTCGCAGCGACCGCCGAGAAGCCCGGCCTGCTGTTCTCCGGCGGCAAGGACTCCGTGGTCATGCTGCACCTGGCCGTGAAGGCGTTCTGGCCGGCGCCAGTGCCGTTCCCGGTCATGCACGTCGACACGGGCCAGAACTTCGACGAGGTCATCGAGTTCCGTGACCGCACCGTCGAGAAGTACGGCCTGCGCCTCCTGGTCGCCAGCGTCCAGGACGACATCGACGCCGGCCGCTCGCACGAGGAGTACCCCGGCGCCCCGCGCAACCGCCTCCAGACCACGGCCCTGCTGCGCGGCATCACCGAGAACGGCTTCGGCGCCGTCTTCGGCGGAGCCCGCCGCGACGAGGAGAAGGCTCGCGCCAAGGAGCGCGTGTTCTCCTTCCGCGACTCCTTCGGGCAGTGGGATCCCCGCAACCAGCGCCCCGAGCTGTGGAACCTCTACAACGGGCGCCACCGCAAGGGCGAGAACATCCGCGTCTTTCCGCTGTCGAACTGGACCGAGCTCGACATCTGGTCCTACATCGAGCGCGAGGGCATCGAGCTCCCGTCCATGTACTACGCCAGGCACCGCACGGTCGTCGAGCGCGACGGGATGCTGCTGGAGGTCAACCGGTTCGTCACGCCGCAGGCGGACGAGGAGCCGTTCGAGGCGCTGACCCGCTTCCGCACCGTCGGGGACGCGACCTGCACGGGCTGCGTCGAATCGAGGGCCACCACCCCCGAGGACGTCGTGGCCGAGGTCGCCGCAGCCCGCGTCACCGAACGCGGCGCCACCCGCGCCGACGACCGCATCTCCGAGGCCGGGATGGAAGACCGCAAGAAGGAAGGCTATTTCTGATGAGCGAACTGCTGCGCATCGCCACCGCCGGCTCCGTCGACGACGGCAAGTCCACCCTGATCGGGCGCCTGCTCTACGACTCGAAGGCGATCTTCGCCGACCAGCTCGACGCCGTGGAGACGGCCAGCCGCAACCGCGGCTCCGAGGTGCCGGACCTGGCGCTGCTCACCGACGGCCTGCGCGCCGAGCGGGAGCAGGGCATCACCATCGACGTCGCCTACCGCTACTTCGCCACGCCGAAGCGGAAGTTCATCATCGCCGACACCCCCGGCCACATCCAGTACACCCGCAACATGGTCACCGGCGCCTCCACCGCCGACGTCGCGATCATCCTCGTCGACGCCCGCCAGGGCGTCCTGGAGCAGTCGCGTCGCCACGCCTTCCTCGCCTCGCTGCTGGCGATCCCGCACATCGTGGTCTGCGTCAACAAGATGGACCTGGTCGACTTCGCCCAGGACGCGTACGAGGACATCCGCCGCGAGTTCGAGCAGTTCGCCGCCAAGCTCGAGGTGGCCGACCTGTCCTTCATCCCGATCAGCGCGCTGACCGGCGACAACGTCGTGTCCCGCAGCCCCGAGATGGAGTGGTACACCGGCCCCAGCCTGCTGGACACGCTGGAGAACCTGCACATCGGTTCCGACCGCAACCTCATCGACGTCCGACTGCCCGTGCAGTACGTCATCCGGCCCCACTCCTCGCGCGACGCCGACCTGCACGACTTCCGCGGCTACGCGGGCACCGTGGCCGGCGGCGTGATGCGGCCCGGCGACGACGTCACCGTGCTGCCCGTGGGTCGCACCTCGACCATCACCCACCTGTGGGCGCCGGGCGGCAAGGAACTGCCCGAGGCTGCGGCGGGTCAGGCCGTCACCGTCGAGCTCGCCGACGACATCGACATCGCCCGCGGCGACTTGTTGTGCCGCCCGCACAACCGGCCGCACGTCGGACAGGACATCGACGCGATGCTCTGCTGGCTCACCGACGACGCCACGCTGGAGCCCGGGCGCCGCTACACGATCCAGCACACCACCCGATCCACGCGGGCAGTCGTCGAGGAGGTCGACTACCGCCTCGACGTCAACACGCTGCACCGCGACACCGACGTCCACGCGCTGACACTCAACGAGATCGGCCGCGTCACGCTGCGTACGCAGCAGCCGTTGCTGTTCGACAGCTACCGTCGCAGCCGCGAGACGGGCGCCTTCATCCTCGTCGACGAGGCGACCAACGCCACCGTCGCGGCGGGCATGATCACCGGCCCCGCGCAGCGCCACGAGAGCGTGGTGTGGCACCACAGCGCGGTCTCGAGCCAGGAGCGCACTGAGGCGACGCCCGGCAACGGGATGACGGTGTGGCTCACCGGCCTGTCCGGGTCGGGGAAGTCCACGATCGCCGTCGAGGCGGAGCGTCTCCTCACCGAGCAGGGCCGCGCCGCGTACCTGCTCGACGGCGACAACCTGCGCCACGGCCTCAACTCCGACCTGGGGTTCTCTGTCGCCGACCGCGCCGAGGCCGTACGCCGGGCCGGCGAGGTCGCCGCGCTGCTGGCGGACGCGGGCCAGGTGGCCGTGGTGGCGCTGGTCTCGCCGGACCGGGCGGCCCGGGACCGGGTGCGCGCGGCCCACGAGGCGGCCGGACTGCGGTTCGTCGAGGTCTTCGTCGACACGTCCCTGGAGGCGTGCGAGGGCCGCGACCCCAAGGGTCTCTACGCCCGTGCGCGCGCCGGGGAGATCCGTGACTTCACCGGCATCGACGCGGCGTACGAACCCCCCACCGACCCCGAGCTGCGCCTGGTCGGCGTCGGCTCCGTCGAGGCGGCCGCGCGCCGGCTCGTGACGCTGGTGACCGAGGAGAACAGCGATGACTGAGGACTGGACCCTGGCCTTCCGCGACGCGCTCGCCGAGGCGGAGGCACTGATCGCGGACCCGCCGTTCGAGGTGACCGAGCAGGAGCGGGCCGAGGGGTACGACTACCTCGCCGGCAGCATCCGCTCGGCCATCCAGGCGGCGTTCTCGTACGACCTGCAGCACCCCGTGCTGATGAACGGGACGCACCAGTACTCGCGCCAGGGGCTCGACAACCCCGACGCGATCTACTTCCTGGCCTACCTCGACGAGGGTGGCACGTACGAGATCTCCGGCACCCGCGGCACCACCGCCGACCTCAGCTTCCAGGTCGTCGACGGCAACTACACCCCCCAGGGCAGCCCGACCACGCTGGCGGCCTTCGACGACCGCGAGCTCGACATCGCCGAGGACGGCTCGTTCCGGTGGACCATCGGACCCGAGCTCGGCGCCACCAAGGGCTCCAGCGTGATCATCCGGGAGGTCTACAGCGACTGGGTGGCCGAGGAGCGCGGGACGCTGCGGATCCAGCGGCTCGACACGGCGGGCGTGCCCCGCCCGCCTCTGACCCGTGAGGGCGTCACCAAGCGGTACGCGGTCGCGGCAAAGGCACTGACGACCCGGATCCGCACCTGGTTCGAGTTCCCGAAGTGGTTCACCTACCCCGAGCCGGTCAACACCCTCACCGTCCCGAAGCGGACACCGGGCGGTCTGGCCAGCCAGTACTCGTCACTGGGCCACTACGCGCTCGACGACGACCAGGCGCTGGTCGTGACGGTGCCGGTGTGCGACCACGCCGGCTACCAGGCGATCCAGATCGGGTCGAAGTGGTACGTCTCCACCGACTACGAGCACCACCAGACGTCGCTGACGGCCGCGCAGTCGCAGGCCGACCCCGACGGGAAGTTCCGCTACGTCATCTCCACCCGCAACCCCGGGGTGGCCAACTGGCTCGACACCACCGACCACGCCACCGGCGTGATGATGCTGCGCTGGCAGCGCGTCGAGCAGCCGTTGACGGCCGAGGACGGCCCGGTGGTGGAGGTGGTCGCGTTCGACGACCTCGCCAGCCACCTGCCCTTCGCCGAGCACAACCGGGTGTCCCCGGAGCAGTACTCCGCTCGCATCGCCGACCGCCAGGTGGGCATCGCCCGCCGGATGATCTCGTGAGGACCCCTCGCGTGCAGACAAGGAGCAAGCCATGAGCGACAACGTGATGGTGCGCGAGCGCGCCGAGGTCGGGACGTACGAGGAGATCGCCGAGGCCGCGATCCGCTCCACGGGCCTGTCGGACTTCGGCGACGGCGCCCACGAGGAGGGCCTGCGGGTCATCGTGGAGGACCTCAACTCCCCCGAGGCCGGGCTGACCGGGCGAGGGCGGGCCTTCCAGCGGGCCGAGGTGAAGAGCGCGCTGACCGGCGTACTGCTCACCGAGGCTGCGTTCGCGGCCCACCCCGAGCACACGAACGTGCTGATCGAGCGTCCGATCTTCCTGATGGGGCTGCCGCGGACTGGCACGACGATCCTGCACCGGCTGCTGCACGCCGACCCGGCCAGCCAGGGTCTGGAGATGTGGCTGACCCAGTTCCCGCAGCCGCGCCCGCCGCGCGAGACGTGGGAGTCCGACCCGCGCTACGCGGCGATGCAGCGAGGTTTCGAGGCGCACCACGCGGCGTCGCCGGAGTTCATGGGGATCCACTACATGGACGCGGCGACGGTGGAGGAGTGCTGGCGGCTGCTGCGCCAGACCGGCAAGTCCAACTCGTACGAGGCCACGGCCAACCTGCCCCGCTACACCGAGTGGCTGGCAGGTCAGGACTGGACCGACGCGTACGCCCGGCACCGGCGCAACCTGCAACTGGTGGGTCTCAACGACCCCGAGAAGCGCTGGGTGCTGAAGAACCCGTCGCACATGACGGCGTTGGACGCCCTGATGGCGGCCTACCCGGACGCGCTGGTGGTCTACACCCACCGCGATCCCCTCACCTGCGTCACGTCGGCCTGCTCGTTGGCCGTGGGCGCGACCGAGGGCCACTCGGAGACGTTCGTGGGCGACACGATCGGTCGTACGCAGTTGGACCTGTGGTCGCGCTCGTACCACGCCTTCCACGACGCGCGGGGGCGTTACGACCAGTCGCAGTTCGTCGACATCGCCTTCGCCGATCTCGTCCGCGACCAGGTGGGCACCGTCCGCTCGGTCTACGACGCGTTCGGGATGGACTGGACCCCCGAGGTCGAGGCCGCCGTCGCGGAGATCGACCGCGAGGCCAAGCAGGGCAAGGCAGCCCCGCGGCACTCGTACTCCATGGCCGACTACGGCCTGACCGAGAAGAGGGTGCTGGACGCGTTCGCGCGCTGAGCACTCGACCTTGTGACTGAAGGAGATCCCATGACCAGCACCCTCGAGACACCACCGCGTCCGCCCGCACCCGCGATCCTGCCGGGCAAGGTCGTCCTCGTTGCGGGGGCGGGGCCCGACCTCGGCCGCGCGTTGGCCGTACGGGCCGCCGAAGCGGGGGCCGACGTGGTCCTCGCCGCCCGCGACGCCGCCCGCCTGGAGGAGATCGCCGCCCAGGTGCGGGCCACTGGCCGGCGCGCGCTGGCCGTCCCCACCGACCTCACCGACTCGGCCGCTCGCCACGCCCTGGTGGCCGCGGCCGTGGAGGCTTTCGGCCGGGTCGACGTGCTGGCCTACGCGGCGTTCACGCACACCAACGACGAGAAGCTGCTCGAGGTCGACCTCGACCTGGTCCGCAGCACCACCGACGTCAACGTCCTGGCCGCCCTCGGGCTGGTGCAGGCGCTGGCCCCCACCCTCACCGCCCACGGCGGCTCGGTGGTGCTGGTGAACTCGATCGTGATCCGCAACCGACTCGCCGGCTACGGCAGCTACCGGATGGACAAGGCGGCCCTGCTGGCGGCGGCGCGCAGCCTGTCCGTCGAGCTCGGGCCGCAGGGGGTCCGGGTCAACTCGGTGGCGCCCGGCTACATCTGGGCCGACAAGCTGCGGCGCTCGTTCGAGCGGCTGGAGAAACGCGGCGTGACGACGGTGGAGAAGATGTACGGCCAGATCGCGGCGCAGACGGACTCGCGGCGCCTGCCCACGCCCGACGAGATCGCCGACGCCGCTCTCTTCCTCGCCTCGGACCTGGCCAGCGGGGTCACCGGCCAGTGCCTCGATGTGACGTGCGGGCAGTCGCACAACTGAGGGCACCTACGACACCTGTTCGCGAGTCCTGGAACGCGACGCTCGGGCGGGCACGTGAACTCTTGGGTTCCCGTGCCCGCCAACGAGTGCCTTCGGTGGCCCGTGTCGGATGCCCCGCGCGCTCGCCGAGGAGGGGACCCGCTTCACGCGGTTCCACACCACGGCCCTGTGCTCACCGACGCGTCAGGCCCTGATGACCGGCCGCAACCACCACTCGGTCGAGATGGGCTGCCTGTCCGAGGTCGCCTCGTCGTTCCCCGGCTACACCGGGGTCCGCCCGGACGACTGCGCGACTCTGGCGCAGACGCTGCGGATGAACGGGTACTCCACCGCGATGTTCGGCAAGCACCACCAGACCCCGCCGTGGGAGAACAGCCCCTCGTGACCGTTCGACCGCTGGCCCACGGGTGAGGGGTTCGAGCGCTTCTACGGTTTCGTCGGCGGCGACACCCATCAGTACACGCCCGCGCTCGTGGACGGCACCAAGCCGATCGAGCCCCCGGGCACCTACGAGGACGGCTATCACCTCACCGAGGACCTGGTGGATCAGGCGATCGGGTGGATCGGCGAGATGACGGCGCTGACCCCCGACAAGCCGTGGTTCACCTACCTGTCCTTCGGCGCCACGCACGCGCCCCACCACGCCCCGAAGTCATACCTGGAGGCGGAGCGGGGCCGCTTCGATCACGGGTACGACCGTCAGCGCGAGATGACCTTCGCCAGGCAGAAGGAGCTCGGGGTCATCCCGGCCGACGCCGAGCTGACGGCGCCCAGCGAGCACGTGGTGGCGTACGACGACCTCAGCGACGCCGACCGCATGGTCGGCAACCGTCTCTTCGAGGCGTACGCGGCGATGGCCACGCACACCGACGACCAGGTCGCCCGCCTGCTCGACAACCTCGAGGAGCAGGGCGTCCTCGACAACACTCTGGTCTTCCACATCCTCGGCGACAACGGTGCCTCGGCTGAGTCGGGCATGTACGGCACGTTCAACGAGATGGCGTACCAGAACAACGTACTGATGACGACCGAGGACATCCTGCCGCGCCTCGACGAGATCGGCGGTCCGGGATCGTTCAACCACATGCCGACCGGATGGGCGAACGCGCTCAACACCCCGTACCAGTGGAGCAAGATCGTCGCCTCACACTGGGGCGGCACGCGCACCGGCATGATCGCCCGCTACCCGGGGCACATCCCGGCCGGCGAGAACCGGCACCCGTTCACCCACGTCATCGACGTCGTGCCGACCATCTTGGAGTACGCCCAGATCCCGCAGCCCAGCCAGGTCAACGGCGTGGCACAGCGACCCATCGAGGGTGTCAGCTTCAAGTACGCCGCCGAGGACGCGGCGGCCGATGAGCGTCACCACACCCAGTACTTCGAGATCGCGGGCAACCGCGGGATCTACCACGACGGGTGGACTGCCGTGACCCAGCACCTGCTGCCGTGGCCGGACCCCACCTGGGTGACACCGCCGCTCGACGAGGACACGTGGGAGCTGTACGGCCCCGACGACTGGACCCAGTCGAAGAACCTGGCCGCTGAGCAGCCGGGCAAGCTGCGCGAGCTCCAGGACCGCTTCCTGATCGAGGGCGCAAAGTACAACGTGCTGCCACTCGACGACCGCGAGCGTGAGCGCTTCGACCCCAAGATCGCCGGGCGACCGGACCTGATGGGCTCGCGGACCACGATGACGCTGCGCCAAGGCATGACGCGCCTCAACGAGAACGCGGTGCCCAACGTCAAGAACACCTCGTTCACGGTCGAGGCGACGTTGAGCGTTCCCGACGAGCCGGCGCAGGGCGCGATCGTCGCCCAGGGCAGCAGCTTCGGCGGGTGGGCGTTCTACTTCCGCGACGGGGTTCCGGCATACGCGCACAACTTCGTCGGGATGACGACGATGACCGTGCGCGCCGAGAGCGCGGTGCCGGCCGGGGAGCACGTCGTTGCCCTGCGGTTCGACTACGACGGCGGCGGCGCGGGCAAGGGTGGCACGGTGACGCTCACATGCGACGGGGACCCGATCGGCTCTGGTCGCGTCGAGCGGACGACGCCTGGCCTGTTCTCCTTCGACGAGGGCCTCGACGTGGGCCTGGACTCGCTGGAGCCCGTGGTCGATGACTACGCGACGCCCCGGGGTGCGTACAACGGCACCATCGACAAGGTCGTCATCGATGTCGCCCCGGACGCGGAGCACGACCCCGATCTGGTCCTCAAGCAGCGCTACCGCAGGCAGTGACTGTCTGGTCGAGCCTGTCGAGACCGACCCGGCTTGGCAGGTCGAGCCTGTCGAGCCCGACCCGGCTTGGCAAGTCGAGCCTGTCGAGCCCGACCGAGTAGCCGGACGACCACAAGTGGCGCACAGCGCGCACACGTCGCGCGGTGCTGCGCACTTGTGGTCGACCGACTCCGTCGCGCCTCAGCCCAGGGACGCGATGGCGGCGTCGTAGTCGGGCTCGGTGGTGATCTCGGGGACCAGCTGGGAGTGGATGACCTGGCCGGCCTCGTCGAGGACGACGACCGAGCGGGCCAGCAGACCGGCCAGCGGGCCGTCGGTCATGGTGACGCCGAAGTCCGCGCCGAAGGCGGAGCGGAACGTCGAGCCGACCTTGACGTTCTCGATGCCCTCGGCACCGCAGAAGCGGGCCTGAGCGAACGGCAGGTCAGCCGAGACGTTGATGACGGTGGTGTTGTCGAGGCCCGCGGCGAGCTCGTTGAACTTGCGCACGCTCGCGGCGCACACGCCCGTGTCGACGCTCGGGAAGATGTTGAGGACCGTACGGCCCGACAGGTCGCCCGACGTCAGCGCGGACAGACCCTCACCGACCACCTCGAAGGAGGGTGCGGCGGAGCCGACCGCGGGGAGGTCGCCAACGGTCTGGACGGGGTTGCCCTTGAATGCAGTAGTAGCCATGGGTCATTCCTACCTGCTCGGGCCACCCGACGCCCAGCGGTGCCATTCCTCGGTTGCCCGACCGCACCGCCGGGCCAGGGGCGCAGGGGCTGGCTCGTACGAATGAAATGACTGAAGGCCCCGGGAAATCCCGGGGCCTTCTCACGTGCGCGAGGGGGGAGTTGAACCCCCACGCCCTTTCGGGCACACGGACCTGAACCGTGCGCGTCTGCCTATTCCGCCACTCGCGCGTGAAGCAAGAGGAACACTAGCCCACCCCGCGATGAGGCGCCCAATCGGGGCGGCCCCCGTACGGCTCTGGTCCGTCGGATGGATCGGGTCGAGGTCTGGCATGTTCGTGGGCGTTTCGTGAACTTCTCGGGGTTTGCACACCCCGAGAAGTTCAGGTTCCCCCGCAGATGCGGGGGAACCTGCGCCGAGCCACCCACCCACACCCCCGAGGCCCGGGTGGAGAGCGCGGCCGACAGGCCCGGGGGCCCGGGACTTCCACGGGGGACTCGCTACGGACCAGTACCATCGGTTCTCCGTACGGACGCGCAGCCGCGCGCTCCGTTTCCCTGACGCGCAACCGACCCTTCCCCGAGCCGAGAGGAGGCGCAGCGAACGTGAACGGCCTCCAGCGGTTCGAGAACAAGCTCGAGCAGATGATCTCCGGCGTCTTCGCACGTGCCTTCCGCAGTGCGGTGCAGCCGGTCGAGATCGCCTCGGCGTTGCAGCGTGAATGCGACAACAACGCCCAGGTGCTGAGTCGTCAGCGGCGCCTGGTGCCCAACGACTTCCACGTCGAGCTCGCCGGCGCTGACCTGGATCGGCTCGTCGATCTCGGCCCGGCCCTGGAGCGCGACCTCGTCGACCAGCTCAAGGATCACGCCGACGCGCAGGGCTACGTCTTTACCGGGCCCGTCACCGTCGACTTCGACGCCGCCGACGATCTGACCACCGGCCGGTTCCGCATCCGCAGCCGCAACCAGGCCAGCGTGGTCGACAACGACGACCGGACCCGTACGCGGTCCCACAGCGCCACCCTCGAGGTCAACGGCACGCGGCACCAGCTCCGCGCCCCCGGCATCGTGATCGGCCGCGGCACGGAGGCCGACCTCCGCATCAACGACCCCGGGGTCTCCCGGCTGCACCTCGAGCTCGAGATCAGCCCCGAGGGGGTCTACGCGGTCGACATGGGCTCCACCAACGGCATCCTCGTCGACGGCCACAAGGTCAAGCGGGCCCATCTGGCCGACGGATCGACCATCAAGATCGGTCACACCGAGATGCGCGTGTTCCTCGATGAAGAGGGGTCCAGTGTCTGAGCTGACCCTGTTCCTCGTGCGGTTCGCCTACCTGGCGGTGCTGTGGATCTTCGTCCTCTCGGTGGTCTCGGTGATCCGTTCGGACATGTTCGGCGAGCGGGTGCCCGAAGGTGCGCGCAGCCCGGGCGCGCCGGCGAAGAAGGGCCGTACGAAGCCGCCGCCGCGACGCCGCGGCTCCCCGACGCACCTGATCGTGGTCGAGGGCGACAACGTGGGCGCTCGCGCCGAGCTCGACGACGCCCCGCTGCTGATCGGTCGCGGCACGGATGCGGCGATCCGCCTCGACGACGACTACGTCTCCACGCGCCACGCGCGGGTCGCGCACAGCGACGCCGACTGGTTCGTGGAGGACCTGGGGTCCACCAACGGCACCTACGTGGGCACCACCCGCATCACGCAACCCACCAGCATCGGCCTCGGGGTCCAGATCCGAGTCGGCAAGACGATCCTCGAACTACGGAAGTAGGACGGCGATGGCCCCTTTGCGTCTGCACTACGCGGCGATCTCCGACGTCGGTCGGGTCCGCAAGGAGAACCAGGACTCCGGGTACGCCGGAACGTGGCTGCTCACCGTCTGCGACGGCGTCGGTGGCGCCGTACGCGGCGACCTGGCCTCCAGCACCGCGGTCCAACAGCTGCGCAAGCTCGACGCCCAGCCGGCGGACGACCTGCGCGGGTTGGTCGCGGGCGGCATCAACCGCGCCGACGACCGCATCGGTGAGCTCATCGAGGACGACCCCGGCCTCAACGGCACCAGCACGACGGTCACCGTCCTGCTCTTCGACGGCACGACGTACGCGCTCGGCCACCTCGGTGACTCGCGCGCCTACCTGCTGCGCGAGGGGCAGTTGCGCCAGCTGACCCACGACCACACGTTCGTGCAGACCCTGGTCGACGAGGGGCGCATCACCGAGGAGCAGGCGCGCACCCATTCGCACCGCAACCTCATCCTCAAGGCGCTCGACGGCCTGCGCCACGAGGAGCCCGACCTGTTCGAGGTGGAGGCTCGCCCCGGCGATCGGCTCCTGCTGTGCTCGGACGGCGCGTGCGGCGTCCTGGACAACCACCAGCTGAGCACGATCCTGGGTCAGGGGACCCCGGAGTACGCCGCGGTCGAACTGGTGCGAGCCAGCCTCGAGGCGGGGTCCACGGACAACGTGACGTGCGTCGTGGCCGACGTGACGGACGGGGAGATCCCGCCGCTCGAACCCCTGCTGGTGGGCGCTGCCGCCGACCTTCCGCGCCGTCCTTCGCGCGGGGCGACGAGCCCCCGCCGCGGGCTGCTGCGTCACGACACCTCGGGCCCCGCGCCCATCCCGGACGACATCCCGGCGGACCTGCACGCGATCGCCGCGGACCCGATCGACCCGGAAGCCATGCGGTACGCCCCCCGCCCGCCGCGACGCTTCGCCTGGCTCCAGCGGCTGCTGGGCGTCGCCGTCATCCTGGGCGTGGTCTGGATCGGCCTGGCCGCAGCCTGGTCGTGGAGCCAGCAGCAGTACTTCGTCGGCGAGCACGAGGGCGCCATCACCATCTTCCGGGGCCTCAACGCCTCGATCCCGCTCGTCGACATCTCCAGCCCGTACGAGACCACCGACGTCATGCTCGACAGCCTCAGTGAGATCGACGCCGAGCAGCTGCGCGAGGGCGTCGAGGTCGCCGACCTCGACGCAGCCCGCCAGACGGTGGAGAACTACGCGGCCCGGCGAGATCCCACGCAGTAGGGCCATCGATGTCACAGAACGGGATCATCATGGGGTTCGTCCACCGGCAGCGCCGGGGGGCGGAGCTCTTCCTGCTCATCCTCGCGCTGGCCGTCGGCGTCGGTGCGTACGCCGCGGTCGGCCTGGGCATGGAGGGCCGGATCCCCGTCGACATGGCCGGATACGCCGGCTGGCTGACGGCCCTGATCGTGCTCGCGCACGTCGTGGTGCGGTTCGCGGCGCCGTACGCGGACCCCGTACTGCTCCCCCTCGTCGCGGCCCTCAACGGGCTGGGGCTGGCGGTCATCCACCGCCTCGACCTGACGTACGAAGAACTCGGCCGGCCCAACCACGACTTCGCGCGCGCACAGCTGACGTGGATGACGCTGGGCGTGGTGCTGTTCGTCGTCACCCTGCTGGTGCTGCGCGACCACCGGGTGCTGCAGCGGTTCACGTACACCTCCGCGCTGGCCGCGGTGGTGCTGCTGGTCCTGCCGTTCATGCCCGTGATCGGGTACGGCCGCTACGGCGCAAACATCTGGATCCGGGTGGCGGGCTTCTCGTTCCAGCCGGGCGAGGTGGCCAAGGTGCTGCTCGTCATCGCGTTCGCCGGCTACCTCGTCCAGCACCGTGACGCGCTCGCACTCGCCGGCCGACGGCTCCTGTTCATCGACCTGCCCCGCGGACGCGACCTGGGTCCCATCCTGGTGATGTTCGGCGTGGCGATGATGATCCTGGTCGCCCAGAACGACCTCGGTTCGTCGCTGCTGTTCTACGGCCTGTTCCTGATCATGCTGTACGTGGCGACCGAGCGTCCCGGCTGGCTGCTGGTGGGCGGGGTGCTGTTCGCGGCGGGTGGCACGGCCGCGTACTCGATGTTCGGACACGTGCAGCGCCGCTTCACGATCTGGCTGGACCCGATGTCGTACTACGACGTCCAGGGCGGCAGCTTCCAGCTCGTGGAGGGCTTCTTCGGGATGGCGTGGGGCGGGCTGGTGGGCCGTGGCTTCGGCAACGGTTCGCCCGAGCGGATCACCTTCGCCGAGTCCGACTTCATCATCGCCGCGATCGGCGAGGAGCTCGGTCTCACCGCCGTCATCGCCGTCATCCTCTGCTACGGCCTGATCGTGGAGCGCGGCCTGCGCATCGCCCTGATCTCCCGCGACGGCTTCGGCAAGCTCATGGCTGTCGGCCTCGCGTCGGTGTTCGCCTTGCAGGTGTTCGTCATCATCGGCGGAGTGACCGGACTCATCCCCCTCACGGGTCTCACCACGCCGTTCCTGTCGTACGGCGGATCCTCGCTGATCGCCAACTGGGTCGTGATCGCTCTGCTCATGCGCATCTCCGACCAGGCCCGTCGGCCCGTACCGACGTTGAAGGTCACCTCCGAGGACGCCGAGTCCACCCAGGTGGTGAAGCTGCGGTGAACAAGCCGATCCGCACGGTCTCCGTCTTCTGCCTCGTGCTGTTCCTGGCGCTGCTGGTCAACGCCACCTACATCCAGTACTGGCGCGCCGGCGAGCTCAACGACGACCCCAAGAACCGCCGCGTCATCAACGCCGCCTTCTCCCGCGAGCGCGGGGCGATCCTGGCCGGCAAGGACGCGGTGGCGCGCAGTGTCACCTCCGACGACCAGTACAAGTTCCAGCGCATGTACGCCCAGCCGTTCAAGTACGCCCACGTGACCGGCTTCTTCTCCTACTTCAGCCAGACGGGTGTGGAGAAGTCGCAGAACCAGCTGCTCTCGGGCGACGACTCCCGGCTGTTCGTGACTCGGATGATCGACATGCTGTCCAACAGCGAGCCGCAGGGCGGCAACGTGCAGCTCACGATCAACCCGGCGGCGCAGACGGCTGCCTTCGACGGACTCCGGGCGCTCGGCGAGGACGTCCAGGGGGCCGTGGTGGCGCTGGAGCCGTCGACGGGTCGCATCCTCGCGATGGTGTCCAACCCGACGTTCGACCCCAACGGGTTCGCCTCGCATGACTTCTCGGCGGTCTCGTCGCTGTCCACCAAGCTCAACAACGACGATTCGGCGCCGCTCCTCAACCGCTCGATCGGCACCCGCCTGCCCCCCGGTTCGACGTTCAAGCTGGTCACGGCCGCGGCGGCCATCGAGTCCATGGGCCTCACGCGCGAGTCCAAGGTGAAGGCCGGGTCGTCGTTCAAGTTGCCCCAGTCCTCCACGTCGATCCGCAATCACGACGGCAGCAACTGCGGCGGCGAGCAGGTCACCCTCTCGCGCGCCCTCGAGGTGTCGTGCAACACCGCGTTCCTGGCGCTGGCCGACGAGATGGGCACCGAGACGATGGCCGACATGGCCGAGAAGTTCGGGTTCAACGACACCTCGCTGACCGACCTCGCGGGGCAGGCGGAGTCGCAGTACCCGCGCGACATGGACCCGCCGCAGACCGCCATGAGCGGCATCGGCCAGTCCAACGTGACCTCGACGCCGCTGCAGATGGCGATGGTGGTGGCTGGCATCGCCAACCAGGGGGACGTGATGACCCCGTACGTCGTCGACGAGGTCCGCGCACCCAACCGCGACATGCTCGACCAGACCGAGCCCAAGCTGCTCTCGACGGCGATCAGCCCGGCCACGGCCAGCGAGCTCACGGCGATGATGGTCTCGACCGTCGACATCGGTACGGGCGGTCCCGCCGCCATTGCCGGCATCGACGTCGCCGGCAAGACCGGAACCGCCCAGTCCACGCCGGATCGCCCCCCGTACGCCTGGTTCGTCGGGTTTGCGCCCGCCGACGACCCGAAGGTCGCGGTCGCGGTCATGGTCCAGTCCAGCGAGACGGATCGCGACGAGATCGCCGGCGGTCTGCTCGGCGGTCCGATCGCGAAGGCCGTGATGGAAGCGGTGATCAACCCGTGACCCACCTCCGCAGCGCCAGAAGCAGCACCACGACATCTGAGACCACGACATCTGAGACCGCGACACCTGAGACCACGACACCCGGCACCACCCACGGAAAGGTCAGCCCGTGAGCACCTCCGAGCCGATCCTCATCGGAAACCGCTACGAGCTCGGGGAGCTCCTCGGCCGCGGCGGCATGGCCGAGGTCCGCTCGGCGAAGGACACCCGACTGGGGCGTACGGTCGCGATCAAGCGGCTCCGTACGGATCTGGCCAGCGACGCCACCTTCCAGGCCCGGTTCCGTCGTGAGGCGCAGTCCTCGGCCTCGCTGAACCACCCCTCGATCGTGTCCGTCTACGACACCGGCGAGGAGATGGCCCGCGACGGCTCGGGCGTGGCCCAGCCGTACATCGTGATGGAACTGGTCGACGGCCGCACCCTGCGCGACATCCTGCGCGAGGGGCGCCGCATCCTGCCCGAGCGGGCCCTGGAGATCACCTCGGGCGTGCTGTCCGCGCTCGACTACAGCCACCGCGCCGGGATCATCCACCGCGACATCAAGCCCGGCAACGTGATGCTGACCCCCTCGGGCGACGTGAAGGTGATGGACTTCGGCATCGCGCGCGCCATCTCGGACGCGTCCTCGACGATGACGCAGACGGCGGCCGTGGTGGGCACGGCGCAGTACCTCTCCCCCGAGCAGGCTCGCGGCGAGACGGTCGACTCGCGCTCCGACGTCTACTCCACCGGCTGCCTGCTGTACGAACTCCTCACCGGCCGTCCACCGTTCGTGGGCGACTCGCCGGTCGCGGTGGCCTACCAGCACGTGCGCGAGAACCCCGTCCCGCCGAGCGACCTCGACGACCAGCTCGACCCGGAGATGGACCGGATCGTGCTGAAGTCGCTGGCCAAGCGCGTCGAGGACCGCTACCAGTCGGCGGCGGCGATGCGCGCCGACATCGAGCGCTACCTCGCCGGCCACCCGGTCGAGGCGACCCCCGTCGCCCCCATTCCCAACACGGAACTGGTGCCCGCCGTGGTCGAGCCCACCTCCGTGGTGCCGGCCAGCACAGCCACGCAGCGCGCGGTGCCCGACGAGGAGCGCCGCAACACCGGCTGGATCGTGCTCGTCGGAGTCCTGGCGGTCGCCCTCATCGGGCTGGGTGCCTTCGTCCTGAGCCAGATGTTCGACTCGGCCCCGGAGACGGTGCCGGTCCCCAATGTGGTGGGCAAGACCGAGGACGCCGCGCGGCTCGCGATCGTCGACGCCGAGCTGACCGTCGGCAAGATCTCCCGCGAGCCCTCCGACGACGTCGAGAGCGGCATGGTCATCAGCCAGTCGCCCACGCGCTCGCAGTACGTCGACCCCGGCAGCGCGGTCGACCTGGTGGTCTCCTCCGGCGTGCCCGAGATCGCGGTCCCGTACGTGATCGGCAAGTCCAAGGAGGAGGCCCAGAGCATCCTCGTCGAGCAGGGCTTCAAGGTTCGTACGCGTGAGGAGGAGTCGGACGAGCCCGCGGGCACCGTGATCCGTACGGACCCCGCGGAGAACCAGATGGTCGCCAAGGGCACCCGCGTCACGGTCTTCTTCTCGTCGGGGCCCACCGAGGTCGCCAACGTGGTCGGCATGATGCAGGACAAGGCCGAGAAGACGCTGCGGGACCAGGGCTTCGAGGTCCGCGTGGCGACCGACCCGTCCTCGACGCTGCCGGCCGGGACCGTGGTCAGCCAGACCCCGGAGGGCGGTCAGGCGCGGCCGAAGGGCGACACGATCGTCATCTTCGTGTCTGCCTACGTGGAGCCGGCCCCGACCGACACCCCCACCGACACTCCGACGGACACGCCCACCGACACCCCGACCGACACACCCACGGACACTCCGAGCACTCCCTCGGAGCGCCGCGGGCGGGCTGGCTGAGGCCCGTCCTCGGGTCTCTGATCCTCGGATCTCTGGCCCTCGGGTCGGGTCTCAGGAGTCGATCGGCTCGGCCCACCGCAGGTCGAGCAGGCCGTCGTACGCGGGAGCCGTCGCCTCCTCGAGGAACTCCACGCTCCACGAGGGGCCACCGGTCGGCAGGGCCGAGTAGTCCCGGTAGGTGCTGAGGGTCTCGTCGGCCGACAGCTCGCTGTAGATCGTCGACGGGTCACCGATGCCCACCAGGACGTACGGCGGCGCGTAGGGGATGCCGTGCAGCGTCACGTTGTTGCCGTCGCACTTGATGCCGGTGGTGGACACCAGCCGCTGCCCCTGGATGGTCACGGCGCTGGCCCCCGCCTGCCACATCGCGTTGGCGACGGCCTGGAGGTCCTGCTGGTGGACGATGAGGTCGTTGGGGTTGCCCGAGTACGCCGCACGCGCCTCAGCGGAGGCGTCGTCGAGGATCACCCGTACGGCTGGGCCCGAGCGCGCCTTGAGTCCCGACGGGTCCATCATCGTCTGGATCTCGCCCTGCACGCGGCGCACGGTGCGGTCTCCGAGGCTCGCGGCGAGCGCCTCGTTCTCCTCGGTGAGGGCGGCCGCCTCGTCCGTCAGGTCCTCGGTGCGCTGGCTCTCCTCCTCCACGATGCTGGCCAGGTCCGTCATGCGGCCGCCGCGCAGGTCGTGGCCGTCGGACTGGGCCGCACTGACGCCGAAGAGCACGCCACTGACCGCGATCGCCACCGGCGTCGCCACCCGCCAGGAGGGTCTCCTCCCGGGGCGTTCGTGTGATCCGTGTGGCATGGCGACTACGCTAGCCCCCCGGTGGGTGTCGCGACGTGTCGACAAGTCCCGCCACTCGTTGCCCCAAGCCCCTCAGGGAGTGGTTGTGTCCAAGTTGCGTGAGGTCTCCACGGACGACGCGAAGATCATGACGCCGCGATTCGTCGTGGCTCTGCTCCTCTTCGTCGCCGGCATCTGCTGGATCGCCTGGTACTACACCGGCGTCCGCCCCGACCCGACCGTCGCCGGCGCCGAGGGGTCGCCGAAGGCGATCGCCGACCTGGGCCGGTGGAACTACGTCATCGGGTTCGGTCTCTCGATGCTGGGCCTGGTGATCTCCGCGCACCCCGACACCCCGCTCGGTCGCGGCCGCGGCGTCGTGATCTCGATGCTGGCGTGCTTCCTCGTCGGTCTGGTGTGGATCTGCACCTACTACGTCTTCGTCGACGACCTCCAGAAGATCTGGGTCCTCAACGACCTCGGCTCGTGGAACCTCGTCGTGGGCATCGCCCTCATGGGCGTGGGCTTCTCCTTCGCGACCCGCTGGGAGTGAGCCCCCTCTCGCCCGCCGCCGGCGCCGGAACCCCTCGGGGTCCGGCGCCGGTGTCATTTCCCACAGGTGTGGATAACCCCTGTGGAGAACTACAGGCGTGTAACTCTCCACAGACTCCTCCACACCTGTGGGAAATGAGAACGCCCGTGGGACGCCTGTGACCAGGTGTCCCACGGGCGTTCGTGGCCCGTCGCGGCGCGGATCAGCCGAGCATCAGGGCCCGTACGAGGATCGCCACCGCCACCAGGGCTCCCACGCCCGCGATGCCGGACCACTGGGTGGTCGTACGGCGCGGCCCGGGCGGCGAGAGGACGATGACGGCGGTGATGAGGGCGCCCGCGACCAGGCCCCCGATGTGCGCCTGCCAAGAGATCCCAGGGAAGGCGAAGGTCAGCACCAGGTTGATGCCGACCCAGGTGAGGACGCTGCGCAGGTCTCCACCGGCCTTCCACACGAGCACCAGCAACGCACCGAGCAGACCCCAGATCGCTCCGGAGGCGCCCAGCGTCGAGCCGTGCTCGGAGCCCAGCCACAGCACCGCGGCCGAACCGCTCAAGGCGGAGACGAGGTAGAGCGCGATGAACCGGGCGCGGCCGATGACGGCCTCCACCTGCGGTCCCAGGAACCACAACGCCATCATGTTGAAGCCGATGTGCCAGATCTCCAGGTGCGTGAACGCGCTGGTCATCACCTGCCACAGTGCGCCGTCGGCCACACCGGGAGCCCACAGTCCGTCGCCGCCGAGGGCGATGGTGCAGACCCTCTCCGACTCGACCGCGGCGTAGTACTGGCCGGGAGCGCTCTGGGAGAGGCACTTGCCGGTCGGCATGAGCATGAACCAGTCCAGCAGCCTGGACTTGGACGAGCCCGTGACGAGCACGGTCAGCCACACGACCACGTTGATCCCGATGATGACCATCGTCGTCAACGCAGGGTTGGTGCTGCGCGCGCCGCCGTACCGGCTCTGGGCCTGTCGGGTCGTACGGTGCCCCTCGCGCACGCACTCAGGGCACTGGAAGCCCACGGCGGCGGGCTCCATGCAGCTGGGACAGATCGGCCGCTCGCACCGCTGACAGGAGATCCAGGTCTCCCGGTCAGGGTGGCGATAGCAGACAGGCCCCGCTTCGGTGGGGTCGTTCACAGGCGGCCGATCCATCCCTGCGGCGTCACTTCTCGATCGTGACGGACTCGATGACGACAGCCTCGACGGGGCGGTCCATCGCACCCGTGGGGACCTTCGCGATCGCGTCGACGACGTCGCGCGAGGCCTGGTCGGCGACCTCACCGAAGATGGTGTGCTTGAAGTTCAGCCACGTCGTGGGCGCGACCGTGATGAAGAACTGCGAGCCGTTGGTGCCGGGGCCGGCGTTGGCCATCGCGAGCAGGTACGGCTTGTCGAAGACGAGCTCGGGGTGCGGCTCGTCCTTGAAGGTGTAGCCGGGGCCGCCGGTGCCGGTCCCGAGCGGGCAACCACCCTGCAGCATGAAGCCGTCGATGACGCGGTGGAAGCCGAGGCCGTCGTAGTAGCGCTCGCCGCTACGGCCGGCGTCGTCGCGGTACTCCTTGGTGCCCTCCGCCAGGCCGACGAAGTTGTCCACCGTCTCGGGCGCGTGGTTGGGGAACAGGTTGATCGTGATGTCGCCCTTGTTGGTCTTCAGGACGGCCTTGGGGTCAGCCATGGTGTGCCTTCTCTCCGGTCGTGTGAGTGCACGACAGTGGTGGTGCTCTGACCGGTCGATCCTCCCACGTGCCCCGTAGCCGGGCGTCCATCGAGGTCACGGTGTCCTTCCGCCGTGTTGGCCCGGCATGCTGTGATGGAGGCCTACCTCTCAGAAGGAGTCCATCGATGGCACGTCGCAGCAAGAAGACCCTCGCCGAATCCGCCCACGACATCGTGGGCAGCGTCACCGAGTCAGCGACCGGTCTGGCCGAGCAGGTCAACGACCGCGTCGGACCCACGCTCGGCACGGTGATCGAGGCTGCCAAGGACAAGGCGGAGGAGCTCGCGCCCACCCTGGAGGCCGCCCTCGAGGGCGCCAAGGAGAAGGCGGACTCCGTCCTGCACAGCGAGCCCGAGCCCAAGAAGGGCGGCAAGCTCCGCAAGATCCTGATCTTCGGCTCCATCGCCGCGGTGATCGGGGTCGTGGTGAGCAAGCTCAAGGGCAAGCCCAACGACAACTGGCAGAGCTCCTACACGCCCACTCCGGCGCCGACCACCACGTCGCGGCCGACCCCCGTACCCCCGGTTGCGGAGGCCCCGGTTGCCGACTCCCCGGTTGCTGATTCCCCGGTTGCGGAGGCCCCGGCCACCGCAGCTGATGACGCTGGCAGCGACGACGCCGGCGGCGCTGACCCCGAGGAGTCGCTCAGCGACGCGGCTGAGGGCCCGCACACCCCGACCGACCCCGACGCACCCGCCGAGGTCATCGACGTGACGGACGTCCCGAAGAACTGACGAACGCCCACCGGATCCGCTGGTGGGGCAGGGACGCAGCCGCGTTTCGCCTCACCGGCGGATCCGTTGCTGTGTGCGGAGGGTGCGGGTGTGCGGAGGGTGCATCCCCCGACGCGCAGCCCTCAGGCAGCCGGCACCGCGGCCGAGAACTCCTCGGGGTGCTCGGCCTTCAACCGCTTGCTGGCGCGGCGCTCCGACCAGAACGACAGGACCGGCACGGTCCCCATCAGCAAGGTGACGATGGTGAACCCCGTCGGCCACGCGGCGCGACGGCTCAGCAGGAACGCGCTGAACAGGAAGATCATGTAGAGCCAGCCGTGCGCCGTCCCGAGGTACGACGTGATCGCCTCACCGACGCCCTGGAGCTCCGATCCCGGCGAGACCAGCACGGGCGTGGTGTCGAACATGCCCCACATCGGGGTGCCGTCGAAGTTGGCCAGGGGCACACCGATCAGACACAGCACGATGAGCAGGACGCCCACGATCGAGGCCATCACCTGGTAGAAGCGGAGGTTCTTGCGCACCCCGCCAACGTATCGGGTGACTGGTCAGTCGACGCCCTCGAGGAGAGCGTCTGATTCATCACTCGCATCCGGCTTGGGAGCATCGCCGTCGGCCTCACCACCAGCTTCCTCCGCCGCCGCCTCCTCAGCGGCGGCCACCTCGACCGCCCGGGCCGCGATGCGCAGATCCATCACCCACCGCCACCAGATGTAGGCGGCGAACAGCCCGAAGAGGAACCACTCCACCGCGTACAGGAAGTTCTGCAGACCCGTGGACCGGTCCGCCTTGGGCATGGCCTCCAACTGCTCGGCGTCGAGCACGACGTAGCCCGTGTAGAGGTCGCGGTCCACCATCTGCACCGCGTCCGCGACCCGGACCTCGGGGAAGACGTTGTCCGTGGGGTCCTCGTCGACCGCCATGCTGCCCTCGGTGGGCTGCAGCCAGCCGCTCAGCTCGACCTGGCCCGTGGGCGGTTCGCCGTCGGGGTCGGCGTCCGTGGAGGCGGACCAGCCCCGTACGACGAGGATGGCCGGGTCGTCGGGACCTCCGACGCTCACGGGCGTCATCGCCCAGTAGCCCTCGGTCCCCTCGTGGGTGCGCCCCTCGACCCAGAAGCTGGTGTCCAGCCACGTCCCCTCGAACGTCACGGGACGCCCGACGCCGCCCGCGGGGAACGGGTCGTCGGGACCCATCAGGTCACTGAGGGCCACCGGCTCCATCTGCGTACGGTCCACTGACTGCGCCGACCGCTCGGCCTGCCACGAGTCGAGCTGCCACATTCCGAGAACGATCGCCGCCCCAACTGCCACCGCACCGAGTAACGTGCCACCGATGAGTTGAGGGGACAACAGACGCACCCCTTCAGTGTCTCAAACGGACCATGAGGCTCAACCCGGGCCACTGGACTCAGCACGGGCACTGGGCTCAACTGGGCCACTGGGCTCAATCAGTCGTACACCCGCGGGGGCAGGGAGAGTCACGCATGACCATCACCACCGACCAGGCGTCGTGGTTCCGTGCCACGTTCACCGGGGTGGCCGAGACCATCGGCAAGGCCGTGCTCGGCAAGGACCACGTCGTCCGCCTGGCCCTCACGTGCCTGGTCTCCGAGGGTCACCTGCTGCTCGAGGACCTTCCGGGCACCGGCAAGACGATGCTGGCGCGCGCCTTGTCGAATGCGATCGAGGGGTCGCATGCCCGCATCCAGTTCACTCCTGACCTGCTGCCCACCGACGTCACCGGGGTGACGGTCTATGACCAGCACAAGGGGACCTTCGACTTCCACCAGGGGCCGATCTTCCACGACATCGTGCTGGCCGACGAGATCAACCGCGCCTCCCCCAAGACCCAGGCCGCGCTCCTGGAAGTCATGGAGGAGGGGCAGGTCACCGTCGACGGCGTCACGCACGCGGTGCCGCGCCCGTTCATGGTGATCGCCACCCAGAACCCCGTCGAGCAGGCGGGCACGTACCAGCTGCCCGAGGCGCAGCTCGACCGCTTCCTCATGAAGACGTCGGTGGGCTACCCCGACGCCGAGGCCACCGAGGAACTCCTCCTCGGCGCCGGCGTACGCGACCGCGCCTCGCTGATTTCGCCCGTCGCGACGCACTGGACCATCCAGCAGCTCAGCGAGATCGCGGGCGAGGTGTACGTCGACCGGGCCATCGTCCGCTACGTCCGTCAGCTCGCCGAGGCGTCCCGCGAGATCCCGCACGTACGGATGGGACTGTCCGCCCGGGGTTGCCTGGCGATCATCCGGGTGGCGAAGACGTGGGCGGCTGCCGACGGCCGTACGGGCGTGGTCCCCGAGGACGTGACCGCATTGGCGGTGCCCCTGCTCTCGCACCGGCTGCTGCTGGACCCGCAGGCACAGTTCAGCGGCGTGCAGATCTCCGACGTGATCGCGCGCCTGCTCGACACCGTCCCGCCGCCGCTGACCCGTATGTGAGGACAGCGACGTGCGGGGGGTGAGGCGGCTGCGCGGCTGGTTGGGCCTGCTGACGGCGACCGGATGGTCGCTGCTGTTCCTTGGACCCCTCATCATGTACGCGGCCTCGGTCACCGGCCTCGTCGAACTGCGCCTGATCGGCGCCCTGTGCCTGGCCGTCCTCGCCTGCTGCATCCCCTGGCTGCTGCAGCCGTCGTCCGTGAGTGCGCGCATCACCCTGTCGCCGCCCCGCACGGTGGCCGGCGAGTACGTGCAGGTCCGCCTCCAGGTGGCGGCGCGGGGGCGCCTGCCCGTGCTGCATCCGCTGGTCCGGCTCGATGCCGGCACGAAGGTGGGCTGGCTGCGCTTCGACACCCTGCGCCCCGGCGCTGGCTCCTCGGAGGCTGGCTCCTCGGAAACGGGCTCCTCGGACACGGGCGGAGGGGCGGTCCAGGAGCGCTCGATGATCATCCCGACCCACCGGCGAGGCGTCTACCAGGTCGGCCCAGCCGTCCAGCACCTCAGCGACCCGGTGGGGCTGACGCTGCGGCGCAAGGTGTGGGCTGACCCCGTCGACCTCTACGTACGACCGCGCATGCTGGCCGTGGAGTCGCTGGGGTCGACCCAGCTGCGCGACCTCGAGGGCACGCCCAGCAGCGAGATCTCGATGAGCGATCTGGCCTTCCACGCGCTGCGTGAGTACGTGCGCGGCGACGACCTGCGGCACGTGCACTGGCGCTCCTCGGCACGGGCGGGGGAACTCCTGGTCCGGCAGTACCACGACTCGCGGCGCACCCAGGCGAGTGTCCTGCTGGACCCGGCGATGGGCTCGTACGCGGACGAGGACTCCTACGAACTGGCGGTCGAAGTGGCCGCATCGCTGGCTGCCAGCGCTGCGCGGATCGGGCACGACCTCAACCTGCTGAGCCATGTCGAGCGGGTCGTGGGCGCCTCCACGGGCCAGGTCCTCGACGCCCTGTGCCGGGTCTCGCGGACCAACGGCACCCTGGCTGAGGACGTGCTGGCCATGCAGGTGATCGCACCGCAGACCAGCGTGGCCCTCATCGTGACGGGGGCGCTGAGTGACGTGGAGGCGATCTTCGCGGCCACGAGCACGCTGCCGAGCGATGTCGAGATCGTGGTCCTGCGGGCCGTGCCCGGCGAGCAGTCCTCGGTGAGGCGGCACCGGGCGCGCTCCGTACGGACCGTGGGCCAGCTCTCCGACCTGCCGGGCGCGATGGCGGTGCGCTGATGGCCTTCACACCTCGGCAACTGCCTCAGTACGCCGCCCTCGACTGCCTCGTCGTCGCCGTCCTGACCGCGATCACGCTGTCGGGGTTGGTGACGTCGTTTGCGGGATGGGGCTGGGCGCTGGTCGGCGCCGCCGGACTGCTGATCGGGCTCGGGTGGGCGTGCCTGCTGTGGGTCCTCCACCTGAACCTGTCCTTGGTGGTCGTCACGCTGGTGATTCCGTACTTCCTCACCGCGAGCGCCGTGGCGCTGCAGCGCTGGGGGCTGTTCCTCGGCATCCCGGACGCGACGTCGATCGGCGTGGTCATGCAGGGGTCCTATACGGCGTGGACGCACCTGTTGGACACCGCGCCGTCGGTCGACAGCCGCGGCGTCGTGATGCTGGTGCCGTTCGCGCTCGCGATGCTGTGCGGCGCCATGGGGGGCGCTCTGGCCGTGCACACGCGCCGCCCGGCGGCCCCGGTGGTCGCGCTCGTGGCGCTGATGGTGCTCGTCCTCCTGCTCGGCACGCCCACGGCCTTGGCGCGCGGCCTTCCCGTGTCGGTCCAGGGGCTGGGTTTCGGGGTGGTGGCCCTGTGGTGGATCGGCCACCGTACGGCCCGCGACCAGACGGACGCCGACGATGACGCCGGACGGCGGGTCTCGGCGGGGCGCGCGATTTCGGCGGCCGTGTGCGTCCTGGTGGCCGCGGCGATCGTGGTGCCCCTGACGTCGGGTTCGGTGGACCGGCCCCGGTGGGTGCTGCGCGAGCGGGTCACCCCCGTGGACAGCGAGCCGACCACGACGCCCCTGAGCGTCTTCCGCACCTTCCGGCCGGGCCACAACCCGGAGGTCGCCAAGAACCCCCTGTTCACCGTCAGCGACGTCGACGCCGGCACCCGGCTGCGGATCGCGGTGCTCGACAACTACGACGGCGAGCGGTGGTACGCCGACCGCGACGCCAGCCCCGACGACTACCTGGACCGCTTCGTACGGATCTCGTCGTCGATCGACAACCCGGGCCGCGGCACGGAGCACACCGTCAAGATCGGCGTCAGGCAGTCGTGGCAGCTCGACTGGGTGCCCGTCGTGGGCCGCGTGCAGGGTTTCGCGTACTTCCAGGACTCCGGGTCGGCGCGGCGGGACCAACTGCGGTTCAACCGGTCCACCAACTCCGCCCTCACCCTCGGCTACGTCCTCAAGGGCGACGAGTACGTCCTGCGCACGAAGATCGCGTCCGAACGCCTCACACCCGCGATGAACCCGTGGCCCGAACCGAACACCGCACTGCAGACGCAGGCCGAGTTCCTCGACCTGCCCGCGCGGGCGTGGAGCGTGGGCAAGACGCGACCGATGGACCAGCTCTTCCAGATCGCCAGCAAGATGCGCGCCCGCGGCCGCTACAGCGACGGTGACCCCGGGTGGGAGGAGAAGTTCGAGGCCGGCCACGACGCCGACCACCTGCTCGACGAGTTCCTCAACGGGCCACAGATGGTCGGCAACGACGAGCAGTACGCGGCCACGATGGCTCTGCTCGCCAACCGGATCGGCATCCCGGCCCGCGTCGTCGTGGGCGCCCCGATCGGTCGCAAGGGCAACGTCTACGGCCGCGACATCGGCGCGTGGGTGGAGGTACGGATCGCGGACGGCAGTTGGCGGACGCTGCCCACCGACACCTTCATGGGCAACCGGCCCCCCAAGCGTGAGGCCCCGGAGCAGCCGAACATCCAGATCCTGCCGACCTCCCAGCCCTCGCCGACGACGCAGCCCACCGAGACCGAGCAACCCCGGCCGGAGCAGGAGCAGGAGCAGCAGGACGAACCCGAGCAGGCGCAGCAGGAGGACAAGCGCAACCTGGCGTGGCTGCTGCTCCTCGTACCCATCGCTGCGGTGGGCTCGATCCCGGTGCTCAAGGCCGTACGGCGTCGGCGTCGCAGGAACGGAACTCCCGACGAGCGCGCCCTCGGCGGCTGGGCCGAGGTCGTCGACACCGCCGTCGACCTCGGGCTGCCGGTGGCGCCCCGGTCGCGGCCCGAACAGGCGCGGGCGCTCGGGGTGGACGTACGGCTGGCGCGCCTCGCCGACGTGGCGGCCTTCACCGACCAGCCCCCGGCCCTGGACGTGTCGTACGAGGCCAAGGTCCACGACGCCAGGCGCACGCTGGCGCTCACCCGGCCGCGGTGGCGACGGGCCGTGGCCGCCGTGAACCCGGTCTCCCTGCTGCGCCGCGGGACGCGGTGAACGGGCCTACCGGTTGCGTCGGGCAATCTCGGCGCTCAGCGCCGTCGCGAAGCCGCACCACACCGCGTACGGCAGCAGCGCCAGGCGCCGCTTCGCGCTCGTGCTCCCTGCCTGTCGGGCGAGGTCTGCGCTGCTGGCCGTGAGCGCGGCCGCCCCGACGGCGGCTGCCAGTGGGCTCCGTACACGCCAGAACAGCACACTCCAGCCTGCGTTGAGGGCGAGGTTCAGGGTCAGCCGGCGCCAGTACGTCACGGCGCGGCCGCGGTCCCCGTCCCGCTCCGCCTCGGTGACGGCCGCCGCGGAGGCGAGGGCGATGTCGGCGTACAGCGCCGTCCACACCACCGGGAACGCCACCGTCGGGGGCTGCCAGCGCGGCAGGTCCAACTGCGCGTACCAGCGTGACTCCGGCTGCGTGGCCAGTGATCCCACCGTTGCCGTCACGGCGACGGCCGCACCGGCGATCGCGAGGTTGCGCAGCCCCGTGTCGCGCGGCGCCCCGTCCATCGCGGCGCGCACGGCGTCGTCGTACGACGTCAGGCCCCCTGGCGGCGGGGGAAGGAAGTCGGCGGCGTCGTCGCTGCAGACCACCTCGTGGACCAGGCTGTCGACCAGCGGGCGCGCGACGGTGCTGTCGAGGGGCGTCACGAGCCCGATCCAGTGGCTGGCCAACCCCGGTGTGAGCACAGGGACCGTACGCACCCGACGGCGCCGCAACCCGGTCACGCGCGCGAACCGGTGGATCATCTCGGCGTACGTCAGCACGTCGGGGCCCCCGACGTCGAAGGTGCGGTTGAGCTCGGGCGGGAGGTCGGCTGCTGCGACGAGGTGGTGCATCAGGTCCTCGACCGCGATCGGCTGCACGCGGTTGTCCAACCACCGCGGGGCGAGCATGACGGGCAGCCGGTCGCTGAGGTAGCGCAGCATCTGGAACGAGATCGACCCGTATCCCAGCACCACCGCTGCCTGGAGGACGGCCGCGGGCACCGCTCCGCGCAGGAAGATCTCGCCGACCTCGACGCGGGAGGCGAGGTGCGCGGAGAGCCGCTCGTCGTCGGGGTGCAGACCGCCGAGGTACACGATCCGGCGCACTCCGGCCCGCTCGGCGGCGGCGTTGAACGCGTGCGCGAGGTCGGCGTCGCGCTCGGCGAAGTCCTGGCCCGAGGCCATCGAGTGGATCAGGTAGTAGGCGGTCTCGACCCCCGCGAACGCCCGGGCGAGGGCGGCGCGGTCGCCGGCGTCACCTTCCACGAGCTCGACGTCGTCGACCCAGGCCCGGTCGCTGAGGGAGCCGGCAGAGCGGGCCAGCACGCGCACGCGCCACCCCTGCTCGAGGAGCCGGGGCACGAGTTCACCGCCGACGTACCCGGATGCTCCGGTGACGAGTGCCGTTCGGGACATGGCGATCAACCTCCTGTGGCAAGGACGGTCGGCAGGAGCAGGAGCATGCCTGCCGACCACGTCAGGTGGAGCACGGCAGGGGCGAGGATCCCGCCCGTACGACGACGCAGCACCGCCGCCGCAGCGCCGAGGAGCACAGCGGCGACGACGAGCAGCGCGACACCGCTGCCGATGGTGGTCAGTGCGTAGACGGTCGTGGTGAGCGGGACCGCGATCCGCGCCGGCACGGCGTCGTAGAGGGCCCCGCGGAAGAACATCTCCTCCGCGACCCCGTTGACCAGCGCGAGGGCGACCACGGCGACGGGGTCGGCGCCGGTGTGGGCGAGCAGCTGCTGGGCCGGTTCCCGCAGGCTGGGGACTGAGTTCACGACGAGTCCGCCCGCGACGCACACCGCAACCGCCAGCAGCCCCGCGAGCAGTCCGACGCCGAGCGCGAGTCCCGTACGCCCGGCCGTGCTGTGCCTCAGCGGGCCGGAGAGCAGCGCGCCGAACGCCCAGACACCCGCCATCCAGGCGGCACCGAGGAGGAACCGGTCGTCGCCCGGCTCGAGCCGCAGCGTGTACGCGAGGGAGGCGGCCCCGACCACCAGGGTGGCGACCACGACCAGCCGGCGCCGCGTGGTCGGCGCCTCGGCGTTCACCGTCGTCCCTTCGCGATCTCGTACCGCTCCAGGGCCTCGCGCCGCTCCTCATCGTGGTCGACGATCCGCTCGGGATAGCCGTGCGCGTAGCCGTCAGGGTGCCGCCACGGCTCGTGCGCCACCTTTCCGTCGAGGTGCGCGAGCTCAGGCACCCACCGGCGTACGTAGTCGCCGGCCGGGTCGAACCGCTTGGCCTGGGTGACGGGGTTGAACACCCGGAAGTACGGGGACGCGTCCGTGCCCGTCCCGGCAACCCACTGCCAGCCGTGGGTGTTGGAGGCGAGGTCGCCGTCAGTCAGGTGGTCGAGGAAGTGGCGCGCGCCGACGGGCCACCACACGTGCAGGTCCTTGACCAGGAAGCTGGCCGTGACCATGCGCACGCGGTTGTGCATCCAGCCCGTCTCGCGCAACTGCCGCATTCCGGCGTCCACCAGGGGGAAGCCCGTACGCCCCTCCCGCCACGCGTCGACCAGGTCGTCCACGCCGTCGCCCTCGTCGTACGGCATCCCCCGGAGACCGTCGCGCAGGTCCTGCCACGCGGAGGACGGGGCGTGCCACAGGACGTCGGCGTAGAACTCGCGCCACGCCAGCTCGGAGACGAAGACACGTGCTCCCTCGGTCGTGGCGACGGGGTGCCGGGCGATGTCCGCCAGCAGGGTCCTCGGATGGATCTCGCCGTGTTTGAGGTGCACCGAGAGGCGGCTCGTGCCGTCGAGGTCCGGGCGGTCCCGCCCGTCGGCGTAGTCGGCGAGAGGCCCGGCCAGGAACTCGTGCCAGCGCTCACGCGCGGCGACCTCCCCCACCGGACCGAACGAGCGTCCCTGCTCGACGAGGGCGGCGTCGAGCCCCTCGTTGTCCGCGCCGCGGCGCCACCTGAGCGCCGACGGACGCGGCACCGGCGGCCCGACGTCCTGGTCGCGCCACGCCTTCGCAAAGGGGGTGAACACCTGGTACGGGGTCCCGCCCCCGGTCAGCACCGTGCCGGGCCGGACCGCGTACGGGGTGCCCTGGGACGTCATCGTCACCCCGTCGCGGTCGAGGGCCTCGGCGACCGCGCGGTCGCGGCGGCGGGCGTACGGGGTGAACTCACCGGTGACGTGGACGCTGCGGGCACCCACCTCGGCGGCGACAGCGGGGAGCACGTCGGCTGGTGCCCCGGAGCGGACCACCAGCGCTCCGTCGGTCTCCGCGTCGAACGCGGCGAGGGAGGCTTCGAGGCGGCTGCGCCTGGCATCCCCCGCGCGCGCGAGGCGGGGATCCTTGACGAAGAGTGGAAGCACTGGGCCCGCCTCGGCAGCAGCACTCAGCGCCGGGTGGTCGTCCAGACGCAGGTCGCGGCGCAGCCAGAGGATCGTCGTCATGCGGCGGGGATGCTCCAGATCACGCTCACTCCAGAAGACTGGACGGTGGGGACGGCTCGTCCCTCGACGTTACGGCCCACGTCCACACCCCGTCAAAGAACGCCGACACGATCACGGGTGACCGCGTAGTCGAACGGGCGAAACCCCGGAAAGACCGGTCCATAGGTGCCCAGAGGCGAGTTTTGCCCGTTCGACTACGAGGGTCAGCGGCGCACGCGAACCGTCGCGCGCCCCGTCGAGCTGGCGACGTCGCTGGACCCGGCGTACGCAACCCTGGCGACGACCTTGCGGCCCTTGGCACCGACCTTGAACGCCTTCTTCACGCGCAGCACCACACGGGCCCGGCCGTCAACGAGCGCGACCGTGCGAGTGGCTCCGGCGAAGCGGACCCTCACCGTGCCCGTGGGCACGAGGCCGGGCGCGGTGACCCGGATGCGGAGGGCGACGGGCTTGCCACGGCGTACGGACTTGGGCGCGCGCATCTGGACCGCCGAGGCGCGAAGGGTCACGACGGGGGCCTGCGTCGCGGGCGGCTGCGTCGGAGTGGACGTGGGTGTCGCCGTCGGGGTGGCGGTCGGGGCGGTCGGGGTGGGCTCCGGCGTGGGCTCCGGGTCGACGACCTCCTGCGGGCGGTTGAGGGCTGCGACGCCGGTGAGGTCGAAGCCGCCGGACCCGCTCGTGGGGTACGGGTCGTAGAGCGGACGACCGAACGAGTCACGGTCGTTGCCGTCGCCGAGGACGTCGATGATCTTCACGTCGGTGATGGCGTTGAGGTCGACGGCGCCGCTGACCACGAGCGGGTCGTTGCGCAGCAGGGCGAGGTCGAACGGGGTGCCGAGGCCGGCGAGGTCCTTGCCAGCGAGCCCGCCGAGGAGGGACGCGTCCTGGCCCTCGAAGCCGCCGACCGGACTCGCGCGCCGCGACGCGGAGTCGAAGTGCGCGAAGTCGGTGCCGTTGCTGGACACGGCGACGGTGGCGAGTTCGAGCGCGTCGAGGGAGCCGGAGCGGAAGCCGTTCTCGTACACGGCGAGGTCGGCGCCGGGGCCGTCACCGATCCCACCGTCGAACGTCATCGTGATGGTGCCGTGGTCGCCGAGCACGACGAGGTCGGCCCAGCCGGCGAGGGGGCCGACGGCCTTCTCGGGGGTCTGCCACTGGGCGGCGACGTTGGGGCCGGGGACGTAGTCGGCGAAGCCGGTCGCCCACCCGACGATGTCGTCGGAGTCGGAGGGGACGCCGAGCTCGGGGTTCTCGGGCGTGCCGTTGCCCTTGCCGGGCGCGTACGAGGCACGCACGGCGTAGTCGGCGCGGAACTCGACGGTGGTGGATCCGGCACGGCGGAGCAGGAGGGTGATGTCGGAGTTGAGGTACGGGGTCAGCGGAACCTCGGTCGCGGGGGCCCACTCGGCGTCGGCGTCGGTCTGGCCGACGCTGAGTACGGCCACCTCGACGTCCACTCCGGTCGGGGCGCTCAGCGGGAGCACCTCGTCCGCGGAGATGGGCGACAGGACGGGGGCGCTGAGTCCCGTGGCGGTGGTGACGTACGGGGTCAGCCCGGTGGGCAGGACCCGCGGCGCGGGGCCGCCCCAGCCCTCGGAGCCGAGCGCGAAGGACCACCCTTCGACGGAGTCGACCGGGACGACGCCGGTCCCGCCCGCGCCGGTGGACGCGCTGGTCCACGTGGAGGCGCTGCGGTCGGCGGCGCGCCAGTACTGCCAGAAGCCGTCGTACCAGCACTTCGGGTAGCCGGCGGTGGGCAGGGAGTCGAGCTGGCACACGGCGCCGGGCGAGCCCTGGACCGAACCGATCGCGAACCCGGCGTTGCGTACGGCCGCGAGCCCGTTGGGCTGCTCACCGACGGCACAGCCGATGGCGACCCGGTCCTCGGCGACGTCCGGCGCGAACGCGGCCTTGGCGAAGTCGACGACGACCGTCACGCCCTCTCCGGGCGCGCACGCACGGCCGGAGACGGGCGTCGGCGTGGCGTGCGCCGCGCTGGTGAGGGCGCCGACGAGGACGGTCGGGGCGACGGCCGCGACCAGGCTGGCCGCAACGATGCCGGCGGTGGCGGCGAGGGCAGCCGTACGACTGCGTGGGCCCAGCCGCGACGGGCCGGAGCGGGGGAGGGTGAGCATGGAACGCCTTTCGCGAAGGCGCGGAAGCATTCGCAACAAAGGCACCCAAGGACTCGGGCGACTCCGCGCACCGCTGTCCACGACGGTGTTGACGGGATGGAACAACGCCCTCAGGTGCTCCGGCTCGCCGCCTCGGGAGGCGACCTACGGTTGCGGGACAGCGCCGGACTTCGACCGGCTTCCCCTGGTGAGCGGGCTCAACCTAACAGCACCGTGCGTGCCCGGGTGACTGCGGTGGTTCAGAGCGGTGTGGCGGAGGAGGACACCAGCGGTGGCCGTGGTTGTCGTACCCCTCGGCCAGCGCTCAGGCCTGGGTCTCGAACTCCGGCAGGTGCCGCTTCATGACCTTGCCCGTGGGGTTGCGGGGCAGTTCGTCGAGGAACATGACCGCGCGCGGCACGGCGAAGCGGGCGACGTTGGCCTTGGCGTACTCGACGACCTCCAGCTCGGTCAGCGTCGTGCCGGGGTGCGTCACGACGTACGCAGCCAGCACCTGGCCCCATTGGGCGTCGGCCAGTCCGGTGACCACCACGTCCTGCACGTGTGGGTGCTCGATGAGGGCGTCCTCGAGCTCCCGCGGGAAGACGTTTTCGCCGCCGGAGATGATCATGTCGTCGTCGCGCCCGGCGACGAACAGGCGGCCTTCGCTGTCGAAGTGGCCCAGGTCGCCGGTGTGCATCAGGCCGTCGCGGAAGTCCTTGTTGTTGCCGTCGGTGTAGCCCGCGAACAGCATCGTGTTGCCGACGTAGATCACACCGGTCTCGCCAGCGGGCAACTCCTCGCCGTCCTCGCCGAGGACCTTCGTCACCGTGTGCCACGGGACGCGGCCGGCCGTGCCGGGCGCGGCGCGCAGGTCGGCCGGGTTGGCGATGGTCGCCCACCCGGTCTCGGTGGCTCCGTAGAAGTTGTAAACGGAGTCGGTGAAGGTGTCCATGAACCTCGTGGCCAACTCACCCGCCAGCGCAGATCCGCTGGAAGCGGTGATGCGCAGGCTCGAGACGTCGTTGCTGGCGATGACCTCGGGGTCGGCGTCGACGAGGCGCTGCATCATCAGCGGCACGACGACCAGCACCTTGGCCCGGTGCTCGGCGACATCCCGGATGACCTGCTCGGGCACGAACTTGCGGCGCAGCACGTACGTCGGGACGGTCGAGAGACCGAAGCCGAAGTTGAGCAGACCCCACGAGTGGAACAGCGGGGCGGCCACCACGATGGTGGAGTTGCCCTCGTACGGGATCGAGCCGAAGAAGGTCAGCAGCGGCTCGAGGTTCTTGGGCTCCTTGCGCTTGGCGCCCTTGGGCAGGCCGGTGGTGCCCGAGGTGAAGATGACGATGCTGCCCGGACTCGCGGGCTTCGGGTGGTCGTCGGTCGGCTGACCCTCGGTCAGGTCGGCCAGCGTGCTCAGGCCGTGGGTGTCGTCGTCGGCCCAGGCCACGACGAGCTTGTCGCGCTCGATCGAGGTCGCGACGGACAGGAACTCCTGGTCGAGAATGACCATGTGGGCGCCCTCGCGCTCGGCGAGCTCGGCGATCTGGGGGCCGCTGGCCATGGTGTTGAGCAGCAGCATCTTGGCGCCCACCTGCATGACCGCGATCATCGAGATGACCATGTGGCGGTGGTTGCGACACAGGATGGCGATCGGGTCGCCGGGGGTGATGCCTCGCGCCTTGAGGGAGGCGCTGAGGCGGTTGACCTCGTCGCGCACCTCCGCCCACGTCATCTGGCCGGCGTCGTCGATGATCGCCGTCTGATGAGGCTTGCGGATGGCGGCCGCCCCCATCGCGGAGGGGAAGCCGGGGCCCCACTCCTTGAGCTTCTTGCCCGCCTTGACGAGCTTGGCCGGGTCTTGTGCCTTCAGCAGTCCGATGCGCCGCAGCACACGCAGCTTGTAGCCAAGATCACCCACGAAAACCCCCTGAAGTTGGCGCGCTGAGCGCGATGGTGTGACGGAGGTTACCAGCGAGTCACTTCGGCCGCGCCCCCCAAAATCATCAGGACTGGACCACGTCGCGGCGCGGGTGGACCGAGGACTCGGCCGGTCCGGTCGCCTCGTACACCAAGAGCCGTTGCGCCGGCAACCCGGTCCGGTCGCCTCGGTCGACCATCGGGCGAGTCGCCCGACTCGGGGTCGCTGGGAGCGCTTCTCCCACCCGGGAAACCTCTCCGGGTGACCCCAAATCGGGCGACCGGCCCTCAGGCGTACGGCGTGCGGTCAGCCAGCTGGTGCGTCACATCGGCGGCATCAGGACCGTGTCGATGAGGTACACCGTGGCGTTGGCCGTCTGCACCCCACCACAGATGACGGCCGCGGAGTCGCCCACGCGGATGGAGTCACCCTCTCCCGTCACGGTGAGCTCAGCGCCGTTGACAGTGGTGAAGGTGCCGTCGATGTCGTCAGGGACGATCTGCCCGGGGATGACGTGGTACGTCAGCACGCTCGTCAACGTGTCCGCGCCCGCGGGAGTGCCGAGCTGCTTGACCGTCTTCTTGGGCAGCTTGGCAAAGGCGTCGTCAACAGGGGCGAACACCGTGAAGTCGTCGCCGTTGAGGGTGTCGACCAGGTCAACCTTCGCGTTGAGCCCGCCACTGACTGCGGCCGTCAGGGTGGTGAGGAGCGGGTTGTTGCTGGCTGCCGTGGCCACCGGGTCCTGTGCCATCCCACTCACCGAACCGGCACCATCCGGGACCGCTTCGGCGTAGTCAGCGCAGCCGGGCCCCACGAGGTTGGCTGCAGCGTCGTCCGTCATGTCATCCATGTCGTCGCTGGTCATGTCGTCGCTCGGCGAGGACTGCGACGTGGGTGCTTCCTCGGCAGTCGTACCGTCGTCGCTGCTCCCGCACGCGGCGGTGAACATGGTCAACGAGGCGAGGCCTGCGATCGCCGCGAGGCGAGTCTTCGAGCGGTTCATCGTGTTCTCCTTGCGTTGGTGATACGAAAGTGGTTGTCAGGCGACCGAGAACTGGACGGTGTGCCAGCCGGTTGCCCCGTCCGGGCGGATGGGTGCCCGCTCGGAGATCTGGGTGGTGCCGGTTTCGTCGACGGCGCGGACACTGACCTCGTGTCGTCCCGGGGTGGCCTCGCGCCAGGTCCAGGACCACTGGCGCCACGACTCGATGCCGTCGCGGGTTCCGAGGTCGGCCTGATGCCACTCGCCGTCGTCGACACGGACCTGCACTTGGGCAATCCCGACGGCCTGCGCCCAGGCGACACCGCCGAAGGTGACCTCGCCACCAGACATCGTCTGGAATGAGCGCGGCACGTCGATGCGTGAAGACATCTTGATGGGGGCAGTGGCGGCGTACCCCCGGGAGGTCCAGTAGGCCGTGAAGTCAGCGAACCGGGTCACCTCAAGGTCGACGAGCCACTTGGTGGCCGAGACGTATCCGTACAGGCCAGGGACGACCATGCGCGCAGGGAAGCCGTGTTGGAGAGGCAGCGGTTCGCCGTTCATTGCGATCGCCACGAGCGCGTTGCGGCTGTCGGTGAGCGCACTCAACGGAGTACCGCAGGTCCACCCGTCCGCGCTCGTGCTCTTGACCGCATCGGCACCGGAACGCACCCCGGCTCGTTCGAGAAGGTCACGCATCGGGACGCCGATCCAGGTGGCGTTGCCGACGTACGGACCACCGACCTCGTTGGAGACGCACGTCAGGGTGATCCTGCGTTCGACCAACGGCATGGCCATGAGGTCTCGGAACCCGAACCGCAGCTCGCGGTCGACGAGTCCGTGCACCCGCAACGACCACCCTTCCGCGGGCACATCAGGGACGACGAGCGCGGTGTCGACACGGTAGAAGTCGCTGTTGGGCGTGATATACGGCGTCACTCCGGCAACCCCCAAGTCCGCACCGGGCGGTACGGCGGCGGCGGGGGAGGATGGCCGGACGATCCGGATGGCGGCCCGGGAGACCGAGGCCGCCGTCCCCCCGACGAATCGTCCGACCGCGGCCGCCGCAACGGCCACCGCCCCCACCCCCACGACTGCCTTGAGGAACAGCCGTCGGTCGAACCCGGAAGGCAGTTCGTCCGTCGACTGGGGTCGCATCTGCAGCGTGCCCAGCAGGAAGTGCAGGGCGCCCAGCGTGACCAGGACCGTGACCAGCGCGGGGAGGATCGTGAGCGCCCGCGACGCCGTGCTCGTCCGATCGAACGCGGTCGCGACGACCCCGACCAGGCCGAGTAGGACGACGATGCCGTACGCCATCCCGGGCCGACGCCGCCCCAGAAGTCCAGCAGCTGTGACGACCGCGGCGAGGACCGCCAGAGTCCCAGCGATGAGCACCGCCTTGTCGGCCGTACCAAACTGGCGAACCGCAAAATCCTTGAGGAATGGGGGCGCCAGGTCGACGGCGCGGTTGCCCACGGAGATCACGGGGGACGGGACCCCGTCGAGCAAGGCTGCGACCGCGGTGCCGACCGCCACGCCGACGGCACCCGATCCCAGACCCGCGAGCGCGCCGCACCATGGCGGAGCTGCCGGGACGTTGAGGGAGCGAGTCGGGGTGGTCACAGTCGTTGTTCGGAGCCGGTGGGAGCACCGGATTGGTCGGATCTCGATTTCTTTTGGTCACCACGGTTCGGAGCTGTGGGAGTCGCCTGGCCTCCTGGCGTGTCTGCGAGAATCGGGGGTGTCGGTGACCCATCCAGAGCGGGTGTGGCGGCGAATGAACGTGAGAGGTTTCCTTCGACGAGGAGTCGCACATGGCTGAACCGACACGACGCGCGCCGCTGCACAGCATCCCCGCGGGCACCGACGCGCCCGACCTGGCCGACCTGTTGGTGGCGGTCGCCCACGGCAGCGAGGTGGCGTTCGGTCAGCTGTACGACACGGTGGGCGCCACCGTCCACGGACTTGCCCGGCGTGTGATCCGCGACCCGGCGAGGGCCGAGGAGATCACCCAGGAGGTGTTCTTGCAGGTATGGCAGACCGCGGGCCGGTTCGATCCGAGTCGCGGCTCGGCACGCGCCTGGCTACTCACTCTGGCCCATCGGCGTGCCGTGGACGCGGTCAGGCACGATCAGGCGGCGAATGACCGAGAAGCGAAGTACGACTGGTCGGGCCCTCAGGCGTTCGACCAGGTCGAGGAAGAGGTCACCGTGAGCCTCGAGCACGAGCAGGTACGGCGTTGCTTGGAGGGTCTGACGCCGTTGCAACGGGAGGCCGTCACGATGGCGTACTACCACGGGCACACCTATAGCGAGGTCGCCCATCTCCTCGAGGTCAACCCGGCGACCATCAAGACCCGCATGCGCGACGGGTTGATCCGCCTCCGCGATTGCCTGGGGGTGGTGGCATGAACAGCGACACGCACGCCCTGCTGGCGCCCTACGCGCTGGACGCGCTGGACCCGGACGAACGCGCCCGGTTCGAGGCCCACCTCGACGAGTGCGAGGAGTGCGCGAGTGAGCTGGCCGGCTTCGTCGAGACTGCCACCAAGCTCGGCGGGGTCCACGAGGTTGCGACACCCGTGGAGATGCGAGCCAGGCTGATGGACGCGGTGGCACGTACGCCACAGGAGCGACCCGTGGTGAGTGCGCTCACCCCTCGGGGCCGAGCCGGACGCCTGCTTCCCAAGATGGTGGTCGCCGCCTCGCTGGTCCTCGCCCTCGCCGGCGGGGGCGCCTTCCTCGTCGAGCGCTCCAACAACGCAGAGATGCGTGCCCAGCAGAACCTGATGACCTCGGTGATGAGCGCACCCGACGCGTCGATGGATTCGATGGAACTCCCCGACGGGGGCAGCATCCGGCTCATCCACTCCGCCTCCGAGCATGCCGCTGTCCTGGTCACCAGTCAGATGCCGCGGCTGACCGACGAGACGTACCAGCTGTGGTCGCTCAAGGACGGCCACGCCACCTCCCAGGGGCTGATCTCCGACGTCGACACGACGCAGATGGTCATGAAGACCGACGGGGCGCAGGCCCTGGCCATCACTGTCGAACCAGAAGGGGGCTCCGAGCAGCCCACCTCGGACCCGATCATGACCGTGGAGATGTGAGGGGCGGGCGCCGAGCACTGCCGCCGACCGCGACGCAGCTCAGCCGGTGATCTCCGGGTGGAAGTAGTCGAAGAGGGCCGAGTCGATCGGCTCCTCGAAGCGCAGGAGCATCCGTACGACGTCGAGGGCCTGGCCGCTGTCGCTGCGCATGGTCGTCTGCTCGGCGTCCGATGCCGTGGCGTGGCCGAGGTAGTAGAAGTCTGAACCCTCGGCGTCGTCCTTTTTCACGAACACGTGCAGGTCGACGTCGTTGGCGACGATCGCCTTGACCTCCTCGCTAGCCAGGGTCCGGCGGCTTCTCGTGTACCAGAGCATGGTGTGGCGATCGAGGATCGTGTCCTCGTACGCCGTGCTCGCGGCCACCTCCTCGGACTTGTGGAGAGTCACGAAGATGGGGCACGTCCCCGACGCCCGGTCGACCTTGTAGCCGTACAGGGTCGAGGTCCACTTGCGCGGCAGCGTCAGGAGCCGGGTCGACTCCTTGCGGGAGTACTGCCTGCCCGGTGTGAACGGTCGGTCCAGGTCATAGCGGGTGGAGACCAGGGCGGCGGCAGTCTCGAGGAGGTCGTCGACGGCTGTCGCGAAGGCGCCGCCGGACTGATAGGCGGTGACGACGCCGGGATGGAGCACGACTTCGGCCTGCTGGAGGCTCGCGATGCCGCCCCCGTACCGCTTGATGTCGGCCTCCGCATGCTGCGCCAAGGTGAGGGTGTCGACTGCGCTGAGCAGCTGTCGATCGGTGACCAGAAGGCCCGCGCCACTCAGGCGCGCGGACAACTCCGCGATCGTCTGCCGGGGTGTCTGGAGCAGCGCTCGTACGACGGCGTGCTCGTGGGGTCGCTTGGCGGTGAGGACCTCGTGGGACAGCAGTTCGAGGGCGCGTCGCTCCGTCGCAGTGAGGCCGCTGTCCGTGGTCCGGTACAAGCGCTCGAGGAGGGCGGGGTAGCTCTTGTCCTTGGTGGCGACCAGCACTGGGTCGACCGACTCGAAGCGCAGGAAGTCAGTGAGGGCTGGCACGTGGCCCAACCTGTTGCGCAGCACATCGATGGACTTCTTGATGTTCTGCATGCTGTCGAGCTTGGTATCGGTGATGGCGCGCAGCACCCGTTCCTGGGCGACCCGGTCGAACCGCACGCTGGACAGGCCCGGCAGGATTCCGGACTCCTCGGCGGCGATGAGGTTCTGCCGGAGTGACTCCTTGTTGAGGGACTCATCGCCGAAGAGTGCGATGGGGATGAGGAAGTTGCTGGCGTAGTTGCCGATGAAGTCGATGACGACGAGGTAGTCCTTGCCTTCAGCCTTGCGCAGGCCGCGGCCGAGCTGCTGGACGAAGACGATCGCCGACTGCGTTTGCCGCAGCATCACGACCTGGTTGACCGTGGGGATGTCGACGCCCTCGTTGAAGACGTCGACGGTGAGGATGTAGTCGAGGTCGCCGCGCTCGAGCGCACGCACTTGGGCTTCTCGATGCTCGACGGAGTCCTGACCGGTGAGCGCGACCGTACGCAGGGGTCGACCACGCAGTGTCCGGGCGTTGAGTGCGGTCGAAAGGGAGCGTGCTTCGTCCCGTCCGCTGCAGAAGATCAGCCCTCGGGGTGCGACGCCGGCCTGGCCGTAGATCTCCAGCGCCTTGAGCAGGTGGTCCACCCGTTCCGGCGAGATGAGGACCTGGAGTTCGGTTTCGTCCGTGGTCGTCCGACCGTCCTCGAAGGTGAGGTCGGCGACGCCGTAGTAGTGGAACGGCGAGAGCATCTCCTCCTCGAGCGCGTGGCTGAGGCGGATCTCATAGGGCACGTTGTAGTCGAAGAGTTCGAAGACGTTGAAGCCATCCGTACGTTCCGGGGTCGCCGTCATCCCCAGCATGAACTCGGGCGTGAAGTGGTCCATCACCCGCCGATGCGTCGGTGATGCCGCGCGGTGGGCCTCATCGATGATCACGTAGTCGAAAGCGTCGGCAGCGAAGCTCGCCAGCACATCGGGCTGCGACAGAGTCTGCACCGTGGCAAACACGTATCGGCGATCGCCCTGCTTCGTCGACCCGGTGAGCTTGCCGTAGTCACGATCCGGGCCGCCCAGGACGCGCTGGTATTCACTGATCATGCGATCGAGGATCTGCTCGCGGTGAACGACGAACAGCAACCGCACCGGATCCACGGCCCGTACGTCGAGGGCCGACAGGATCGTCTTGCCGGTCCCTGTGGCCGAGATGACGATGGCCTTGTCGTGGCCGGCCACGCGGACGCCAGCGATGGCCTCGAGCGCGACGTCCTGCATGGCGTTGGGGACGATCTCGGCGGGGAGCGATTCTTGCGCAGGAACGGAGGGCTGCCGGGGGCGAAGCTCGGGCGGCGTGTACGAGGCGGCGTACGCCTGGACCCACTCCTCGGTCAGAGCCACCGAATCGCCGAGCTGCCCGGCCGACAGTTCTGCGAGCTGGCTGCCAAGGTCGCTCCCCAGTGCAGCAGTGACTTTGAGGTTCCACTCGTGGTTCTTCACGAGAGCGTTCTTGGTGAGGTTGGAGCTGCCCATCATCGCCGTGACCGAGTCGGACCTCGTGAAGATGTACCCCTTCGGATGGAACGCCTTGGCCGGGTGGATCCGTACGTCGATCCCGAGCTGGCGAAGGTTGAGCAGCTCCTCGAACGCCGCGGGAGAGTTGAACGCGAGGTAGTCCGAGGTGACGATGCGTCCCGTCCCCTGGAACTCCACCAACTCCTGCTTGATCAGGGCGATGGCTCCCGGCGTCACGAAAGCGACCGAGAAGAGGAAGTCGTGACACTGACCGAGCTCGTCGCGCAACGTCCTGAGCACGGAGGTGCCGTCGGTGTTGAGAACGACCTTCGGGTTGTGCCGCTTGGGAGCGAGGACCTCGGGGTTCAGGTATCCGAACTGGACGTCGAGGTCTAGCCCGTTGGGCCAGACGATGTCCGCGTTCATGCGCTGCGAATGATCTCGACCGCTGGCACGTCCGCGGGAGCCCAGTCGAGTTGGTCGAGCTCGGCACGGGTCAGCCAGCGCACCTCCGCGTGCTCGGTCAGGGTCGGTGTGCCGGAGACCAGTTCGCACCAGAAGGTGGTCAGGGTTACGACCCCAAAGTCGTACTCGTACCGCGTCGTCGTGACCTCGTCGCCGACGGCGATCTCGCAGTGAAGCTCCTCGTCGATCTCCCGGATGAGGGCGTCGCGGGGCGACTCACCGTTCTCAATCTTGCCGCCCGGGAACTCCCACATGCCGCCAAGGCTTCCGCCCGGTCCACGCTGAGCGCAGAGGATCAGGCCGTCCCGCTCAATCACTGCACCGACGACGTTGATCTGCTTCACGCGGCCTAGCTTGCCAGGCACCTGTGGGCCTGTCCGGCGGACTGATGAGGGCCCAGAGACTGCTATCGCCGGATCCTGCCCCGCGCGGCCGCCGCCACCCCGAGGTCGGTGCCCTTGACCTCACCCCAGCGAGAACTGGACCTGCCGGCCAAGTGCTCGAGGACCTGAAGGGTCGGGCTGTTCGGGGGCGGTGGCGTGAACCTGTCTCGGCCGTTGCTCCAGCCCAGTGCATGCAGTAGGTCGGCGGTCTCGTCACGCCACTGCTCGGCGGGCGTCCCGCTACCCGCCACGGCGAGGACCATCCACCCGGCGTCGCGTTCGAAGTCCTTTGTCCCGATCGGCAGGCGGCCGAGGATGTGTCCGAGCAACGCTTGCGGATCGTTTGTGCAGCGCAGGGCCGCCGCGGTCGGTGCGAGATGGCCCTTGCGAACGCTGACCAGGCCGAGGGCGCGCGCCGTACTGCGGATGTCGCCGACGGGAAAGGTCTGGTCCTCGCGGTTGGCCTTGCCGATCCACCAAGCGCTGATCCCGGTCCGAGCAGCGATGTCCTCGACGATGGTCGGTGGCAGATAGCCGGCCGCGGTGAGGGCGACACCGTCGCCGACGATGTCGAGGAAGGTCCGGTATGTCTGGGTGAGGCGCTCGGCCTCAGCGTCGCTCAGTTCGGCTGGGCCGTGGGACATCGGGCTCCCGAGCACGTCTCGCAGCGCACGGATCCCCCGACGGTCCATCTGATCGAGCAACTCGGCCAGTCCGTCGACGACCGCAACCGGTTCGGCGCTGACGATCGCGAGGGCCTCGTTGATCTCGTCGAGGTCGAAGTGGTCGGGATGCCAGTCGACGGGCAGCCAGTCCCGGCCATGCTCCGCGTTCTCGAAGGATTGCGGCAGGTGGGAGTCGTCGTACCCGCTGCGTACCCAGGCGGCGATCTCCTCGTAACCCCGGATCCCTCCGCAGTCCTCCGGCGGACACGCCATCCGCCCCGCCGTGCACCGGAGGCTGATGGGCGGGGCGTCGAGGACCGCCTCCACCACGAGCCTGTGGTCCCAGCCGCTGCCGAAGTCATACTCGTACCAGAGTTCGTCGCCCTTGGCCGCCAACACTTGATCGAGCCGTACGTCGTACTCAGGCATGCCCTCGTCGCCCTCGTCGCCCTCGTCGAGGTCGAACTCAGTCGCGAAGTACGCCGAACGGTGGTCGCTACTCATGCGGAACCGGTGGAGGTGAGAGCTGTACCAACCCATCGCGGCCTGGATCGCGTCCTGCACCCGCGGAAGCGTCAGGTCGCCGGGTAGTTCGAGCCGGCGCCAGACGGGCGGCTTGGCGCCATGCAGGTCGAGCCTGATCCGGAACCCTCGCGTCTGCTCGGGAACCGGCCGGATCTCCGGTTGCTCGTCGCGCTTGAGCCGGTCCAGGATGCTGGTGACCTGGCCGCTCATCAGGGCGTCGAGGAGTGCCTGGTTCTCCTCGGGGCTGGCGCCGGCCATCAGCTGCTTCACCAGGTGCTGGACGTCGGTCTGATCCGCCACACTGCACAGTCAATCACTGGGGACCGCCGGAGCGTAGAGGCGGCCGTTGCCGTTGAAGCGCCAGAAGCGCGGACCCGCGCTCGAGGCGGCGCCATTCGCGGACGGTGCTCTGCGGCATTCGGATGAAGGCGCGGAACTCCCAGAACAGAAAAGAAACCGCAGGCTGACCTGCGGTTTCTCTGGTGGAGCCTGGGGGACTCGAACCCCCAACCCCCTGCTTGCAAATTGCCCTTGACGAACCCCGTAAAATGGCTCTGACCTGCGGAAACGTCGAATCAGGAGTGGTCACGGACCCCCAGATTTAGCCATTCTTTCCCCCACAGGTCCCCCAGGCCCTGCTGCACAAGCAGGGGGACGAATCCCCATGCTTCTCGGTAAGCAACAAGCAGGGGGTCAGCGGGTGGCTTCCCCCACGGCGATTATACGGAGTTCAGAGAGGTTCTCGGGATGGTACGCAGACGAGGTTTCGGAGAGGTCGAACGGCGGGTGGCCAGCGGCGGCAGAGCGACCTACCGAGCGCGCTATGCCATGGCGGACGGCACGCGGTTCTCGCGGTCATTCGGCACCAAGCTCGACGCCGAAGGTTGGCTGGCCACGGAGCGCGCACTGCTCGACCGGGACGAGTGGACGCCGCCTCCGGCTCGCAAGATCGCGGAAGAGCGGCGGCAGCGCGAGGCAGCCTTCAACACGGTGGGCAAGTTCGCCGAGCGCTACCTGACGGAGCGGTCCCTACGGCCAACGACCGCGCACAACTACAGGCGGCTTCTCGCCAGCCGGATCACTCCGTACTTCGGAGAGACGGCGCTTCGCGACGTGACCCTGTCCGACATCAAGGCGTGGCGCGCATCGTTGAATCCCAAGACCGAGGCTTCCAACGCTGCCGCCTACCGACTGTTGCGCTCCCTCCTGCAGGCCGCCGAGGAAGAGGAACTGATCGACCGGGCGCCGCCCAAGATCCGCGGCGCCAGCAGTGCTCCCGTACGCAATGTCGCCGTGCCCGCGACGTTCGACGAGATCGCCGTGATCATCGACGCGATGCCGGACCGGCTACGACTTCTGATCGTGTTGGCAGCGTTCGTGGGCCTCCGCCAGGGTGAACTGCTCGAGCTCAGGCGCTCGGACGTGGACGGGGTGACCGGCCGAATTTCGGTGACCCGCAAGGTCGACAAGGACGTCGTTCCCGGCGCAGCCGGCGCCTGCTCGAAGTGCGGTCGTGTCATCAGCTCGCCCAAGACCGCAAGCGGCGTACGTACCGTGCACGTCCCGCCGCCGTTCCTGCCGATGCTGCAGAAGCACCTCCTCGAACACACCGCCGCCGGACCCTCGGGGTTGCTGTTCCCCGGCGATCGCGCCGACCACATGAGTGTCCGGTTCCTCATGGATCGCTACCGCCCTGCCCGCAGCGCTGCCGGGCGTCCGGACCTCACGATCCACCACCTACGCCACACGGCCCTCACGCTGGCCGGACAGCACGGGGCGACGGCCGCCGAACTCCAAGCGCGAGCCGGGCATGCAAGCCAGGCGGCGATGGCGATCTACCAACACGCCACGCTCGACAGGGACAGGGTGCTTGCTGAGAAGATCGGCGAGACCTATCGGGCGTGGGACGCCGGCCGCGCCGACTAATGGGACTACGCCACGAATGACGAGTCGAGGTGTCCGGAGAGGCGCACCAGGAGCCGCATGTGCATTCCGGACTCAACCGGGTTCACTCTCTGGACGACCAACTCATACGGTGCCTCGATGATCCGGTGTACGTAGTCGAGCAGCGGGTCAGGCACGTAACCCAAGCGCTGGCCGTCCGTGCGCACGAGCAGTGCGTGCACGTTGGCTGGGTTGTCCTCCTCGCAGCGCAGTTCAAGTCGATCACCCGGCCGCAGGTCGTCGATTGCTGCTCGCTCAGCTGGCTCGAGATAACGGATGCCATGGACAAGGAATGGGAGGTGCACTGCACCCGGTTGGGGCAGGGGGGTCAGTTCGTAGGTGTCACCGGTGCGTCCGCCTCCAGAGACAGCCAGAACCTCCATGGGTTCAGCCGCCGAGTCAAGGCCTAGCGCCCTCAGCGTCTCAGCTCGCTCCGGCCGGTGTGCATCCATCATCCGCTCAGCAAAGATCGGAAAGAGGGTCTCGCTCACATGCTCGCGGCCCAGCGGAAGCCCTGGCATCGCCCGGGTCACGCCCTCCGCGTAAGCGAATCGGAAGGACTCGCCGTCAAAACTAAGGACACCCACCCGGCTGTAGCGGCGCGTGTCGGCATCCTGTCGGCTGACCAAGAGTTCGTCAGTCTGAAGCATCGTTGTCATGGCACAACCTCCTTTGGTTCTCCAGCACCACTCGCTCGACAAACGTAGCCGCGACCACCGACAGTTTGCCGGGCGGCGCATCCAGTGTCGCCCGAATAGTGGCGCCATCCAAGGCCGCGATGCGCTGTAGCCAGTGACGTGCGCCGCTTCGGCGCACTGCCTCCAGGGCGAGCCCAACGAGAAACTGCTTCCTCGGTTCGAACGGGTTTGCCCGACCTCTTCGCGCAAACTCCTCTGGACTCTTGTCCCGCCTGTTCGCCTCGGTCAGCCCGGCTCCGAGAGCGCTGCCGTGGTCGTATGTCGGTGCAAGAAAACGTACGCCGTCTGCTTGCCGCTCCAATATCGCCCAGTTGCCCGGGTGTCGATCACCGTTCGCCACCAAGGCGTCGAGCACCAAGAAGCCTGAGAACACTTCGAACGCCGAGAAGTTCGGGCTCCCCGGGGGCGGCCCCACCGCCTGCAGAACCTCTTCGACGGCGTCGAGCGTGTATCCGTGATCGCGACGCATCCGCCCAGTCGCGGAGGCCGACCCCATCGTCTTCCGCTTGTAGCCCTCGACCTCGGGCAAGTAGGTGGCTCCCGAGTTGAGGGCGAAGCCGCGAGGTGTCACATTGCGTGAGATCAGCCCCGCTACACCGTCCAGCACGGCAAACCGACAATCGGCCGCCGGCAAGTCGATGGCTGCCGCCAATCTGGAGGTAAAGACCTCTGCGCAGTCGGTCAGCGCCAACTCTGAGCCGTCACCGGTTGCCTGTCGGACCTTCCACAGCCAGTGATCCTCGCGCGGAGCATCAGCGCGCTCGGCGATCCATCTCTTGTGTTGATCCCGTCCACCGGGCTCGTCGCGTATGACGGCCCAAGCAGTGACGTCAATCTCCTCAACGTCCACATCCAACTCCATTCGGCGGCATGCCATCTCGTGACGTCGGCAGCCCCGACCGTAGCGCCGAGCACCCATGTACGACCTGGACTTCCCGGGCTCTATCGTGGGTCACGAACATCCAATCTTCACGCGACGGGGCCCCGCCACCCGTTCACCGGGTGCGCGTCGATGAGCCGGTCGAGGGACTCGACCTTGACCCTGATGGTCTTGTGCCCGAGGCGTACGGCTTCGAGTTCGCCGGCGGCGATGTAGCGGCGGACGGTCTTGGGTGAGACGGCGAGCGCTTGGGCGGCCTCGTTGAGTGAGAGGAGGCGGCGGGGCGGGGTGGCGAGTGTGGCCATGGGTGCTCCTGGGTCGGTGGCAGCCCAGTTGGCCGCCTGCACTCCCCAAGGCCCGAACTTGTCTACGAGTGGACACCCCACTTGGCACCGGCCCTGGGCTCGACCCCGCGTCGGCTGCTCTCCCCATCTGAGGCGATTCCTTGATCCCCGCCCTCGAGGGTCCCCGACCCTGATCCGCAGACACACCTCTTTCATTGGCCGAAGTGGGGTGGCCACTCGCGGCCCGTTCGCGGCCTTGGGGGGTGTGGCGATGACGTTGCACAAGCTCTCCGCTGGGTCCGGGTATGAGTACTTGACCCGGCAGGTCGCGGCTGTCGACTCCACCGAGCTCGGGAGCTCGAAGTTGGCCGACTACTACTCCGCCAAGGGCGAGGCGCCGGGTCGGTGGGCGGGGTCTGGCTTGGATGGCATTGATGGCATCAGTCCCGGCGACGTCGTGACGGCCGATCAGATGGGGCACTTGTTCGGCACTGGTTCGGACCCGATCACCGGCGAGGCGTTGGGTCGGGCCTACCGCGTCTATGGGAGCGAGGGTGTCGACGGGTTCAACGCCGAGGTCGCTCGCCGGGTGGAGGCGCTGGGCAACCCGGGCTCGGAGGAGGTGGCGGGTGTGCGGTCCGCGGTCGCCACGGAGTGGTTCGTACGTCGTCACGACCGGGAGCCGGGCAACTCTCGAGAGCTCGCGGCTGCGGTGGCCCGGTATTCGCGTCCGCGGCAGACGGCGGTCTCGGGGTACGACCTCACCTTCAGTCCGGTGAAGTCGGTCTCGACGCTGTGGGCGCTCGCCCCGCCGGAGGTCGCCCGGGCGATCGAGTTCGCGCACGCCGCCGCGGTGGCGGATGCGATGCGGTTTCTGGAAACGCATGCGACCTTCACCCGTGAGGGCACCGATGGGGTGCGTCAGGTCGAGACCCGCGGCCTGATCGCGGCGGCGTTCAATCACCGCGACTCGCGTGCCGGTGACCCGGATCTGCACACCCACGTGGCGATCGCCAACAAGGTCCAGACCCGTGGCGGCAAGTGGCTCTCGATCTACGGCACGGTCCTTCACGAGCATGTCGTGGCGGCGTCCGAGACGTACAACACCGCGCTGGAGCAGCATCTGCGCGAGGGGTTGGGGCTCCAGTTCGCCGCGCGATCGGTTCCCGGCGAGAAGCGTCCGGTGCGTGAGGTCGTCGGCGTCGACGCAGACTTGAACGCTCGCTGGTCTCAGCGCCGTACGGAGATCGTGGACCGGCAGCGGGCCTTGACCGTCGACTTCACCCGGGCCCAGGGCCGTCCGCCGACGCCGGCAGAGGCGGTGGCCTTGGCTCAGCAGGCGAACCTGGCGACCCGCGAGGCGAAGCACGAACTGCGTTCGGAGCGTGAGCAGCGGGCAGTCTGGGCGGCCGAGGCTGAGGCGGTTCTTGGTGGTCGCGACGCGGTGGGCCGGATGGTCGAAGCGAGCGTGGGTCGTGCCGTCGTCGCTCCCAGCGCCGTGTCATCGGAGTGGGTGGACGAGATCGCGTTGAAGGTGGTCGCCGAGCTCGAGTCGCACCGCGCCACGTGGCAGACCTGGCACGTGCAGGCCGAGATCCAGCGACAGATCCGGGGAGTCGACGTGGGGAGCGTCAACCTTCGCGAGGTCGCGGAGGCGGTGCTGGCGTCGGTCCAGGCAGCCACACTGAACCTGACTCCGGCATCCGACGTGATGTGCGAGCCGCCTGGGCTGGTTCGTTCCGACGGCACCAGCGTCTACCGCCACACCGGCGCGAACCACTTCACCAGTGTCGGGATCCTCGACGCCGAAGCGCAGCTGCGGCGGGCGGGGCAGCTCACCGGTGCGGCCGGGTTGGACCCGCTCGACGTCGAGCTCGCCATCCTCGTGGCCGATTCGAAGGGACCGCACCTGAACCGGGGGCAGCGATCGATGGTGCTGTCGATGGCAACCGACCCGCACCGGCTGCGAGTCGCGATCGCGCCGGCGGGGACGGGCAAGACCACCGCCATGACGGTCCTGGCTCGGACGTGGGAGTCGTCGGGGGCCCAGGTCGTCGGGCTGGCTCCGTCCGCTGCGGCGGCCGCCGTACTGCGCGAGGCCACCGGTGTTGCCACTGAGACGCTCGCCAAGCTGGACCAACTAGCCGCCGGGGATGCGTCGGGAATCGCCACCCACATCACGCACGGCACCCTGGTCGTGATCGACGAGGCAGGCATGGCCGACACCCCGACCCTCAATCGCGTGGTCGGGTTCTGCCTGGAGCGTGGTGCCACGGTCCGTCTGGTCGGTGATGACCGTCAGCTCGCGGCCGTGGGGGCCGGGGGCGTGCTGCGGGACCTGGCCCAGACGTACGGTGCGGACCGACTCGACGAGGTGGTCCGCTTCGCCGACCCGGTCGAGGCAGCCGCGTCGGTGGACCTACGGGCGGGCGACCCGAAGGCGCTCGGGTTCTACCTCGACCACGACCGGATCCATGTCGGGGACAGCGCCAGCTGCATCGAGGACACCCTGGCCGCCTGGAACCAGGCCCGGCGCAGCGGGCAGGACTGTCTGATGCTCGCACCCACCCGGGAGCTGGTCGCCCAGCTCAACGCCCGCGCCCGCCAGGAGCGGCTCCAGGGACGGCTGGTGCCGGAAGTGAGCTTGCGCGACGGCAACGCCGCGTCGGTCGGCGACGTCATCCTCACCCGCCACAACGCCCGGGCCCTCCGTACGAGCGGGACGGACTGGGTCAAGAACGGTGACCGGTGGACAGTCATCGCCATCGCCGACGGATCGATCCGGGCCCGGCACCTGCACTCGGGGCTGACCACGGTGCTTCCCGCCGGCTACGTCACCGAGCACGTCGAGTTGGGGTACGCATCCACCGTGCACGCGGCGCAGGGCATCACGGCCGATGCGATGCACGGGATCCTCACCGGGGTCGAGGACCGGCAGCTGCTGTACACGATGCTCAGCCGCGGGCGCCTGGAGAACCACGTCCACGTCGTCGTCGACTCCGCCACCGATGAGGCAGAGCCGATGCTTCCCGGACTGACGGAGCAGTTCACCGCCACCGAGACCCTCGAGGGCATCCTCGACCGCGATGGCGCAGCCCGCTCCGCCACAGCCGTCGCCACCCACGCCCAGGCCCCCGGCACCCAACTGCACCAGTGCGTACGCCGCTACGCCGACGCCATCGAGCACGCGACCCGGGCCGTCCTCGGCAGCGATGCCCAAGACGCCCTCGACGCTGCCGCAAGCCGAGGACCCCTGCCGTGGCTGCCGGGCATCCCCCACAACGTGGCCGCGGACCCCACCTGGGGGCCGTACCTGAACGCGCATTCCGAACGCATCAGCCAGCTGGCCGGCCAGATCCGCGCCAGCGGATCCCTACCCGAATCGCTGGACTGGATCCCCGCCCGCACCCGCGACGAACTCGTGCTGTGGCGCGCCGCGCACGGTGTCCACGACGACGACCCCACCCTCCTAGGAAGGGCGTCAAAGGGAGCCGAGCTCAACGGGTACGCCCGCCACCTCCAACGCCAAGTGCACGAGAGTGTTCCGCCGGCCGTGCAGCGCTGGGAGAGCCACGTCGCCCAGATCGTCGGCCACCACGACGCTCACAGCGTGCAACTGGCCCACCGCCTCGAGCAACTACGCCAGCAGGGCCACAATCCCGTCCAACTGCTCAGCCAAGCCGTACGGGCCGGAGCCCTGCCCGACGACCGCGCCGTCGAAGCCCTGACCTACCGCATCCAGCAGCTCCTCACGCGCTACCCGAGAGCCACTGATCCCTCCCTCCCTCGACATGGACCGCAGACGGGCCATGGCCTGGGTTTTTGATCCAGTACGCCGGCGCGTCATCGAAGATCACCAGCTGCATCTCCTCCTGCACGCTCAACGAGGCCCGATGCCGTGCCTTCCACACCGCGAACCGCTCAGGGTCCTCACGCACCGCCACGTACTCGGCCAAACGGTCGAGCGCCTTGCCGGCCCGGCGCCGCAGCGTACGCGCGCACAGACCCACCTGCTCACCGACGCACTCCACCACCGCCGGCGTGGTCAACCCCTGCCGGCCCCGCTGAGCCGGTGCATCCATCGCAGCCGCGACCCGCGCCAACTCACCGATCAGCCACGCATCGAAGACGGCGATCGCGTGATCGGTCATCGCGTCCATCAACAACTCGGTCAGAAGCCACCGCGAGTCCTCCGCCGCAGGCTGGAGCGGCTTCTGGTCGAGTAGCCCCGTGGGCACCGTGTTGGCCCACGCCCGGTCCGTACGCCGCGCCGCCTCACCCACACCGAGCTCGACACAGATCGCCGCTCGAACTCGACGCAGAACCGTCCCAGCCGTACGCGGAACCGGCGCTCGCCACGCTTCGGCCGCCTCGATCCACAACTGGCCCGCGACCAGGGCATCAATGTCGGGCGAGAGATCACCCAGACGGGCAGCCAGTCGTGTGGCACCCGGGATCAACAGCCACACCAGGGCAGTGATCGCCGCCGGATCCTCCCGGGTCTGCTCCGCCAGGGCAGCAACCACCCCACCCCTCACCTGCCGCGACGCCGACCGAGTCCACGCACGCAACGCCACCAGTTCATCGACGACGGCCAGAGCCGGGACGTCCTCGCACCAACGCGGCCAGGCAGCCCTGGCCTGGCTCATCAGCGCACACTCGTGGTCGGCAACCCCACTGATCTTGGCAACAGACATACCCACTCCTCGGGCCCGACGGATCCTTCGGTGGCTAGGTGTGCCAGCCAAATCGCGTTCGTCGGCGCGTCATATCGGCTCGGATATGATCTGGAGATGGAGACGCGTGAACTCCTGTACCTGGCACGTCAGGCCGAAGGGCTGACGCAAGAAGCCGCCGCACGACGGGCAGGCACCTCCCAACCCACCTGGTCGGCCTACGAACGCGGCACCAAGTCACCGACCCTCCCCGTGCTTGAACGCATCGTTCACGCACTCGGCTACGAACTCGACCTCATCCCCCAAGTCCAGTTCACCCAGGTCCACCTGCCTCAGGCAGGACGCACCATCCACATCCCCGACCGCCTGTGGCGACTCCACCCACACGACTGCATGGTCCCCATCCCCAAAACCATCACCCGCTCGCGGCACTACACCATGGTCACGCACAAGCAGCGACTCGAGGCCTACATCTGGCTCCTCGAACACGGCACACCCGACATCCTGCGCCGCCACCTCGACGCCGCCCTACTCCTCGAGTACTGGCGCGAGATGACCCCCTCCATGCACCCCGACGTCGTCCACGAATGGCGCCACGTCGTCACCGTCGCCGAAGAATCCTGGTGGATCGACGAACTCCGCGAAGGCTTCGAAGCCAGAAAACAACAACCCATCACCCGCGCAGCCCAAATACGCGCCATCCGCCAGATGATGGGATACGGGCTCAGCCGGCAAGAGATACTTCGAGTGCTGAGGCTTCGCCCGCGAGCGTGAGTGATCGGAGTTCATATAAGACCGCACCGCGGATCTGCGTGCGGATGGGCTGTTTGAGAAC
>JAEWOG010000073.1 GCA_023460975.1 Actinomycetes bacterium
CCTCGAGAGGACCCTCGCGCCATGACCCGAGCCGCCAAGACCCGAGCCGCCAACACCCCTGCCAAGGCACCGGCCACCCGGCGCGGCGCACCACACTGGCCCACCCCGGACGCGGGCGCGCACGCGCGCATCGAGGTTGGTACGGCCGACCTTCCCGACGCCGTCGACCTGGTCGTGATCGGCCTCGGCGTGACGGGTGCGGGCGTGGCCCTCGATGCCGCCACGCGCGGCCTCGACGTGCTCGCCGTCGACGCGTTCGACGTGGCGTTCGGGACGTCGCGGTGGTCGTCCAAGATGGTCCACGGTGGCCTGCGCTACCTCGCCAAGGGACAAGTTGGCGTCGCCCACGAGAGCGCCGTGGAGCGCGGCATCCTCATGGAGGTCACCGCCCCTCACCTGGCCCGACCGATGCCGATGCTGCTGCCGCTGCACTCGACGACGCACACGCCGCAGGCGACGCTGGCTGGGCTGGGGTTCGTCGCTGGCGACCTGTTGCGCCGGAGCGCCGGCACCAGCAGCCGTACGCTGCCCCGCCCCCGGCGCGTCAGCGCCGCCGAGGCCCTCAACCTCGCGCCCGGACTGCGGGCAGCCGACCTGCGGGGCGGGCTGCTGTCGTGGGACGGCCAGCTCGAGGACGACGCCCGGCTGGTCACCACCCTGGCGCGTACGGCAGTCGCGCACGGCGCCCGGGTGCGTAGCCGCGCCCGCGTCGTGGAGGCGACCGGCAACCGGGTGGTGCTGCGCGATGAGACCACCGGCCAGACCCGGGTGGTGGCCGCCCTGTCCGTCGTCAACGCGACGGGCGTGTGGGCTGGAACGCTCGCCCCGGAGGTGACGTTGCGCCCCAGCCGCGGCACGCACCTCGTGCTGCGGGCCGACGCCCTGCCCGGCCTCTCGACGTCGTTGACCGTGCCGATCCCGGGCACCGCCAACCGGTTCGCACTGGTGCTGCCCCAGCACGACGGTCGGGTCTACGTGGGCTTGACCGACGAACCGGTCGACGGGCCGATCCCGGACGTGCCGGTCCCCTCGGAAGCCGAGATCGGCTTCCTCCTCGATGTCGTGGGCGCCGCGCTGTCCCGGCCGCTGCGCCGTGCTGACGTGGTCGGCGCGTTCGCCGGCCTGCGTCCCCTGCTCGACGCCGGCGACGGCTCCACCGCCGACCTGTCGCGCGAGCACGCCGTCCTGCACGGCCCCAATGGAGTGGTGACCGTCGTGGGCGGCAAGCTGACCACGTACCGGGCCATGGCCGCCGATGCCGTCGACGCCGCGCTCGTCTCGGCGGGCATGGCGCCGCGCGAGTGCCGTACGCACTCGCTGCCGTTGCTCGGCGCAGCCCCGCGGACCACCCTCGCCACGCTGAGCGCCGACCCCCGCCTCGTCCGCCGCTTCGGCACCGAGGCCCCGCACGTGCTCGAGCACGCCCGCGCCGTCAGCGGCCTGGACGCAGCGGAACTCCTCGCCCCCGTCGCCGCCGGGTTCCCCGTCAACCTCGCCGAACTCATCTTCGGGGTGACCCACGAAGGGGCACGCACGGTCGAGGATCTGCTCGAGCGGCGTACCCGGGTCGCGGTGGTGCCGGCCGACATCGAACTCGTGCGCCCCGCCGCCGAGCGAGCCCTCTCGCTGGCTCTCGCGGTGACCGCCTGAGACTGGGCTGCGTCATACGAACCCGCCCTCGGGTGCGCTGCGTCATGCGAACCGGCTCTCGGGTGCGCTGCGTCATACAAGCCGGCCCTCCGGCGGCCCGCGTCATACAAACCCGCACCAATACGTACGTCTCCGTATGACGCACGGCCAGACCGGGCGACTTCGTATGACGGCTTACCCGGCCCGCGTCATACAAACCGGCCCTCCGGCCGCCCGCGTCATACAAACCAGCTCTCCGGCCGCCCGCGTCATACAAACCCGCACCAATACGTACGACTCCGCATGACACACAGCCAGCCCAAGCCGGTACGTATGACGCACGCCCAGAGTTAGCCGGCCCGCGTCATACAAACCCGCACCAATACGTACGACTCCGCATGACGCACGGCCAGATCGGGCCGGTACGTATGACGCACGGCCAGATCGGGCCAGTACGTATGACGCACAGCCAGACCGGGCCAGTACGTATGACGCACTACCCAGACCCACGCCCACAAGGGCGCCACTAGAGCGCCAGGGCAGGGCGGGACTCAGTCCTTGTGGCGCGGCTTCTTGTACGGCTTGTCGCCCGACTCCCGGCGCGGCTTGATGTCGCCACCCTGGCGGTCGCTGCGCTCGTACCGGTCCTTCTTGAAGCCGCCCTTGCCGCCCTGGTAGCCGCCGCGAGCGCCGCCCGAGGAGTCCGGTCGGATCTCGATCAGCTTGCCGGAGATGCGGGTCTCGGACAGCTTGTCGAGGGTGCCCGAGGGCAGGTGCGCGGGGAGTTCGACGAACGAGTGGTCGCCACGAATGTCGATCTTGCCGAAGTCGCCGCGACCCAGGCCGCCCTCGTTGGCGAGCGCGCCGACGATCTGGCGGGGCTCGACGCGGTGGCGCTTGCCCACGGCAATGCGGTACGTCGCCATCGGCTTGTCGTTGCGTCGACGCTCGTTGCGCTCGGCGCGGTCGGGACGGTCGGAACGCTTGCGGTCCTCGTTGAAGACGAGCTGCTTCTCCTCGCGCTTCGGGTCGAGCAGCAGCGGCTCCTCGCCCTGCATCACCACGGCGAGCGCGGCGGCGACGTCGATCTCGGGGACGTCGTACTCGTTGACGTAGTGGTTGACCACGTCGCGGAACGCCTGGATCCGGTCGCCCTGCAGGGCCTCGGTGATCGCGTCGTCGAAGTTCGACAGGCGCGAGGAGTTGATGTCCTCCACGCTCGGCATCGCCATCTGCGTGAGCTGCTGCTTGGTGGCCTTCTCGATGGCCTTGAGCAGGTACCGCTCGCGCGGGGTGACGAACGCGATCGAGTCACCGGAGCGGCCGGCGCGACCCGTGCGGCCGATGCGGTGCACGTACGACTCGGTGTCGGTCGGGATGTCGTAGTTGATGACGTGGCTGATCCGCTCGACGTCGAGGCCGCGGGCGGCGACGTCGGTGGCGACCAGGATGTCGAGCTTGCCGGCCTTGAGGGCGTCCACGGTGCGCTCGCGCACGTTCTGCGGGATGTCGCCGTTGATGGCGATCGCGGAGAAGCCACGGGCGCGCAGCTTCTCGGCCAGCGTCTCGGTCTCGTTCTTGGTGCGAACGAAGACGATCATCGCCTCGAAGTTCTCGACCTCGAGGATGCGGGTCAGCGCTTCGACCTTCTGCGGGTACGAGACGATCATGTAGCGCTGCGTGATGTTGGCCGACGTGGTCGTCTTGCCGCGCACGCTGACCTCGACCGGGTCGGTGAGGTACTGCGCGGAGATCGCCTTGATCTGACGCGGCATCGTCGCCGAGAACAGCGCGACCTGCTTGTCGTCCGGGGTGTCGGCGAGGATCGTCTCGACGTCCTCAGCGAAGCCCATCTTGAGCATCTCGTCGGCCTCGTCGAGCACCAGGAACCGCAGCTCGCTGAGGTCGAGGGTGCCCTTCTCGAGGTGGTCCATGATGCGACCGGGCGTGCCGACGACCACGTGGACGCCGCGGCGCAGCGCGGACAGCTGGACGCCGTATCCCTGGCCGCCGTAGATCGGCAGCACGGAGATGCCACGCATCTTGGCCGCGTACGACTCGAACGCCTCCGAGACCTGGAGCGCGAGCTCACGGGTCGGGGCCAGGACGAGCGCCTGCGGGGTCTTCTGGCGCAGGTCGAGCTGGGAGAGCAGGGGCAGCGCGAAGGCTGCGGTCTTGCCGGTGCCGGTCTGGGCCAGGCCCACCACGTCGCGACCCTCCAGCAGGGACGGGATGGTCCGCTCCTGGATCGGCGAGGGGGTTTCGTAGCCCAGCGCCGTGACGGCGCTCAGCACCTCGGGGGCAAGACCGAGGTCGGCGAACGACACGGTCGGCGCGTCGTCGGCGTCGTTCGTGGGTGCTGCAGGGTGGGCGACGTTGCCCGGGGAAGATTGGTCCACCGTTCAACGGTAGTCGCTCTCGGCCCGCCACGCTCAGTCCTCGCGTGCGCGACCTGCGTCACCCGGCGGGAAGATCGTGCAGAAAATCGGCGCGACAGACCCCGATCGGTGGCTCCACAATCGAGTCATGAACACCTCCGACTCCCCGGCGCTGCCCGCCGGCCTGGTCACCCGTCCGCTGAGCCGCGAGGACTCGCGGGCCGTGTACGAACTCATGGCGGCCGTCCAACTCGACGACCTGGGCACCGTCGAGATCGAGGAGGCCGACATCATCTCCGACTGGGCTCGGCCCAGCCACGACGTGACGGCATCCTCGATGGCCGTCCTCGACGGGGACACGATGGTCGGGTACGCCGAACTCATCGCCCCGGAGCGCTACGACGCCGCCGTGCTGCCCTCCCACCAGGGACGCGGGATCGGCACGTGGCTGGCGGCCTGGATCCGCGACCTGGCGCGCAGCCGGGGCGCGCAGATCGTGGGGATGCCGGTGCCGGAGGGGTCCACGGGCGATCGGCTCCTGACGGCGCTGGGCTACCACGTGCGCTGGGACTCGTGGGTGCTCGCGCTGCCCGAGGGAGCCTCGATCCCCGACCGCCCGCTGCCACTCGGGTACAGCGTCGGAGAGGCCCGCCCCGACGACTACCCCGCCTTCCACGACGTCCTCGAGGACGCCTTCCTGGAGTGGTCGCGCCGGGAGCGGGAGCCGTACGACGACTTCACCGCCTCGGTGATGGGCCGTCCTGGCTTCGAGCCCTGGCAGCTGCGAGCCGTACGCGACGCCGCCGGCGCGGTCGTCGGCGCGGCCATCACGATCATGTCGGACAGCAACGGCATGACCGGGTACGTCGACCGACTCGCCGTACGCTCCGACCAGCGCAACCGGGGGCTGGCGCAGGTGCTGCTGGTGGACGCCTTCGCCCGCGCCCGCGAGCACGGAGCCGACACCTGTGAGCTGTCGACTGACTCGCGTACGGGGGCACTGGGGCTGTACCAAAAGGTGGGAATGGTCGTCACTGCCAACTGGCGGCACCGCGCAGCATCGCTCTGAATCCTCTGGTTTCTCGCCATGGGTCTAGACCGGTTGGTGAACAATCGGCGAACATGGCTGAATACGGACTGGTCCGCACTGACCAACCGTCCGACGATTTCGGATGGTCTGGCCGGCAGCGTCTCCTCGGGGTAAGGGAGCCGCAGGACTAATCAGTGGGGGGATTTGGGGATGGTTCGACCGTTGACTGCGCTTGTCGTCGAGGACGACCCCGACATCACGACCGTGATCGTCGAGGCACTGACGGCCGCCGGCTTCGACGTCACGTCGGCGCCTGACGGGCACGCAGCCGTCCTACTCTCACAACAGTTGAGCCCCGACCTGGTCACCCTCGACCTGACGCTTCCGCGCATGGACGGCATCGAGGTCTGCCGGCGCATCCGGGAGACCAGTGACTGCTACATCGTCATCATCTCCGCGCGCTCCGACGAGATCGATCGCCTCATCGGGCTGGAGGTCGGGGCGGACGACTACCTCCTCAAGCCCTTCTCGCCACGTGAGTTGCGCGCCCACGTCGCCGCACTGTTCCGCCGGCCCCGCCACGGCAGCTTCGCGGCGCCACCGGCGACGGCCTTCGAGCGGCCGCCGTTCGCGCAGACGGCCGCACCCACCGAGCCGACCCCGGCACGCACGTACATGTGCGGCAACGGGCTGGTCGTCCACCCGGCCCGACGGGAGGTGGAGGTCAACGGCAAGCGCGTCGACCTCACCCGCATCGAGTACGACGTCCTCGAGTTCCTCGCCGTCCGCAGCGGCACCGTGTGCACCCGCGAGGCGATCGTCCAGGAGATCTGGAACAGCAGCCTCGAGCACGACTGGCACCTCGTCGACGTCCACGTCGCCAACGTGCGCGCCAAGCTGCGCCGCGAGTCCAAGGCGACGTGGATCCACACGGTGCGCGGGATCGGCTACCGCCTGGACGTGCCCGCCGACTCCCCCCGTCCCGCCTGGGACACCCAGACGATCTGAGCCTGCGCACACCGGACCGCTACCGTGGGCGAGGTGAGTACGACTCCACGGGTGGCACTGGCGCTGGGCAGTGGCGGGGCGCGCGGCTATGCGCACATCGGGATCATCGAGGCGATCCGTGAGCGCGGCTGGGAGGTCGTCGGCATCGCGGGCACCTCGATGGGTGCCCTGGTGGGCGGGCTGGCCGCTGCCGGACAGCTCGACCCGTACACCGAATGGGTGCGCGGTCTGAGCCAACGCGACGTGTGGCGCCTGCTCGACCCGTCCCTGCGCACGCCCGGGGCACTGCGCGGCGAGAAGATCATGGCCGAGGTCCGCTCCCTCATCGGCGAGACCCGGATCGAGGACCTCGACATCCCGTTCACGACCGTCGCGATCGATCTCGTCACCCACCGCGAGGTGTGGTTCCAGCGCGGTCCCCTCGACGCCGCGATCCGCGCCTCGATCGCGCTGCCGACGGTCTTCACGCCGGTGATGCTCGACGGGCGGCTGCTGGTCGACGGCGGGATGCTCAACCCGGTGCCGATGGCGCCACTGTCCGCGCTGGCGTGCGACCGTACGATCGCCGTCGACCTCAGCGGGCCACCGCGGCGGGCCGTGCCGGCCACCCCACCGGCATCCGAACCGGCACTGGAGAAGGACGCGAGCGCCGAGCACGAGTCCCGGGCGGCCGAGTGGCGCACCCAGCTCACGCGCCACCTCGATGACCTGCGCGAGACCGAGGCCGTCCGCAAGGTGGCCGGATGGTTCGAGCGCAGTTCGGAGGAGCACCCGACAGAGAGTTCGGGCGGTGGGTTCTCCGACCTCCCCGCCGGACTGGGCTACCGCGACGTGATGACGATGACGTACGAGGCGATGCAGGACGTGATCGCGCGCTACCGCGAGGCCAGCTATCCGGCCGACCTGATGATCCGCGTCCCGCGCGACGCCGCCCACACCCTCGACTTCCACCGCGGCGCCGAACTGGTGGACCTGGGTCGCGAGTTGGCCGAGGAGGCCTTCGCCGAGTGCGGTTGGTGAGCGCGCGCGACGTACTCTGAGCCGCGTGAACGACCCCGCAGCACCGCCCGCTGACCCGTCGGGCCCTGGCATCGACCCCGCCGACCTCGAGGTCGCGATCCGCGTCCTGCGGCAGATCCCCGAACTGCACCCGGACCACGATGACGTGCGCACGATGAAGCGCGCGGCCTCGTACATGTACAAGCTGATCAAGAAGTCGCGTCGCGCCGAGATCCGTCAGGAGCGCCAGCGCCACGACCAAGAGATCATCGAGAAGACCGCGACCGGCTCCCCGATGCGTATCGACGACGAGACCGCCGGGATCCCGCTGGTCTCCAACACCGTCGGCGCGTTCGCGGGCGAGTTGATCACTGCGCGCGGCTGCTACATCTGCAAGCAGGACTTCACCCTGGTGGACGCGTTCTACCACTGGCTGTGCCCCTCCTGCGCCGCGATGAGCCACGCCAAGCGCGACCAGAGCACCGACCTGACGGGCAAGCGGGCGCTGCTCACGGGCGGGCGGGCCAAGATCGGCATGTACATCGCCCTGCGGCTGCTCCGCGACGGCGCGCACACGACGATCACGACACGGTTCCCCAAGGACGCGGTCCGGCGGTTCTCCTCGCTCGAGGACTCGGGCGAGTGGATCCACCGCCTCAAGGTCGTCGGCATCGACCTGCGAGACCCCACCCAGGTGATCTCGCTCGCCGACGACGTGGCGGCCGCTGGACCGTTGGACATCCTCATCAACAACGCCTGCCAGACCGTACGCCGCACGCCGGGCTCGTACGCCCCCCTCACCGAGGGCGAGCTCGCTCCCCTTCCTGAGGACGTGGCGCTCCCGGAGATGCTGTCGTTCGACCGGATCTCCGAGGCGCACCCCGCCGCCATCGCCGGAGCCCTGGCCGACGTGGCGGTGGCCCACCACGACGGCGAGTCGGCCGAATCGGCGCTCGCCGCGCACAACGCGGCGTCCCTGACGGCGCTGGCCCTCAAGGCCGGCAGCGCCTCGCTGGAGGCCCACGTCGCCGGAACCGCCGTCGACGCCGGCGGCCTCCTGCCCGACATGCAGGTCAACAACTCGTGGACCCAGACCGTCGACGAGGTCGACCCACTCGAACTGCTCGAGGTGCAGCTGTGCAACTCGATCGCCCCGTTCCTGCTGGTCTCGCGACTGCGTCCCGCGATGGCGGCCGCAGCCCGCGCCGCCGCGTCGCAGCGGGCGTACGTCGTCAACGTCTCGGCGATGGAGGGGCAGTTCTCGCGCCGCTACAAGGGCGCCGGGCACCCGCACACCAACATGGCCAAGGCGGCGCTCAACATGATGACGCGCACCTCGTCAGGCGAGATGTTCGAGACGGACAACATCCTCATGACCGCCGTCGACACCGGCTGGATCACCGACGAGCGGCCTCACCACGAGAAGCTCCGCATCGCCGCCGAGGGATGGCACGCACCCCTCGACCTCGTCGACGGGGCGGCGCGGGTGTACGACCCCATCGTCCTCGGTGAGCGCGGCGAGGACCTGTTCGGCTGCTTCGTGAAGGACTACCAGCCCTCACCCTGGTGACGGGGCGTCGGGCGTTATACAACCCCGTCCTCTGGGGTCGGGCGTCATACAAACCTCACCCCCGGCGCCCCGCGTCATACAAACCCCACCCCCGGCGCCCCGCGTCATACAAACCCGCACCAATAACCTCGGGTACGTATGACGCCCGGCCCCACGAGACCGGTACGTATGACGCCCGGCCCGCGTCGACGCCTTCGTATGACGCACGCCGACCACCAGGCCGTACGGCTCCCAACCCACGCGCCGCGTCATACAAACCTCACCCCCGGCGCCACCCGTCATACAAAACCGCACCAATAACCTCCGGTACGTATGACGCCCGGCCCCACGAGACCGGAACGTATGACGCCCGGCCCCAGCGAGACCGGTTCGTATGACGCCGACCCCACCGGGCCCGAGCAGCGACGCCCAACCCCGCGATCAGCGAGCGTTCTCCCGCAGGGTCGCCCCCCGAGCGCCCCGTACGGTCGACCAGGCAGCCCCCAGCGCCACGACCCAGAGCACCGCGACCGCGGCGGCGGCCAGGAGGCCGGCGCGCAGGGGGGTCAGGGACACCACGAGTTCGGGGACCCACGATGCGTCCACCTCGCCCAAGGTCAGGGACCGCAGCACGATCCACTGGGCCAGCGTTCCCGCCACGACACCCGCGACGGCCGCCCCGCCCAGCACGACGGCCAGTTCCCGGGTGACGGCCTTGACCACAGCCGTACGGGGGACGCCCACCACCCGCAGCGCCGCTGCGTCGCGCCGGCGGGCAGGCATCTGCATGGCGTTCGAGATGAGCACCCCCGCGAACGCGGTGAGCAGGGCCAGGGCAGCGACGATGGCGTACAGCCGCAACGCCATGGGGTAGGCGCCCTGATCGAGCACCTTGCGCTCCCCGGCCACCGTGGCCTCGACGGTGAAGCCCGCCTCGGTGAGTTCCTGGCGCAACGAATCGGGGACCTCACCCGTACTCAGCAGGCGGGTGTGGGCCAGGTTGTCGAAGTACTGCCGGTCGTTGGTGAACGCCACCAGGTCGACCAGCATCCCCGCACGCCCCACGAAGGGCATGCCCCGCAGGGTTCCTTCGAAGGTGACGGGCACCGCCGACTCACCGTCCGACAGTTCGGCCCTCACGGAGTCCTGGACGAGCTCGCCACGGAAGACGGCCCGTTCGGCCGGCACCCCGCCCGAGGTCAGGCGTGCCATCCCGGGCCCGCTGGCAGAGGTGACGTCGACCGTCATCGCCCCGCCCACGCTCTCGAACGACGCGATCGCCGACGGGATGCCGGGCGCCGGGCTCGGGGCCCACGCCGCATCAGTGACGGGGTCGATCCTCTCGCCGTCCAACGTCCATTCGGTGACCGTGAACGACCCGTCCATCGTGACGGTGGTGCCCGCGCCGCCGCCGAACGTGATCCCCTCCAGCGCGCAGCCGTGGGGGCACTCGGGCACCTCGAACTCGGCAGTCGACACCCCGGCAGGGAACGGTCCTCCGTACGAACGCGGCGTGTAGCCGTCACGGATGCCCCAGCGCAGCTCCGCCTTCAGTTCGACGTCGTCGGCCAGCTGGTTGTCGACCGTGATCCTCAACGTCTTGCCGTCCAGGACCGGCACCTCGCCGTCGAGCCCGATGGCCTCGGCCACCTCCTCGACGGAGCGACCCTCACCCCACTCGTCGGGCCACACCGACACCGCGGCGAGCCGGTCGCTGTCGACCACCGAGAAGTTCCCCCCGGGGTTGTCCACCAGCGCGGAGGCCATCAGGTACTCGCCGCTGGGGTCGAGGCGCCGGGTGAGGGCGTACGTCTCGGTCAGGCTCATCGGCGAGGTCCACGTGGTGTGGGCGGGCGAGACCGTGGCCGCCACGGAGGTACGCCACTGCGCGGCGGAGTCGTAGACGCCGAGACCAAAGACGCCCACCGCGACGGCCGCCGTCACGGGCAGGATCACCAGCGTGCCCTCCTGCCTGCGGGCAATGGCGCGGCTCGCGACGAAGCCCGTCAGAGAGCCCGAGCCCTTCTCGGGGCGACGGCTCCACCACGCGGCCACTAGGGCGATCAGCCGGGTCGCGGCCAGCCCGGCCACGACCGCCAGGAGGACGGGCAGGATGAGGTCGGTGACGTCGGGCTCACCCTGCTCGGCGCCGGTGACCTTGCTGAGCAGAATGGCCAGCGTCACCGCGACGAGCGCGAGTTGGGCGACCAGAGCCCATCGGCGTGCCGCGACCGGTCGCCGGATGCCCGCCAACTGCCCCACCAACGACGTCGACACGACGCGGCCCACCGCGAGAGCGGCGACGCCGCCGGCGGCCGCCAGGACCAGGGCGACGGCGGCGACACTCACCCACGGCAACGGAAGCGGGAGGCCGGGAACCAGCCACGCCCGGACCAGTCCGAGCGCCGCCCCGAGGCCCGCGGCCACCCCCAAGGGGAGCGCGACCAGGAGCAGGAGGAGCGGCTCGGCCAGGCCGAGGAGCCACAGCCGCCGGTCGTTGAGACCACGCAGCGACGCCAGAGCGATCTCGGGCATCCGCAATTCGCTGGCCGAGCTGAGCAGCCGCATCAGGAGAGCGAGCGCCACCAGGACCAGCGACAGCACCGCCGGAGCGATGGAGGACTGGGCGGTCTGGCGCTGCACCTCGGTCTGGGCGGCCACGGCGGGCAGGTCGCTCAGCCCCACGGCCGTCAACGTCCCGCCCTCGACGTCGAGCCCGGTCTCCTCACCGCCCTCCCGCGGAACCTTCTCCACGGTCCGTACGGCGGCGTCGAGGTCGTCGATGGTGAGGTCGGGCGGCACCACCAAGGGCGTCTCCACGTTCGTCGTCCACTCGCCCATGGAGTCGAGGGTCGGGGAGTCGACGAAGATCGGCGCGCTCACGTACGGACTGAACTTGCGCTCCGTCGCGTACTCAGCGGTCGGTGAGAGGTAGATCGGCGAGAGCCAGTGCTCGGTGGTGTTCGGGGGCACGTACGAGCCCACGATGGTGATCGCGTCCACCCCGGGCGGCATCGCCGGGACCGGCAGCGTGTCCAGGCGCGGGTCGCGACTCGGGGTCAGCGGCACCGTGTCGCCGATGGCGGCCTCGTTGCGCTCCAGGTCGCGCTGCGACATCAGGGCCTCGCCGGGCGCTTCGGGGCAGCGACCGGTGACCGGCAACGTCTGGCAGGCATCGGGGGCGTACCAGAACAGCGCGGTCGCGCCGAGCGTGCGCACCCGACTGCTCGCCGCCCAGGTGCGCGGCTGGCCCCACGACCCCTCGAGCAGGGCGCTGGCGGCGTCGACGGCGGTGGCGGTGGCCTCGGCGGGTTCGGCGTCCTCGCTGTCGGCGGTGTACTCCCACGACAGGCCGGTCAGGTTGGCGGGCGTCTCGGTGAGTCGAGTCACCACGTACGAGTTGGTCACGGCCGCCGCGAAGACCGGCCCGAGCACGGCCGATCCCAGCGCGAGTGCCATCAGGATCACCGACCCGACGCTCAGCGTCGCCCGCGCGCGCAGGCCGCGGAGGACTGCTCCCAGCAGGTGCGTCATCGCGATTCCTCCTCGCGCAGCACGGCCGGGGCGGTGCGATCGGTGCGTACTCGCCGCGATGCCCCGCCCACGAGGGCGACGGCGAGGGCAGCGAGCAGGACCGGCACGAGCCAGGTCATCCACCGCGGGGACGGGTCAGGGACGAGTTGGGCCGGGGTGAGGCTCACCAGGGCGCCGCCGTCGAGCAGGAGACGTACGACCAGCCACACACCCGCCGCGACGAAGGTCGCCGTGAGCCCCGCCAGCATTCCCACCTCGAGTCGACCGGCGCCGCTTACGCGCCCCAGGTCCACGCCGAGAAGTCGGTACGAGGCAACCTCGCGCCGCTGACTGCGGGCCGTACGAGCCGCCCCCGCAGCGAGGGCGAGGAACGCCACGAGGCCGCAGGCCACGGCGGTGGTGCCGTGCGTGAGGGAGATCGCGGCGCCGCTGGTGACCTTGAGCGACTCCGAGACCTCGACCCACTGCCTGGGCTCCCCGCCGGTCGCCTCCGCGACCGCGGCGAGCATGTCGCTGGGGGTGTCCTCGTCGGCCAGCACCCACATCTCGGAGCTGGGCACGCGGTGCCGGGCGCCGATGGTCGCCGTCGACAGGTCGGCGAGGAACCCCTCGGTCCCCACGAACGGCAGCGCCTCCACACTCCTGCGGACGTCGGGGATCAGGTAGCGGCTCGACGGGTCGGCCACCTGCTCCGGGGTGGTGCCGGCCACCAGCACCGGCAACGTCTGCGACCCGGGAGACAGGTCGAGGTTGCCCGAGGGCAGGGGGCGCAGGAGCAGTCCCTGTGCGGTCGCGGTGACGGGTCGTGACGGGTCGAACTTTTCTGCCGGATAGTCGGCGAAGGTGACCTCGGCGGGTGCCCACCACGGCTGCTGGGTCAGGTCGCGGCCCTCGAGGGTGAGCGTGTCCACCAGCACCTCGAACGGGGTGGTGTCGTAGCGCCGGAACCAGGCTCCGACGCGGAGCCGGGCGACCTCGATCGTCACCAGTCGACATCCCTCGGCGCAGCCGGGCAGCCTGACCTGTCCATCGGCGCGCGCCCCTTGGGTGCGGAGGAAGAAGATGGTGCGGGCCTCGCGGGTCGTGCCGCGGCGCGTCTGGTAGACCACGTTGACCTCGACGCCCTGGGTGGACTGCACCGTCGGCGACGGCTCCGGGGCCTCCTGGACCGTCGCCACCATCCCGAACTTCAGGGATGACGAGGTGAAGGTCCACTCCGACAGATCTGCGGTACGCAGGTCTGCCAGCCCATCGACTGCGAGGCGGGTTCCGGCGTAGAACTCACCCGAGACAGCCTCGAAGCGCCGGGTGTCGACAAAGGCGCGCCGCTCGGACAGACGCGACTCCTCGGGCACGACCAGGGCGGCCATGAGGTGCTCCCCCTCGGGGTCGAGCTCCTCGGTGAGCGCCACCGTCTCGTCCACGTCGGCCTCGGTCGGAACCGCCCACTCGGCACCGGCACTCGTACGGGCCTGCTCGTCCAGCCAGCCGGCAACCGACGCCGATGCGCTCAACGCGAGACCGCCGACGACGGCCGCGGCGATGACGAGGCGCACGCCGGCGACGAGGTCGCCGGAGCGGCCCAGGCGCCGCATCGCGAGGAAGGGTACGAACCCCGACGACGCAGTCGCCACGGCCCCCACACGCCCCACACGCCCGACCACCCATCCCGCCGCCAGCGCGCACGCCAGGCCGACCAGCGCGGGCGCCAGTTGGATCAGTACGTCCGGGTCGCCGTCCACGTCGACTCGGCTTCGTTGGACGGCCACACCCGCCCCAATCACGACGATGAGCGTGCCGAAGATCGCGAGAGTCGTCGCGGCGCGGGGACGGTTGCGTGCCCGCAACTGCCCCGCCAGCGGCTCACGCAGCGCGCGCAGGGCGCTGATCCCCGCCACGACCAGACCAGCCAGCGCCACCAGCAGGGCGCGGGTCATGATCTGGGGCGTCAGTGCCACCTGGTCTGCCGCGTCCCCGTCCCACCGGACCGCCAGCAGCCCAGCCACCCCACGTCCGGCCGGGATGCCCGCGAGCACGCCCACCAGCACGGACATGGCGGGCTCGGCCAGGATCATCGATCCGAGTCGCAGCCCCCCGATCCCGCGCAGCCGGGCCAGCGCGACCTCCTCGCGGCGCGACTCGGCGACTTCGGCGCCGATCGCCGGAATGGCGACCACCGCGAGCAGCAGGAGCGGAGCAACCACCAGTGCCGTGGTGTCCGTGGCCCGGGCCAGCGCGAGCGTGGCCACCGTCCCGGCGACGACCACTGCGGTCATGGCGGCGAGCGTCGCCAGCGGGCCGCGTCGACTCCACACGCCCCTCAGGATCCGACTCACCCCGGGCACCTCACACGAGCCGCCCCTCGTCGAGCGCGTAGTGCAGGTCGCACGCGGCGACGACCACGGGGTCGTGCGTCGCCACGACGACGACGGCACCCCGCTGGGCCTCCGCGCGCAGCTCGGCCAGCACGACGGCGCGGTTTCCTTCGTCGAGTTCGGAGGTGGGTTCGTCGGCCAGCAGCACGTCGGCGCCGACCACGAACCCGCGCGCACAGGCGACGCGCTGCATCTGGCCGCCGGAGAGTTCCTCGATCTGTCGGTCCCCGAGCTCGGCGACCCCGAACCGGGCGAGCGAGGCCTCCGCCCGCTCCCCCGCCTCCTCCGCGTCCATGCCGCGGGCGCGCAGGGCGATCGACACGTTCTCCCGAGCGGTCAGGACGGGGACGAGCCCGTACACCTGGAGCACGAACGCGAACTCGGGGCGCGGGTCCCCCGTGCCCACCCAGGTCGGGGCGGCGCCGAACGTCGCGGTCCCCGACGTCGGTTCCACGAGGCCGCCGGCCACCGAGAGCAGCGTCGTCTTGCCTGACCCGCTGGGGCCCGAGACCGCGGTCAGCGTCCCTGCGGGGAAGGTGACGGACACGTCGTCGAGCAGGGGCCTGTCGATCGTGTACGTGACCGAGTCCAGCACGAGACTGCCCGGGGGAGGAGCGTCCGCGGCGCGGTGGGAGGCGTACGGACTCATGCGGTCCTGCCTTCCTCATCGGAGCGCGACAGGACCACGCGACCGTGTTCGTCCTCGTCGAACTTCACGAGCGTGCCCGGTGGCCAGTCAACGGCAAGGTGGCCGGGCAGGTGCAGGACGCCGTCCTCGCCGACCACGGCGAACTCGGTGCCCGCGTGTCCCTCGGACCCGACTCGGCCGCCCTTCATCGTGACCGTACGAGCGAAGGTCTGCGCCACCTCGGGCGCGTGCGTGACGACGACGACGGTGGTGCCGTGCTCCGAGGCGATGTCGTGGATCAGGTCCAGCACGTGGTCGCGGTCGACGTGGCTGAGCTGGCTGGTCGGTTCGTCGGCGAGCAGCAGGCTCGGCCCCGTAGCGACGGCACACGCCAGGGCGAGCCGTTGGCGCTGGCCACCCGACATGGTGGTGACGACCTGGTCGGCCTGCTGGGTGAGCTCCACGCGTCGCAGCAGCTCGTCCTCGTCGATGAGGTGGGAGCGTTCGCGCGGCGAGAGGGACAGCCGGGCAAACGCGAGGTTCTGCTTCGCGGTCGCGTACGGGAGCAGGTTGCGCGTGGCTCCCTGCAGCATGGTGGACACCTGACGTGAGCGAATGCGCGCGAGGTAGCGCTCCCCCATCCGGGAGATCTCCTCGTCGCCGAGGAAGATCTTGCCCGCGGTGGGGCGCTGGATGCCGCCGAGCAGGGCCAGCAGCGTCGACTTGCCGGAGCCCGATGGCCCCAGGAACGCCACCCGCTCACCGGGCGCGATGCTCAGATCGACGCCGCGCAGGGCGACGACGTCCTCTCCGCCGAACGTGCGGTAGAGGTGGACGACACCCTCACAACGGACCCCGATGCCACCAGGCGTGGGCACCGTGGGTGCGGACTCGACTGGCATTGCTGCACAGTACCCGCGCCCCACCCGCGCTCATCGGAGGCGGGTGGGCGAGGCCGCCGTGGTCAGGCAGCGGCGGGCTGGGCCTCGGCCGAGTCCTGCTTGGCGATGTCGTTGAGCTGGCGGATCACCAGCACGAAGATCATGGCCTGCGATGCCATCCGGATCCAGTCGCTGAGGTCGGCCTGCGGCGTGAGCGTGGAGGCGGGCGAGATGCCGCTGGCGATGGCGGGGTGGACGATGCCGTAGACGAAGTCCGCGATCGCCGCGAGGAGCACGAAGGCCATCGTGAGGATGAGCATGGAGGCGTACTGGCCGCCGGCGCTGCGCCAGGCGAGCATGATGTAGAGGGCGCCCATCGACATGCCGATCAGCATCATCAGCAGGCCCCCCTGGTAGGTGGCGACCTGGTTGTCGGTGGCGTTGTCGCTGAGCGCCGGAAGGCCGACGAGGAAGTGCATCAGGAGCGTGACGGCGAAGCCGACCCCGATGGCGATCCACACGTCGCGCGAGCCGTCGCGGAAGGTGAGGTCGGCCAGCACCATCGTCCCCTTGACACCTGCGGCGAAGAAGACCGCGTACGCCGCGCACCACAGGGCGTCACCGAAGGCGGGTCCGTCGACCGGGGGGAAGATGCGGTACGAGGCGTAGCCGCACGCCAGCGCCAGCAGACCGATCGCGAGCAGGCGCGAGTAGTCACGGGTGAGGCCGTCGCTGACCCGGGAGAGGTACCACGCCGCGCCGGCCCCGCCGGCGTTGGCGACCACGAAGAGCCACCCCACGGTCGTCTTGGCGCCTTCGCTGCCGCTGAACGTGCAGATCGCCAGCGCGACGAAGAGCGCGGCCGTGAAGGCCCAGAGAAGATTCTTGACGGACACCAGGGGTTCCTAACTGTGGGGCTGTGCTGCGGGGGGCTGCGTGGGAGGTCAGTTCAGACCGGAACGGAACGTCTCGAGAGCCTGCGGACCGAAGTTGGCGAGGCGCTCGGAGAGGAACTCGATGATCTCCGCGTCGCTCTTGCCTGCTGCAGCCTTGCGGGAAGCGGCCACGGCCTTGGCCGCGCCACGACCCAACTGGGGACGTACGGCCTCCTCGAAGGCGGCCCACACCCGGTCGGTCGAGGTGGGAGCCGGCGCGGGCTCGGCCGCGCGTTGCGGAGCAGAGGTGGCCTGCGGCGCCGCCGGCGCGGCGACCGCGCTGGTCTGGGGCGCGGGCGGGCTGGTGCGGGAGGGCGCGGGGGTACCGGCCTCGAGGGTCGGCAGCACCTCGTTGAAGAACGTGGACAGGCCGCCGCGGCCCAGGTCCAGCATCTGCGTCTCGGCGTAGCCTTCGCCCAGGACCGCGAGCAGACCGGGCTGGACGCCGTCCGGGCGCGGGTCGTGCTGGGTCAGCACCACGGCGGTCGGCGAGAAGCCGAGGGTCGGCAGCACGTGGGCGAGCTCGTCGAGGAGGGCGCTGCCGAAGGCGCTGACCTGCTCGGGGGTGTCGATCGCACCCTGGACCTCGATGGTCACCAGCCCTCCCGGCACTGCATGAGGATCGCGGGCACGACGTTGCCGAACACCTTCGCGACCTGACGGTTGGAGTTGTGGACGAGCATGATGCCGCGGTGCCGGGGGCCGAGGTTGATGAAGACCACGAGCTGACGGTCCGCAGTCAGGTCGAGGAGCCACCATTCGCGCACTGCGCTGAGGTCGCCAGCGGGGAGCCCGGAGTCGACGGCGCGGCTCAACTCGAAGAGCAGGCGGTTGCCCTCGGGCAACGTCTGGCCCCCGATGACGGCCTCGCCGGAGGCACGGTCGAAGACGACGAACGAGCGGAGGTCACCCTCGAGCCGTTCGCGGGCATAGGACACCGCCCCACGAAGCGTGTCGAGGCTGAGGCCCGCTGGGTACGACTGCTCGCCCGCGGGCGCCGTGGCGCGCCGGGAGGGCAGCGGAGGAGTTTCGTGAGTCGACACGTGAAGGCGCTTCCCGTGAGAGGCAGTGAGCGCCACCCTAATGAACGCGCGCGATTCTCGTGGCAGGGTCCCGGAATTTGGCTCCCACACCGCCCGGGCGATCCGGTGCTCGGACCGCCCTGGGCAGTGCCGCGTCGTGGCAGCCTGGACCCGGCTGGTCAGCCCTGGTCGGCCGCGATGTTGACCATCCAGTTGATGCCGAATCGGTCGACCAGCATGCCGAACTCGTCACCCCAGGGGGGCCGGCACCAGGGGCTGGCGCACCTCACCCCCCTCGGCGAGGCCCGCGAACCAGCCACGCAATTGCTCCGCCTCGGACGCCTCGCCGGAGATCGACACCGAGACGTTGTCACCGAAGGTCACCTGGACCATCTCCGGCGGCGCGTCGGCGCCCATCAGGGTGAATCCAGCGGGGGTCTCCAGCTGACCGTGCATCACCTGCTCGGCCAGCGCACCCTCCATGCCCATCTGGCCGAACGTCATGATCGAGAGCTCGCCGCCGAGCACGGATTGATAAAACTCGAGCGCTGCGCGCGCCTGACCATCAGCAACGTTGAGGTACGGGTTGAGCCTGCTGGCCATGAGGGCCTCCTGAGGGGTGTGTGTGGGCGTTCACACGCTAGACCCAGGGTCTGACACTCCGCGCGGGTTGCGCGCAGGGGTGGTCGCCTGCGGCGCGGTCTCACGCAATGACGGCAAGGGTGATGACCGCGACCACCACGACGGCGAGCAGCCCCAGCGCGAACCCCGGGCCACGGGGATCCCACCCGGTGACCCGGGCGCCATCCAGTGCCCTTGGAAGACCGCGCGAGGCTGCGGACCGGCGTGGAGGTGACTCATCGGCCGACCGCCTCCCGCACGTGCGCGGCGAGGCGGTCGTACATGTCGGCGACGGCGTGGGGCGGAGTCGTGGTGACGTTGTAGGAGTGGTCGAGGTCGAGCTCGATCCGCTCCCGCATCACGCCGGCGGCCTCGAGGTCGTCGGCGAGCATGCAGCCCTCCCGGTAGAGCGTGTCCTCGCGGCACAGGACGAGCACGGCGGGGGCGAGGCCAGCGATGACATCAGCGGCGGAGTTGACGTCGTACGACGGGGAGACCCAGGGGTGCGCCCGATCCGCGGCATTCGGGACGTACGACGCGTCGAAGACGTCCAGCATCCACGGCCGGAGCATCGCACCCTTCGGGAAGGTGCGCGGGTGGACGGCCTCGCTCGGCGGATACTGCAGGACCTGGAGCCGCGGCACTGGCGTGCCCTCGTCCAGCGCCTGCCGGCATGCGGCCAGGGCCAGCCCGGCACCAGCGCTCTGCCCGCCCACCGTGAGGCGGTTGCCGTCCCACTCCCGCTCGGCGCGCGCGGCCCACTGCACCACGTCGTACGCCTGCTCCGGCGCCGTCGGGAACGGATGCGCGGGCGCCAGGGCGTAGTCGACGTTGAGGACGACCGAGCCCGCCTTCACCGCGATCCAGCGGCACAGCGGCTCGTCCTTGCGGATCCACCCCAGGACGTATCCGCCGCCGTGGAAGTTGACGTGCACCGGCGCCCCCGCGGCCCCGCCGGGCGGCAGGAACGCAGTCACACGCACGTCGCCGTGCCGCGTGGGCACGGTGTGGACGACCGAGGGGGCCGCAACGTCATCGAAGCGCAGCGCGGCGGGGGCCTGCTGCTCCGGAATTCGTTGGATGACACGGCCGACGGCCCGGGCCAACCCGGGGCGGTGCGCAAGGAAACCCATGGGGCGAGTGTGCCCGGTCACTCTCTGCGGCTGGTCTTCAGCCTGGATTCAGCCGCGAGGCGGCAGAGTGGGTGCGTGCGCGTACTGGTGGTCGACGACGAGGTGCGACTCGCCCGCACCATCAAGGTGGGGCTGGTGGCGGAGGGGTTCGCCGTGGACGTGGTCCACGACGGCACCGAGGCCCTGTGGGCGGCGCGGGAGCACCCGTACGACGCGATCGTGCTCGATCTCATGCTGCCCGGGCTCAACGGCTACAAGGTCTGCGAGACCCTGCGCGCCGAGGAGAACTGGACACCCGTCCTCATGCTCACCGCCAAGGACGGCGAGTGGGACCAGGTCGAGGGCCTCGACACCGGCGCCGACGACTACCTCACCAAGCCGTTCTCCTTCCCCGTTCTCGTGGCTCGCCTTCGAGCGTTGGTACGGCGGGGCGCGGCCGCGCGGCCCACGCTGCTGAGTGCCGGCGACCTCACGTACGACCCCGCCGCGCGCACCGCGAGTCGCGCTGGCGCGCCGATCGAGCTGACGGCTCGGGAGGCCGCGATGCTGGGCTTCCTGATGCGTCACCCCGGCGAGGTGGTCTCCAAGCAGCAGATCCTCGAGGCGGTGTGGGACATGGCGTTCGACGGAGACCCCAACATCGTGGAGGTCTACGTGCGGCACCTGCGCAACAAGATCGACCGGCCCTTCGGCCGCGAGGCGATCCAGACCGTCCGCGGCGCGGGCTACCGGCTGCAGAGCAATGGCGGCTGAGGTGCGGCGCGCGAGTGGGATCAGGCTGCGTACGACGGCGGCGGCGACCCTCGTGGTCGCGCTCGCGCTCGCCCTCGGTTCGGTGGCGCTGGTGTTGGTGATGCGCGCCTCGATGCTCGACCAGCTCGTCGCCAGCGGCGAGATCCGTGCCGAGTCCCTCGCCGCGATGGCCAGGGACGACACCTTGGGCGTCACGACCGTGCCCCGGGCGGACGATGACGACGAGCCCGACGAGGTCATCGAGGTGCGCCGCAGCGACGGCTCGCTGGTGGCGAGCAGCCAGCACGAACTGGCGTTGCCCCGATCCGCCGTCGACGCGGACGGAGAGACGATCCGCGTCGACGGCGAAAGGTACGTGGTCGTGACCGAGCGGGTCGGCGATCAGGTGATCGTGGTGGCGCTGTCCACCGAGGAAGTGGACGACGCCACCGAAGCGGTCCTGGGGCCGCTGGTCGTAGGGGTGCCGCTGCTCCTGCTCGTCGTCGCCGCCACGACCTGGGTCGTGGTCGGCCGCGCCCTGGCACCCGTCGAACGGATTCGTGCCGAGGTCGCCACGATCACCGACTCCCGGCTCGACCGGCGGGTCCCCGAGCCCGCCTCGCGCGACGAGATCGGGCGCCTCGCCGCCACGATGAACTCGATGCTGGAGCGCCTGGAGCGGGGGCGCGACGCTCAGCGTCGCTTCGTCTCCGACGCCTCCCACGAACTCCGCAGCCCGCTGGCCACGCTGCGCCAGGCGGCCGAGGTCTCCCAGGCCCACCCCGACGCCTTCGAACCGGGCGAGCTCGCCGACACCGTCGCGGAGGAGTCCGTACGGATGCAGCACCTGGTGGAGCAACTGCTCCTCCTCACCCGCGTCGATGAGGGCCGAGTCGGTTCCGTCGACGAGATCGATCTCGACGACCTCGTGCTCGCCGAGGCCGAGCGGTTGCGGCGTACGGGAACCTCGGTCGACACCAGCGCCGTCGTCCCCGTACGGCTGCGGGGTCAGCGGCTGGCCTGGGCCCAGATGCTGCGCAACCTCGCCGACAACGCGGCGCGGCACGCTGCGGAAGGGGTCGCGTTCAGCGTCCGGGAGGTCGGCGGGCGCGTGGAAGTCCTCGTCGACGACGACGGCGCGGGCGTGCCGCAGGCGGACCGCGACCGCATCTTCGACAGGTTCGTACGCCTCGATGAGGCGCGCAGCCGCGATGCGGGCGGCAGCGGACTCGGCCTCGCGATCGTGCGCGAACTCGCCCGCGCGGCCGGCGGCGAGGTCCGGGTCGAGGACTCCCCGACGGGCGGGGCGCGATTCGTGCTGAGCGTGCCGCGCACCTGAACGGGGCTTCAGGTGCGTTCAGGAAGGCTTCAGCGGCGCGGGCGCACAGTGGTGGCATGAACTCGAAGCTGAAGTCGAAGAAGGTCCTGATCCCCGCCCTCGCCGCCGTCGCCGTCCTGGGCATCGGCGCGGTCGTCGCCGTCGAGGTGGTGGACGAGCGCCGCGACGAGGTGCCCGCCGACGTCCGCACCTCCCTGGGCGACGCCGCCCTGGCCGAGGTCGGGGTCGAGGGCGCCGTCGTCAGCGATGTCGACAAGAACGACGACCGCGACGAGGAGCCCGCGTACGAGGTCGAGGTGCGTACGCCCGACGGTCGCGAGTACGACGTCTGGTTCGACGCCGACCAGACCATCATCTTCTCCGGCCTCGACTCCGACTCCCGCTCGGACGCGGCCCCGGGAAGCACGCAGGACAGCACTCAGGGGGGCAGCACGCAGGGGGGCACCCCTCCGACCGGCGACGACACCGACAGCGACGCGGACGACCGCGACGGCCGTACGGTCGACGGCATCCGCGTCGACGACAGCGAGCGGCCCCTCGCCGACGCAGACGTCGCCGACGTCGCTGCCGCCGCCACGAAGGGCACCCCGGGGACGGTCGTGGAGATCGAGACGAACGTCGCCGACGCCGATGACACGGGCGCAGAGGCGAGGACTGCGTACGAGGTGGAGATCACCGCGGACGACGGCACCCTCCACGTCGTGCGGCTCGACGCCGACCTGGTCGTGCTCGCCGTTCTCACGGAGGACTGAGTCAGCTCACGGTGTCTGCTCAGCAGTTCCGTTGGGGTGGGCGTTCCTCCGGCTGCCCCCGTGCCCAAATTGGGGACAGTTGGAGGGCATGTCGAGTCTGCGAAACACCCTCCAACTGTCCCCAAAGTGGGGAGCGACCCCGGGCCCCAGCAGGCCGACCACTAGCGCCGAACCAGCTGGAGCCCGTACGCCTCAGCGTCCCGTGTGCCCCTTGAGCAGGTCACCGAAGGACGTGAAGTCGTCCAGGTCGTCACCCGAGCGCCGCCGCGGAGCGTGGGCCAGGTCGGGCCCGAACCCACCCACGGCGTACGTGTCCGTGGTCACCACGAGCGCCGCGAACTCCGACGCGGCGCGGGTGATCCGCTCCGCCAGCCCGGTCGCGCCACCGAAGTCCTCGGTCGCCGCGAAGACCCCCGTGGGAACGACCACGGCGCGCAGGTAGGCGAACAGCGGCCGCATCGCGTGGTCGAGCACGAGCGAGTGCCGCGCCGAACCCGCCGTCGCCCCGATCAGCACAGGCACCCCGGTCAGGGCGTCGGGGTCGAGGGCGTCGAAGAACATCTTGAACAGCCCCGAGTACGACGCGCTGAAGACCGGCGACACCGCGACGAGCCCGTCGGCGGCGGACACCAGCTCACGCACCTCGGTGATGCGCGGGCTGGGGATGCCGCCGCTGGCCATGTAGGAGGCCAGCTCACCGGCGATCTCACGCAACTCGACGACGGTGACATCGGCGGCCTCCCCGCGGGCGCCGACCTGGGCCTGGACGGCCTCAGTGATCTGGTCGGTGAGCAGTCGGGTCGAGGACGGCACGGTCAGTCCGGCCGTCACGGCGACGATGTGGCGGGTCATGAGGTCTCCTTCGGGGGTCGTACGGGGGCGGGGTGCTGGTTGAGCCCGTCGAGACCAGGGTTTCGACAAGCTCAACCAGCGGGTCCGATCGTCGAGCCTGTCGAGACGCAGGTTTCGACAGGCTCAACCAGCGGGGCCTGGTTTCGACAAGCTCAACCAGCGTTGAGGCTCAACCAGCCGGGACGGTGGCGGGCTCCACCAAGTGGTGGGGCCCCTCGGGACCGGCGGCCACGAGCGAGGCGTGGGTGGGCGGGTCGGACGGCACGTGGGCGGGGCGGCGGCGCTCGAACTCGGTCCGCAGCACCGGCACGACCTCCTTGCCGAGGATCTCGATCTGCTCCAGGACGGTGCTCAGCGGCAGGCCGGCGTGGTCCATCAGGAACAGCTGGCGCTGGTAGTCACCGACGTTGTCGGCGAAGCCGAGCGTGCGCTCGATGACCTGCTCCGGCGTCCCCACGGTGAGCGGGGTGACGGTGGAGAAGTCCTCGAGGCTGGGCCCGTGGCCGTACACGGGAGCGTTGTCGAAGTAGGGCCGGAACTGCTTCTTGGCCTCCGCCTCGGTGACGCCCATGAACACCTGCCCGCCCAGTCCGACGATGGCCTGGTCGGCGGACCCGTGGCCGTAGTGCTCGAAGCGGCGGCGGTAGAGGTTCACCATCTTCGCCGTGTGCCCCATGTCCCAGAAGATGTTGTTGTGGAAGAAGCCGTCGCCGTAATAGGCGGCCTGCTCGGCGATCTCGGGCGTACGGATGGAGCCGTGCCACACGAACGGCGGCGTGCCGTCGAGCGGGGCGGGGGTCGAGGTGTAGCCCTGCAGGGGCGTACGGAACTCGCCGCTCCAGTTGACGACCGGCTCGCGCCACAGCGTGCGCAGCAGGTGGTAGTTCTCCACGGCGAGCTTCACGCCGTCGCGGATGTCCTTGCCGAACCACGGGTACACCGGACCGGTGTTGCCGCGCCCCATCATGAGGTCGACGCGGCCGCCGGACAGGTGCTGCAGGAACGCGTAGTCCTCCGCGATCTTGACCGGGTCGTTGGTCGTGATGAGCGTGGTCGACGTCGAGAGGATGAGGTCCTCGGTCTTGGCCGCGATGTAGGCCAGGTGGGTGGTGGGGCTGGAGGCCACGAAGGGCGGGTTGTGGTGCTCTCCGGTGGCGAAGACGTCGAGTCCGACCTCCTCAGCCTTGAGCGCGATCTGGGTCATCGCCTCGATGCGCTCCCCCTCCGTCGGCGTGGTGCCCGTGGTGGGGTCCGTGGTGACATCGCTGACGCTGAAGATCCCGAACTGCATGACGCCTCCCCGTGACTGGATTGATTGAAGTTTGTACTACTCCAAACGGGGTGTCCAACGGATCTATTCCGCCCCCGCATTCCACGCCCCTCGCGCACTCACCCGTCACACTGGTCACACGTACCCGACCCCGGAGGACTCATGCGCACCCGTACCGCCGCCACCCTGCTCGGCCTCGTCCTGCTCGGCACCCTCGCCGCGTGCGGTGACGATGCCCCCGCTCCGCGGCAGGCCATCGGATCCGTACGACCCACAACCCCCGCGAGCGAACCCGAGTTCGGCAAGCCCGGACGCCCCGTCGATGGCGGCCAGGGCAAGGGCAACGGGCTCGGCGTCACCGACGTCAGACTGGCCCGCCACAACGGCTTCGACCGCATCGTGATCGACCTGGGCGGCAAGGGCACGCCGGGCTGGAACGTGCGCTACGTCAAGCGCGCAGTCGCCGACGGCTCGGGCGAGCGCATCGCCCTCAAGGGCGACAGCATCCTGGCCGTGACGGTGCACGGGGTCGGCTACCCCGTCGACACGGGCGTCGAGGAGTTCGGCGACATCCGTACGCGCGTCAGCGGCTCGGGCACCGAGTCGATCGCCGAGGTCGCCCCCGGGGTTGTCTTCGAAGGCAGTCAGGTCGCGTACGTGGGCCTCGAGGGCTCCAAGCGGCCCTTCCGCGTCTTCGCGCTGACCAGCCCCACGCGGTTGGTGGTGGACGTACGCCAGCCGTGAGGCCGCGTACTGCCGCGGCGCCAGGAACACCCGCCCGGAGCAAGTAGCGCGCGTTTATCGCCTACTCCCCATGCGCATTTGCGCACCATCAGTACGCGATAAACGCGCGTTACTTGAGCTTGGGGTATTGCGGGCGAGCGCCGAGAAGGAGCCCACCGAGAGCTGCGCCTGCACGAAAGCCCGCCTTCCGGACTTGATTTTATACCCCCTAGGGGTATCGTGGCTGTCATGACCGAGACCAGCTGCCACCAGCCCAGCGACCAGCACGGCCACCTCGAGGGCAACGCCGAGGCCAAGGCGGCCCACCTCAAGCGACTTCGTCGCATCGAGGGCCAGGTGCGCGGCCTGCAGCGCATGGTCGAGGAGGAGCAGTACTGCATCGACGTCCTCACGCAGGTCTCCGCAGCGACCAAGGCCCTCCAGGCGCTGGCGCTGTCCCTGCTCGACGACCACATCGCGCACTGCGTGGTCGACGCCGCCGTCAAGGGCGGCGAGGAGAAGGACGCCAAGCTCGCCGAAGCCTCCGCGGCCATCGCGCGACTCGTCCGGTCCTGACCGACTGCCACCCGGCGGTCGAGACACCACCCATCCACCAGGAGGAACCACCATGAGCGAGACCACCACCTACACCGTCACCGGCATGACCTGCGGCCACTGCGCCTCCTCGGTCAGCGAGGAGATCTCGGAGATCCCCGGCGTGGAGCAGGTCGACGTGGTCGTCGAGACCGGCGCCGTCACCGTCACGAGCCAGCAGGCCCTCGACACCGCTGCCGTCAAGGCCGCCGTCGAGGAAGCCGGCTACGCCCTGGCATGAGCCGCGAGATCCCCGGCTCCGTACGGGTTGGCGGCTACGTGCTCGGCCTCGTCGCGGCATTCGCTGCCGCGTACGGGGTCGGCCAGGCCGTCGGCCCCGTCGACAGCGAGCAGGCCAGCGACCACGGCGGCCACGCTGCCGAGGAGCCCGCTGCCGACGAGCCCGGTGCCAACGGGCAGGGCCACACCGACAGCGGAACCGAGCATGCCGCAGCCACCGGCCCCACCGACGGCGTGTCAGGCCTGACTGCACGGGCGGACGGATTCACGCTCGCGCTGGCCCAGCCGATCGTGGCGGCCGGTCGCCAGGATCTGACGTTCCAGATCCTGACCTCCTCGGGTCGTCCCCTGCTGGACTACACCGAGGCGCACGAGAAGGACCTGCACCTCATCGTCGTACGCCGCGACCTGAGCGGCTTCCAGCACGTCCACCCGACCCTCGACACCGAGACCGGCACCTGGTCGGTTCCCGTACGCCTGGGCGGCGGCACCTGGCGCGTGATCGCCGACTTCGTGCCGCAGGGCTGGGACCCGCTGACCTTGGCCGAGGACCTCTCGGTGCGCGGCGAGTTCGCGCCCGTACCGCTGCCCGCGATGAGCCAGACCGCCACCGTGGGCCCGTACGAGGTCCACCTGTCTGGCAGCACCGCGCCGGGCGCCGACACCACGCTCACCGTGCACATCACCCGCGACGGGCAGGAGGTCACCGACCTCGAGGGTTACCTCGGCGCGTACGGCCACCTCGTGGCCCTGCGGTCCGGCGACCTCGGCTACCTGCACGTGCACCCCACCGACAACGGGTCGTCGGGACCGGAGATCGCGTTCGGGACCTCGTTCCCCACGCACGGCACCTACCGGCTGTATCTCGACTTCAAGCACGACGGGACGGTCCGTACGGCCGAGTTCACCGTGGACGCCTCCGGCGCCCCGGGCACCGCCACCGAGGAAGGAGCAGGCCATGACCACTGACACCCAGACCCACGACGCCACCACGGACGTCGAGCTCGCGATCACCGGCATGACCTGCGCGTCCTGCGCCAACCGGATCGAACGCAAGCTCAACAAGCTGGACGGCGTGGTCGCGACGGTCAACTACGCCACCGAGAAGGCGAAGGTGACCTTCCCCGGGACCTACTCCCCCGACGACCTGGTGGAGACCGTACGCGCGGCCGGGTACGACGCCACGCTGCCCCAACCGGCCAGGGCCGAGACCTCCGAGGACGACGACTCCCGGGCACCCGACCCGCTGCTGCAGCGGCTCGTGGTGTCCGCGCTCCTCAGCGTCCCCGTGATCGCGATGGCGATGGTGCCGGCGTGGCAGTTCACGTACTGGCAGTGGGCCTCCCTCGCCCTCGCCGCGCCCGTCGTCGTGTGGGGCGCCTGGCCCTTCCACCGCGCCGCGGCCGTCAACCTGCGACACGGCACCGCGACGATGGACACGCTCGTCTCGCTGGGCGTGGGCGCGGCCTTCGCCTGGTCGATCTACGCCCTGTTCTGGGGCACCGCGGGGACGCCGGGGATGACCCACGGCTTCGACCTCACGATGAGCCGCGGCGACGGCGCGGGCAACATCTACCTCGAGGCCGCCGCGGGCGTGACCACGTTCCTGCTGCTGGGCCGGTGGCTCGAGCACCGGTCCAAGCGCCAGGCCGGCGCGGCGCTGCGGGCGCTGCTCGACCTGGGCGCCAAGGAGGTCGCCGTCCTGCGCAACGACCAGGAAGTGATGATCCCCGTGGAGGACCTGGGGGCGGGGGAGGAGTTCGTCGTACGTCCCGGGGAGAAGGTCGCCACCGACGGCGAAGTCGTGTCCGGGGTGTCCGCGGTGGACGTCTCCCTGCTCACCGGGGAACCCGTACCCGTCGATGTCGCAGCCGGCGACGCCGTGATCGGCGCCAGCATCAACACCACGGGGCGCCTGGTCGTCCGCGCCACCCGCGTCGGCTCGGACACGCAGTTGGCCCAGATGGCCAAGCTCGTCGAGGACGCCCAGACGGGCAAGGCTCCGGCGCAGCGGCTCGCGGACCGGATCTCGGGGATCTTCGTCCCCGTCGTCATCGTGCTCGCGCTGGCCACGCTCGGCTTCTGGCTCGGCGCGGGCGCGGGAACCTCCGCTGCCTTCACCGCAGCCGTGGCCGTCCTGATCATCGCCTGCCCCTGCGCCCTCGGCCTGGCCACCCCGACCGCCCTCATGGTCGGAACGGGGCGGGGCGCCCAGCTCGGCATCCTCATCAAGGGACCCGAGGTGCTGGAGTCCACGCGTACGGTCGACGTGATCGTGCTGGACAAGACCGGCACCGTCACCACCGGCGAGATGGCCGTACGCGACGTGGTCGCCGCCGCGGGCGAGGACGCCGACGAGGTGTTGCGCCTGGCCGGTGCCCTCGAAGCCGCCTCGGAGCACCCGATCGCGCGAGCAGTGTCGACCGCGGCCCGCGAGGCTTCGGGCGCGGTGGCGACGGTCGAGGACTTCGCCAACGTGGAGGGCCTCGGGGTGCAAGGGGTCGTCGACGGGCACGCCGTACTCGTCGGCCGGCCCCGGCTGCTGGCGGAGTGGTCCCAACACCTGCCCGAGGACCTCGCCGACGCGTTGGCGCGGGCCCAGGGTGAGGGGTCGACTGCCGTCGCCGTCGGCTGGGACGGCCGCGCCCGCGGCGTCATCGTCGTCGGCGACACCGTCAAGCCCACCTCGGCGGAGGCGATCGCCCGGTTCAAGGAACTGGGGCTGTCGCCCGTCCTGCTGACCGGCGACAACGAGGCCGCGGCGCGACGTACGGCCGCGGAGGTCGGCATCGACACCGTCATCGCCGACGTCCTGCCCGCCGACAAGGTGGCGGAGATCCACCGGCTCCAGGCCTCCGGCAAGACGGTCGCCATGGTTGGCGACGGCGTCAACGACGCCGCGGCGCTCGCCCAAGCGGACTTGGGTCTGGCCATGGGAACGGGCACGGACGTGGCCATCCAGGCCAGCGACCTGACCCTCGTACGGGGCGACCTGCGCGTGGTGGCCGACGCCCTGCGCCTCTCGCGGCGCACGCTCGGCACGATCAAGGGCAACCTGTTCTGGGCGTTCGCCTACAACGTCGCCGCGATCCCCGTCGCTGCCGCAGGCCTCCTGAACCCGATGCTCGCGGGGGCTGCGATGGCGTTCTCCAGCGTCTTCGTGGTCACCAACAGCCTGCGGCTCCGGCGGTTCCGCTCCGAGATCGCGTGAGGTTTGGTCGGGCGGGGGCGTGTCATGCGAACCCGGGCCTGCCGGGGTGTGCGTCATACAAACCGGGTCCGCTGGGCTGTGCGTCATACGAACCGGCACCAATACGTACGGGTCCGTATGACGCACGACCAGCCAGGGCCCGTACGTATGACGCACGACTACCCAGGGCCCGTACGTATGACGCAACCCCCAGCCAGGGCCTGTACGTATGGCGCACGACCACCCGACCAGCTCCACGTCATACAAACCCACCCAACCGAGCCCCACGTCATACAACCCCGCACCAATACGTACGACTCCGTATGACGCACGACCACCCAGGGCCCGTACGTATGACGCCCCCCGCCAGAGCACCCGGGAATGCGCGGCGCGCACCGCGGGTTGGAGGTGGGTTCGATACTTTCAACGTCGGCCACGACCCGTGGCGGAGAGGGGACGACATGGCGATCATCCGAAAGTCGCGCAAGCAGCAGCCGGTGCACGTTCCGGACGACGAGAATGTCATCACCCGGCTCATCACCCTGCTCCTCGATGTCGGCATCGACGGGGCAGGGCCGATGCCACCCGCCGCTGAGCTCGGCCACCGGGCGTTCGTCGCCACCGGCGGGCGCGAGCAGGCGATCGCCCGCGTGGCGCGCCGAGGCCTCGTCAAGAGTGGAGTCAGCGGGTTCGCCACCGGGATGGGTGGCTTCGTCACGATGCCGCTGGCCCTGCCCACCAACGTGGCGGCCTTCTACCTCGCAGCCACCCGTACGGTCGCCGCGATCGCCCACCTGCGGGGCTACAACGTCGACGACCCGGCCGTACGGACGGCGATCCTGCTCACCCTGGTGGGTTCCGACGCCACGGATGTGCTCACGAAGGCCGGGATGAAGACCCCGAAGGGCGCCGCCACCGGTGTGGCCCTGAGCAGCCTGCCGCCGGCGGCGCTGATGATGGTCAACAAGGCCATCGGGTTCCGTCTGGTGCGGGGTCTCGGCGAGAAGGCCGCCGCCCAGTTGGGGCGGGCGGTCCCGCTGGCGGGCGGCGCCATCGGCGCGACGCTCGACACGGTGATGATGAAGACGATCGCGACGCACGCGATGAAGGAGTTCCCCGCCCTCCCCATGGTCGGCCCGGGGGACCATGACCGACCACGGGTGGGCTCACCGGCCGTGTGATCAGGCCGGTGGACTGGGGGTGCCGGACTCCTCGTCCTGCCCGGCACCTTCGATGGAGTCGCGTACGGCCTGGGCCTCAGAGGCGACCGTCTCGGCGTCGACGAGGTCACTGGCCTGCTCGGTGAGCAGGGCCTCCCACCGATCGACGGCCTCCAGGGCGAGACCGGAGTCGTACAACTCCGCCCTCAGGTCGCTGCTGGCCTGCTCGATGAGGGCTGCGAACTCCTCCACCTCGCTGAACCGTTCGACCAGTACGTTGGACCGGCCGCCGGGGCCACCTCCCGCCCCGCCCGCACCGCCGAACTCGGGCGCGTCGGTCGGGCGTTCGCCCTGAGGCATCTCGGCCCCCTCGGGCATTGCGGGCATCTCACCGTCCTCGGGCGGCTCGAAGCCCTCCGGAGGCTCGGGACGCTCGCCGTCCCCACCAAAACCGCCACCGAACCCGCCGCCGAACCCACCGAAGGCCAGGTTGTGGTCCCACGCCACCACCGTGAAGGAGTCCGAGTCGGCGTCCCAGCGGAGGAAGGAGTTGTTGCCCGGGCCATCGATGTCGTCGAAGTTGTCGATGAGCTCCTCAAAGGCCAGGTAGCGGGCGAACGCTTCGGTGTCGAGGTGGTCGCCGAGCGACTCGGCGAACTCCTCGTCGCTGGAGTTGTTGAGGAAGTCGAGCAGCTCGATCAGCGGCGTCATGTCGTCCTCGCCGGTCTCCTGGTCGAACACGTCCACGTACGACTCGGCGTCCTCGCCGCGCCACGACCAGTCGCCCTCGGACTCGGACTTGTAGAGCAGGCCCGTGGTGGAGAAGTTCTCCTCCTCCCAGGTCTCGTCGAGGTTCTGCACCACGAGTCGCAGAGCCGCGTCGGCGCCGTTGACGCTGAAGCTGGACGCGATCGCGTACTCGCTGGCCAGACCCGCCTCACGCAGCAGGTCGAGCGCGACGGCCTCGTTGATCGCGGTCGTGGTCGAGTTGGAGCGGACCACGAACTCGCTGTAGCCGTCCGCCGTCTGCCCGTCGACGAACTTGTCGAGCCGGATCAGCCACGGCAGTTCGGTGGGCTCCGAGTCGACGTCGGCGCCGCGCAGCGACGAATTGCCCTTGAGCCGCAACCCCACGTTCTCGTACGTCGTGCCGTCGATGGTCACGGTGGCGGAGATCCACTCCTTCTCGTCGGTGTCGGCGTACGTCTGGAGCATCTCGCTCACCGTCGCCTCGTCGACCTCGACGGAGATCTCGTGCACCTCGGAGGCGTCCCACACGCCCGTCCCCTCGGCCACCTCCAGCGCTGCCGACTGGGCAGATCCGGACCCCGACCCTTCCGAGCCGACTCCTACCGCCGAGCATGCGCTCAGGCCGAGCACTGCCGCCGCGGCCAGTGCGGGAACCATCCGCCGGAACCGGCGCGTCCAGCGGGTCCCTCGTTCGTCGAGCGTGCCCAGCTCGTCGAGCCTGTCGAGACGCCCTGGTTTCGACGAGCTCAACCAGCGGGGTTGCCCCGGTTTCGACGAACTCAACCAGCGATGGAGACTCATGCCGCCACCTCCGTCAGGGCCGCGGCGGGACGCAGTGTGCGGTGCAGCACCCGGTGCCACCGGTTGGAGGCCAGTTCGGGGTGCATGACGCACATCCCGGCGCCGTACTTGGAGATCCGGATCGGCCGGTGACCATGACGCCACAGCACCCGATCGACGGCTCCCGGACCGGACGCAGCGGACTTCGTCTCCACGACCACCACGTCGCCGGCGCCCACGAGTCGCTCCCCGCACCCGAAGTGCAGGTTCTCGTCGAGGGTGATCCGGGCGCCGTCGACCAACCAGGTGGCGCGACCGTACGCAGTGGTGAGGGTGGTGACCAGATCGTCGGGGCGTACGGCCATCCCCGCAGCGGCGAACCGTTCGCCCAACCAGTGCGCCGAGCCGCCGCCGATGGTGGCGCGCATGCGCAGCGGGTGCTCGAGCCGCTCCTTGACGGTGTGGCCGCGGCCGTTGCGGGTCTTCAGCTCCAGCCAGCAGGTGTCGGAGTCCGCGTACACCCGCGTGCGGACCTTCCACCGCCGCCGCCGCGGATGCGCGCTGGCGGACCAGCCCGCCAGGTCGACGGTGTCGAAGTAGGTCGACTCGTAGGTGCCCACGCGACTGCCGTCGAGTTCCAGCGCCCGGACATGGCCGACGCCTGTCAGGTCGGCCGCCACGGGGGCCAGCGCCGCGGTCGGGATGACGTACTTGCGATCGGTGCGCGTCAGGAGCGCCGCTGAGGCGTTCAACTCGTCCAGGCTGACGGCGTCCAGGCCGGCACTCAGGCTCCTCAGCGTGCTCATCGGACGTACTCCTGCTCCGGGATCTGGGCGTCGACCACCTCGCGCGTGAGGGCACGAGGGGCGTAGCGCACGTCGACCGTGGTGGAGTCGTTGACGAGGTCCAGTCGCAGCGTGACCGCCCGCTGCACCTTCGCCCCGAGCACGAGCTCGAGCCGGTCGCGCAGTTCCTCGGGATCGGCCACGGCGTGGTCGAGGACGACCATCTGCTGCTGCGCGCGCTGCTGCAGCCAGCGCCCGTCGACCACGACGAGTGCGGCCACGAGCACGGCCATCAGGGTCAGGGACCGTGCAGGCGAATCCCCGCCGAGGCCGCCCAGGAGTCCGAGCGCCAGGGCAACGAAGTAGTAGGCGATCTCGTGCTGGCCGAGCTCGGTCGAGCGCAGCCGGATGATCGACAGGATGCCGAACAGGCCGAGGCCGAGACCGACCGAGGCCAAATTGCTGGTCAGTGCGGTGGTCACGGCCAGGACGCCGAGGTTCACGGCGACGAAGCTCGTGACGAGGTCGCCACGCCGGTGCCGTGGGAAGTAGACGCCGAGTGCAAGGACGAGGACGGCGACGATGTCGGCGCCGATGACGAGGTACTGGTTCACGGTGGGTCCTCCATGGGGTGCGGAACCACCACGGTGTCGCGCGCGCCTGTCGGGGACCTCGGATGAATCTGTGAGAGCGCTGTGGCCTCAGTTCGTGCCGGCGCTCCTGCCGGGACGCGTGTGCAGCAGCCAGGCCAGGCCGAGGAACGGCAGGACGAGCGGCAGGTAGCCGTAACCCGAGCCGAACTCCGACCACACGGTCGCGTCGGGGAACAGCTCCGGGTCGAGCACAGTGAGCGTGCCCACCGCGAGCACTCCGACCATCTCGAAGCCGCACGCCAGCCACGCCAGCAGGCGCGGGCGGGGGCCGACCTCCGCGAGGCCGAGGGTGGCGGCGACGTAGACGAGGCCCGCCACCGCGGACAGGCCGTACGCCAGCGGGGCGTCGGAGGCCTTCGTCGCCAACTGGGCCAAGGACCGGGCCGTCGCGGCCAACGCGAAGATGGCGTAGACGGCGATGAGCGTACGGCCGAGGCCGGTCTTGGTGGAGCGCTCAGGCATTCCACACCTGACCCAGTCGTACGACCAGGAACGCCACCGTCAGCGCTGCCACCAGCAGCGTGGCCGTGGCGCCGCGAGAGCGCTCGGACAGCGACCACACGAAGGCGATGGGCAGGATGATGACGATCGCCAGCAGGTAGCCGACGAACACGATGCCCGAGACCTGGTGGTTGCCCTGGGCGATCTGGACGAGTCCCACGACGGTCTGGATGAGGGCCAGCAGTTCAACTGCTCCGGTGATGCCCAGCAGCGTCCAGTCGGGCTCGCGGTCACGGATCACGTAGAAGGCGACGACGGCGGCCAGCGCCAGGGCGGCGACGATGAGGATCGTCTGGAGCGGGAAGATCACCCCCCGATTGTGTCAGGGCTCAGTAGCCGCCCTCTGGCGGCACCATCTCGCCCCGGATGCCGAGCAGCCGTACGGGCCGGTCGTCGTCCAACGCGTCGTACAGCGCGGTCGCCACCTCGGCTACCCGGGCGGCGGAGAGGGTCGGCTCGGGCAGTTTGCGGCTGCGGTTGACGGTGAAGAACGGTGCGAATCGGACCTTGAGGAAGACCCGCTGGCAGGCCCGACCTTCACGCTCGAGGTCGCCGATCACCTGCTCGGCGAGGGAGGTCAGGGCCCCGAGCACGGCCGTACGGTCGGTGAGGTCGGTCTGGAACGTGGTCTCGTGGCCGTGGGCGCGGGCGACCCACTCCGACTCGTCGACCGTCCGACGTCCCTCGCCGCGAGCGAGCTGCGCCAGGTGGTGGCCAGCAGCGGGCCCGAACTCGGCGACCAGCGCGTCCACATCGGCCGCGGCGAGGCTGCGTACGGTCTCCAGGCCGAGGCCGGCCAGCCTCGCCGAGAACTTCGGCCCCACGCCCCACAACGCCTGGGTCGGCCGATCACCGAACACGTCGAACCAGTTGTCGGCCCTCAGCATGGACACGCCGCGCGGCTTGCCGAGGTCGGTGGCCATCTTGGCCCGCACCAGCGTGTCGCCGATCCCGACCGAGCAGTGCAGGTCACTCGCCGCGAGGACCGCCCCGCGCAGCGCGTGTGCCTCGGCGATCGGGTCGTCGGTGGCAACCTCCACGAACGCCTCGTCCCACCCCAACACCTCGACCCGCGCCCCCGGGTGGGCGCGCAGTGCGGCCATGACCTTCGCCGACGCTGCCTCGTACGTCGGGAAGTCGACCGGCAGGAAGACCGCCTCCGGGCACCTCTTGAGGGCCGTACGCAGCGGCATCCCGGACCGTACGCCGAACTCGCGCGCCTCGTACGACGCTGTCGAGACCACGCCGCGCTCGGTCGGGTCACCGCGCCCGCCGACCACCACCGGGAGCCCGGCGAGCTCGGGGCGGCGCAGGATCTCGACGGCGGCGAGGAACATGTCCATGTCGACGTGGAACAACCACGGGTGGGGCACCCCGCCATCATGCCCGAGTGCGGGTGGTCGGGCTCCTGTGCAGCGTTGGGGCCCGCGTCATACAAAGCCGTGGTGTCCGGGCCCGCGTCATACAAAGGCCCGGGCTCGGGCCCCGCGTCATACAAACCCCCACCAAAACGTACGGGTCCGTATGACGCACACCGGCCCTTGCCCGGAACGTATGACGCACACCGGCCGTGCGGGCCCGCGTCATACAAAGCCGTGGTGTCCGGGCCCGCGTCATACAAACCCCCAGACTCCGGCCCCGCGTCATACAAACCCGCACCAATACGTACGGGTCCGCATGACGCACGCCCGCCCCGGCCCGGAACGTATGACGCGTGCCCGCCCCGAGGCGCAGAAACGTATGACGCACCCCCGCCCCGGCCACCAGGAACGCATGACGTACGCCCTCAGGCCTCCGCGGACGTCATCTGGGCCTTGGTGAGGCGCTTGACCCGCTGCCGCTTCTTGCGCGCCGGGATCATGGAGCGCATCTCCTCCAGCTTGCCGAAGCACAGCAGTCGGTCCTCACCCTCCAGCACGGTCTTGTTGCGCGGGTTGGGGATGACCTGGGTGCCGCGGTGGAGTGCGAGCACGTTGATGTCGCGTTCGTCGAGGCCCGAGTCGCCGAGCTTCTTGCCGACCATGTCGGAGCCGGTGTGCACGACGATCTCGGCGACGCCGTATCCGGTGGAGACGGTCAGACGCTGGCGCACGTCGATCTCGGGGAACGCGACCTGGTTGTCGATGTAGTCGATGATCGCGCCCGCCACGTCCAGCTTGGTCGCAGCCTCGATGCCCTCCAGGCCGGGCGAGGAGTTGACCTCCATCACCAGCGGCCCGTCGTTGCCCTCGAGCATGTCGACGCCGGCGACTCGCAGCCCCATGATCTGGGCGGACTTCACGGCGACGGCCTCGTACGCGGGGTCGAGGGCCACCTTTTCCACCGACCCGCCGCGGTGCACGTTGGAGCGGAACTCGTCGCCCTGCGCCACGCGGCGCATCGCTGCCACGACGCGGTCGCCGACGACGAGCGCGCGGATGTCGCGGCCCTTGGACTCGGAGACGAAACGCTGGATCAGCACGTTCTGCTTGGTCGAGTGCAGCGTCTCGATGATCGCCTCGGCGACCTTGATGTCGGGCGCGAGGATGACGCCGATGCCCTGGGTCCCCTCGAGGAGCTTGATCACCACGGGCGCGCCCCCGACGCGCTTGATCGCGGGGATGAGGTCGGCGCGGTTGCGGACGAACGTGGTCGCCGGCATCCCGATCTTGTGCCGCGACAGGATCTGCGTGGCCCGCAGCTTGTCGCGGCTGTTGGTGATGCCGTACGACGAGTTCGGCGTGTAGACGTCCATCTGCTCGAACTGCCGCACCACGGCGGTGCCGAAGTAGGTGATCGAGTTGCCGATGCGCGGCAGCACCGCGTCGTACGTCGAGAGCTGTTTGCCGCGGAAGGTCAGGTCCGGTTCATCCCCGGACAGGTCGATACCGAAGCGGAGGGTGTTGAGCACCAGCACGTCGTGACCGCGCTCGGTGGCGGCCTGCCGGAGTCGCTGCGTGCTGTAGCAGCGGGGGGCCCGAGAGAGGATGGCAAGCTTCATCGAAGTCCTGTCTGGTGGGGGTCGCCCCTATCGAAGCACGCACCCGGGCCCCGACGCACGGCCCACCACCCCGGCCACCTCGCCCAGCCCCGTACGGTCGGGCGCGAGAGCGACGGCGTCCCACGCTCGCGCATACCCGGCGCCCTCGCCACGCCGACCTGAGAGGATGCCCGCGTGAGCGCAGCGAAGCCGCCCGGCACCCCACCCGTCATGGTGGGGTGGCGTGAGTGGGCGACCCTGCCGGCGTTCGGCGTCGACTGGATCAAGGTGAAGGTCGACACGGGGGCGCGCACCTCGGCCATCCACGCCTTCGACGTCACCGAGTCCGTACGGGGCGGCCAGCGCTGGGTCGAGTTCTCCATCCACCCGTGGCAGGGGACCGCCGCCGACGCGGTGCAGGTGAGCCTCCCGGTCGCGGACGTCCGCACCGTACGCAGTTCGTCGGGGCACAGCGAGGAACGGCTGGTGGTGCGCACCCCGATCAGCCTCGCCGGACGGACCGTCACCGCCGAGCTGACCCTGACCCGCCGCGACGACATGGGCTTCCGGATGCTGGTGGGCAGGGAACTGCTGCGCCAGGGCTTCGCCGTCGACCCCTCCGCCTCGTACAAGGGCGGCCGGCCACCGCGCGGCACCCGGCACCGCAACCGGGGACGCTGATGGCGCGCGAGTCGTTCGGGATCGGGTCCGTACGGATCCGCGCCGGATCCGCGCGCTCGCTCGAACTGCCCATCAGCCGTCTGGTGACCGGCGCCGAGGTGACGTTGCCGGTCCGTGTCGTGCACGGCCGCGAGGACGGCCCCACGATCTGGGTGAACGCCGCGATCCACGGCGACGAGGTGGTCGGCGTCGAGGTGATCCGTCAGGTGATGGGGGCCCTGGACCCGAAGTCGTTCCGCGGCACGATCGTGGCGGTGCCCATCGTGAACGTGCTGGGGTTCATGAACGGCGACCGCTACCTGCCCGACCGGCGCGACCTCAACCGGTCCTTCCCGGGCTCGGCGCGCGGGTCGCTCGCGGGCCGGATCGCCCACCTGTTCATGACCGAGGTCGTGGCCAAGTGCGAGGTCGGCATCGACCTGCACACCGGCGCGGACCGCCGCTCGAACCTCCCCCAGGTGCGCGCTGACCTGGACGACCCCCGTACGCGCAGGCTGGCTCGGGCGTTCGCCGCCCCGGTGATGCTGCACGCCGCCATTCGGGACGGTTCCCTGCGCCAGGCGGCGCGGGAGCACGGCGCCGCGGTCCTGCTCTATGAGGGCGGGGAGAACCTCCGCTTCGACGCGTACGCAGTCGACGCCGGCGTGGCAGGCGTACGCCGGGTGCTGGCCGCACTCGACATGATCGACTCCCCCGACCCCGAACTCGTCCCCCTCAGCGTCGAGTGCCGCTCCGCGGGGTGGGTCCGCGCCCGCCGCTCGGGCATCCTCGAGCTCGGCGTCCAACTGGGGCAGGAAGTCGTCGAGGGGCAGCGCATCGGCAGCCTGTTCGACTCCTTCGGCAAGACGGTCAGCGCCGTGTACGCCAACCGCACCGGCGTGGTCATCGGGCGCTCGGAGGCGCCTCTGGTCCACTCCGGCGACGCCGTCGTGCACCTGGCCAACTGAGCTCCCGCCCACGCAGGCGTGCCGGTCACTGCGTGGCCACCGCCGACAGCGCATTCATCCGGGCGGCCTTGGACGCGGGCAGGGCCGCCGCGAGCACCCCGACCAGGACGGCGAGCACCAGGAACCAGCCGAGACCGGCCAGGGGGATCACGAGCACCGTGAGCTGCTCGGCGAGCACGCGCTGCAGCAGCACGCCGATCAGCACCCCCAACCCGAGGCCCAGTACGGAGCCCATCAGCGCGATGACGACCGACTCCAGGGTGACCATGACGCGCACCATGCGGCGCGTGAGCCCCACCGCCCGGAGCAACCCGATCTCGCGGGTGCGCTCCACCACGCTCAGCGACAGCGTGTTCACGACGGTTCCGACGGCGATGACCACCGCCAGCAGCACGAGCGCGTACACGAGGTAGAGCAGGCGGTCGACCTGGGCGGTCAGGGGCGCGGTGAACTGGGCCTCGTCCTGCACCGTGACGGTCGGCAGGTGCCCGACCACCTCGCCCAGGTCTTCGTGGATCGCGGCCAACTCGCCCGGATCCGTCCCCTCGGCGCTCACGGTGAGGCGGTTGTCCTGTCGGATGACGCCCGCCTCGTCCAGCACCCCCATCGCGATCGCGAACCCAGCGACCACCTCCGTGTCCACGAACTCACCCACGACGGTGACCTCGACGGTCGCGCCCGTGGGGAAGAGGAGTTCCAGACGATCCCCCACCGCGTAGCCGAACTCCTCCGCGGTGCTCTGGGACACCAGCGCCCCGTGCTTGCCGCGGCGCTGGGTGCCCTCGACCATCTCGAGGTCGTGGAAGGTGTCGAAGGCGCGGTCGATCCCCGAGAGCGGCAGCGTCGCTTCGGCACCGTCGACGAAGGCAGGCGTGACCTGCTGCCGCGACAACGTGGCCACTCCCTCGACCGCGGCCATCTCGTCGCCGATGTCCGTACTGAACGCCCCGCCGCCCGCAGACGTCACCAGGAAGTCCCCCGGGAATTGCTCCGCGACCAGTCGGGCGGTGTGCCCGTGCAGCGACGCCGCCAGCACCCCCAGCGCCGAGGTGAGCGCCAGACCGATCATCAGCGCGGACGCCGTGGCGCCGGTACGCCGCGGGTTGCGCAGCGCGTTGTCCCCGGCAAGCCGGCCCGGCATCGAGAAGACCACGGACATCACCGCCCGCGTCAGCAGCAGGACCGGTTGTCCCAGCACGGGAGCCAGGTAGGCGGCCGTCAGCACCCAGATCACTGCCGCAGCACCCACCCACACCGAGTCCGGGCCGGGTGGGTCGTTGAGGCCGATGTACGCGGCCACGCCACCCGCGGCCGCGACCGCGAGGCCGACGATGGTGCGCAGGCGCATCGTGGACGGCGCGGGCGGCAGGTCCTCGCACAGCGCCCCCATGGGGGCGACACGGGCCGCGCGCCGGGCCACCACGTACGCGGCGGCCACGGTGACGACCACACCCACCACGTACGCCGTCACGACCACCGCCGGCGTCAGCACCAGGTCCGCACGGTCGATCGTCAGGCCCGCACGGGCGAAGGCGCCAGCGAGGGCGCGCGCGAGGCCCAGTCCCAGTGCGACGCCCACCGTGGATCCCACCAGCGCGGTGAGCAACGCCTCCAGCACCACCGATCCGCTGACCTGACGGCGGCTGGTCCCCAACGCGCGCAGCAGGGCGAGCTCGCGGGTGCGTTGCGCGACCAGGATCGACAGGGTGTTGCCGATGACGAAACCTCCGACGACGACGCCGATCACCGCGAACATCGCCAGGAACGACCTGATCAGTTCGTACAGTCCACCGATCTGCTCCTCCGCGTCCTGCATCTGATCGGCTCCCGTGGACACCGTGAACCCGTCGGGCGCGATGCCGCGCGCGGCGCCGGCGAGTCGCACCTCACTCACGCCGTCCGAGGCCGTGAGCACCGCACCCGAGTACGCGTCGTTGCCCACGAGGAAGACCTCCTGCGCCTCGGAGAGGTCGAGGAAGATCACCGGCCCCCTCGTCATCGCTGCCCCCGAGGCGGTGGCGAGGCCGACGACCGTGACCGTACGCGAGGGGTCGGCCTTCGCGTCCGGCTGCGTCGAGGCCGGGGGCACGAAGGTGACCTCCTGCCCCACCACGAACCCCTCGGCCGCTGCCGTGGCGGCGTCGACGGCGATCTCGCCGGGCTCGCGGGGCCACCGGCCATCCGTGAGGGAGTGCAGCGGCTGGCCCAGCACGTTCCTCGACTCCAGCGGGGTCAGCGACGTGGTCGGAGACCCAGCCCCGACGACATCGCCCTGGGCGTCGAGCAGGTACGCATTCCACCCCGTCACCAGACCCTCGGCCCGCGCGACCTCGGGCAGCTCCTCGAACTCCTCGATGGCCTGCGGGGACAGGAGATTGGTGATCTCACCCGAGGTTGCCTGACGGGTGTATTCGAAGCGGACCGCAGCATCGCTCGCCCCGCCCTGGACCAACTCGTCGATCGTGGCAGACAGGCCAGAGCTGAAGACGAACACTCCAGCCAGGAAGGCCGTGCCGAGCACGATGGACAGCACGCTCAGCAGCGCGCGCACCTTCCGGGCGGCCAGGTTGCGCAGCGTCAGGCCCAGCATGCAGTCAGACCCCCGAGTACGCCCCCGCGGTCGGGTGGGTCCCCTCGTGCAGCCGGGTCATGCGGTCGAGGATCCCCGCACGGTCCGGGCTACGCATCTCGTCGACGATGCGGCCGTCCGCCAGGAACAGCACCCGGTCGGCACGCGCCGCAGCCACCGGGTCGTGAGTGACCATCACGATCGTCTGGGCGAACTCATCGACGCTGCGTCGCAGGAAGGAGAGGACCTCACTGCTGGACGCGGAATCCAGGTTGCCCGTGGGCTCGTCGGCGAAGACGATCCGCGGGCGGCTCACCAGGGCTCGGGCGCACGCCACCCGCTGCTGCTGGCCACCGGACAGCTCGTGCGGACGGTGCTGCAGGCGGGAGCGCAGGCCCACCGCGTCGACCACCTCGTCGAACCATGCCGGATCGGGCCTGCGCCGCGCGAGCCGCAGCGGCAGCAGGATGTTCTCCTCCGCGCTCAGGGTCGGGATCAGGTTGAACGACTGGAAGACGAAGCCGATCTCGTCTCGCCGCAGGGCGGTGAGCTGGTTGTCGTTGAGCTCGCTCAGCCGCGAATCACCGAGCATCACCTCGCCCGAGGTGGGGGTGTCGAGCGCGGCCAGACAGTGCATCAGGGTCGACTTGCCCGAGCCCGAGGGTCCCATGACGGCGGTGAACTCGCCCGCGTACAGATCCACGCTGACGCCGTCGAGGGCTCGCACCCCGGAGTCGTCGTGGCCGTACTCCTTGACGAGCTCGTGAGCGAGCGCCGCGACCTGCCGCACCCGCGAGCGCCGGCCACCGGACTCGACCGGTAGGGGGCCGCGAGCGCTGGGGATCGCCAGCGTGGGCGTCGGTGGAGCAGTCATCTGGGCCCTCCCGGATCGAGCGTAACGATGAGTTGCACGGGCGTTCAGCCTTGGCCGAGACCGTAGGCCCCACTCACCCCGCCGGGCAAGGGGTGCGCGTCCAGGAGTTCCGAAAGCCACCCGCCGCCCGCCTCGGCGATACGTGTCTCACTCGTGGGCGATGGCGTCCAGGACCTTCATCCGCGAGGCGCGGGCAGCGGGCACCACGGAGGCAAGGACGCCGAAGACGACCGCCACTCCGAGGAACACGCCCAGGTTGGACCACGGGATCGCCAGGACGGTGAGGTCCTCGCGCAGGGCCCGCTGCAGCAGCGTGCCGATGAGGACGCCCAGCGCCAGGCCGAGGACGGCACCCATCACGGCGATCGTCACCGACTCGAGCGTGATCATGCGCCGCAGCCGCCGCCGCGACAGACCGATCGCCCGCAACAGGCCGATCTCCCGGGTCCGCTCGATGACGCTCAGGCTGAGCGTGTTGACGATCCCGATGACGGCGATGACGATCGACAGCGCCAGCAGTCCGTAGATCATGTAGAGCAGCTGATTGACCTGCCCGCGGATGGACTCGCCGTACTCGTCCTTGTCCTGGACGGTGACGATCGGCAGGCCGGCGACGACGTTCTCCAGGTCGTTGCGTACGACCGCCGCGATCGCGAGGTCGTCGGTCAGGATGGAGAGCACGCTGTCGACCCGCTGGACACCGTTGGCCTTGAGCACCTTGAGGGGTACGACGAGACCGGCCACGACCTGGCTGTCGGCGAAGACGCCGCGCACGGTCAGGTCGACGGCCTTGTGCCCGGCGAACTTCAGCGAAATCGTGTCGCCGACTCCAGCATCGAACTCGTCGGCCATCGTCTCGTTGAGGAGCGCCTGCTGGCCGCGAAGGCGCTGCTCGCCGGTGAGGATGTCGAGGGTGTAGATGTCGTCGAAGGCCGCATCGACCCCGCTCACGAACGTGTCCTCGTCACGGCCGTCGACGCTGGCTGCGGCGAACTGCTGGCGCGACAGCGTCGTCACCCCGGGCACCTTGGCCATCTCGTCGCCCACACCGGTCGGGAACGACCCGAACCCGATGCCGGAGACGAGGTAGTCGGACTGGAACTGGTCCTCGACCAGCTTGTCCGCCTGGGCGCTCAGCGACGACGCCAGGACCCCGACCGCGGAGACCAGCGTCAGCCCCACCATGAGTGCCGACGCTGTCGCCCCCGTACGACGGGGGTTGCGCAGCGCGTTGTCCCCGGCCAGGCGGCCGGGCATCCGGAAGATGGCACCGAAGACCGTGCGCATCGCCAGCAGGACAGGGCGGCCCACGATGGGCGAGAGGAACGCGAGGCAGATCAGCCAGATCACCGCCGCCGCACCGATCCACGCGGCGTCGGGGCCGGGCGGGCTCTGCAGGCCGACGACCGCGAGCCCGATGCCGAGGATGACGGCGACCGTGCCCACGAGGGTGCGGCGCCGCAGCCCACCCTCAGTCTGGGGAGCGTCCTCGCGCATCGCCTGCACGGGCGCCACCTTGGCGGCCCTCCGGGCGGGGAGGTACGCGGAGATGAGCGTGATCGCGATGCCGACCACGTACGCGGTCACCACTGTGCTCGGGGTCAGGTTGAGCACCGAGGAGTTGATCTCCAGGCCGGCCGCGCCGAAGAGCGCGGCCAGGGCGCGCGCGAGTCCGAGACCGACGACGATGCCGACGGTGGCACCGATCAGGGCCATGAGCAGCGCCTCGAGCAGCACCGAGGAGGTGACCTGGCGGCGACTCGCGCCCAGCGCCCTCAGGAGCGCGAGCTCGCGGACTCGCTGGGCGACGAGGATGGAGAACGTGTTGGCGATGATGAAGCCGCCCACCACCACCGCGATCACCGCGAAGGTCACCAGGAACGCCGTCACGAGCGTGAGGAGCTCGCCGATGGTGCTCTCGGACTCCTCGACGACCGCATCCCCGGTCACGGCCTCCAGGCCGTCCGGCAGGAGCGGCTGCACGGCCTCGGCCAACTGGGTCTGCGTGACCCCGTCGGCAGCGGTCAGCAGGATTGAGGTGTAGCGGTCCTTGCCGCGCAGGAACATCTCCTGGGCACCGGCGTCGTTGAAGAGGACGAGCGTCGCTCCGGCGGTGCCACCGCCGTTGAAGTTGGCCAGCCCCACGAGCGTCACCTCGTGGATCAGGTCGTCGATGCTCTGGGCGTCCTCGGGCGTGGTCGGCGGGATGATCTCGACGGTGTCGCCGACCTCGTAGCCGGCCTTCTCGGCCGATCGGGTGTCGAGGGCGATCTCGTCGGGCGCCGTGGGCCACCTTCCTCCGTCGAGGAGCAGCACCTCCTCGCCGAGCATGTTGCGGGTGTCGGTGTAGTTGAACGACAAGGTCGGGGCGCCGCTGCCGCCCACCGCCTTGCCGGCGGCGTCGAGGACGAACAGGCCGAAACCGTCGACGGAGCCGTTCGCAGCCGCCACCTCGGGCAGGTCGGCGATCGAGGCGATCAGCTCGGGAGTCACCTCCACCGAGGACGTGGCGGTGGAGGTCGACTCGGAGGTGCCCTGCGCGCGTACGGTGCCGTCGGTGACAGCACCCTTGACGATGCCGTCGAAGGTCGCCGACAGCCCCGCGCTGAACGTGAGGACGCCGGCCAGGAAGCCGATGCCGAGCACGATGGCGAGCGCGCTCATCGCCAGCCGGACCTTGCGGGCGGCCAGGTTGCGTAGCGTCAGTCGCAGCACGGCGTCAGCCCGCCTCAGCGGCCGCGACGTCCTGCAGCCGAGCCATGGCCGCGAGGATCTGGTCGCGGTCGGGCTGGCGCAGCTCGTCGACGATGCGCCCATCGGCCAGGAACAGCACCCGGTCGGTGTGGGCCGCCGCGACGGGGTCATGGGTGACCATCACGATCGTCTGGCCGAACTCGTCCACGCTGCGCCGCAGGAAGCCCAGCACCTCCGCGGACGACGTCGAGTCGAGGTTGCCGGTGGGCTCGTCGGCGAAGACGATGCTCGGCTTGCTCACCAGCGCGCGGGCGCAGGCGACGCGCTGCTGCTGGCCGCCCGACATCTCGCTCGGACGGTGGCCGAGCCGGTCGCGCAGGCCCACGGCGTCGATGACCTGGTCGTACCACTCCTGGTCGGGCTTGGAGCCCGCCAGATTGAGTGGGAGCAGGATGTTTTCCTGAGCCGTCAGCGTGGGGATCAGGTTGAACGACTGGAAGACGAACCCGATGCGCTCGCGGCGCAGGGCCGTCAGGGCGTTGTCGCCCAGCTTGGACAGGTCCGTCCCCGCCACCGTGACCTCGCCGGACGTGGGCGTGTCGAGGGCGGCGAGGCAGTGCATGAAGGTCGACTTGCCGGAACCCGAAGGGCCCATGACGGCGGTGAACTCGCCCTCGTACAGCTCAGCGCTCACCCCGTCGAGGGCCCGAACCTGGGCCTCGTCCTTGCCGTACACCTTGGTCAGGTCCTGGGCGGAGGCGGCCACGTCTCGACGTCGGCGTCCCTCGCTGCTGTCCTCAGTCATGCTGCGAGTCTTGCAGTCGGCACTGACACCTCGCATCCGTGTTCACCCCGAGGACACCCTGATTCGCCCGCTCGGGGCGGAGGCCGCTCCTGGGCGGAGGCCGCTCTTGGGCGAGGCCGCTCTTGGGCGAGGCCGCTCCTGGGCGGAGGCCGCTCTTGGGCGGAGGACCCCCGCTCGAGCGGTGATTCCCCCACGTGTTGGCCTTTGCAACGCCCACAACGTGCAGGAATCGCCCACCCAGTCGACATTCGTACGCCCCCGAACGGGCCACCGCCCGGTCGTACGATCACGCCTCGCCGTCGGCGCCCCACTCCTGCGCGTACGCGAGCGCGTCGGCGCTGATCTGCTCGAACCGGGCTCCCATGGCGCCAGCGAGTGCCTGGGCCGCGGACAACGGCCGCACCATCACCATGAAGTCGACGATCTTTCCGTCGTCGTCCAATGCCAGGAAGTCGCACCCCGTGACGGCCTTGCCATCGACGCTCGCCTCGAAGACCAGTGCCGAGTCCCGTCCGCCGACATCGTTGATCTCGCGGACGTAGCGGAAGTCGGCGAAGACCTCGATCACGTGGGACAGGATCGCCGCTGTGATGGCCTTGCCGGCGTACGGCTTGAAGGCCACCGGGCTGGTGAACACGACGTCGTCGGCGAGCAGCCCGATCATCGCCTCCCGGTCGCGCTTCTCAACGGCCTCACGGAACTCACGCATGTCGTCTCCTACTCCTCTGGACCCCGCGGGTGTGCGTGGTGAGATCCTGCCCCAGAAGTAGGGCGGAGGACCCCCGCTCGAGCGGTGATTCCCCCACGTGTTGGCCTTTGCAACCCCCACAACGTGCAGGAATCGCCCGCCCAGTCGGCACCAGAGCGCCCGAACCCCCGGGCAGGCGTACGGTCTGCGCGTGCCCCTCACCCTCGCCGCCCTCGCCGCGGGCCTGTTCACCGGCCTGACCTTGATCGTGGCGATCGGCGCCCAGAACGCGTTCGTGCTGCGCCAAGGGCTGCGCCGCAGCCACGTCGCCGGCGTCGTGGCGATCTGCGCCGTGTCCGACCTGGTGCTCATCGTCGCCGGGGTCGCGGGCATCGGGACGATCGTGGACAGGGCACCGCTCGCCATCGATGTCGTGCGCTGGCTCGGGGTCGCGTTCCTGACCTGGTACGGCCTGTCCTCCCTGGCCCGGGCACGCCGCCCCGAGAGCCTCGACGCGGACCGTACGGCCTCCGAGTCACGGCGCGGGGTGCTCCTGAAGGCGGTCGCCCTGACGTGGCTCAACCCGCACGTCTACCTCGACACCGTCCTGCTGCTGGGCTCGATCGCGAGTACGCACGGCGAGGCCGGCCGGTGGTGGTTCGCCGCGGGCGCCGGGACGTCGAGCATCCTGTGGTTCACCGGGCTCGGCTTCGGCGCGCGCCTGCTCGCGCCGCTGCTCGCCAGGCCCCGAGCGTGGCAGGTGCTGGACGTGCTGATCGGGATCGTGATGCTCGCCATCGCGCTCAAACTGGCACTGGGCTGAGCCTCACTTCCCGCGGCGAGACAGATCTGTCAGAGGCGTGTGTCAGTGTCGTGGCATGGACAACGACGTCACCCGACACACAGCCCCTGACCGCTTCGAGGTGGAGGCCGACGGCGTCGCCGCGGGCTTCGCGCAGTTCGTCGACCACGCCGGCAGCCGAGTCTTCTTCCACACCGTGGTCGAGGAGGCGTTCGGCGGCCGCGGCCTCGGCGGCGTCCTCGTGGGGCAGGCGCTGGCCGCGACCCGCGATGAGGGCCTGCGCATCGTGGCCGTGTGCCCCTTCGCCAAGGGGTACGTGGCCAAGCACCCCGAGTGGGCCGAGTTCGTCGACGCGCCGACGCCCGAGACCTTGGCGGCCATCCCGCGCGAGTGAGCTCAGCCGCCGGGCATCGCGCCGTGCGGACTCACTGGAAGCCCACCCGCGCCAGCGGTCCGACGAGCTCGCGTTCCTCGTACGACAGGTGCGACAGCAGGGTGTCGGTCAACAGATCGAGCTGGCGCTGCACCTCGTCCAGCGCATCGCGCCCCTCGGCGGCGTTGCCGTCGGCGCCCACGAGCCGCACCAGCGCGGAGTCGAATGCCTCGAGCACGTCGTGGATCACCACGTGTTCCTCCTCGAGGCGGTCGATCACCGGCGCCAGAGCCGGCACCGAGCGCCGCAGGTGGGGGAAGACCGATCGGTCCTCGAGCGTGTGGTGCCCGGTGACGACCCGGCAGTACGACTCGCAGTAGGCGCCCAGCGTCCAGTTGTTCTGGCGCATCGTCATCGTGTTGATGACCGAGCGCGCCTGAGAGACCTGGAGGTGGCCACGCCGGACCTGGTCGAGCACGTCGCGCACCTGCTCCAGTTCGCTGCGCAGGTGGTTGTGGATGTCGATCAGGTGCTGCGAGTTGGCCTGCATCTCGACCCGGTAGGTCGCGTCAGCGGGCTCGTCGTGCGTCGGCCGGCTCGCCTCGTCGAGCAGGGACTCCGGGCGCAGCCGCGTGCCGTCATCGGGAGTTGCGCGGACCCTGAGCGACCCGCCCTCTGGCGGCACAGAGTCGAGTCGTACCGCGGGCTGCTCCGCTCGTACGGGGCCGCGCGAGCGCTCGGTGGCGAGCAACTCCCGCGCGGCGGGGGCTGTCTCCTCGGCCCATCGGCGCAGCGTGGTGGCGTCGTCGGTGGCCAGGATGTAGGTGCTCATCCCGTGCGCGATCGTGATCTCGACGAGCTGCTCGGCCCACTCGGCCGGGGTGCCACGCAGGGTCGCGTCGCCCGAGCCGAGCGTCGCGGTGACGTTGTACATCCGCCGGATGTCCTCTGGCCTTCGACCGGCGGCCAGCGCGGCCTCATCGATCGTGGCGTTCATGGCTCCCAGCGCTTCGGGCGGGGCGTAGGCCGCGCTCGGGATCCAGCCGTCGGCGAGCCGGCCGACCAGGCGCAGCATGCGCGGCTTGAGCGCGCCCAGCCAGATCGGGATCGGGTGCGCGGGCGCGGGTCCGGCGTGCAGGCCGCGGGCGGCGTAGTGCTGGCCCTCGACCCGCAGGGAGCCCCCCGCCCAGAAGGCCCGCATGAGGCCGATGGCCTCCTCGAGCGCCTCGACGGCCTCGCCGGGCGTACGCCGTGGCCCGCCCGCTGCCACGATCGCGTCCCAGAACGCTCCCGCGCCCAGCCCGAGCTCGACCCGGCCGGAGGTGGCCAGGTCGAGCGTCGCGAGCTGCTTGGCAAGCATGAGCGGCGGTCGCAGCGGCAGGTTCGACACATTGGTGGAGAGCCGTACGGCGCTGGTCCTCGCACCGACGAGACCGAGCAGCGTCCAGGCGTCTGCGAACCGCTCCTGGTAAGGGTGGTCCTGGACGGTGAACAGGTCGAGCCCGGTCACGTCGGCGAGGACCCCGAGTTCGACGACCTCGTCGAGGCGGCTGGCGTCGGGGGTGACGAACACGCCGAACTCGAGGGTCTCCGCTGCCTGTGCGGCACCGGGCGTGGTCATCGCGCAACTCCTCAGGCCGGGGCGCCGAGGGCGTCGGCGATCCGGCGGTAGGTGTCGGCCTCCTCGCGCTGCCCGGCCCGCTCGAGGGAGCGGCTCAGCAGGAGGGTGAGGTAGGCGTTGTCGGGCTCGAACTCGAGCGCGGCGCGGCTGGCCTCGACCGCCTTGTGGACCTGGGCGGAGTGGTAGTAGCTGCGCGCCAGCAACTCACGGACCTGGCCGAGGTACGGCTCCATCTCGCCGGCGTCGGCCAGGAGGCCTTCGAGCATCTTGGCCGCGCCGTAGTAGTCGCGCTCAGCGAAGAGGTCCTCGGCCCAGCGCCATGCCTCGTACGAGGACTTGGGGGCCGTCAACGGGTTCAGGATCCGCATGGTCATTGGATCTCTCCTCACTCTTGATTCCAGAGTGCTCAACCTCGCCACCGGGGGGTTTGTTCCTGCGGCCCGATCGCCCACGTCAGGAGGTTGACAACGTACAACCATTTAGTTGTATGTTTGCTGCATGGAGAGCGACGAGGACCGGGCAGACGCCCTGTTCGGCGCGCTCGCCGACCGCACCAGGCGCGACATCCTGCGCCGGGTGTTGGCGGGCGAGCACTCGGTCTCCGCGCTGGCCGAGCCGTACGAGATGAGTTTTGCGGCCGTCCAGAAGCACGTCGCCGTCCTCGAACGAGCAGGACTGATCACCAAGCGGAGGGTCGGGCGCGAAGCCCTCGCCTCCGGTGAGATCGAGGTGGTCCGCTCCGTTGGCCACCTGCTCGAGGAGTACGAACAGCTCTGGCGCGGGCGCATTGGGGCCATCGACCGATTGCTGGCCCTCGACGACGAGCAGCGCTGACGTCATCTCCTGACCGACCACTCAGATCCGATCCACACAAGGGAGCAACCCATGCCTGTCATCAACGTGACCGAGGGCCTGGACAACCTGACCATCACGATCACCAGCGAGTTCGCAGCGGCGCCCGAGCGGGTGTGGCAGGTCTTCGCCGACCCCCGCCAACTGGAGAAGTGGTGGGGCCCGGAAGGTTTCCCGGCCAGCGTCACCACCCACGAGTTCCGCCCCGGCGGCCGCGTCGACTACGCGATGACCGGGCCCGACGGCACGTCCTACCCCGGCTGGTGGCGCATCGAGGAGGTCGACGAGCCCCACCGGTTCTCCTACCGCGACGGCTTCTCCGACGCCGAGGGCAACCCGATCGAGGAGAAGATGGTCAATCTGACCGTCACCGAGTTCGCTGCCATCGAGTCCGGCACCCGGATGACGAGCACCTCCACGTACGGCTGCGCCGCCGACCTGCAGCAGGTCCTCGAGATGGGGGTCGAGGAGGGCGCCACGTCGGCGATCAACCAGATCGACGCGCTCCTCGCCGCCTGAGGTGCCTTCGGCTCCGGGAGTGGGGCCGTAGCCTGGGCGAGGAGTCACTCACCACTTCTGGTGCACGTCCTCGGCCCACCCGAACACGTCGTCGAGGCGCACGACCTCCCCGTCACCCAGGGTGACCGTCCCCGACCAGACGCCGAAGCACTGGTGGGTGAACGACGAGATCGCCTTGAGGTCGGTGGCCGAGACCTTGTCGTACTCCGGCGTGAAGGTGAGGTCGACGGTGGTGCCAGTGATGCGCCAGGGCTCGAGCCAGCGCTCGGTGTCGTAGGTCCAGACCAACTCTTCGCTGATCTTGTGCAGCCGGCCGTCGACGAGGATCGAGTTCTCCGTCGATCCGGTGCCGTCGGTCCACTTGCCGCCGACCTGGATGCCGATGGTGCGCCCGTTCGTACGCCCCGATCCAGCGCCCCAGTTCCAGTGCATCCGGCGGGGCCACCGGCCGCGACCGTGGTCGAGGGTCGCGAAGGCGTCCGGGCCACCGATGTCAGTCTTCTTGCCGTCGAACCACACCGCCCCGGTGGCGGGGCGCGCGACGTCCTTCACGGTGTACTGGAACAGGCGTTCCGTCCACGGCACCACCACACCCAAGGACTCATGCCCTTCGGGACGGTGCGCCACGACGTCGACGCGCACGCGCTCCCCGATGGCCCGGATGCGCGTGCCGCCGTCGACCTCGGAGATCTCGATCCTCATCTTCTTCGCGCGCAGTTCCGCGGTCCCCGCCCCCAGGGTTCCGGGCATCGTGACGCCGGCACCGAAGGGGGTGATCGCGTCCTGGTTGAACGCCTGGCCCGTACGCCGGTCCCACACCCACAGCGCGTTGACGCCGGCGTAGTCGATGTCGGAGAGGACGACGGCGACGACGACGTCGGGGGTGGTGACGGCCCAGTACTCCCACCGCTTGTTGCGCCCCAGCACGTTGGTCAGCGGGCCCGTCTTGGCGCGTCGGATGCCGTCGGTGTCGACGAGCGGCGTACGGCACCAGCCGACGGCGTCGGGGTTGAGCTTGCCGTCGGACCGGGTGAGCGCGACCGGTTCGGTGAGCTCGCGCTCGACCACGGCCACAGGGCTCGCCCGGTGGCCCACGGCTTCGTCGAACTCGCTGCGCAGCCCGGCGTTCGACGCGGCGACGGCCTCGGCATCGACCTTGAGTTTCTTGCGGTCGTAGGTCATGAGTCCGTTGGTCTCCTGCTCGACGTCAGCGATCTGGGTGTAGACGAAGCCTGCCAGCCCGCGGGCGATCGCGGGCCGCACCTGCCCTTGCTGGAGACGGAGGTAGGCACGCTCGAACGCCCCCCGGTCCTTGATGCGGCGGTAGCCGAACTCCTTGTCCGTCCACGTGTGCCCGCTCACGCGGTGGCTGTAGCCGCCGTACTCACTGAGCACCGCGGCCCGGTCCTCGTCCGCGTCGGCCTTGCTGAGCGCGTACGGCACGAAGTAGACGTGGCGGCTCACCATGTCGCCCGCACCCTGGTCGTGCCAGCCGGAGACGGAGTCGATGACGCGGGTCGGATCCAGCGCACGCACCCGATCGGTGACGGCGATGGAGTCGAACTGGCCCCACCCCTCGTTGAACGGCACCCACGCCACCACGCTCGGGACGCTGCGCAGCAACTCGACGGTGGCGTCGACTTCGGCCAGGAACTCCTCGCGGCCTTCGGCGTCAGCGCGACCGAAGCGGGCGTGGTTGCGGTCGTCCAGCTTGAGCGGCGTCAGCACGGGCGCGGTGATGACGGCCGGGTTGTAGGTCCGTCCGCCGTTCACCATGTCCTGCCACACGAGCATCCCGAGCCGGTCGCAGTGGTGGTACCACCGCAGCGGCTCCACCTTGATGTGCTTGCGCAGCATCGTGAACCCGAGCCGCTTCGCCTCGGCGATGTCGTGCACGTACGCCTCGTCGCTCGGCGCCGTCAGCAGCCCGTCGGGCCAGTAGCCCTGGTCGAGCAGGCCGGCGTGCAGGTACGGCTCGCCGTTGAGCAGCAGGCGCGTACGTCCCTGGGCGTCGGGGCCCACGCCGACGGTGCGCAGGGCCGCGTACGAGGTGACTCGGTCGGTGCCCAGGGTCACGGTGAGGTCGTAGAGGAACGGGTCCTCGGGGGTCCACAGGCGGGGGTCCGGGATCGGGATGGTGACCGGATGGCCGGGGGTGGCGGTCGCCGTCGCGATCTGCGTTCCAGCAGCGGAGACGGTGATCGTGGCGGTCGGCCCGCCCTCGGTGCCCAATTTGGGGACACTTGGAGCAGGGTTCGAGGCCCCCGAATGCCCTCCAACTGTCCCCAAATTGGGCGCGTGGACGGTGAGGGTCAACGAGTCCAGACTCGGCACCAGGTCGAGCCTGGAGACGTACGCCGCAGGAACGGACTCCATCCACACCGGCTGCCAGATCCCCGACTGGGGGGTGTACCAGATGCCCCCGGGCTTGAGCCGCTGCTTCCCTCGCGAACGGTACGAGGTGTCGGTGACGTCGCGGACCCGTACGACGAGGTCGTGGACGGCGGTGTTGGCCAGCGCGTCGGTCACGTCGAGGGTGAACGGCAAGAACCCGCCTCGGTGCTCCCCGACCCGGCGCCCGTCGACCCACACCTCAGCGTCCTGGTCGACGGCGCCGAAGTGCAGCAGCACCGCCTCGCGCACGAAGCCCGGGGCAAACGTGACGTCGCGCCGGTACCAGAGCGCCTCGTCGGGTTGCAGCGTGCGGCCGACCCCCGACAGCGGCGCCTCGGGGGAGAACGGCACGAGGATCTCGCCGTCCCACTGTTGCGGCGCCTCGGCCTGGGTGGCCGGCGTGAACGCGTACTGCCAGGTCCCGTTGAGGTTGAGGTGGGAGTCGCGCACGAGTTGCGGGCGGGGGTACTCGCCGAGGACGTCGTCGGCGTCGAGGCTCTCGCCCCAGGGGGTCATCATCGGGGCTCCTTGGTTTCGCCGGGCGAGGTCCGCTCGTCGAGCCTGTCGAGACGCCCGGTTTCGACGGGCGTGGTCGGCTCGTCGATCCTGTCGAGACGCCGTAGGGCCGCCAGAGGCACGAGGGTGAGGCTCGCCACGACCGCGGCCGCCACGAAGATCCACGGCGTCGGCACGGTCTTCACGACCCCCAGGTCGACGTACGTCTCCGCCGCACCCGAGATCACCGCAGCCCCGATGAACGGCCCGATGACGCTCGGCACCAGGATCACCGCGATCATCCGCAGGCCCTGGATCTGCCCTGCACGGTCGTGCGGGGTGAGGTTGCGTACGGTCGCCGACAGGGCCGCACCCAGGAGCAGGAACGCGCCCATCATCACGATCCCGGCCGCGATCACCGCGCCCATGGAACGGGCGAAGAACATCGCCCCGAGCGCCACCGCATAGAGCCCCAGCGTGGGCACCACCGCCCGCAGCGGCGAGTCCCCGAGCCAGCGGGCGCCCACGATGCTGAGCACCGAGGCACCGATGAGGACGGCGCCGAGGACCACGGCGTACGCCTCGATCTGGAGGTACTTCTGGACGTAGATGATCAGGTACGGAAGAACGATCTGGAAGCTCGTCCCCGCGAGTGCCCACGCGGCCAGCGTGACGTACAGGCGCGGGTTGGCCCGTACGGTCGCAGGCTTGAGGCCGTGCAGCACCGAGCCGAGGTAGGTGCCCGAGGGCTGTGGCGTCGCCTCGTCACGCACGCCGAACCACGCGATCACGCCGACCACCGAGGTGAACCCGCCGACCAGGGCGAAGAACAGGGTCCAGTTGCCGGCCTGGGTGATCGGGTCGAGGGCGCCGAAGACGATCAGCATCCCGAGCAGCGGAAGCGTCTGGATGACGCCATCGACCTTGGCGCGGTTGCGCGGGTTGGTGGAGTCGGTGACCCAGGCCTGGTACGCCGCGTCGTTGGCCCCCGAGCCGAGGAAACTCATCACGCAGTCCAGAGCGACGATGCTCACCACGGCGAGACCGACGGCGTTGGGGACCGAGGAGTCGACCCCGACCAGCCCGAAGGCTGCGGTCGTGAGGCCCCAGAGGATGTAGCCGATGGCGATGAACCGCCGCCGGTGCCCAACCCGGTCACTCCACGCGCCCACCAGCAGGGTCGCCAGCGTGGCCGCCGTCGCGCTCGCCGCGACCAGCACCGCGATGACCGTGGGGTCGTCGGTGATGGTCTCGTAGACGAACACGTTGAGATACATGTTCTCGACGGTCCAGGCGAGCTGGCCGGTCAGCCCGAGGAGGACGATCCACAGCCACAGACGGCCGGACACGCGGGCGGGGTTCGGGTTCACCCGCGCATGCTAGTGGCGTGGCTCATGCTCGGACATGACAAACCCGGCGCAAGCCCTCCGAACCGCGCTGAGGCGACGTTCGGTCGTGCGACCGCGAGGCAGTCTCAGCGCGGGGCGTAGACCAACCGCTCGCGCAGCTCCTCCACCTTCGCGGCGTCCCAGCCGGCGGGCCGGTCGATCGCGAACCACGAGGTCAGCGGCAGCGTGCCGTACAGGTGGCCGTGCTCCTCGTCGAAGTCGTTGCTCACGCCCATGTCCACGGCCAACTGGAGGAAGGTCGTGATCGGCGACCACTCGACCTCCGGATTGACCGCCGGGTCGAGGGGTTCGCGCAGCCAGTCGGGGCGCTCGTACGCGGTCTCCCAGTCCCACCACACGATCGGGTCGTCGGCCTGCTGCAGGAACACCGAGTGCGGCGGGCGCGCCGGATCGAGGGCCTCGAAGTCGGAGGACCGGTTGATGAAGACGAACTCAGTGCCGTCGCCCACCACCGGCTTGACCTGCGTGGAGCCGGGCTGGCGGGTGCGCTCGGCCTCGCGGCGCAGGTGCATCGTCTCGGGCGGGCCGACCCACAGCGCGCCATCCGTACGTTCGGCGCTGTCGGCCAGCGATTCGAACGCGTGGGAGCCCCCGAAGGAACCCAGGCTCTCGCCGGCCACGTACAGGGTGGGCGGGTCGGACAGGGTGGCCAGCCGTTCCTCGACGGCGGCCACCAACGCGGCACCCGTGTCGCCGGCCGCCTCGGCCTCCGCGAGGAAGGCGAGCGGGCTGGGCATGTGCGAGTACTGCACGGACACGGTGGCCACGTCGCCGGCGTGGAAGTACTCCAACGGCTGCACGATCTGCTCGTTGACCCAACCCGTTCCGGTGGGCACCACCACGAGCAGGACCTCGCGCTCGAAGCCGCCGAAGCGGTCGAGCTCGTCGACGGCCAGCGCGACCCGCTCCTCGACGGTGTCCGCCTCCGCGCGACCCACGAAGACGCGAACCGGCTCACTCACCTCCCCGTCCGCGAAGTCGTCGATGTCTTCCACGCTGGGGCCCCGCGTGAGGAACCGACGCCCCTCGCGCCCGGTCGCCGCCCAGTCGACCTGCGACTCCGGGCCGCCGGAGCGTACGGAGGAGGTGGGGGGTTCGGGGGCCTCGTCCAGGTTGCGGTCGCCGGCGGAGAACGAGGCATTGAAGCCGTCGAGGGTCCGCTCCAGCACCACGTTGCTCATCGATGCCAACACCGCCCACGCGAGCAGGACGAGGGCGAGTCCACCGGCGATCCAGGCGGGCAGGAGCCGGGCACCCGCCCCGGCCAGGCGCAGCCACACCCAGCGCAGCCCGGCGCCGAGGGCGAACAGCAGCGCCGCCACGGCGGCGGCGACCAGCAGGGCGCCGCCGTAGATGTACCAGAACGAGCCGGGCTCGTGGCCCAGCCGCTGCCACGTCCACTCGTGGTCGTTCACGGCGGCGACCACGGACCACACGGCGTAGCCCAGGGCGAGGATCCAGCTGCCCACACGCCACCGCGTCCGCACCGCGGCGGACGGCTGCCAGGTCGCTGCCGTACGGCCGGCCACCCACGCGCCGACCTGCCACAGGGTGGCGCCGATCCAGTAGCCCAGCACGATCGCGACCGCCGCCAGCACGCCTTGGTAGAGCCATGCCCGCAGCAGCAGTGACGGGCGCAGCGACTGGCCGAACATCCAGGCAGCCGCGACGACACCCAGGACGTTCGGCCGCGTCAGGACGGCCAGCATCCGCGCGGGTGTGCGGCGAGCAGCCTCGGCGAGGAACTCATCGATGCGGAGAAGCAGTGACTGGGCCACGGGCGACCTTCGACTGGGAGCCGGTCCGAGCACGGCAGGAGTGGGCTGAGGGGTGACGCTTCCCCGCGGGCGCGACGAGCGCGCCTCGAGGTGGGCCTAGCGTCCCACACGCGCGAAACGGTGCGGGAGGGTTTGTTCAGCGTCAACGCCGGACGACGACCTCGCCGTCACAGTTGGTGGCGACGGTGGCCTTCGCGCCGGTCTCGTCGTTGACGGCGTGAGCGGTGAAGCAGACCTCGCGGCCCTTGACGTTGTAGACCCTGATCTCGACCCACGAGTCGGTTGCCTCGCCCACGTCGGCGCGCGCCCACTCCAACGGTTCGCTGATCTGGTCGTAGCCCAGCGTGCTGAACTCGAAGCGCTGGTCGCCGCCCTTGCGCGAGCGGGGGCCGGTCCACACGCCGTCCCACGTGTACGCGAGCGCCGTCTTCCCGTCGGCGCCGGGACGTACGACGTCCACCGACGTACGACGCAACACCACGCGGGTCGCGGACGCTTCGTCGCCGAAGCGCTCCTCGTACTCGTGCATGAAGTCGTTCAGTCCCGCGCTGGTCAACGGGTCCTCGATCCACACCAGCTGCGATGCGGGCACCGACGGCCGTTGGGTGTGGGTGGGGAGAGGCTCCTCGACTGGGTCCGCTGCGGGGGGATCGCTGCCCAGCAGCAACGGCCCGATCATCACCGCCAGGACCGCCACGGCGCACCCGGCCCAGACCAGCGCCGCACGACCGAGTTGCCGCTCGCCGGGGACCGGACCCTCGGGAGGTGCGGGCGTGCGCCAGGGCAGGGGACCTCGCGACTGGATGTCGCCGACCGTGTGGTCGAGCTGGCTCAGACGGGACGCCTTGAGCGCCTGCTCGACGCGGCTGTCGAACTCCTCGTGCGAGAGCTGACCGTCGGCATAGGCCGCCTCGATGATGTCGACCGCAGCGTGCCTGTCCGCGTCGCGCGCCCTGGTCCGATCAGCCACAGCAGGAGGGTAATGCGTCGGGTCCTCACTGACGGGCGAGGGCCCGCAGCGCCGACTGGGCGGCGTTCCACCCACACATGCCGTGGGCCCCGGCACCAGGGGGCGTGGCCGCGGAACACAGGTAGAGCCCCTCCCCCAGCCGGTACGGATCCAGCGCCGGGCGCGGGCGCATCACGAGTTGGCCGACGGTGTTGGCGCCGGTCACCACGTCCCCGCCCACATAGTTGGCGTTGTACGTGGCCATCGCCGCCGCCGAACGCACGCTGCGCGCCAGCACCCGCTCGGAGAATCCCGGGGCGAACCGTTCGATCTGCGCCTCGATGGCGGCCGTCGCGTCCCCGGTGAATCCCGCGGGCACGTGGGCGTAGGAGTAGACGGGGTGGACGTCTCCGCGCGCCCGGGTCGGGTCGGCCACCGACTGCTGCCCGACGAGCACGAACGGCCGATCCGGCATCACGCCGCGATTGACGGCGCGTTCGGCAGCCGCGATCTCGGCGAAGGTGCCCGCGACGTGCACGGTGCCGGCACGCCGCGCGGGCTCGTACGTCCACGGCACACCACCGCCGGCCACTGCGAACTCGACCTTGTGCACTCCCGGACCGTGCCGATAGCGCCGCAGCGCGCGGGCGACGCCGGGGCGGAGCGCGTCCCCCGCCACGTCGGCCGCGGCCGCCGGAGCCAGGTCGAGGAGGATGAAGTCCGCGTGGGCCACCTCGGCCAACGACGTGACCCGCACCCCGGTGGTGAACCGCACGCCGCGCTCGGCGGCGAGCGCCACGACGGCGCGGGTGATCGCTTCCGAGCCACCCTGCGCGACGGGCCACCCGTACGTGTGCGCCGCGGCGCCCAGGGCCACCCCGATCGCGGACGAGGCGAGCCCGGTCAGGGGCGTCAGGGCGTGCGCCGCCACGCCACCGAAGAGCGCCTTGCCCTCCTCGCCGCGCCACCGCTGAGCCAGGACGGTGGCGGGCAGGGCTGCGTACGCACCGAAGCGGGCCAGCTGCACCGGGTGGCTCGGGACGCGCAGCAGGGGCCGCAGGAAGTCCTCGGAGATGTCGCCGAAGCGCGTCTCGAGGCCGCCGAAGATGCGACGCCACGCGTCCCCGTCCGACCCGAGTTCGGCGGCGGTCTGCGCCACTGATCGGTACGCCGCCGCCCCCCGCCCGGCTCCACCGACGGAGTCGAGCGGGTGGGCGTACTGCACCTGCGGCCACCGCCACTCCAGGCCCGCCCCTGCCAGGTCGAAGGCCCGACTGAACGGGGTGTCGACGGCCAACGGGTGGAAGCCCGAGCAGTCGTCGTGCACCAGCCCTGGCAGCGTCGCCTCGCTGCTGCGGGTCCCACCGCCGAGGGTGTCCGCGGCCTCGAGCACCTCGACCTGCACCCCGGCGGCGGCCAGGGTGAGCGCGGCGGCGAGCCCATTGGGCCCGCTGCCCACGACCACGGCCTTCGTCATGCGCCCACCCTGTCACCGAGTCCGGGTCCGGCGCAGATCCGGGCCAGCCGTCGCCGAACGCCCCGGTGGTCGCGCCCGTCCGTACGGCACCGTCCCCACCGGTGTGCCACCCTGTCCGGCATGAGCGAGCGCTACTCCGGACCGAACATGACCAGCACGATCGCGGCCGTCGTGATCGTCGGGCTGATCCTGCTCGTCGGGGTCAAGCTGCTCGGCGTGGCGTTCGCCCTGATGCGCGTGATCCTGATCCTCGTCGTGCTCGGGGTCGTCGTGTACGCGGGTCTGCGTGCAGTCAACAAGCTCGGACGCTGAGGAGCACCGATGAACCACGAGCACAGCGACCAGGACCCCACCGAGTTCTGGGAGGAGTTCTACTCCGGCGACCACCCGTGGACGGGGCGGGTCAACGCCCTGCTCGCCGCCGAACTGGAGGAGCGCCCCCTCGACGCCGCCAGCGCACTGGACCTGGGCTGCGGCTCGGGTGCCGACGCGGTGTGGTTGGCCGAGCGCGGCTGGCAGGTCACCGGCACCGACATCGCGGAGTCCGCGTTGAGCCGGGCCCGCGAGGCCGCCGCTCAGGCCGGGGTCCAGGTGCGGTTCGTCCGCGCCAGCCTGCCCGAGGAGTTCCCCGAGGGTTCGTGGGATCTCGTGACGGCCTCCTACCTGCACTCCCCCACGGCCCTGTCGCGCACCGAGGTGCTGCGCCGCGCCCTCGACGCCCTGGCACCGGGCGGCACGCTCCTGGTCGTCAGCCACGAACGCGGCCCGTCCTGGAAGGAGGGCCACCCGGCCGAGTTGCCGAGCCTGGCCCAGGTGCTCGCGGACGTGGAGGTGCCGGGCTTCACGGTCGTCCACGCGGTCGTCCACGAAACCGAGGTCGTCTCGCCCGAGGGCGAGAAGGGCACCAAGAGCGACACCGTCGTACGCGTCCGCCGCGTGGCTGAGGACCCGGCGCCGGCCCCGGCTCCATGACCTCCTCACCCCCTTCCGCGCCCTCCTCGTCCGAGCGCAGCCTCACGGTCGTCACCGGGGGCACTCGCGGCATCGGCGCGGCGGTGTCGCTTCGCCTGGCGGGGGCGGGGCACGACCTGGTGCTCGGCTTCCACCGCGACGAGGCTGCGGCCAGCCGCACGGCCCGCGCCTGCGAGGACCTCGGGGCGCGCGTCCGACTCGTGCCCGGCGACCTCGCCGCCGAGGCGACCGCCGACGCGTTGTTCGCGGCGGCGGCCGAACTGGGGCAGGTCACGGGCCTGGTCAACAACGCGGGGGCGACCTACGAGTTCGCCACCCTCGCCGAGACGCCGCTCGATTCGATTCGCCGCACCGTCGACCTCAACCTCACCGCGGCGATCCTGACGGCCCGGGCCGCGGTACGCGCCATGAGCACCTCGTACGGCGGCCGCGGCGGCGTGATCGTGAACATCTCCTCCGGCGCCGCGACGTTGGGTTCACCGGGCGAGTACGTCCACTATGCCGCCGCAAAGGCAGGGGTCGACACCCTGACCCGTGGACTGGGCCTCGAGGTCGCCGCGCAAGGAATCCGCGTGGTCGGGGTCGCGCCGGGCCTCACCGACACCGATCTGCACGCCGCCACCGGGGACCCGGGACGCCTCGCGCGCATGGCACCCCAGGTGCCTCTGGGACGCGCGGGCAGCGCCGACGAAGTCGCCGGGGCTGTGGCGTGGCTGATGAGCGACGAGGCGGCGTACGTCACGGGCACGACGCTGCGCGTCGCCGGCGGCCGGTGAGCAACCCCCACCACCGCTGGTTGAGCCCGTCCCCGCTGGTTGAGCTTGTCGAAACCCCCCACCACCGCTGGTTGAGCCTGTCGAAACCCCCCACCACCCGCCGAGCCGTCTAGTCGTCCTCGACGACGTCGCCCGCGCAGGAGAGATAGATCGACTCGGAGTCGTCGAAGCGGTTCCTGGCGCTCACGTCGACGCACGCCCCCGGCACCCAGCTCATGGGCCGGATGGTCACCGACACCGACTCCGGTTCCTGGACGGCGGCGCTGACCCGGGTCATCGCCGGCGCGATCGCTGCCGAGTTCAGCGTCGCGAGGTCGATGTACCGGATGTCGTCGCTGTCTGACACCGTGCCGACGTCCCATTCGTCCCACGCGCCGTCGTACATCCAGGTGGCGTAGCGGCGCTTGCTGCGGTCGATGACGACAGTGACGCTGGCATAACCGCCGTAGAGGTGCACGGAGGTGACCTTGGTCGTGCCGAACTTTTCCTGAGTGGCCTCGGTGAGCTGCGCGAACCCCTCGGTGGTGTAGAGGTCGATGACCGTCTCGGCCTCGGGCTGCGACGCCGCCCCGAGGGGGGTCTCCGGATCAGGGTCGTCGAAGATCTGGAACATCACGAAGAGCACGCCGATCACCGCGGCGATCACGACGAAGGCCGCCGCTGCGCGACCCGGAGCGGGCGCCGTTCTGGCGGCGGGTACGGGGGCCTGCCACCGCGACTCACCCGGCCGCTGCAGGTCGACCAACTGCGCATCGAGATCAGCGAACGTCCGCGCCGCGCGCAGCCGGTTGCTGCGTTCGGACCGCTCGACGTCGGTGATCTGCCCGTCGGCGTACGCCGCGTTGACGAGTTCGATGGCGGCCTCGCGGTCGGCGTCGCGGGCCCGGGTTCGGGAGTACGCCATCACTCCTCCAGGCTGCGGGTGAGGAGGCGGTTGCCGTTGCACTCGAATCCGTACGCCTTGGCGACGCTCGCGCGCTCCACCCAGAAGCAGACACGTCCCTCGTCGGGGTGCGAGACCTCGAAGAGCAGGGCGGCGTCGCCTGCGGCTGCCTCGACCTCCTTCGCGACGTCCGCCAGGGCCGCGTCGACCGCGGAGGGCGAGATGAGGTTCAGGTTCAGCCGTTCCTCACCGCCGGCCGCCTCGATCGGTTCGCTCCAGTTCTCCCCGTCCCACTCGGCGCTCATGGCGCCGTTCTCGCTCTCGGCGATCGGGAAGACCACGGCGGCGCCGTCGGCGCTCAACCGCGCGGCGAAGACGTACTCAGAATCGGACACCGAACGCAGCGCCTCACGGAAGGTGACGAAGCCCCATCCCGTCACGGGCAGCGTCCCGTCGGCGGACATCGAGAGCCGCGAACGCTCGGGGGTGTCGGAGTCCGGCTTGAGGAGCACGAACCCGACCACGAGCGCGACCAGCACGGCGGCGACGACGGCCACCGTGCGCACGGACTGACCGCGCGCCCCTCGCGCGAGGGTCGGCGCCACTGTCACGGCATCCGCGGCACCTCGTACGGGACCGCCCGGACGCCAGGTCGTCCCCTCGGGCTGCAGGTCGAGCACCTCACGGTCGAGGTCCTCCAGCGTCGTCGCGCGCAGGACCGCGGCGGCGCGCTCGTCGTACTCCTCGCGGGTGAGCTGCCCGTCGACCCACGCCGCCTCGACGAGGTCGACCGCGACGTCGCGGTCCGTGTCGCGGGCACGCAGCGCGCCGTCACGACGCTTGCCGGTGGGTGGAGTCACCCGCACAGGGTAGGGCCACCGGTGATGTGCGCCACGTCAGTGGTGGCGTTCGAGCAGGGTGACGAGCAGTCCCGCGAGCAGCGCCCAGAACGCCGCGCCGATTCCGGCCACGGTGATGCCGCTGCCCGCCACGACGAACGTGAGCACGGCGGCGAGGCGGCGGCTCGGGTCCGCGGTGGCCGCGGTGAGGGCGGCCGCGAGGGTCGCCAGCAGGGCGAGTCCGGCCACGGCCGTGATGACTTCCGTGGGCGCCGTCGTGACGACGACGGTGATCAGGCCGGACGCGGCGGCGAGGACGAGGTACGTCGCCCCGCTCGTGGTTCCCGCCCACCAGCGCTTGGCCGGCTCCGGATGCGACTCCTCGCCCGCGGCGAGCGCGGCCGTGATCGCCGCGAGGTTGACGGCGTGCCCGCCCAGGCCGGCGCCCGCGATCGTGCCGATCCCGGTGACGCCCATGCTGGCGCGCCACGGCGCGGTGTAGCCGAACGAGCTCAGCACCGCGACCCCGGGCACGTTCTGCGAGGCCATGGTCACCACGTACAGCGGCAGCGCGACACCCAGCACCGCTCCGACGGACAGCGTGGGAGTGGTCCACTCCAGCACGGGCCACGGCGAACCGGCCAGGCCTCCGTGGCGCCCCAGCCACACCCCCATCACGACGAGCGCGGCCGCGAACGCCACCGGGGATGCCCAGCGGGGCGAGAGGACGTACGTGAGCAGCCACGCCACCACGACGGGCGCCACGAGCAGCGGCTCGGCGGCGAGACCGAGGACGGGTTGCAGGCAGAGCTGGAGCAGCACCCCGGCCAGCATGGCCTGCGCGATCGGGGTCGGGATGGCACCGATCAGTTCTCCCAGGCGGGGCCACAGCGCCGTGAGCAGGATCAGGCAGCCCACCACGATGAAGGCTCCGACCGCGGCGGGCCAGCCGCCGTCGGGGGCGCCGGTGGAGGCGAGGAGCGCGGCGCCGGGGGTGGACCACGCGAGGATCACCGGGATGCGGTGACGGACGCTGAGCCACATCGTCCCGAGGCCGCACACCACGCACAGGGCGAGCAGGCCGGAGGCGGCCTGCGAGGGCGAGGCCCCCATCGCCGCCAGGCCGGCGAGCACGACCGCGAAGCTGCTGGTGAACCCCACCACCGAGGTGAGGACACCGGCGAGCAGGGGTTGCGCCGGGGCACTCACAGGCAGCGGGGGCGCTTCACCTTGAACGAGCGCGTCACCGAGAGGTCACCGTCGCGCAGCACAGTCCTGACGCCCACCTTGCCGCGGGCCGGCAGCCGCCGGACGGCGCGGGTCACTCGGAAGGGTGCTTCCGTGGCCTTGCCCACCACGGTCGCGCCCACCTTGAACCGGGCACGCTCCACGTGACCGGACCCGCCCGCCGCCGTGAAGCGCACCGTGGTTCCGCGGCAGGAGGTACGCAGGGTCACGGTCGCCGCTGCCGCCCGCAGGGCCGCGAGGCGCGCCGCGCGGAGCTGCTCCGGGGTCTGCTGCGTGGGAACCGGCTGGGTGGGTGCGGGAGTGGTGGGTGCCGGGGTCGTCGGTTCGGTCGGGGTGGGCTCGGTCGGGGTCGGCTCCGTCGGCAGCCCGGGCGCGCTCACGCAGGAGGAGTCGAACTCGGTGACGGCCAGGCCGTCGAGCTCCTGGACGGAGCGCACCAGGTGCTGGGCCCACGCGTCCATCCCGCAGTACGACGGGTGCAGCTGGACGCCGTCGTTGTAGGTGTTCAGGGCCCGGATCCACTGCTTGTGCGGCACCGCGCAGGCGGTGTGCTCCAGCACGCCCGGGATCGTGCGCATGTCGATGAACTCGACCTGCGCCTGGGCGGCCGTGTCGTCGAGCAGGTCGGAGAGGCGGTCGATCTGGCTCTGCAGGTACGCGGCCTCCGCCTCGCTCACGCCGGGGACCGCTCCCGCGCAACCCGTGGGCGGCAGGTAGGTGCCGTAGCCGACGACGAGGATCCGCGCGTTCGGTGCCCGGGTCTGGGCGTCGGCGAGGTCGGTGCTCAGGTCGCTGGCGAGCTGGTCGAACTCCTCCTGCAGCGGGTCGGTGCCCGCAGCCGGGGTGCAGGTGCCGGTCACACAACTCATCGCGAGGCCGACCAGGCCGATGTCGTTGCCGCCCATCGTGCCGAAGGTGACGACGTCGGTGTCGGCGGACAGCGCGTCGAACTGCGGGTCGTTGCCGCCCTGGACCTCGGTGAAGTGCTTGGTCTGCGCGCCGCCACAACTGACGTCGACGAGGTCGAGGCCGCTGCGCTCGGCGAACAGGCTGGCGTAGTTGCGGGTGCTGCGTCCGCAGTTGCTCGGCGAGCCAGTCACGTACGGGAGGATCCCCGGACCTGCGGCGAACGAGTCGCCCATCGCGACGTACTCAGTGCCAGCGGGCCACGACAACCCGGCGGAGTCGGCGCGCTCGGGGGTGGCGGCGGAGCCGGTCGGGACCAGCAGGGCGGAGGCGGCCAGCGCACCGGCGGCCATGACGGCGATACGGCGGATCACGGGGTGGACCGTACCACCGCGTGTCGCGCGTCACACCGGAAGTTCTGACTCCGTGGACGCGCCCCGTCGCCGCTCGGCGAGCCGCCAGGCCGCGGTCATCAGCGCCCATGCTGCGGCGACGATCACGACCTCCGCGAGGACGTACGCCGGCCATGGCCCCAGGACGTCCAGCAGGGACGCCTGCGCCGGCTTGCGGTTGAGGTAGCCGTAGTTGGTGCCGACGAGGGCGTTGAAGACCATCACCCCCACCGCCCACACGGCCGTCATGCCCACGGCCAGCCGGAAGTCGCGCCACGTCGGGACGATGCGCAGCCCCCACACGAGGTAGACCCCCGACCACACGATGAGCCAGTGCATCCCCCAGAACATCCAGAATCGCGGTTCGGCCCACCCCGAGGCGAGGTCCGGGGTGAGCAGCCCCATCAGCGTCAACGTCATCCCCCACAGCCAGTTGACCGCGGCCGCCCAGCGTCGCCGCGTCCACAGCGCGTACACGGCCAGCACCCACGCGAAGTCGCAGATCTGCAGGGGCAGCGAGGTGCGCAGGTTCCACTCGGCCGGCAGGAACTGGAGGATCTGCATCGGCACCGTGAACGCCACGATGGCAACGGCGAACGACCGGCCGAACCAGACCTGCGCGCCCGAGTCGCGGTGGCGTCGCCCGACGATGACCAGCACCACGCAGCCCACGACGAAGACCGCGAGCATGGCGAGGTGGACACCGCCGAAGGTGGTGAAGTCCGTACGGGAGTCCGCGAGCGTCATGTCCCCAGCCTGCCCCGCGCCGGCCGCTTCACGCGTGAGTACGCGGGCCCCTCGCCGCGCGGGGCCCATCACCGCCGGGCTCGGGCTAACCTCGGCACGTGCCTGACATCCGACCCGACGCCGCCTGGGTGCGCGATGCCGTACGGCTCCTCGAGGCCGACGCGAACCGCAGCACCGACACCCACCTGCATGTCTTCCCGCTGCCCGCCGAGTGGGGTGTCGACCTCTATCTCAAGGACGAGTCGGTGCACCCCACCGGCTCGCTCAAGCATCGGCTGGCGCGCTCGCTGATCATGTACGGCCTGGTCAACGGCCGGATCGGGCCACGCACCCGGCTGATCGAGGCCTCCAGCGGGTCGACGGCGGTGAGCGAGGCGTACTTCGCGCGCATGCTCGGCCTGGAGTTCACGGCGGTGGTGCCGCGGGCGACGAGCCCGGAGAAGATCGAGATGATCGAGTTCTACGGTGGCCGGTGCCACTTCGTCGACGCGGCGGAGCAGATGTACCCGGAGGCGGCGCGCCTGGCCGCCGAGTGCGAGGGGCACTACCTCGACCAGTTCACCGACGCCGAGCGGGCCACGGATTGGCGCGGCAACAACAACATCGCCGAGTCGGTCTTCAGCCAGCTCAGCCATGAACGGTTCCCGGTGCCCGCGTGGATCGTGGTCAGCGCCGGAACCGGCGGGACCTCGGCGACGTTCGGGCGCTACGTCCGCTACCGCCGCCACTGCACGCAGGTCGCGGTCGCCGACCCGGAGAACTCCGCCTTCTACGGCGGTTGGTCCACCGGCGACCTGACCCACACCACGTGCGCAGCGAGCCGCATCGAGGGCATCGGCCGCCCGAGGGTGGAGCCGTCGTTCGTGCCCAGCGTCGTCGACGAGATGATCCAGGTGCCGGATGCGGGCTCACTCGCCGCGATCCGGGTGCTGCGGCAGCGCACGCGACACTGGGCTGGGGGATCGACCGGCACCAACCTGTACGCGGCCTTCCAACTGATCGCCCGCATGGTGGCCGCCGGCGAGCGGGGCAGCGTCGTGACGCTGATCTGCGACTCGGGTGAGCGCTACAACCACACGTACTACGACGACGACTGGGTCGCGGCGCAGGGATTCGACCTCGCCCCCCACACCGCTGCGCTGGAGTCCTTCCTCAGCACGGGCGTGTGGACTGACCCGGGACCCGCCACCGCTGGTTGAGCATGTCGAAACCCCAACCAGCATTCCCCGCTGGTTGAGCAGGGCAGCAACCAGCGCCGCTCCGCTGGTTGAGCAGGCGAGGTACGAGCCGTGTCGAAACCACCCCGGGTTTCGACACGCTCAACCAGCGGGTCGGGGTTTCGACAGGCTCACCCAGCGTCGCAGAGCGCGGCGGCGAGCACGGGGATCAACTGGTCGTACCCCTCAGCTGACAGGTGCATCCCGTCCTCACAGAAGGCGGCGACACCCAAGGACCCCAGGACGGCCTGGCCGTCGACGACTCGTACGTCCAGGGTGGAGGTCTTGGCTGCCACCCGGGTGAAGGCGTCGGCGAAGGCACGCAGGTCCGATTCCGTACGGGTGTTGGACTGCGGCAATCGGGCCCGGTCCACGCCGGGGCTGGTGAGCAGGACGGCCCGCTCCACCCCTCCGGCGGCCAACGATTCGAGGGCAGCGGCGAGCAGGGACTCGGCCAGGGGCTGCTCGACGGGATACCAGGACGCCGCGTCGTTGGTCCCCACCGAGATGAGCACTCGGTCTCCTCGCCCCGGACGAGAGCGGTCCATCTGGCCGGCGAGGTCCGCGGTGGTGGACCCGCCGACGGCCACGTTGAGCACCTCGACGTCTCCGGTGTGCTCGGCGCACGCGAGCATCCCGGCACGAGCGCCCAGTCGCTGCAGGTGGCTGTCCCCCAGGGCGATGATGCGGGTCATGGCGCCATTGTGGCGGGCCGTTCGAGGACCACTCTCATCGAGGTTTCAAGTCGGTGGTTTGAACCGCTCCGCGCGCGGGTATGTGCGCGCACATGACCCTTGACCTGGTGTTCCCGCTGGCCCTCGTGACCATGCTCGCGGCAGCCTACGTCTCGTACCGCACCACCCAGCGCGACCTGCACGCCGAGCGCGACTTCGCCGACATCGCCGTGCGCACCTGGGGGCGGGTGGTCGACCTGACCCCGGGCCACGTGCCCACCCCGGACCGCCCCACGGCCTTCCGCGCGGTCGTCGAGTTCGTGCGTCAGGACGGCTCCACCGTCCGCGTGGCGACGCGGACCGCGCAGGCTCCCGCGCCGGCCCGGCTCGGTGAGCACGTCGAGATCGCGGTCGACCCACACGACGCGACCCGCATCGAGCTCGCCGATCAGTGCTCCGGCAACGTCCCCATGACCCGCTGGGCCACGCCCGCCCTGCTCGCCGCCGTTGCCGTCGCCACCCTGATCACCTGGGTCGCGATGCGCCTGTTCGCCTGATCCCGCTCACCGCAGGACGTCGGCGGCGAGGCTGCCCGCGCGCAGCGGGTCCTCGTCGTACACGCCCAAGGCCCGCGTCCGGCTGAGCACGCGGAACTCGCCGTCGACGAAGTTCCAGGCGACCACGTACGTCGACACCGGGTCTCGGTCCTTCCCGAAGTCGTCGGGGCGCACCACCAGCAGTGCCGTCTCGTCGTCCAGGAAGCCGCGTACGACGAGGTGAAGGTTGTCGCCGTACGCACCGCGCGGGTCCTCGACTCGCGCGAACGCCACGGGCTCACCGTCGGCCGGGTCGACGACGAGCGGCCCCGCGATCAGCACGTCGCCCAGGGTGCCGGCCAGGCTGCCGGTGAGGCCGATGCGTCCGTGGCCGGCGGCGAGCTCATGACCCCAGCTCCATGACTTCACGAACTTGTGGGGGATCACGTCGTCCTCCCAGCGCAGCACGACCCCCTCGGTCCACGAGGACTGCCACACCGTCCCGGCGGCGTCGCGCGAGTCAGCGAACACCGTGATCGGCACCCGGGTCCGCCACGGCGGACGCCGGTCGCTGCCATCGAGCCCCATCACCCACACGCGGTTCCAGGTGATGACGGCCAGTTCGCGCTGCCCGGGCAGCCACACGAGCTCGGGCGCGGTGTCCCACGGCCCCGCCACCTCCTCGGGGTACGGCAGGACCGTGTCCGTCCCCGCGGCCACGTCGATGATCCGTACGCCATCCAGCGTGGCGATCGCCACCGTGCTCCCGTCCGCGGTCAGCACGGGCCGGACGACGCCGAGGAGGGTCCCCGCCACGGCATCCGCAGTGTCCGGCACGGAGCGCCAGGACCCGTCCGCGCCCAGCAACAGGACGTCGGCGCCCGCGCGGGGCCACGCGAGCGCGGCCGCATCGAGCGGCTCCTCGAGGATGCTGGGTGCCGACTCCGGAGGGTCGAGGACCTCCGGAAGAACGCTGGATCCGTACGGCGTCTCGGGCAGCGTCGACGGATCCCAGGTCGGCCATTCGGTCCCGTCGGTGGCTCCGGTGGTTTCCGTGGGTGTGGGCGGCAGGGTCGTGGGTGGCGACGGCAGCGGCGACGGGGCTGGCCCCGGCTCCGGTGCCCGGGCCACGAGCGTCGGGACGATGACGACTCCCAGCACCACGAGGACCACGCCCGCTCCGGCCGCCAGTCGACGGCGGCGGCGTACGACCCCGGCTCGGCGCAGCGCGGGACTCACCCGGTCACGCACCGGGAGGTCGTCGGCTGCCTGACGGAGCACGTCGGCGACGCGCGGATCGACGTCGGTCACGGGTTCCTCCCGATCAGGTCGAGGAGCTCTGGGGCGCCGGTCCGCAGCCGGGCCAGCGCGGCCGCGTTCTGCGATTTCACGGTGCCGATGGACACGCCGAGGACGGCCGCCGTCTCCCGTTCGGTCAGGTCGTCGAAGTGCCGCAACACCACGACACGACGCTGCGCCGGTGTCAGCCTCGCCAGCGCCTGCAGCACCACGAGGCGCGTCTCGGCGCCGTCGCCCTCGGGTGCGGCCGCTTCACGATCGCGGTCAGTGACGACCTCGCCGACGCGAGCAGACGCTGCTGGCAGCCGTCCGCCCACGCCACGTAGTCCTCATCCATCTGCACACCCTGTCAACGCTGGGCAGGGCGCAAAAGGTTGGCGCGACTTTGTCAGGCGGTGGGAACCCAGTAGCGGCGCTTGCCCTCCACCACGTTCTCCAGCACCCCGCCGTTGGTCTCGATGGTGGCGGCCGACGCGGCGTTGGTGTCGTCGCAGGTCAGCAACGCGCTCTCGATCCCGAGCGCGCGGGCCTCGGCGAGCGCCAGCCGCAAGGCCCGGGCAGCGTGTCCCTCCCGGCGGCGCGAGGGCCGTACGGAGTAGCCGATGTGGCCGCCCGCCTTGCGCAGGAACGGCGTGTCGATGGTGTGCCGCAGCGCCACGAACCCCACCAACTCCGCGTCGGCCTGCGGGCCGTCGAACACCCAGAAGTAGGTGCAGTGCACCCGATCTGGCGCCAGTTCGGTGCTCGTGTCGCCCTCGGTGGCGATGACCGTCATGAGCGCTTCATAGCTGCGGCGGTCGACGGCGAAGTCGGGGACAGTCCACGAACCCGATCCGTCCATGGCGGTGCCGTCGAAGTCGGCCACGGCGGCAAGCCACTGCTCGTACGCGGACTCGGAGGGTGCACGGAGCTCGGTCATCGGCCCATCTGAGCACACCCTCCTGCGCGACACCCAGTCCGCCGCCGCGGGTCGTAGGGTGACCTCATGGACGAGGAGGCGGCAGCCGAGCCCACTGATCCGGGCGCCGCCCCGACGACATCAACCCGGCGCAGAGTGCTCAAGCGCGTCGGCCTGGGCGCCCTCGTCCTGCTGCTGGTGCTCGCGCTGGTGCTGACCTACGCCTACCGCAAGCTCAACGGCAACCTCACCACCGGCGACTACGACGACGTGTTCGTCGAGCCACGCCCGACCGAGGAACCCGTCGACGGAGACCCCATCGACATCCTCGTCATGGGCAGCGACAGCCGCGAGGGTGACAACAACGTGGACGGACTCACCGGCCTCGGCAACCGCTCCGACACGACGATCCTGATCCACCTCTCCGCGGACCGCGAGCGCGCGTACGGGGTCTCTATCCCCCGCGACGCGCTCGTCGAGCGGCCCGACTGCCGGGACCCCGAGACCGACGAGATCATTCCCGGAGGCACCCGCGAGCAGTGGAACGAGGCTTTCCAGGTGGGTGGACCCGGATGCACCCAGAGCCAGTTCGAGCAACTGTCCGGGATCCGAGTCGAATACACCGTGGTCGTGGACTTCAGCGGTTTCAAGGACATCGTCGACGCGGTCGGTGGCGTGACGATCTGCGTGCCCGAGACGATCCACGACTCCACCACCGGCATCACCCTGGAGGCGGGCGAGCGGGAGGTGTTCGGCGAGGAGGCGCTCGACTACATCCGGCTGCGCACCGGCACCAACGAGGCCGGGGAGAAGGTCGTCGACGGCTCCGATCCCGGTCGGATCAAGCGTCAGCAGGCGTTCATCGCGGCCATGAGCAGCAAGATCGTCAGCGCCAAGACGTTGACCAACCCGAAGAAGCTCTTCGACGTCCTCGACGCGGCCACGAAGTCGATCGAGATCACCGGCGCGGACGACCTCATGGACCTGGCCACGCTGGGCTACCAGTTCCGCGGGATCGGCACCGACAAGATCCAGTTCCTCACGATCCCGTGGGAGTACACGCCCGACTTCCTGCGCGTCGAACTGCTGCCAGAAGGCGACGCAGTGTGGGAGCGTCTGCGGCGCGACCAACCGCTCACGCGTGAGCAACTCTCCGACGCCACGAACGCGGCCGAGGCCCCGGGCAGCGAGGCGACGCCGCCCTCGCCGACGAAGACGCCCGGCTCCTCCCCGAGCGGTACGCCCTCGAGCCCTTCGACCTCGCCGTCAGTCCCCACGACCACCGACACCTCCCGCGACGGGCTGTGCTGAACGCCTAGGCTCGCCGCGTGCTGAACCTCGACATCGCGCCCGCCGTCATCCGCGACCTTGAGCCGTGGCATGCGGAGACCTTCGCCGCCCTGTTCCAGCGTCACGGAGCCGACTTCTACGACTGGCTGCCGTGGCAGAAGTTCGAGGACCCCGAGGCGACTCGCGGGTTCCTGACCTCGATGGCAGAGGGCCGTGGCGCCGGCACGAAGCGGCTCTTCGGCATCTGGGTCGACGACGAACTCGTCGGCGGCACGCTCTTCCCCACCCTCAACGCCCACTCTGGCGTCGGCGAGGTCGGGGTGTTCCTCGCGGCACCCGCGCGCGGTCAGGGAATCGTGACCCGCACCGTCACCGCCATGCTCGACTGGGCGTTCACCGAGCGCGACATGCGCCGCATGGAGTGGCGCTGCGCCCCCGGCAACGCCGCCAGCCGCGCCATCCCCGCGCAGCTCGGCTTCTCCCACGAGGGCACCCTGCGCCAGGTCTTCCGCAACGGGGATCGCTTCGACGACCTCGAAGTGTGGGCGATCCTGCGCGAGGAGTGGCGCGCCTGATCAGGCGAGATCCTCCGCCAGCTCCGCCAGGAGTGCCGCGAGCTCGTCCGGCTTGCTGAACATCGGCCAGTGTCCCGAGTCGATGTCCACGAGCCGTACGTCGTGGGCTGCGGACACCTCCGGCAGGTCTCCAGCGTCGATCCACTCCTGGCACGCTGCGGGCGTGTACTCCGGGCACACCATCACCAGCGGCACGTCTCGGCGGGCCTCGCTGGCGTACGACACGACGCCCTGGGTCACGCCACCAGGGACCGGGTGCGTGCGGGCGGCCACCCGGGCTCGCGTCTCCTGGTCGAGGTCGTCGGTGTCCGGACCCTCGAACGGCTCCCAACCCGGGAACGGCACGACCCCGTCGACGACGGGGAAGAAGTCGGCGTACGGCTCACCGGCGGAGGTGGGGAACCCGCCCACCAGCGCAGCGCCAGCCACCCTCGCCGCACGCGCGTCCGCCGCGAGCCACGCCAGCGTGCTGGCCGCGGAATGACCGACGACGAGGACCTTCTCGCCCGAGGCCTCGTTTGCGTTGTCGACCGCCGCCACGACCGCGGCGACCTGATCCGCAAGCGTGGCCCCAACGGTCCCATCTCCCTGCCCCGGCAGGGTCACGGGATGCGGCACATGTCCGCGCGCCGTGAGCGCGGGCACGACCTCGTCCCACGCGGTGCCGTCGAGCCACAGTCCTGCCACGAGCACGATCTGCATGCGAATCACCTTCGATCAAAGGGCCTGGTACGACGGTAGGGCTGACCACTGACATTCCGGGTGATCGCTGGTCGAGCCTGGTTTCGACAAGCTCAACCAGCGGTGATCGCCCGTCGAGCTTGTCGAGACGCCCCACCGCCCGTCGAGCTTGTCGAGACGCTTGGTTTCGACGAGCTCAACCAGCGGGCTTGGGGTTTCGACGGGCTCAACCAGCGGGCCTGGGGTTTCGACGGGCTCAACCAGCGGGGTCGCGCTACTGATTGGTACGCCTCCGCTGCGCGGCGCGGCGCGCGTGAGACGTAGTGTGGACAGCCGCCTCACACCCGCCCCACCCGAGGACTCCCATGGCTCCGAACACCCCCCGCAACGCGACCACTTCCTCGTACTCGACCACGATGCGTCTGCACACCGTGCCCGACCATTCGGTCGTCGGCCGCGTGGCCACCGCGATCGCTGAGCACGGGGGCGTCGTGACGGCGATTGATGTTGCCGAGTCCAGTCACGACCGTCTGGTTCTCGACGTGACCAGTTCCGCGTCGGACGCCGAGCACTCGGGAGAGGTCGTCGGGGCTGTCGACGCCATTGACGGGGTCAGCGTCCACAAGGTCTCGGACCGGACCTTCCTGGTCCACCTCGGCGGCAAGATCGGCGTGCACTCCCGCGTGCCCCTCAAGACGCGCGATGACCTGTCGCTCGCGTACACCCCCGGTGTCGGGCGGGTCTCGATGGCGCTGGCCGAGCATCCCGAGGACGTGCCGCGGCTGACGATCAAGGGCAACTCGGTGGCTGTGGTCACCGACGGCACCGCCGTCCTGGGCCTGGGCGACATCGGCCCCGGCGCAGCACTGCCGGTGATGGAGGGCAAGGCCGCACTCTTCCAGCGCTTCGCTGACATCAACGCGTGGCCGATCTGCCTCGACACCACCGACGTCGACGAGATCGTGGAGACCGTCGTCCACATCGCGCCCGGGTTCGGCGGCATCAATCTGGAGGACATCGCCGCCCCGCGCTGCTTCGAGATCGAGCGGCGCCTGCGCGAGCGCCTCGACATCCCCGTCTTCCACGACGACCAGCACGGCACGGCGATCGTGGTGCTGGCCGCCCTCATCAACGCGCTGCGCTGCGTGGCGAAGGAAATCGAGTCCGCCCGAGTCGTGGTCAGCGGCGCAGGCGCCGCGGGCACCGCGATCGTCACCCTGCTGCGTGCGGCAGGCGTCGGCGACATCGTCGTGTACGACCGCCTCGGCTGCCTCGTACCCGGCCTCGCGGGCCTGTCGGACAGCCAGGAGGAGTTGGCGCGCGTCACCAACCCGCGCGGCGTGACCGGCGACCTGGCCACGGCCCTGCAGGGCGCTGACGCGTTCATCGGCGTCTCCGCACCGGGCGTGCTGAAGGCCGAGTGGATTCCCGCGATGGCGAAGGACCCCGTCGTCTTCGCGCTCGCCAACCCCGACCCGGAGATCGACCCGGTCGAAGCCGGCCAGCACGCCGCGGTGGTGGCGTCGGGGCGCTCCGACTACCCCAATCAGATCAACAACGTGCTCGCCTTCCCCGGTGTCTTCCGCGGGCTGCTGGATGCCCGCGCCAGCGAGATCACGACCGAGATGTTGCTGCGCGCCGCCCGGGCGATCGCCTCATGCGTCTCGGACGACGAGCTCAACGCGTCGTTCATCATCCCCTCGGTCTTCGACCCCGAGGTGCCCATCGCGGTGGCCGCAGCCGTACGGGGACGCAACCGCGCCTGAGCCTGCGACACCCGTTGCGGACCGGCGACTCCGCGCGATCCGGCCCGCCGTGACCAAGCACCCGCGATGATGGTCACGTGAGCACGAGCGTGAAACTGACCCTGTCCATGGTCGTCGTGGCGGTTCTGGCCATCATCGGCGCCCTCGCGGCGACCCGCGGCGGCAGCGACGACACCGCTGGCGGGCCGACGGATCGGCCCACGGCGGGCCAGCAGTCGGAGCCAGGCACCTCGACCGGTGCGCCCAGCACCGGTGGTGCGCCGAGCGACCCGCCGCTGGTACGCGACGACTCACCGCGGCTGTCCGAGGGCTCCGAGGCGGTCTTCGTGGAGTTCCTCGACTTCGAGTGCCCCTCGTGCGCCGGCGTCTTCGGGGTGCTGGAGGAGATGCGGGCCGAGTACGGCGACCGGATCGGCTTCGTGGTGCGCTACGTGCCGCTGCACGCCAACTCGATGAACTCGTTCCGTGCGGCCGAGGCTGCGGGCGAGCAGGGGCGTTACGAGGACATGTACGTGATGCTGTTCGAGCGTCAGACCCAGTGGGCGGGCGCCGAGGACGACTCCTTCTTCTTCGCCTACGCCGAGGAGCTGGGTTTGGATGCCGAGCAGTTCGAGCGGGACTTCTCCAGCGACGAGGTGGACCAGCGCATCCAGCAGTCCGTGACCGACGCCAACGAGCTGGGCATCCAGGGCACCCCCACGTTCTTCCTCGATGGCGAGGAGTTCAGCCCGGAGACGGTCCAGGACCTCGAGAATGCCTTCCGAGACGCAGTCGAGTGACCCGACGGTGACGCAGTCGAGTGAGACAACGGTGACGTCACCGCGTGACCCCGCCGACCTGAGCGCCCCCTCGCGCGTCGTGTCCTGGTTGCTGGCCTTGGGCGGCCTCATCGGGCTGAGCGCGGCGACCGTACTGCTCGTGGAACGGATCGAGCTGTTCAAGAACGCCGACTACATCCCCACCTGCAACCTCAACCCGATCCTGTCGTGCGGCTCGGTGATGAACACCGACCAGGCGGCCGCGTTCTCCATCCCCAACCCGATCATCGGCGTGGCGGGGTTCGCCGCTCTCGCGGCCGTCGGGGTCGCGCTGCTGGCGGGCGCCCGGTTCGCCCGGTGGTTCTGGGTGCTGGTGCAGGTCGGCGTCACCTTCGGCGTGGGGTTCGTGCACTGGCTGATCTGGCAGTCGCTGTACGAGATCGGCGCCCTGTGCCCGTACTGCATGGTGGTGTGGGCCGTGACCATCCCCGTGTTCTGGGTGACCACCCTGCACGTGGTGGGTCTGTTCACCGGACCGCGCGGGTGGTTGGGCAGGCTGCGGGAGTTCGCGTTGCCGACCGTCGTGGGCTGGTACCTGGTGATCGTGGCACTCATCGCGGTGCGTTTTTGGAGCTACTGGTCGACGCTGGTGTGAGGCGACGTGCCACGCTGGGGGATGCATCCGCTCAGCGCCGCAGAGGTCCGCGCCAGTTTTGTGAACTGCTCCAAGGGTGAGGCGTCTCGGATGACGCTTCCCCGGTTGGAGGCGGTGCGCTGGGACGACCTGGACTTCCTCGGCTGGCGCGATCTCGGCGGGGCCGGGACGGCGTACATGGTCGCGCCCCATCCTGCCGGCGATCCGGCTGCGGACGTGGTCGGCATCGTGCTGCGGCTCTCCAAGGACGCGGGTCGCGCAGGGCGCAAGAACATGTGCGCGTTGTGCCTGACGACCCACTCGACGTCCGACATGGCCCTCATGGTCGCCCCGCTGGCCGGGGCAGCCGGCCGCAAGGGCAACACGGTCGGCACCTACCTGTGCGCGAACCTCGCCTGCTCGCTCTACGCGCGCGGCATCAAGCGGCCCGACCGGGCGCAGCCGACCGAGACGTTGGCGACGGAGCAGAAGGTGGCCCGGCTCGTCGACAACCTCGACACCTTCGTACGCCGCGTCGTGACTCCCCGCGCCTGACCCGCCGCACCTGACGCGCCGTACCTGACCCGCTGCCCCTGACCCGCCCGACCTGCCCCACCCCGTGGCAAGGTGGACGGGTCAACTCGGGGGAGGAAGCATGGACACATCGGTGCCGGACGGGAGCGTGCTGGCGGTCTTCGCCCATCCCGACGACGAGTCGTTGTCGGCGGGCGGACTGCTCGCCGCGGCGGCCGAGCGCGGGGCACGTACAGGGGTGCTGACTCCCACGTGGGCGGCCGTCAGTCACCGCGCCGACGAACTCGCTGCAGCCGCGAAGGCGCTGGGAGCCCAAGAGGTACATCTGCTCGGGTGGGCCGACTCCCGGGTGCCCGACTCCGCGCCCGGCCGACCCCGCTGGTGCGACGTCAGCGTCGCCGAGGCCGTGGGCGCGGTGGTCGCGCACCTGCGGGAGTTCCGCCCGGACGTGGTGGTGACGCACGACGCGTACGGCGGCGCCACGGGTCACGAGGACCACGTGCAGACGCACCGCATCACCGCGCTGGCCGTGGAGGCCGCGGGGCTGGCTGACTCGTACCCCGACGCCGGAGCGCCGTGGCACGTACGCGAGGTGTGGCTGTCGACCCACCCCGACTCGACGCGGGAGGACCTGGGTGCCTTGTTCGATCGCCGGCCGGTCTTCACGCTGCCCGATGACGCGACCACACACAGGCTCGACGTGACGCCGTGGCTCGACGCGAAGGTCGAGGCCGTGCTCGCGCACACCTCGGAAGTGGAGCGCGGCTCTCTGCCCGCGGTGGTCGCGAGGATGTCCGCGACCGAGCGTGCCCAGTTGCTCGGCACCGAGTGGTACGTGGCGCGCTCCGGCTAGGACGTGCGGGAGCGCTCCACGCTCACCACTTCAGTTCGATCTCCAGCTCGTTCTCCTCGCCGAGCTCGACCTCGACCGAGAGCTCCACCTGGTCGGGGACGGCCACGGTGATCCGCTTGCCGTGGCTGAGGAACTCGACCTCGTTGTGGCGCGACAGCGCGTCGGCGAGCTCGCGCAGCTTGGCGGCCGCCTCCTCGCGGCGCAGCGTGCGGGTCTCGTCCAGTTCGAACAGGTCCATCGTTCCTCCAAGCGTCGGATATGCCTTGGTGTGAACCTATCGGCACCGTGGTCGCCCGGGAGGTCAGTCTTCGGGAAGCTCGGCGAAGGCCTGCTTCATGTCGCGGTACCAGCCCAGCGACTTCTTGGGGTGACGCCAGCGGCCCTTCATCTCGTTGCGGGCCGGCTGGTGGACGGCGTCGCCCGCCTTCTCGGCCTCCTTGAGGTGCTTGTCCTGGGCGTTGATGACGTCGTCGTGGGTCTCACCGCGGTGGGGCATGTCGCACGGGCCACCGAGCTGGCGGCAGGTCATGGTCTTCATGGTGTCTCCTGTGTTCGTGAGGGGTTCTGTGAGGGTGACGCACCGCGAGTCGCGGATGTGACCGTCAGCGCGACTCGGCGTCGCGCCGGCGTACGACCTGCGCCAGGGTGGCGGGGTCGGCGCGGAAGGTGATCTGGTGGACCCGACCGCCCGCGAGGGTGAAGTCGAAGAGCACCTTCGCCTCCCCCTGGTGGAACCATGCGGAGCCCGGACGCTCGCCCACGTAGACGGGCAGCGCCGCGTGGGCGGAGCCGTTGAAGAAGGCCGCGATCTCGTCGCGCCCCACGATCGCCGAGGGCGTGCCGGAGGCCACGGCGGCAGCGTCGGCGCGGACGACGGCGTCCGGCGCGAGGAGTTCGAGCAGCCTCGCGAAGTCACCCTCACGCGCCGCCGCCATGAAGGCGTCCACGACCTGCCAGTCGGCCAGCGCGTCCTCGGGCGCCGGCTGGGTGACCTTGGCCCGTGCGCGCGAGGCGAGCTTGCGGGCCGCGACCGGGGTCGTGTCCAGCACTGCCGCGACGGTGGCGAACTCGAAGCCGAAGGTGTCGTGCAACACGAACGCCACGCGCTCTGCGGGGGTCAGGCGGTCGAGCACGACCTGGAGAGCGACGCCCACGGTGTCGGCGAGCGCGACGGCGTCCCCCGGGTCCTCGGCGCCGGCCGCCACGAACGCGTCCGTCTCGTACGCGCTGAGGTCCTCGACGGGCAGCGGCGTCCGGGCGCGCAGGCGGTCCAGACACAGCCGGGTCGTGACGGTGGTGAGCCACGCGGGGAGGCTGTCGATCTCGGCGTCGGTGCGCTCGAGGCGCAGCCACGCCTGCTGGACCACGTCCTCAGCCTCGGCGTGATCGCCGAGCACGCGGGATGCCAGACCCACCAGCCTGGCTCGCTCGGCCTCGAAGGCCTCCGTACGGTCCATGACTCCACCTTTCCATGCGTCTGTGTCACTTCCCTGACGTCTGGCGGGAACGCGATGTGACCACCCCCGGGGACCTTTCTCCAGGTTTGCCCGGGGCGCGAGGGGGCAGAACCTTCACGGGCTCGGAGCGTGCCTGTGGGTTCAGGCAGACAATGACGAAGGAGTGGGCGTGGGACGAGAGCAAGACATGGGGGGCAGCCTTGAGGAAATCGAGAAGGCAGGGTTGACGGAGCTACCCCCCATCGCGAGCAGTTTCAGAGCCGCGAGCACAGCATTGTCGGGGATTCGCACGAGCAGCATGTTCGTGACGGGCGGTCCGTTCGGCTCGAACTCTCCCGCGGATGCCTTCGGCTCGTTCCTCGACGCCATGACCGCGACCACGCGGCGGTCGGGCAACGTGCTCGATGACGTCGCCGAGGCGCTCGTGACCACGGCCCGCGACTTCGCGCGCACCGACGCCGACATCCGTGCGGCCTTCGAGGCGGCGGGAGGGACTCTCCCGTGACCTCGTGCTTCGACATCGGTTGCCAGGTGGGCGCCAAGGCATCTGAGTTGATCGACGGAACGCCGCCCGGCTACGTCACCATCGGCGGCACCTACGCCGACATCGGGCCTTCCTTCAGCCACTACGACGACCTCCCCACGGGTGAGCTGACCAACAGCTACGCGTCGTTCTCCACGGCACTCAACAATCTCGCCGTCGCCGGACAGGGAGGAGCGTCGTTCCTCGAGGATTCGGTCTCGATCAAGCCAAACACCGCCTTCGCCAACATGACCCGCATCAACCCCGACGTCATGGAGTGGACCGGGCACGCGGCGACAGACTTCAACGACAACTACAACGCCCAACTTCCCTACGTCGCGGACTCGAACTTCGCCGGCATCGCGGCGCTCACCGCTGCCATCGAGGCACAGAAGGAGCTGTACGAGACGGCGCACGCGTCCATCCTGGACATCGGGCAGAAGACCCTCTCCGCGCTCGAGGCGGCGGACGGTCGCGGCGGCGCTTCCGGCACATTCGCCCTCACAGTCCTCGCTGCCGTCGGGACCGTGGCGGTCACCGTGCTCACCGCCGGGACCGGTGGAGTCTTGATCACCATCGCGGTGGCGTCGGGTGTCGCCAGCGTTGGCGCAGCGGCGACGTCCATGGACTTCGGCGGCGAGTCACCCGAGGCAATCATGAGTGACTTCTACAAGGCAGTCGGCCGGGTCGAGGAACACGTGCAGAAGCGCCAACTCGAGATCAAGACGGGCCTGAGGGAATACGCAGCCGAGGTGAACAAGGAACTGGCACGGACCAGCTTCGGTGAGAGCGAGTACCCGAGGTTCCGCTTCAAGCCGACCGGGTTCGCCAACGGGCCCGGCGGGTTGGGGGGCTACGACGGATGAGCGACTCACTGCTGCGGTACGTGCCGCAAGCCGAAGGCCACGTCAGCCCGTTCGGGCAGGCGGTTGACGCCATGCACGTGTCCGTCACGTCCTCTGACGGCAACCTGTACGCCGAGATGAACGGGTGGTACGCCGTCCGCGTCTCCATCGCGCCCGGTCACGCTGAGCGCCAGAACTCCGAGGAACTCGAGGCAGCTCTGACCCGCCTGGCCCGGCTCCTCTTCGTGGAGCGCACCCGGGAGTACTACCGGCTCATGGAGGTGCACCTGCAACCCAACCCGCTGTCCCTGCGCAGGCTCCGCGACCATCTTGAGACGAGTGTCCAGGACGCTCCGGTGAGCGGCACGGCAGCAGGTGGTCAAGTCGAGGTCGCGTCCGTGGGGATGCGGCACTTCGTGGTCACGCTGGCTCCCGGAGTCGGAGCGTCGCTGGGCAGCGAGGGGCTCTCCTCAGCCGTGACCACTGCCGCCAATGCGATGGTGGCAGAGTGGCTCGTCGTGCTGGCGAAGTACAAGCAGGAGCGCTGGGAGAGATGAGGCGACTGGTCGCACTCGTCGCCGCTGGGCTCTTCGGCCTCAGCGGGTGCGGCGACGACGCCACGGGCGCCTCTGCCCCCGGCGACATCGTGCAAGGCCGTACGGGAGACGTGGTCGGGGACGAGCTCACGATCCAGCTGCCGACCGGCCAGGTGCAGGTCGACATCGGGGCGCCGCAGGACAGGGTGACGGCCCAGGAGGCTGCCGATGCCACCCAGCGCCCCGCGGGCGAGGGGACGGACTGGGTGGCCGTCGACTGGGAGTTCTCCCCGGGCGCCGGGCTCGAGTCCCTGCAGCGCGCGCTCATGGACGACCCCCAGGCGCGGGCGCAGGTGCACCTGGTCGTCGACTCGGAGCAGTACGACCTCGGTGCCGTCGCCTCCGGGACGGCCGTGCCGGCGGACGTACGCACGACCGGGATCATCTACGTCGCCGTCCCGCACGGCGCACAGGTGAGCGCCGTGGTCGACTTCGCCGGACGCGAACTCGCGGAGGGTTCGATGCTCCTCGACGCGGCAGTGTCGGGCGAGTGCACGGACGCTCGGGCTCGTACGACCACCGCGCGCGCGGCGACGGCGGACGCACGGTGCGTGTGGACCGAGCAGCGCGTGCCGTACCTGCCCGACCGCGGATGGTCCGACACCTCGGGCTGGTCGGTGCTGCGCGTGGAGACCCGCATCGACTCGTTCACTCTCGGGGCGACCGAGTACGTGACCGAGGCCTTCCTCGACGCCACCACATCCGTGCCGGGTGCCGACACCACGGTGGTCGACGAGCGCCTCACATCCCTGGTCACCCACTCGGTGAGCGAGGCCGGGCTCGGTGAGGTTCGGATGGTCAGGTCCCTCACCGGCGTACGCACTGTCGGGCCAGGGCCGGAGGACGCGAGGCTCGTCTGGAGCGCGCGCGTCGGGGCGCCCATCGGCGCGGCCACCGACTGAGTCAGGGCGCCGGATCGCCGCTGACGGGACCCGCCGGGCTGGGCGTACCCCGGCTGTCGGTCTACGCTCAGTGGACGTGATGCAGGTCACTCCCCGGTTCAGGAGGTCGCACGATGACGTCGGCACAGGACACTGAGAAGGCCACCAGAGGCGCCTTCTCCTCCCGGAAGGTCTTCATCCTCGCGGCCATCGGCTCCGCCGTCGGCCTGGGCAACATCTGGCGTTTCCCGTACGTGGCGTACGAGAACGGCGGCGGTGCGTTCGTGATCCCGTACCTCGTCGCGCTGCTGTGCGCCGGGATCCCGTTCCTCTTCCTCGACTACGCGCTCGGTCACCGTCACCGCGGCTCGGCGCCGCTGTCGTTCGCGCGGCTGAGCCGCCCGGCCGAGGCGTTGGGCTGGTGGCAGGTGGGGATCTGCTTCCTCATCGCCGTCTACTACGCGGCCGTGATCGCGTGGGCGGTGCGCTACACGTTCTTCTCGATCGACAAGTCGTGGGGCGACGACCCGGCCGGCTTCTTCTTCGGCGACTTCCTCAAGGCGGGCGATCCCGGCGTCGACTCCACTGTCGTCGCGGGCATCCTCATCCCGCTGGCGATCGTGTGGCTGGTAGTCATCGCCATCATGGTGGCGGGCGTGCAGAAGGGCGTGGGCGCGACGTCGGTCATCTTCATCCCGATCCTCATCCTCGCCTTCGGGATCCTCGTGGTGCGCTCGCTGTTCCTCGACGGCGCTGGCACCGGCTTGGAGGCCCTGTTCACACCCAACTGGGATGCGCTCACGCACGCCGGGGTGTGGGCGGCTGCCTTCGGACAGATCTTCTTCTCGCTGTCGATCGGCTTCGGCATCATGATCACCTACTCCTCCTACGTCGACCGCGACACCGACATGACGGGCTCGGGGCTCGTGGTGGGCTTCGCCAACTCCAGCTTCGAACTGCTCGCTGGCATCGGCGTCTTCGCGGCGCTGGGCTTCATGGCGCAGGCCAGCGGGGTCGAGGTCTCCGAGGTGGCCTCCGACGGGATCGGGTTGGCGTTCATCGCGTTCCCTGCCATCATCAGCGAAGCCCCCGGCGGCGCCCTGATCGGCGTCCTCTTCTTCGCCTCCCTCGTCATCGCGGGCATCACCTCGCTGGTCTCGGTGATCGAGGTCGTGATCTCCGCCGTGCGCGACAAGTTCGCGATGAGCCGTACGGGTGCCGCCCTGGCGGTCAGCGTGCCCGCCGCCATCCTGAGCCTCGCGCTGTTCTCGACCACGAGCGGCATCTACGTCCTCGACATCGTCGACCACTTCATCAACCAGTTCGGGATCCTGCTGGTCGCGGTGATCTCGATGATCGTGGTCGGGTGGGGCGTCCGAGCACTCCCCGCTCTGGCGGCCCACCTCAACCTGACCGGGTCGGTACATCTGGGGTTGTGGTGGCGGGTCCTGATCGGGGCGATCGCCCCGGCGGCGCTGATCTACATCCTCGCCCAGGCCTTCTGGACCGACATCGAGACACCGTACGAGGGCTACCCGACGTGGATGCTGGCCTGCTTCGGCTGGGGGGCGGCGGTCCTGGTGATGCTGCTGGGCTACCTGATGGCGCCGGTGCGCTGGCGCGGCGGGGATGCTGCGACGGGAGATCCGGCACCCGTCGCCGATGCGGAGGAGAGCACGGAAGGAGCAGACCGATGAGCATGGCGGCGATCGTGATGATGGTGGTGGCGATGGTCATCATCTGGGGCGGCCTGCTGGTCGCAGTCCTCAACCTGAACCGGGGCCGTACGGACCTGCCCGACGTCGACGAGGTGCACCGCGACCTGTAGCCCCGGGCTCGGGCGCTGACCGTACGCTGGCGCCGTGCCTGACCACGCCCTGGAACTCAGCTTCGAGACGTCCTCGGAGCAGGCCGTGATGGCCCAGTGGGAGGCGCTGCGCCAGGCCGGGCTCCCGTCTCAGGCCGACCACCGGCGGATGACGAACGCACCCCACCTGACGCTCGTCGCGGCCCGGGGCATCGACCCCGCCCTCGTCGCGCCCGCCGCAGAGACGATCGGCCCGCTGCTCCCGGCCACGCTCACCGTCCGGGGTCTGGTCGTGCTGGGCGATGGGCCGCGCGTGACCATCGCGCACCTGGTCGAACCGTCTGCCGACCTCGCCCGCGCAGCCCTGCGCCTGCGGGATCTCGTCCCGACCGTGCGGCATCCGGTCTGGACTCCACACGTGACATTGGTACGTCGACTCCCCCGCCGCCACCTGGCCCGCGCGCTCGAGGTGCTGCACGCCGCAGAGCCCGTACGGCACCTCGTGGCCGACCGCCTGCGCTGGTGGGACCCTGATCTCAACACCATCGAGACGGTGGCGGGACCGGGCTGACACCGCCCGCTCTCGTCCTGCCCGGTCACACGTGAACCTACGGGCCCTCGGCCCTCAGCCGCTCCAGCGAGTCGAGGGTCAACTCGAGGCCGACCTCGAAGGAGTTGGCGAACGCGTAACCCTCGAGGAGCACATGCTGGGTGGCGAATTCGGCCATCCGTGGGAAGCCGGACAGGTCGATCCCCTCGATCAGCTCTGCGGCCGAGTCGTCGAGGTCGACCTGGGCGAGCATCGACTCCTGCAGCGAGAAGCCGTACACGAAGGCGTCGAGGATCGCGTACGCGTGCGCGGTCGCCTGCAGTGAGAACCCTGCGGAGCGCAGGACCTCCAGGCACGCCTCGTGTCCGCCCAGCGCCTGCGGACCGGGGTTGCTGCGCCCCTCGAGAGTCGCGAGGGCCCACGGGTGGCGGCGCAGCGCCTCACGCATCGAGCGGGTGCGGGTGGCCAGTTCCTCGCGCCAGTCGCCATCGGGGCGGGGAGGGTGAATCTCGGCGTAGACCGCGTCCACGATCGCGTCGAGGATCGCATCCTTGTTGGCGATGTGGTGATAGATCGCCATCGGTTTGACGCCGCACTCGCCCGCGAGCGCGCGGATGGTCAGGGCCGCCAACCCCTCTCGGTCGGCCAGCCGCACGGCGGCAGCGACGACCCGGTCGCGGGTGAGCGTGTTGCGGGGGGCTCGCGCGGCACTGGACACCTCACACACGCTACCGTACTTTGTACCGTACAAAGTACGGTCTAGCCGAGGAGTCACCATTCCAGCGTCCCCACCCACCCGGACCAGCAGCGGCACCATGCGCGCTGTCGTGCAGCGCGGCTACGGCGACGCCGAGGTGCTCCACGTCGAGGAGATAGAGGCGCCGCAGCCCGGCCGCGGGGAGGTCCTGATGCGAGTCGGCGCGGCGGCCATCGACCGCGGGACGTGGCACCTGATGACGGGGTTTCCCAAGATGCTGCGGCCCTTCGTGGGCTGGCGGGGGCCGAGGGGGACGTACGTGCCCGGCCGCGACGTCGCAGGCACCGTGGTGGCCCTCGGCCCAGGCGTGACGCGGTTCGCGGTGGGCGACAAGGTCTTCGGCTCGGCTCAGGGCTCGCTCGCCGATTTCGCGTGCGCCCAGGAGGCGCGGCTCGCCCACCAGCCGGCCGGCGTGACGCCCGCTCAGGCGGCAGTGTTGGCCATCTCGGGACTCACCGCCCTCCAGGCGCTCGACGCCGCTCGGGTCCAGACGGGCGACCGGGTCCTGGTCATCGGCGCCTCGGGGGGCGTCGGATCGTACGCCGTCCAGTTGGCCGCCGCACGCGGCGCCCACGTCACGGGGGTGAGCAGTGCAGCCAAGGCCGAGGCCGTACGCGCGTGGGGGGCCGAGCACGTCCTCGACTACGCCGTCACCGACCCGACCGCCCAGGCGGAGTCGTACGACGCTGTCATCGCCATAGCCGGCGGCGCGTCCTTGCGGGACCTTCGCCGCGTCCTTGCTCCGCGGGGTGCGTTGGTCTTCGTCGGCACCGAGACCGGCGGCGATTGGACTGGCGGCTACGGCCGACCGATGCGATGGGCTCTGCGCATGCTGCTGGCCCGCCAACGCTTCGTGATGCTCACAGCCCGCGAAAAGGCGGTGGACGATCTGGAACGACTCGCCCAACACGTCACCGACGGCACGGTTCGTGCGCCGCTGCACGGGTCGTACGACCTGGCCGACGTCCGCGACGCCATGTCTGCGCTGGCGTCTGGCCGGGTGATCGGCAAGGTCGCGGTCACGGTCGGCGATGCGTCATGAACGGGCCACTCGATCGCCGCATCGTCCTCAGCGGGCTGTGGACCGCGATGGCGTTCGTGTGCTCATTCACCGTGCTCTTCGGGTTCTTCCGAGCCGACGTGGTCGCGGGGGTCCTCGAGGGCCGGGTGCCGGGCGAAGGGATCACGATCGACCAGGCGTTCCTGACGCTGGCGACCGCACACGTCCTCCTGCCGATCCTCATGATCGGGGTCTGCCTCCTGGCGCCCATGCGGGTGAGTCGAATCGCGAGCATCGCGGTGAGCGCGATCCACCTGGTTCCGATCGTGGCGACCGTCGGCAGCGAATCCTGGCTCTACTACGTCATCCTCAACGCCGTCGAGGTCGCGTTCCTGCTCACCATCGCAGGGGTGGCGTGGAGGTGGCGGGTGCAGCTGTCACCCTCGCGCGAATGACGACGGATCGCGCAGAATCGGTTCATGGCGTACGACGACGAGTTGGCCGATCGGGTCCGTGTCCTGCTCGGCGGCCGGACCGAGGTCGAGAAGAAGATGTTCGGCGGCCTGGCCTTCATGGTCCAAGGCCGCATGGCTTGTTGCGTGAGCGGGCGAGGGGGTCTGCTGGTCAAGGTCGGGCGTGACGCGTTCGCCGATCTGGTGGCGCTCGATGGCGTCGCCCCCATGACCATGGGCGAACAGGTCTCCGACTCCTGGGTCAGCGTGGAAGCCGACGCGGTTGGCGATGACCAGTCACTGCGCGAGTGGCTCGATCGCGGGCTCGCGGCCAACCCTCCGAGGTCACGGGGCTGAGGCCACCGCCTCCGTGTGGGACTCCGCGATGGATCTCGAATGGGTGCGCGGCTACTCCGACTACTTCCCCGAGACGCCGGGCGGCCGGGCATCGGGGCGTTCCTGCGAGCCACGACCCTTCGACCTGCGCCGCGTGGGCGACGACGCCGCCACGACGCAGCCGTTCTACACGAAGGCGCCGCTCAACGTCGTGGTCAAACAGTCCGACTACCGCTGGTTGAGCACGGGGCTTCGGCATTGGCGCGGACCGCTCCACATGCTGCGCGTGGGTCTGCGTACGGTCGTGGCGCGGCTGCGTGGACGCCGCATGGTGGGCCTGGGATCCGCTCTGTCGTCATCGTTGCTCGTCGGAGTACGCGGCTTGGGCGTTCCGCTGCGCCTCGACACAGGCCTGGCCGAGCTCATCGTGGAGGGCGAGCGTGTCGTCGGCGTGATCACCACGTCGGGCGAGCGGATCCTGGCCGCGCGGGGTGATCCTCGCCTGTGGCGGCTTCGACCACGACACCGACATGCGCGCCGAGCACCACCGCGAGCCGGCCGGACCAGCGCTGTCCCTCGGGGTGCCGAGCAACACCGGCGACGGCATCCGGGCCGCCGTCGCCGTCGGGGCGGCGACGGACTTCATGGGGGACGCGTGGTGGGCTCCGTGCATCCCGCTCCCGCGCGGGCCGTGGTTTGCGCTCGCTGAACGCTCCCTACCGGGCAGCCTCATGGTCAATGCGCGCGGCGAGCGGTTCATGAACGAGTCGCTGCCCTACGTGGAGGCGACGCATCGCATGTTCGGCGGGGAGTACGGCGCCGGCTCCGGCCCAGCCGAGAACCTGCCGTGCTGGCTCGTGTTCGACCAGACCTATCGCAACCGCTACCTCTTCGCGGGCGTCACGGGCGGTCAGCCGCTTCCGAAGTCCTGGCTGGCCGGCAGCGCCATCACGAAGGCGGACAGCATCGAGGAACTGGCCGCCGCCATCGGGGTTCCGTCCGCCGGACTGGCCGCAACCGTGGCCCGGTTCAACGAGTTCGCGCGCAGCGGCGTCGACGCGGACTTCCACCGCGGCGAGTCGGCGTACGACCACTACTACGGCGACACGACCAACGCGCCGAACCCCAGCCTGGGCGCCCTCACCAAGGGACCGTTCTACGCAGCCCAGATGGTGCCGTCCGACCTTGGCACGAAGGGCGGCGTGCTCACCGACGAACGTGCTCGCGTACTGCGCGGCGACGGCTCCGTGATCACGGGCCTGTACGCCGCGGGCAACACCAGCGCCCCCGTCATGCGCCACACGTACGCCGGCCCCGGCGCCACCATTGGCCCCGCCCTCGTCTTCGGCCACCTGGCTGCACTCGACTGCGCCGACGATTCCCAGCGCGTTCGGTGAGGTTGCGGTGTGTGTTCGGCCCCAGGGGGCCCCCCCC
>JAEWOG010000074.1 GCA_023460975.1 Actinomycetes bacterium
CGCGAGCGTCGAGGTGCGCGAGGGCGAGAGCTATCGGCCGCTCACCCGCGTCGACTACAACTACTTCCTCGACGAGTCCGGCCTCGGCGAAGGCCCCTACGCGCTGCGCGTCACCGACGTCTACGGCTCGACCCTCGAGGACGAGGGCGTCCCCTCGCTCGACGACGCCGACCACCCCTCGCACGCGCAGCTCCCCGAGTGCGCCGAGTGAGGGTGTGAGCCGCTGCTGGTGAAGGAGAAAGTGGGAGACGAGGAGGCCAGGAGACGAGGAGAGGAAAAGGCAGTGAGGCTCACGCGACGGAGGCCGTGATCGACTATCCTCGCCGGGTGTTCTTCCTCTTCGGCAAGAAGACCAAGCACCGGCGCGTGCCGGACGGGCGCAGCGAGCGGCGCCGCTGCCCCGAGTGCGGAGAGACCGGCCTCTTCGTCGAGCACGAGCGGGAGAGCAAGGTCACCGCATACCACTTCGTCGAGCTCTGGAGCTCGGATGATCGCGTCTTCGTGTGCAGCGCGTGCGGCGAGGCAATGGACCTCGAGGACACCGCGGCGCCCGCGCTGAGCGCGAAGGAACGAGAGGCGCAGGCGTTGGCCCAGGCGCGCGAGGCCGAGGCGCGCGCGAAGGCGAAGGCCAAGGAGGCCAAGCGCGCCGAGAAGGAGATCGACCGCGAGCTGGCCGCGCTCAAGAAGCGCCTCGGGCGCGAGTAGCCGCCTCCCCCTACCTTTGCTTGCCGGTCCGCTAAGCCAAGGTTTCCGCGTAACCTTTGCTTAGCGCTCCGGGCGAGACGGCATGGCCAGCACCCGACGACGGCGATGGGAGGCACGAGTCCATCGGTCGCTCCGCTGCCTTCGCCGACGGCAACGGCCGCACCGGGCGCGCGCTGATCCACGTCGTGCTCCGGCGACGCGGCGCAGCCCCGCGCTTCGTCCCGCCGGTCAGCCTCGTCCTCGCGACCGGCTCCGCCGACTACATCGCGGGCCTCACCGCGTTCCGGCACACCTCGCCGCCGAAGAGCGCCGCCCGCTCCCGCGCCGCACACATGTGGCTGAGGACCTTCGCCTCCGCGGTGCGCCGCGCCTGCCTCGACGCCGAGCGCTACGCGACGCGCATCGACGCGCTCTCCGCCGAGTGGCGCGAGGCGCTCGGCGGCGTCCGCAAGGGCTCCGCCACCGAGCGCCTCCTCGAGGTGCTGCCCGGCGTCCCGGTCTTCACCGTCGAGTCCGCGGCGCGCCTCATGACCGCTCGAAGACGCCACCGGCGTGGCCGTCCATCGCCTCGCCGAGGCCGGCATCGTCACACAGCGCAACGCGGGCAAGGCGCGCCACCGCGTCTTCGAGGCCACCGCCGTCCTCGATCTGTTCACCGGCCTCGAGCGCGCCCTCGCGAGCCCGAGCGGCGACACCGCCAGCTCGCCCCCGGCCCGCCCCGCGCCCAGGCGGAGCTGAGCGCGCGCGTCGAAGTGCATCCCGCGGGCAGCTGATCGGCATCCACGGCCCTCGGATGACGTGAGCCGAGGGCGGGGGCTGCGCCCGCGCGCGGACTACCGGGAATCGCCGGAGCACGCGGAGCGGTCGGGAGTTACTAGCGCTAGTGAAATTGCGCCGGCTTCCCGCGGCCCGGCCACTAGCGCTAGTAACTTCGCGCCACTTTGTCGCACCGAGATGACTAACGCTGGTAAGAGTGCGCCGGCGTGTCGCCGCCAAGCCACTAGCGTTAGCAACTTCGCGCCACTTTGTCGCGCTCCGGTTACTAACGCTAGTAGAAGTGCGCCGGTTTGTCGCGGCCCGGCCACTAGCGCTAGTAGTTTCGCGCCAGATTGGCGCGGCCAGCCACTAACGCTAGTGGTCTCCACGGCAGATTGCACCCACGTTGCAGCGCCCCAAGGCCTGGGCGCCCTCGAACGGGCGCCCGGTGACGGCACCGTCGAAAGGGGACAGCGCTGACCGAGTGCGTCCCTGAACGAGGACGGCGGCGCGTCGCGGTGGGGAAAAATCCCCATTCGTGGCGGTAGAAAAAAGACTCAGCGACCTGTCGATTGGCGTGGCACGTCGTCGCATTCTCCGCGTAGACTCTCCGCATGGGGAACACCAAGAAGGACACGGGCAGCTCGATCGTCGTCAACGTCCAGGACGCCAAGGCGGCGTACGAGGCGCTCAAACCGACGCTCGACGCTCTCCCGAACGATCGACTGATCACACCGCGCGTCGACGCGCAGCGCGCCGCGGTGCACGCGTTCGGCCTCGTCGAGCGAGACCGCGCGGAGTCACGCGCGCGGGCGTTCGAGGCGCTGGCGAAGGCGAAGATCGGAGATGTGCCGATCATCGCGCCCGACCCGCTGAGCCGCTACGGGCAGGCCGCCCTCGCGACGTGGTACGCGCGCCAACAGCAGCTGCGCTTCGCCGCCCACGGAGGCGGCACGGTGCCGGTGGCGATCGCCGACGACTCCGCTCAGGTCAAGCGGCGCATGCTGAAGGTCCTCGAGCACTACTTCGGCGATCACGCCCGCTTCAGCCTCGACATCGCGGCGATCCGCGCGGGCCAGGGCCACCAGGACACCGCCAACGACCTCCAGCAGCTCGGGGACCTCTACGAGGAGCCCGAGATCGCCGGGACGATCGCGAAGGACCCCATTCACTACCGCGACACCGACGTGCGCGACGCGCGGGCGCTGGCCGGCGAGATCTTCCGCGCGCTCGGCTTCGAGACGCGCGACTCCGCGGAGTGGGCCGGTCGCGCCCAGCGGGCCTACACGTACCTCACGCTGACCTACGCCGAGCACTGCCACGCGGGCGGCCTGCTGTTTTTTCGGAGTGAAGACGTGAGCGTCACCTACCCGCCCTCGCTCATCAGCGTGGTGCGCCAGCCGCGCGGTCGGAGCGGGCAGGAAGCCGTGGTCGACGACACGACGGGCGGTCCGGCGGGCGATCCGAACGCGGGCCCCGTCACGCCGGCCTGACACAGGTGACGAACGGACGAGCGCACTGCAGAGGCCACGCCCCCGTGCGGCTCGTCACGGCCGTCACCAGCGAACATCTCGTGACTCGCGTGCTCATCTCTTGCGCTCCGATGCTCGAAGCCGCGGCCGCCGGGGATTCACGTTCTCTCGTCCATCAGGATCCGGAACGGTCTTCGGCCGGGTGTCGCCACACGGTTGAGGCGGCAGGGACGCGCTCAACCGGCGAGCCACCCGACCCCATCACGCCCGGCGATGACGTCGTCCAGCCATCGCTCATACCAATCCATGAAGCCGCAGCGCAGCGGCACGAACCCTCCGTCGGAGACTGCAGCGTCGACCCACATGTCCCCGCGCGCCGGGCCTGTGCAGACGAGGAAGTGGATGTAGCCACACCCCTCATCGCAGAGCGCGAGCGTTCCCGCCAGCAGCGTCGCAGTGTACCCGTCGACGTCGGCCCACGGCTCGCCGACACCTGCAGCGTCTGAGAACGCGAATGGCGTCCTGAGGAAGTCGGGTCTCGAGGGATCGGCGAGGGCCAGAGGATCACCGAACGGGATCAGGCCGTACGCCGGCCCGGCGCCACCGCGGCTCACGACGGCCAGGAACTCGCGGTACTCGTCCGGGAGAGCGATCGCGTGCTGCCGCTCGAAGGCCTGCAGCTCCGACTCCGCAACCGGAGCAAGCACCCGAAATTGATGGGCCTCCGACCCGAAGGGACGGAACCTCCCGGACGCCGCCCGTTGCAGCTTGTCCCGGACTCTCCGGACGCGATCGTCATCGCTCACCGTTCACCATCCTCTCTGCGTGATGAGGATCCTCGCCGACCCGCGGGCGGAGCCAGGCCCGTAGGTCCGTGCGGCGCGCGCACGTCGAGCCGCACATCTGCCCGACGAGCGTGTACTGCTGATGTGCGACGGCGACCACCTCTGGTCGCGCATGCCGGACGGCGAGCTGGCGCTCAAGCCCCTGCGCGCGCTGATCGCGCAGGATCGCGAGTGAGGGACCGAGTCACTGGTCCCCTCGTCGATGGGGAAGAGCCTACGGCCGGTGGACAACGTGAGGGGTGAGGCGCGCGCACCCCGGTCGCGAGGGCCTGGCGCGATGTCCGGGGCGTCGGCGCCCCGCTCGAGCGTGCGCTCGTCGGGCGATCGCGGCGGCACGCGGCGCGCAATGAGGGCCTCACGAAAGCGAGGTGCCATCATGCGAACGGAGCGAGAGCCTCGGGGTGCGCGGGTGCGGGTCGACGCGGCGGCGCGCACGCACCG
>JAEWOG010000075.1 GCA_023460975.1 Actinomycetes bacterium
GCCTCGGGCTCCGACTCGCGCTCCGACTCGGCCTGCGGAGCGGGCTCGGCGATCACCTCCCCGGTGGCGCCAGCCGCGCCCTCATCGAGGGATGTGTCCTCGTCCGCGGGCGGATCCACGGGCTCCGGGATCCGCTCGATGATCTCGGGGACGGCCGCTCCCACAAGCCCGCCGAGCACGACGCCGACGACGATCAGCAGGACACTCATTCGACGCCCCTGGTGGCCAGTGCCGCCTCGCCAGCAGCCCTCAGGACCGCCACCGGAACGTCGCGGCCGGTGAACAACTGGAACTGCAGCACCGCTTGGTGGACGAGAAGGTCCAGGCCTCCGACGAGCACCCGACCGTCGCCCATCGCTGCCTGCGCCAGTGGCGTGGGCCACGGGTGGTAGAGCACGTCGAACACGACGGGGACCTCGGCGCACCGCGCAAGCACCGCAGCAGTCTGAGCCTGGGCGGGGACCGTGGAGACCACGATGTCCGCACGGAGCCGGTCGGCGTCCTCCAGCATCCCGACGCCCACGCGAGGCCCGGACGGATGCCGCTCGATCACCTCGAGCGTTTCGGTGGCTCGCGCAGGGTCACGGACGAGCACGTCGATGTCGCGCACCCCGAGGTCACACAGCGCCAGGCCCGTGGACGAGGCGGTCGCTCCGCCCCCGAGCACGACGGCGCGGGTGAATGCGGCGTCGGTGACCTCGCGCACCGCGGCCACCGCTCCGGGAACGTCCGTGTTGGCACCGCTCACGCGCCCGTCGACCAGCACCACCGTGTTCACGGCTCCCGCGAGTTCGCCGGCGGCGTCCACCTCGTCGAGAAGGGTCATCGCCTCCCGCTTGAGCGGCATCGTCAGGGACAGCCCGCGCCAGGTGTCGTCGAGACCGGTGAGGAAGCCCCCCAGACCGCCGGCGCCGACCTCGTACGCGTCGTAGCTCCACGCCAGCCCCAGCGCCTCGTACCCCGCCCGGTGCAGTGTCGGCGAGAGTGAGTGCGCGATGGGCTGGCCGAGCACCGCGCACCGTCGCGCACCCGTACTGCTCAGCACTTGTCCGAGGTCTCGCAGTACGCCTGGTACTCGGCCTTGAAGGTCAGGAACTCGTCGTAGGACTCGGTGAACTTCGTCTCTCCCGTGGCCAGGTCCACGGTGACGTAGTAGTACCAAGGCCCCTCAGCCGGGTTCGCTGCCGCCATGATCGCCGCGTCACCGGGCGCCTCGATGGGCGTGGGCGGGAGGCCCGCGTGCTCGTAGGTGCTGTACGGCGAGGAAGCGGCCTCCTCGATGTCCGCCGTCGACACCGCGATGATGCCGGTGCGGTCGAGGGCGTAGTTGACGGTCGCGTCGATCTGGAGAAGGCCGTACGTGCCGCCCTTGTCGCCCTCGCCGTCGAGACGGTTGAAGATGACCCGCGAGATCTTGGGCATGTCGTCGCCGCGCCCCTCGGCCTCGATCAACGAGGCGATGATCATCAGCTCGCCCGGGGTCTTGCCCAGGGCGGCAGCGCGCTCCTCGAGGTTGGCCTCGTCGGCCGCGACCTGCCACCGGGCCACCATCTTGGCGAGCACGTCGACCGGCTTGTCCTGAGGGGCGATCTCGTAGGTGGCCGGGAAGAGGTAACCCTCCGGGTTGCCCTCGGCGTACTCCGGCAGGCCGATGTCCTTGGTCAGCGCCTTCTCCCACGCCCCCGCGCCGAACTCGGTCTTCTCCGCAAGGACATCCACGATGTCGGCCACCCGCAGACCCTCGGGGATGGTGACGGTCGTCTTCATGATGTTGCTCGGCTCAATGAGGATGTCGAGCGCTCCCTGCGCCGACATCTTCTCCTTGAGGGGATAGGTGCCCACCTGGATCGCTGACGCCTTGGGCTCGCCGCGGGCGGCGTCGATGAAGGCATCCACGGAGGCGACGACGCCTGCCTCCTTCAGATTGCGACCGATGGCAGTGGCGGTGTCCCCCGACTCCACGGCAAAGAGCACTTCGCCGCTGCCCGGTCCCGGGTAGTCCTCAGCCGAGGCGAGCTGGTCCTGGAGCCACTCCACGCCGCGGTCCACGGCGTACCAAGCGCCACCGATGATGACCGCCAGGGCCACGAGCGCCGCGATGCAGCCCGCGGGACCGCGCCGCTTCTTCGCGCGACGGCGGCCGCCTTCGACGTACTCGTCCTGCTCAGTCATCACTCACCTCGGGGCTGTGCGTCGTCTCCACCAGTTCACCGGGTACGCGGCCACTGGCGCGCTCGGTGTCGAGCGCCTGCTGGAGGATCACGACGGCGGCCGCCATGTCCACCACCTGACGCCGCTTGCTGCCATTGCGACCGCGTTCACGAAGCATGGACTCCGCGGACACCGTGGTGAGGCGCTCATCACACAGCCTCACGGGCACGGGGGCAACCCGGCGCGCCACCGTCGCAGCGAACTCGCGGACCTTGGCCGCGGCCGGCCCCTCGCCGCCCTTGAGCGAGCGCGGGAGGCCGACGACGACCTCGACCGCCTCGCACTCCACCACGAGTCGCTCGATACGCCGTACGTCCCCCTTGCCCCGCTTCACCGTCTCCAGCGGCGTGGCAAGAAATCCGGACGGGTCACTGCGGGCGACGCCGATCCTGGCGTCCCCCGGGTCGAGTCCGAGCCGAGTCCCGTGTCGCACGTCAGCCCTGGGCCGCCGCCCGCGCGACGTCGCTCCGCACGGCCTCGAGCGCTGCGTCGACGCCGGCCGCGTTGGCACCGCCGCCCTGAGCCATGTCGGGCTTGCCGCCGCCCTTGCCGTCGATGTGGGGTGCGGTCGCACGCACGAGGTCGTTGGCCGACAGGCCGCGCTCTCGTGCCGCGTCGTTCGTGGCCGCGACGACGGACACCTTGCCCTCGGCCACGCCGAGCAGCACGACCACGCCAGGGCGGTTCGCGTCGAGACGTCCCCGCACATCGGTGGCGAGGGTGCGTACGTCGCCCCCGCCCGCGCCGTCGAGGCGCTGGGCCACGACCTGCACGCCGGCAATGTCGAGGGCGTCGGCGGCCATCTGCCCGCCGGCGGCGAGGAGTTGGGCGAGGCGGACCTTCTCCAACTCCTTCTCGGTCGACTTCAGGCGCTCGACCATGTCCTGCACGCGCCCCAGGATGTCACCCGGCTGCGCCTTGAGGATCGTGCCGAGCTGCGCGACCACGTCGCGCTCGCGGGCCAGGTAGGCGAACCCCTCGAGACCCGTCAGCGCCTCGATGCGGCGGCTTCCGGAGCCGACCGACGCCTCGCCGGTCACCACGAGGGTGCCGATCTGGGAGGAGTGCTCGACGTGGGTGCCGCCGCAGAGTTCACGCGACCAGGGGCCGCCGATCTCGACCACGCGGACCTTGGAGTCGTCGTAGGTCTCGCCGAACAGGGCGATCGCGCCCCAGTCCTTGGCCTCCGGGAGCGTCATGTACTGCCAGCCCACCGGGAGGTCGGCGCGCAGGGCTGCGTTGGAGACCTCCTCGATGTCCTTCACCTGGGCGGGCGTCAGGGATGTCGTCCACCCGAAGTCGAGGCGCAGGTAACCCGGCCGGTTGTACGACCCGGACTGGAGTGCGGTGGGCCCGAGCACCTCGCGCAGCGCGGCGTGCACCACGTGCGTGCCGGAGTGGGCCTGCCGGGCGCCGAGACGCCACTGCGGGTCGACCAGAGCCTGCATCTGGCGCGTGTCGGCGGGCAGCTCGCCCTCCAGCACGCGCACCTGGTGCACGACGAGGCCGCGCACGGGACGCTGCACGTCCAGCACCTCGAGCACTCCACCGTCGAACGTGATGCGTCCCGCGTCGGCTGCCTGACCACCGGACTCGGCGTAGAACGGCGTGCGGTCGAGCACCAACTCGCCGACCTCGCCCGCGCCGAGCACCGGGACTGAGGCGCCCTCGCGCAGCAGGGCGAGCGGGGCGGACTCGGTCTCGAGGGTCTCGTACGCCAGCCACTCAGTGGGGCCGTGGGCGTCCAGGATCTCGCGGTAGACGTGGGTGTCGGCGTGCTGCCCCTTCTTGGACTTCGCGTCGGCCTTCGCGCGGGCGCGCTGCTCGGACATGAGGGAGCGGAAGCCCTCCTCGTCCACCGTCAGGCCGGCCTCGCTGGCCATCTCGAGGGTCAGGTCGATCGGGAAGCCGTACGTGTCGTGCAGCGCGAACGCCTGGTCACCGCCCAGCAGCGTGGCGCCGGACGCCTTGACCTGATCGGCCGCGCTCTCGAAGATCTGCGTGCCCGCGGCCAGCGTCTTGCGGAAGGCGTCCTCCTCGGCGTACGCGACACGCGCGATCCGCTCCCACTCGTCGACGAGATAGGTGTAGGTCTCCCCCATCTTGTCGCGGGAGACCGGCATCAGCTCGGGCAGTGCGCGGTCCTCGTAGCCCAGCAAGCGCATGGAACGCACAGCACGGCGCAGCAGGCGGCGCAGGACGTAGCCGCGGCCCTCGTTGCCCGGGGTCACGCCGTCAGCGATGAGCATCATCGAAGAGCGCACGTGGTCCGCGACGACACGGAAGCGCACGTCGTCCTCGGCGTTGCTGCCGTACGTGCGTCCCGTCAGCTCCATGGCCCGCTCGATGACGGGGAACATGACGTCGATCTCGTACATGTTGTTCTTGCCCTGGAGCAGGAACGCGACCCGTTCCAGACCCATGCCCGTGTCGATGTTGCGCTTGGGCAGGGATCCGGCGATGTCGAAGTCGCTCTTGGAGCGCACCTCGGACAGCTCGTCCTGCATGAAGACGAGGTTCCAGATCTCCAGCAGGCGATCCTCCAGCTCGAACGGCATGTCCGGGCCCAGCGTCGCAGAGTCGAAGTCGGGGCCGAACTCGGGCCCGCGGTCGTAGAGGATCTCCGAGCAGGGTCCCCCCGGGCCCGGAATGCCCATCGACCAGTAGTTCTCCTTCGGCCCCAGCTTGACGATGCGCTCGGCCGGCAGTCCGGTGACCTTCATCCACAGGTCGACTGCCTCGTCGTCCCCGGCGAGCACCGACGGGTACAGCCGATTGACGTCCAGACCGAAGCCGCCGTCGTCGACGCTCTTGGTCAGCAGGTCCCACGCGAGGCGGATCGCGCCTTCCTTGAAGTAGTCGCCGAACGAGAAGTTGCCGCACATCTCGAAGAACGTGCCGTGACGCGTGGTCTTGCCGACGTCCTCGATGTCCGGGGTGCGCACGCACTTCTGCACGCTCGTCGCGCGGTCGTACGGCGGGGTCTCCTGGCCGAGGAAGTACGGCTTGAACGGCACCATGCCCGCGTTGACGAACAGCAGGTTCGGGTCGTCCAGCAGCAGGGAGGCCGAGGGGACCACGGTGTGCTGGCCGACGGTGGTGTCGTCGGCGAAGTGCGCCTGGAATCGGCGTCGGATCTCCGCGGTGTCCATCAGTGGTCGTTCTCCTGCTGCGATCGGTGGGTGGAGTGAATGGCGGGGGGTGGGCCTGTGGTGAGTACGGGGGGCGCCTGGTCGAGGGCTGCGTGTGCCAGTGGGCGGAGTCCGAACTGCTCACGGAGCTCGGTCTCCTTCTCGACCTGGCCCTGGGCGACCTCTTCGGCGAACAGCCGCACCCCGAGTGAGAGGGCCGAGGCACGGTCGCGAAGGCCGTCGACGGTGAACGCCTCGGCCGCACGGCGGGCGCGGAAGGCGGCGTAGACGCCGGCCCCGGCGCCCGCGAGGAACCAGAACGGACGTGCGATCACGCGACTCCCCCGTCGTCGAGGAGGCCGCGCTGGCGGGTCTGGTACTCGCGCCACGCCTGCTTCATCTCGGTGCGGCGGGTGCGCTTGCTCCGCTTGACCTCGCGGCGCATCTCGAAGCGGATGCGGTTGCGGGTCTGAGGAGCCATGGCTCGCCGCACCCCGTGAGCCAGCCCGGCCGCCTTCACGATGGTCTCCCGCGCCACGATGTCAGCGAACTGACGCCCGTCGAGGCGCACTGGGTCGACCGCGTCACTTGATGCGCCCGCCGCGGCGACCTCCAGCACGTCGCTCTCGCCGACGTGGGTGATCACGAAGGTGTGCTCGGCCGCGTGAGCGTCCTGCCCGCGCGGCGCGCCGGCGAGGTCCGCTGAGTCAGTCGCGAGACTCGCCTCGAGGTCCGCGATCCTCTCGCGAAGCGCCTCGGACACAGCGGTGGCGGCCGCGAGCTCGCGACGCAGGCGGGCGGTACGCCGCATGGCCAGCGTGGCCAGCACGAGGGCAACCACCACCAGGGCGAGCGCCAGTGCGCACGCCCCCAGGAGCCAGGCGACCTCGGGAATCACGTGCTCGACCCTATCGTCCCCGCACGATGGCCCGGATCCGCTCCCACCGTTGCTTGATGCTCGCCTCGGCACCCAGAGCCGTGGGTCGGTAGTAGCGAGCGTCGGCGACGACGTCCGGGGCGTACTGCTGCTCGGCGATGCCGAACGGCTCGTCGTGGCTGTAGGTGTAGGCCTTCCCGTGCCCCAGATCCTTGGCGCCCGAGTAGTGGGCGTCGCGCAGGTGGGGCGGGACGGATCCGATCTTTCCGGCCCGCACGTCCGCCTGGGCCTCGTTGATGGCGGTGATCACCGCGTTCGACTTGGGCGCCACGGCCAGCGCGATCACGGCCTGCGCGAGATTGAGCCGCGCCTCAGGCATGCCGATGAGTTGCACGGCTTGGGCCGCGGCCACCGCGGTGGTCAGCGCAGTGGGATCTGCCAGTCCGATGTCCTCGGAGGCGAGGATCACCAGTCGACGCGCGATGAACCGCGGGTCCTCGCCCGCCTCGACCATGCGGGCCAGGTAGTGCAGCGCAGCGTCCGCGTCCGAGCCCCGGATCGACTTGATGAACGCGCTCGTGACGTCGTAGTGCTGGTCGCCCTGACGGTCATACCTCACCGCAGCCTGGTCGACGGCCGTCTCGGTGGTTGCCAGGTCGATGGCCGACGCACCCTTGCTCCGGGCCGCACCTGCCGCCGCCTCCAGGTAGGTGAGGGCCCGTCGCGCGTCGCCCCCCGCCAGACGTACGAGATGGTCGCGCGCGTCCTCGTCGAGGGCCACCTCCCCGGCGAGTCCACGCTCGTCGCTCAATGCCTGAGCGATGACCTCGCCGATCCCCTCGTCGTCGAGCGACTCCAAGCGGAGCAGGAGGCTTCGCGAGAGCAAGGGCGAGATGACGGAGAAGAACGGGTTCTCGGTCGTGGCTGCCACCAGCGTGACCCAGCGGTTTTCCACACCCGGCAGCAGGGCATCCTGCTGCGCCTTGGTGAACCGATGGACCTCGTCCACGAACAGGACCGTCTCGTGCCCGCTGCTCACCAGTTCGCGCCGCGCGGCGTCGATCGCGGCGCGCACCTCCTTGACGCCCGCGGCGACCGCCGACACCTCCACGAAGTGTCGGCGCGTCTGCTGCGAGACGATCGAGGCGATCGTGGTCTTCCCCGTGCCGGGCGGCCCCCACAGCAGCAGGGACATGGCCTGATCACCCTCGATGAGGCGACGCAGCGGGGAACCCTCGGCACGCAGTTGAGCCTGGCCGACGAGCTCGTCCAGAGTGCGTGGCCGCATCCGAACGGCCAACGGCGCCGCGACGTGCGACGCCGCGCTGAGGGACCCGCCGCTGCGTGCGCCGGGACCCGGAGCGTCGAAGAGACCCTCGCTGTCAGGCACGACCCATCGTCTTGTCGTCGAGGTTCAACCACGTGTCGTCATAGCCGGGACGATCCACGAGGACACCACCGGACACCGCGCCAGGGTCGGGCTGACCGGCGGCGTCCACGCCCAGGAAACGGGTCGTGACTGGCTCCGAGGGAGCCTGCCCCAACCGGCCCGGGAAGTGACACGCCACCTTGTGGCGCGGCCCGATCTGCAGCAGTGGCGGCTCCTGGCGGGCGCAGATGTCCTGCGCCATGTGGCACCGCGTGCGGAAGCGGCAACCCGACGGCGGGTTGATGGGGCTCGGGACGTCACCGGTGAGCCGGATCCGCTCGCGGCGCTCGCCCGACACGGCCTGCTTGACGTCCGGAACCGCAGACAGCAGCGCCTGCGTGTACGGGTGGTGCGCGTTGTTGTAGATGCTGTCGCGGTCCCCGATCTCCACGATCTTGCCCAGGTACATCACCGCGACCTCAGGGCAGAAGTGACGCACGACAGCCAGGTCGTGAGCGATGAAGAGGAACGCCACGTCGAACTCGGACTGGATGTCCTGGAGCAGGTTGATCACCTGGGCCTGGATCGACACGTCGAGTGCCGAGACGGGCTCGTCGGCGACCAGCACCTTGGGGTTGAGCGTGAGGGCACGAGCAATGCCGATGCGCTGACGCTGCCCGCCGGAGAACTCGTTCGGGTAGCGGTTGTAGTGCTCCGGGTTGAGGCCGACGACCTCGAGGAGCTCCTGCACCCGCTTCTTGACCTGCTTCTCCGGGACGATCTTGTGCACCTGGAGCGGCGCACCCACGATCGAACCAACCGTCTGCCGCGGGTTCAGCGAGGTGTAGGGATCCTGGAAGATCATCTGCACCTCCTTGCGCAGCGGCTTGAGGTCCCGCTCCTTCATCGTGGCCAGGTCATGGCCCTCGAACGAGATGCTGCCCGCCGTCGGCTTGTAGAGGCGCGTGATCATCCGGCCGGTCGTCGACTTGCCACATCCCGACTCGCCCACCAGACCCAGGGCGCCACCACGAGGAACCTGGAAGGAGACGCCGTCGACCGCCTGGACGTTTCCGATCCTGCGGGAGATGAGACCACCGGACTTCACCGGGAAGTACATCTTGAGGCCTTCGACCGTCAGCACCGGCTCGGCGTTCGGGTCGAACTCTGCGGCAGCGTGGGTGTGCTCGATCTGGGCATCGAACGAGTCCGCGTGGATCTGCTCGTCGCGGGGCGTGACCACGTCCTGCTCGACGGCGGAACCCTCCGCGGCGGGGTTCTTCTCGTCGCTCATCGCGTCTCCTTCTTGACAAGGTCAGGTGCGATCTCCGGCAGCACGTCGATCTCGTAGATGGCGTCGGGGTCAGGCAGGTGACAACGCTTGAGGTGCGCACTCCCCCGGCGGCCCGGCTCCAACGCGGGCAACTCGGTGGCGCACAGATCCCCTGCCACCTTGCCCGAGTGGCCGCAGCGCGGCTCGAAGGCGCACCCGGCCGGCGGGTGAAGCAGGCTCGGAGGGTTGCCCGGAATCGGGATCATGCGGGCGTTGGTGTCCGCCGTGACGTCCGGGATGCTCGACAGCAGCCCCCACGTGTAGGGCATCTCGGGGTGCACGAGCACTTCGTTGCATGCTCCGTACTCGACGGCGCGGCCCGAGTACATCACCAGCACGTCGTCCGCCATCTCCGCGATGACGCCGAGGTCGTGGGTGATCATGATGATCGCCGAGTTGAACTCGCGCTGCAGGTCCTGCAGCAGGTCCAGGATCTGCGCCTGGACGGTCACGTCGAGTGCCGTGGTCGGCTCGTCGGCGATGAGCAGCGAGGGGTCGTTGATGAGGCCCATCGCGATTATCGCGCGCTGCCGCATACCGCCCGAGAACTGGTGCGGGAAGTCGTCCACGCGACGGTCCGGCTGAGGAATCCCGACCCGGTCGAGCATCTCGATCGCCCGGCGACGCGCGTCCCGCTTCGATGCCTTCGGGTGGTGGACCGCGTACGCCTCCGCGAGCTGGGCACCCACCTTGTAGAAGGGGTGCAGCGCGGCCAGCGCGTCCTGGAAGATCATCGCGACGTCGTTGCCGCGCAGCTTGCGCATGTCGTTCTCCGACATGCCGACGATCTCCTCGCCCTTGACCTTGATCGAGCCGCTGATCTGCGCCGTACGGGCGTCGTGCAGGCCGAGCACGGCCATGCTCGAGACCGACTTGCCCGACCCGGACTCCCCCACGATGCCCAGGGTGCGGCCGCGTTCCACGGAGTAGCTGAGGCCGGAGACGGCACTCACGAGCCCGTCCTCGGTGGGGAATCGGACGGTCAGATCATCGACGACCAGCAGCGGGGCGCCGGAGTTCGTGTCTGTCTGGGACGTACTCACGAAAGCCTCACTCGGGGGTCAAGAATGCTGTAGACGATGTCCACGATGATGTTGCTGATGATGAGGACGGCGGCGCCGAAGAGGGCCGTCGCGGACACCACCGGCAAGTCCTTCGCGTAGACGGCGTTGAGGCCCCACAGGCCGATCCCGTCCACGTCGAAGATGCGCTCCGTGAAGATCGTGCCGGCCAGCAGGGTGCCGAAGTCGATACCGAAGATGGTGATCACGGGCACCAGCGCCGAGCGGAGCCCGTGCTTGTAGACCACCTTGTTGGGAGTCAGACCCTTCGCCTTGGCGGTGCGGATGTAGTCCTCGCTGAGGACCTCAACCATGGAGCCGCGCGAATAACGCGTGTACTGGGTGCACCCGAAGATGCCCAGCGCCACCCATGGCAGCAGCAATCCGGTGAACCACTTGGCTGGGTTGTCCCAGAACGGGAAGTAGCCCGTTTCGGAAATGACGGGAACCTGCCACGTGATGGTCACCAGCAGCCATGTCAGCAGGGCGAACAAGTAGTAGGGGATCGACGAGATGACCAGGAATGAGGAGACCAGCGCCTTGTCCGCCAGGGTCCCTCTCCGTCTGGCCGCCGCCACTCCGATCGGAACACCGAAGGCGAGGTAGAGGAAGGCGCCACCGAGAGCGACCGAGAAGGTCGCGGGCATGCGGTCCTTCATCTCCTCGAAAACATCCTGCTTGGTGCGGTAGGAGATCCCGAAGCACGGAGCCTCGCAGTCGATGATCTGCGTGTTGGGGCTCGTCTGGATCTCGCGCCCGACGAAGACGCCCTTGGCGAACTTGCTGTACTCGGTGAGCATCGGGTTGTTGAAGCCCAGGGACTCGTTGAACAACTCGAGACGCTCAGGGGTGCAGCGGTTGCTGGTCTCTCGGTCGCAGATCGTCTGCGCCGGCTCGCTCGGCCCGAACCAGAAGAGCGCGAAGATGCTCAGCGAGACGAGGAAGAGCACGACAGCACCCGAGAGCAGGCGCTTGACGACGTAGGCGAACATTCCATTCCTCCGCAGCTACAGATGAAATCGCCGCCGGTGGGCGGCGTGACCGGTGGGGGTCCGGATCGGACCCCCACCGGGTGTGCCGGTCAACGCGTCAGGCGCGCCGACCGATCAGGATCACTGGATGACGTAGAGATCCTTGTAGTTGGGCGCACCGAGTGCACCGTCACCAGTCGGGTTGCCGATCTTGGTACCGAACGTGAAGAGGTCGTTGCGGAACGCGGTCGGGATCAGCGGGTAGAACTCGGTCGCGATCGTCTCGTCCAGCTCGCCCCAGGCAGCAGCCTGCTCGTCGGCCGGCAGCGTCGGGATCTCGTCCATGCGAGCGTCAACGGACTCCTCGGAGAAGAACGACGTGTTGTAGGTCGCGTCCGTGCGCAGCAGGGCCGGGAGCATCGTCAGGCCGGAGGGCCAGTCGGAGCACCAGTTGACGCCACGCAGGTTGAGCTGCTTGTTGATCTTGTTGGACGGGTCGGTCCAGATCGTGTAGAGCGAGGTCTCGATCGGAACCGGGATCGCCTTCACCTTGAAGCCGGAGTCCTGCAGACCCTTGGTGATCTGCTCCTGAGCGGCCTCAGTGGTGGGGCTGCCCTCGGCGTACGCCATCGTGATCTGGTACTCGCCAGCCGCGTAACCGGCCTCCTCGAGCAGCTCCAGCGCCTTCTCGGGCTGGAAGGTGATCTGCTCACCGTCGACCTGGTAGTCCGACTTGCCAGCCATGCCGGGAGGCATGACCGAGTTGGCCGGAACGCGGGTCACGCCGGCAACCTCGCCGGAGGCCTGCCACACCGACTCGTACGGGTAGGCGTAGGCCAGTGCCTTGCGGACGTTGAGGTCCGTGATCTTGGTGTAGTCGGGCGACCAGAAGCTGGTGCACTGCGACGACTGCTGGACCATGCGCTCGCCCAGCTCGGTCTTGAGCTGGTTGTAGTTCTCGGCGTTGATGCCGGTCGAGAGCGTGGTCTCGGACGCCTCGTTGCCCGACAGGATGAGCTCGTCAGCCTGGGTCGGGTCCTCGGTGAACTTGAAGATCCACTTGTCCGCGTACTGGTGGCGGGCCGGGTCGGACTCCGGAACCCACGCGTCGTTGCGAACCAGCACGAGCTCCTCGCTCGGGCGGAAGCTCTCAACCTTGTAGGGGCCGTTGGAGACCGGCTCGGTGCCGTACGCCGGCGGGTTGGAGGCCTTGCCCAGCGGAGCCGGGCCCATCGCCATGAAGGCGCCCCAGTAGTCCATGTCCGGGAACGGGGACTCCATCTTGATGGTCACCGTGCGCGCGTCGTTGTCGAACGTGATCGCGTCGTACTTCTTGCCCTTGTCGCTGTACGGGCCCGCGTAGTCGTTCGCACCAGCGAAGTAGTGCTTGGAGTACTCGGTGCCGGGACCGGACGGGAAGGCCTCGGAGTCGAGCGAGCGCTGGATGCCCCAGGCAACCTCTTCAGCGGTGATCGGGTCACCGGTCTGCCAGGTCGCGTTGTCGCGAATCGTGAAGGTCCACTCGGTGTAGTCCTCGTTCGGCTGGCCGAGGTCCTCGGCCAGGTCGGGAACGAGAACCATCTCGCCGGACTCCTCGTCGCGGGCGTACTGGGTCAGCGAGCGGTGCGTCAGCGCCTGCTGAATCGAGTTGCCCGTGACCGACCAACCGTTGGTCGGGTCGAGGTCCTCGGGGCCCGGGTCGTCCGGGAGGAGCACGGTGATGGTGCCACCCTCGGTCGCGCCCTCGATCGGGGCAGCCGGGCCCTGACGCTCCGGGTCCTTGTCGATCGTCTCGGCAGCGTCCCTGAACTTGTTGTCCGTGCCGGTGTCCCCGTCCCCGTCACCACTGCCGCCGCCACAGGCAGCGAGGGTCACCAGGAGGGCACTCGTGGCCACAGTGGCCAGCGCCTTGCTCCGCCTCATGTTCCAGCCTTTCTCGTTGTTGCGTCCCGCGATCCACGTCGCGGCACGACATCTGTTGTGTTGCTTCAACTCGTGGTCAGTACGCCTCAGCGGCGCGTCTTCGGGTCCAGGGCGTCTCGCACGGCGTCACCCAGCAGGTTGAGGGCGAGCACCAGAAGGACGACGCCCACCATCGGGGCTGCCAGGAAGAACGGGTAGTTCTTCCAGTACGGCACGGCGTTGAGGATCGTCTGCCCCCACGACGCGCCGCTGGTCACGCCGATGCCGAGGAAGGCCAGTCCGGCCTCCAGCGCCACGAACGTGGGCAGCATCAGCGAGACCGAGATGATGATCGGGGCCACCAGGTTCGGCAACAGCTCCTTGAAGAGGATGCGCCTGGTGGGCATGCCGATGACCCGGGCTGCGTGCACGAACTCCCGCTCGCGCAGGGACAGCACCTCGCCGCGGACCAGACGTGCCACGGCCATCCACCCGAACACCGCCAGGACGGCGATCAGGGAGGCCTTCTGGATCGTCGGGTACGCGTCGCTCGACGCGAACCGGTCGTTGATGATCGGGGCGATGCTGAGTGCGGCCAGCAGGAACGGGATGGTGAGGAAGAAGTCCGTGACGAACGAGATCACCTTGTCGACGAAGCCACCGACGAAGCCGGCGATGAGGCCGAGCAGGACGCCGACGACCGAAGCGAACAGCGTCGCGCTGGCCGCGATGATCAACGACGTGCGGCATCCGTAGATCCAGTGCGCCAGGTTGTCGGCGCCGGTGCGGGGGTTGATCCCCAACGGGTGGTTCGGGTCGAACCCGAACGCGGGCGGTCCCGCCTTGGGCAGGCCGTAGTTGGAGGACGCCGCACTGCACTCCACGACCTCGCACACCTGCACCAGGTCGAGGGAGACACCGAAGATCTTGGCCAGCACGTCGGCGAAGACCGCCACGATGACGAAGAACATCACGACCACGAGACAGGCCATGGCCAACTTGTCGCGGCGCAGACGCGCCATCGCGATCTGGAGCGGGGAGCGTCCTGCGAACTCCTCGTTCTGCTCGGCGTGACCGGTCTCCTCCATGACCTCCGCGACCTGAAGGCCTGCGTTCGGATCGGTCATGCTCACCTCGCTCGACCCTTGCGGGTCACGTTCCTGCGGACCGACTCGTGCCGAGTCCGGGCGTCCCCGGGTGACGCCTTTAGGGACCTTATGTGAGCCACAACCCAAATATGATCAACCGGCGGTAACGATCTGGAAACGACCATCACCGCCGGTTGAGGCGAAATCTCCTGCGTGTCAGCCCTGTGACGAAACTTCCTCCGCAGGGGGTGCGTCGACACCGGCTTCCTTACGCTGCTGCGGGGTGATCGGGGCGGGAGCCGCCGTCAGCGGGTCGAAGCCGCCACCCGACTTGGGGAACGCGATGACATCGCGGATCGAGTCGGCCCCCGAGAGGATCGCCACGATCCGGTCGAGACCCACCGCGATGCCGCCGTGCGGAGGAGCCCCGAACTTGAACGCCTCCAGCAGGAATCCGAACTTCTCCTCGGCTTCTTGGGGGCCGATGCCCATGATCTCGAAGACGCGCTTCTGCACCTCTTCGCGGTGGATTCGGATCGAGCCACCGCCGAGCTCACTGCCGTTGCAGACGATGTCGTAGGCGTACGCCAACGCTGCCCCGGGGTCGGACTCGAGCGAGTCGAGGAACTCGGGCTTGGGACTCGTGAAGGCGTGGTGAACAGCCGTCCACGCCCCCGCCCCCACCGCGACGTCGCCGCTCGCGACCGCGTCGTCGGCAGGCTCGAACAGCGGTGCATCGACGACCCAGGTGAACGCAAAGGCGGACTCGTCGATCAGGCCGCAGCGGCGCCCGATCTCCAACCGGGCAGCACCCAGCAGGGCGCGGCTCGGCTTCGCTGGCCCGGCCGCGAAGAAGATGCAGTCACCCGGCTGCGCGCCCGTGTGGGCGGCCAACCCGTCCTTCTCCGCATCGGAGAGGTTCTTGGCCACCGGACCACCGAGCTCACCATCGGCACCCAGCGTGACGTAGGCGAGACCCTTGGCGCCACGCTGCTTCGCCCACTCCTGCCACGCGTCGAACTGACGGCGCGGTTGGTCTGCTCCACCGGGCATCACGACTGCACCGACGTACGGCGCCTGGAAGACGCGGAACGCCGTGTCCTTGAAGTAGTCCGTGCACTCGACGAGCTCCTGGCCCATCCGCAGGTCCGGCTTGTCGGACCCGAAGCGCGCCATGGCGTCGGCGTAGGTCATCCTCGGGATGGGACGCGGGATCTCGTGTCCCTCCAGCGCCCAGATGTCGCTGAGCACCTCTTCCATGAGCGCGATCACGTCATCCTGGTCGACGAAGCTCATCTCGATGTCGAGCTGGGTGAACTCGGGCTGACGGTCGGCCCGGAAGTCCTCGTCGCGATAGCAGCGCGCGATCTGGTAGTAGCGCTCCATGCCACCGACCATCAGCAACTGCTTGAACAGCTGCGGGCTCTGCGGCAGGGCGTACCAGCTCCCGGGGTGCAGGCGGGCAGGCACCAGGAAGTCACGCGCACCCTCAGGCGTCGAGCGCGTCAGCGTCGGCGTCTCGATCTCCACGAAGTCGTGGCGGTCCAGCGCATCGCGGGCAGCCTTGTTGATCTTGCTGCGCAGGCGCAGCATGCGGGCGGGCTCGCTGCGACGCAGGTCGAGGTAGCGGTACTTCAGGCGCGTCTCCTCGCCCACCTCTCCGCCCTTGGACGACGCCGCGTCATCGATGGGGAACGGCAGGGGGGCCGAGGGCGAGAGCACCTCGATGCTCGTGGTGACCACCTCGACCTCGCCGGTCGCGAGGTTGGGGTTCACGTTCTCGGGGCTGCGCGCCACCACCTCGCCGGTGACCTTGAGGCAGAACTCGTTGCGCAGGCTGTGGGCCACGTCCTCGTCGCGCACCACCACCTGCACGATGCCGCTGGCCTCGCGCAGATCCAGGAAGGCGACTCCGCCGTGATCGCGACGGCGCGCCACCCACCCGGCGAGGGTGACACTCTGGCCGACGTTCTCGGCGCGCAGGGCGCCGGCGTCATGGGTGCGGATCACTGGATCTCCTTCTCAGCGTGCTTCGAGACGACCTGCGGTCGCAGGTCCTCGGCGGGCGGGGTCCAAGCCGACGGTTCAGCGTCGACCTGGGATCCCGTCCGAATGTCCTTGACTTGGTGGGTGCCGTCCGGTTGGACGAACCAGACGTACGGGATGCCTCGCCGCTGCGCCGTGCGGATCTGCTTGCCGAACTTCTGGGCGTTGGCCGAGACCTCACACGCGATGCCGCGCGCACGCAGAGCGGTGGCCACTGCTGCGCTCTGGCCGCGCTCGTCCTCGGCAGTGACGGCGACCAGCACGGCACTGGGCACGGGGCGGCTGCCGGACAGTACGCCGTCAGAGATGAGTGGGATCAGCGAGCGCGAGACGCCGAAGGAGACTCCGACACCGGGGTACGTCGTACGCCCGTCGCTCGCGAGGGCGTCGTAGCGCCCGCCGCCGCCGACCGACTTCAGGCGCTCGTAGCCCGCCATGAAGATCTCCACGACGGTTCCCGTGTAGTAGTCGAGCCCGCGCGCGATGCGCAGGTTCGCCTCGACCGTGACCGTGTCGTTGGCAACCGCGGCGCAGCCCTCGACGACCGCGGCCAGCTCGGTCAGTCCCTCCTCGAGGAGGTCGTCGGTGACACCGAGTGCGCGTACGGACTCAGTGAAGGAGGTGTCGCTCACCCGGATGGTCGCCAGCGCCAGGCACGCGTCGGCCTGCTCCGGCGTCGCGCCCACCCGCTCAACCAGCAGCGCGGCGACCTCGTCGGCGGGCATCTTGTCGAGCTTGTCGATGACGCGGATCGCCTCGGTGACGTCGTTGATGCCCAGACCGCGGTAGAAGCCCTGGATGAGCTTGCGGTTGTTGAACTGGAAGGAGACCGGCGGGATCGGCAGTCGACCCAGCGCGTCCACCATCACGGACATCACCTCGACGTCGTGGTGGAAGCCGAGCTCGTCGCGCCCCACCAGGTCCACGTCGGCTTGGGTGAACTGCCGGTAGCGACCCTCCTGGGGGCGTTCCCCGCGCCACACCGGCTGGATCTGGAACCTTCGGAACGGGAACTCGAGGTGCCCAGCATTCTCCAGCACGTAGCGCGCGAACGGCACGGTGAGGTCGAAGTGCATCCCGAGGTCCGCGTCGCTGACTCCCCCGCCCTGCCGGTCGGTCTGGAGGCGCTGGAGGACGTAGATCTCCTTGTCGATCTCGCCGCCCTTGGCGAGGCGCTCCAGCGGCTCGACGACGCGCGTCTCGATGTTGGCGAAGCCGTGGAGCTCGAAGGTCTGCGACAGGGACGCGATCACCTCGCGCTCCACGACCCGCTCCGCGGGGAGCAGTTCGGGGAAACCGGACAGCGGTGCGATCTTGGCCATCACAGCCCCCTTGTCACAGGCGCGCTCGAGGGGTCGCCCTCGATCAGGTCGAGCAGGAACGGATTGGTGACACGCTCACGACCGATGGAGGTCTGCTCGCCGTGTCCGGGCAGGACCACCACGTCATCGGTCAGGGTCAACACCTTCGAGCGCAGCGACTGCAGCAACTGGGCATGGTCACCGCCCGGCAGGTCCGTCCGCCCGATCGAGCCTGCAAACAAAGTGTCCCCGGAGAACAGCAACTGGGAGACGTCCTGCAGGCCGTACGGCGTACGGAACGACACCGACCCCTGGGTGTGCCCGGGAGTGTGATCGACGTGGAACGCCATCCCCGCGAGCTCCAGACTCTGCCCGTCCCCCAACTCGCGCACGTCGTCCGGCTCGGCCCACTCATAGGAACCACCCAGCATCATCTGGCTGGTCTCGCGAGACATTCCCGCCAGCGGGTCGGTGAGCAGGTGGCGGTCAGCGGGATGGATCCACGCCGTCGCGTCGTAGGTGCCGGCCACCGGCGCCACGCACCACATGTGGTCGACGTGCCCGTGCGTCACCAGCACGCTGACGGGCTTGAGCTTGTACTGACGCACGATGTCGTCCACCGCGGAGGCCGAATCCTTGCCGGGGTCGATGACGACGCACTCGGCACCCTCCGCCGTCGCCACGACGTAGCAGTTGGTCCCCCAAGGGCCTGCGGGGAATCCTGCGATGAACAAGTGCTGTCCTCGGGTCGATCTGGGCGGTCGCTGCACGCCGTGCAGCGGCATGAGACGCCATCGCGGCGTGTCTCGATGCTCGGTCAGAGAGTCAGCCTACCGAGGTGGTCCGGCGACATGACTACGATGGGCGACCATGAGCGCCGACAAGCAGTCCGAATGGGGCCGAGTGGCCGAGGACGGCACCGTTTTCGTCCGTACCTCCGATGGTGAGCGATCGGTGGGCCAGGTCCCCGACGTCTCAGCGGACGAAGCCCTGAAGTTCTTCACCGACCGGTACGACGCCCTCGCCTTCGAGGTCCAACTCCTCGAGCAGCGCGTCGCTGCCGGCAAGTTGAGCCCGGAGGAGGCCACGGGCGTCGTCAAGCAGTTGCGCGAGCAGGTCGTCGAGGCCAACGCCGTCGGCGACCTCGTCGCTCTGGCAGGGCGGCTCGACGCCCTGGCGCCCATCATCGCGGTCCAGCGTGAGGCCCGGCGCGCTGAGCGCGCTGAGAAGGTCGCTGAGGCCAAGCAGGCCAAGGAAGCCATCGTCGCCGAGGCGGAGCGCCTCTGCGAGAGCAACGACTGGCGCAACGGCGCCAACCGGCTCCGCGACCTCCTCGACCAGTGGAAGGCCGTTCCACGCCTCGACAAGGCCAGCGACGACGCACTGTGGCGCCGCTTCTCCTCGGCCAGGACTGCGTACACGCGTCGCCGCAAGTCCCACTTCGCCGATGAGCACCAGCGCCGCGACGCGGCGCGGGTGATCAAGGAGCGCCTCGCCACGGAGGCGGAGGCGATCGCAGACTCCACCGATTGGGGTGCCACCGCCGGCCGCTACCGCGATCTCATGCGCGAGTGGAAGGCCGCTGGACCGGCTCCGCGCGACGTGGACGACAAGTTGTGGGCGCGGTTCCGCGGCGCCCAGGACGCGTTCTTCGGCGCCCGCGACGCGGCCAACGCCGAGCTCGACCGCGAGTTCGCCGCCAACGCCGAGGTCAAGGAGGCGATCCTCGTCGACGCCGAGGCGCTGGCCGCCTCGCTGGATGGCACGGACACCGACCTCGAGGCTGTCCGTCGTTCGTTCCGCGATCTCGCTGACAAGTGGGACGCCGCGGGCAAGGTTCCTCGCGACCGGATGCGCGACCTCGAAGGCCGCATGCGCAAGGTCGAGAACGCCATCCGCAACGTCGAGGCCGACCAGTGGCGGCGCACCGACCCGGAGAAGTCCGCCCGCGCCAACGACATGGTCTCGATGCTCGAGGCCGGTGTCGCCGAGGAGGAGGCCAAGCTCGAGAAGGCTCGCGCCGCCGGCGACGCCCGCAAGGTCAAGGACCTGGAGGAGTCGCTTGCGAACAAGCAAGCCTTCCTGGAGATGGCACGACGCACGTCAGCGGAGTTCGGCGGCTGAGCCACCCACACCCGCGAGGAGCCGTCCCGTTCGGGGCGGCTCCTCGGCGTTGGGGCCGACCACCGGCCGCAGATGACGTCAGCCGGTCACGCGGTAGGCGTCGAAAACACCGGGAACCGAGCGCACCGAACGCAACACCGAGTCCAGGTGGGATGCATCCGCCATCTCGAAGGTGAACCGGCTACGAGCCACCCGATCCCGCGTCGTCGACAGCGTCGCACTCAGGATGTTCACGTGCGCATCCGACAACGCCATGGTGATGTCGGACAGCAGCCGCGAACGGTCCAGCGCCTCCACCTGGATGTTGACCAGGAACGTGGTCTCGGCCGTGGGCGCCCACTCGACGTCCACGAGCCGCTCCGACTGGGCCGTGAGGCTCGCGGCATTGGTGCAGTCCGTACGGTGCACCGAAACTCCCCCGCCCTTGGTGACGAATCCGATGATCGGGTCACCCGGCACCGGCGTGCAGCACTTGGCGAGCTTGACCCACACGTCGTCGACGCCCTTGACGAGCACGCCCGAGTCGCCCGAGGAACTCTGGCTGCGCGAACGCCCGGTGATCGTCACCGCCTCGGCCAGGTCCTCCGCCGCGCCCTGCAGCCCGCCGTGCAGGTCGATGACCCGCCGTACGACCGCCTGCGCCGACAGGTTGCCCTCCCCGACCGCCGCGTAGAGCGCCGAGACGTCTGCGTGGTGGAAGTGCTGGGCCACCAATTGCAGCGAGTCGTGCGTCATCAGACGCTTGAGGGGCAGACCCTCCTTGCGCATCAGCTTGGCGATCTGGTCCTTGCCGCGTTCGATGGCCTCCTCGCGGCGCTCCTTGGTGAACCACTGCCGGATCTTGGAGCGGGCGCGCGGGGACTTCACGAACGTCAACCAGTCCCGGGAAGGGCCCGCGGTCGGCGCCTTGGAGGTGAACACCTCGACCACGTCACCGTTGTCCAGGGTCGACTCCAACGGCACCAGACGACCGTTGACCCGCGCTCCGATGGTGTGATGTCCGACTTCGGTGTGGACCGCGTACGCGAAGTCCACGGGGCTGGCGTCCACGGGCAGCGCGATGACGTCGCCGCGCGGGGTGAAGACGTAGACCTCCGCGCGGTTCATCTCGAAGCGCAGTGACTCCAGGAACTCACCCGGATCCTCGACCTCGCTCTGCCAGTCCATGAGCTGGCGCAGCCACGTCATGTCGTCGCGCTCCGCGAGGCGGTCGGTGTCCTCGCCGGCGCGGCTGGCCTCCTTGTACTTCCAGTGGGCCGCGACGCCGTACTCGGCGCGGCGGTGCATCGAGAAGGTCCGGATCTGCATCTCCACCGGCTTGCCCTGAGGGCCGATCACCGTGGTGTGCAGCGATTGGTACATGTTGAACTTCGGCATCGCGACGTAGTCCTTGAACCGGCCCAGCACCGGGTTCCAGCGGGCGTGGATGACGCCCAGGACGCTGTAACACTCGCGGTCCTCGTCGACGAGGATCCGGATGCCGACCAGGTCGTAGATGTCGGAGAAGTCCCGGCCACCGACGATCATCTTCTGGTAGATCGAGTAGTAGTGCTTGGGTCGCCCGGTGACCTTCGCCTTGATCTTGGCGTCCTTGAGGTCACCCGTGACCTGCTCGATCACCTCAGCCAGGAACTTGTCCCGCGAGGGTGCGCGCTCGGCGACCATCCGTACGATCTCGTCGTAGATCTTGGGGTGCAGCGTCGCGAAGGCGAGGTCCTCGAGCTCCCACTTGAGGGTGTTCATGCCGAGTCGGTGCGCCAGCGGCGCGTAGATGTCGAGGGTCTCGCGGGCCTTGCGCTCCTGGGTCTCGGCCTTGAGGTAGCGCAGCGTACGCATGTTGTGCAGGCGGTCTGCCAGCTTGATGACCAGCACCCGGATGTCCTTCGACATCGCCACGATCATCTTGCGGATCGTCTCGGCCTGGGCCGAGTCGCCGTAGGTGACCTTGTCGAGCTTGGTCACGCCGTCGACGAGTAGCGCTACCTCGTCCCCGAAGTCGCTGCGCAACTCCTCCAGCGTGTACGGGGTGTCCTCCACCGTGTCGTGCAGCAGCGCCGCGACCAGCGTCGGCTCCGTCATGCCGATGTCCGCCAGGATCGTGGTCACCGCGAGCGGATGGGTGATGTAGGGATCACCGCTCTTGCGCATCTGACCCGTGTGGAACTTCTCGGCCAGGTCGTAGGCACGCTCGATGAGAGCGAGGTCGGCCTTCGGGTGGTTGGCCCGGATGGAACGGAACAGAGGCTCCAGGACCGGGTTCGACGACGCGGGTCTGGTGCCGATGCGAGCAAGTCGGGCGCGCATGCTTCGCGCGGTGGCCGCCGGAACGGCTCTGTCGCGTGCGCCGGGCGTGCGCTGCTCTGCCATTGGCACAGTCTAGTGAGCCGGTGGGACGTGTGGGGTCAGATGGTCATGAGCGAGAGCACGGGCAACTCACCCAGCGCCTCACGTCCCGGCAGGAACGACAGCTCAACCAGTCCGGCGAAGCCGACGCAGATGCCTCCGCACTGCTCGACCAGGCGGCGCGTCGCAGCAGCGGTGCCGCCCGTCGCCAGCACGTCGTCGACCAGAAGCACTCGCTCCCCCGGTGCCACCGCGTCCGCGTGGATCTCCAGCGTCGCGCTGCCGTACTCGAGGTCGTACGAGATGGCGTGCGTCTCGCGCGGAAGCTTGCCCTGCTTGCGCACCGGGATGAAGCCAGCACCGAGCGCGAGCGCCACGGGTGCGGCGAGGATGAACCCGCGGGCCTCCATGCCGACGACCTTGTCGACCACGACCTGACCGTTCGCATCGCGTCCCGCGCTCGCGAGCCCCTCGATGACGCGGGTGAAGGCGGTGTGGTCCGCAAGGACCGGGGTGATGTCCTTGAACACGACGCCGGGCTCAGGCCAATCAGGAACGTCGAGGATCAGCGATTCCAGCGCCTCGCGAGCCGTCGCCAAGGCGGTCATCAGGCCTCCTCGTCGGGCGCCGCAGTCGGGTCGATGCTCGCCGGCGCGGCGTCGACCTGCGCGATCGCCGCACGGACGACCTCGATCTCGGCGCCCGGCGACAATTCGATGCGCGCGCGCTCGTCAGTGAGCGAGCGGATCGTCCCGAAGATCCCGCTCGTGAGCATCACGCGGTCGCCGACTGCCAAGGACGACTGCATCTGGAGGTGCTCACGCTGCCTCCTCTGGTTGGGCCTGATCATGAGGAACCAGAAGACCGCCAGGATGGCGATGAAGGGCACGAGGGACAGCAGGGTTTCCATCGGAGCGACTCAGTTCAGCCGGGGGCACACGGACGCGCCGGCACGAGGACGGCACCCGCCACTCTAGTGCTCGCCCGTAGCCACCCCGGCGGCAGTCAGTCCACCTTGACGGCCAGCACCGGGCAGGGCGCATCCAGCAGCACGCGCTGAGCGTTGCTGCCCATGATCAGCTTGCCCACCGGAGAGCGTCGACGCAGGCCGATGATGATCAGCTCCGCAGAGTTGGCCTCGGCGATGCTGATCACGTCCTCAGCGGGCTCGAACCCACGGACCAGGTGGCGGATCTCGTACTCCACCCCGGTGTCGGCGAGCAAGGAACGCACCCGCTCCATCTCCTCGTCCGCAGCCTGCGACTCCGCCTTCGTGAAGTCGGAGCCGCCGCGGTGCGAGCTGACCACGATCAGGGTCGCGTCGCGCAGCTTGGCCTCCGCGACTCCCGCGCGCAGGGCCGCCTCGCCTTCGGCGCGGGGAACGTAACCGACCACCAGTGTGCCCATCGGAGTCTCCTTCCGTGCAGGCCCCTTGACAGTGCAGGCCCGTGAACCGTCACGCAGCACGTTAACGGAGAACCCGCCCGAGCGGGAGCGCCCCAAGGCCCCGGGCTGTGGATGGGCAACCTCCGGCAGGCCTGGAATGCTGCAGGCTTTGAGGGTGCCCCACACCACCACTGACCATGCGCGTGCCAGCCTGCTGCGCGAGGCCGTCCTCCTGCACCGCGAGCAGGAGCGCCGCCGGCACTTCCCCGCGCGACTCAACGTCGGGGTGCCGGGGCAGCACACCCAGACGTACGCCGAGTCGGAGCCCAGCGATCACGGCCTGCGCACCGACATCGTCGGCGCCATGCTCGAGCGCACGGCCCTGATCGCCGACTCCCGGATCGCCTGGCTGACCCGCCCCGGACGCCTGATGCCGCACGACGTCGACTCCCGCTGGGCGAGTGCGGTGCGCTGCGCCCGGGGTGAGGCGGGCGTGCCCCTCGACTTCATCGTCGTGACGCGTGAGGGCTGGTACGACCCCCTCACCGGAATCAGTCGGTCGTGGGTCCGGCTGCGGCGGGCACCCGTGACCGTTCCGCGACCACGACCCGCGGACCAGTCCACGTACGAGGCGCAGACCTCCTGACGCTGCTCGAGCCCGTCAGTCCCACAGGTGCACCGGCTCGTTGGAGTGCATGCGGTCGACGTAGTCGAGCACGACCGCCCGCAACGCGTCGAAGCGCGGCTCACTCGCCCGCTGGCCCATCTTGCGCACGAACCACTCTGCACCGTTGGTCTCAGCGCGGCAGCGATCCTCGATGATGCCGAGGTAGCGGTCGATCTCATCAGTCTCGGCCCCCCACTCGACCAGACCCTCGTGCGCCAGCGGCAGCAATCGGCGCAGCACCAACTCGGTCGCAGGGACCTGACCCAGGCCGGGCCAGTAGACCTGAGCGCTCGCGCCGCGCTCACAGGCCACGTGGAAGTTCTCCTCCGCCGCCGAGAACGACATCTGCGACCACAACGGCCGCTCCCGACTGGCGAGCGTCCGCACCAGGCCGAACCAGAAGGCACCGTTGGCGATCATGTCCGCCACCGTCGGGCCGGCTGCGAGCAGCCGATTCTCGACGCGCAGGTGCGGCACCGTGCCGACCACGTCGTACACGGGTCGGTTCCACCGGTAGATCGTGCCGTTGTGCAAGGTGAGTTCGGAGAGCGCAGGCGTTCCCCCCGATTCGAGCACCGCCAGCGGGTCCTCGGGGGCCGTCACCGGGAGCAGACCCGGGAAGTAGCGGACGTTCTCCTCGAACAGGTCGAACACCGAGTTGATCCAGCGCTCTCCGAACCACACCCGCGGCCGGACGCCCTGAGCAACCAATTCCTCACTGCGCGTGTCGGTGGCCTGCTCGAACAAGGGCACCCTCGTCTCGCGCCACAACTGCTTGCCCAGCAGGTACGGAGAGTTGGCCGCGATCGCCACCTGGACGCCTGCGATCGCCTGCGCGGCGTTCCAGTAGGCCGCGAAGTCAGCGGGCGACGTCTGCACGTGCAACTGCATGCTCGTGCACGCCGCCTCCGGAACGATCGAGTCCGAGGTGGTCCGAAGCCGCTCGGCGCCCGCGATGTCGATGACGATGTCTTCGCCCCGGGCGGCCAGGATCTGCTCGCTGAGCAACTCGTAGCGCGGGTTGGAGCTGATGGAGTCCAACGACATGTGGCCGTCCGCCAAGGTGGGCAGGATCCCGATCATCACCTGGTGAGCGCCGACCCGGGATGCCTTGGCCTCCGCGTCGTTGAGCGAACGGCGCAGGCCCTCCTCGAAGGTGGTCAGCCCCCTCTCCCGCAGGCGCGTGGGAGGAATGTTCGTCTCGATGTTGAACTGCCCCAGCTCCGTTTGGAACTCCGGGTTGGCGATCTCGGCCAGCACCTCCGCGTTCTTCATCGCAGGATCGCCGGCGTCGTCGATGAGGTTGAGCTCGACCTCCATGCCCGTCATCGGGTCGTCGGTGTCGAAGCGCGCCTCGCCCAGCATCCGTGCGAACACGTCGAGATTGCGGCGCACCTTCTCGCGGAAGGCGGTCCTGTCAGCCCTGCTGAACACCTGACGCTCGACTTCGGCTCCCATGACGGAACCCTAGCCCTCCGCGCGCCCCACTGCGCCCCCCTTGCCGTCTCAGCATCGGCCGTCATGCCGCAGGCCCTGCCCCGGCGCGCACCACCGCGCGCAACCCCTCCCACTCCGAGGGAGCGCACGCGTTGTCCAGCAGGTCGGCCACCAACTCAGCCAACGAATGGTCGCTCCGGCTGCGACGCGCCCGGTCGATGGCGCACCAGGCCAGGGCGCCGTTGCCCGCCAACCACGCGACGAACGCGAGCACCGCACACACGTCGGCCGCCTGCTCATCGGGGACGCGACGGACAACCTCTCGCCACCAGACCAAGGCCCGCGCCGCCCCCGTGCGTTCCAGGTGGGACCACACCTGGTCGCGGCGCGCGCCGTGGCGCACGCTCGTCACGAGTGCGGCCAGCTCCTCATCACTCAGGGCGCGGGACTGCGCAATGGCATCGCGCACGAGTCCCCCGAGCAGGCGCGGTGGGTACGGCTGCCCCGGCGGCAGCGGCCGCGCCTCGGGGAGGGCGTCGATCGAGGCGCGCAGGTCCGCCCGAGTGCGATAACGCACGTCACCGGCCAGGACCGCGTGCGCCGAGAAGGGATGTGCATCGAGGTCGATCGGCACCCCGTCGTACTCGTGCAACGGGTGTCCCGGGAGCACCGCGAACCAGCGGTCCTCCTCCACCCGGAGGACATCGCGGACCTCCACGCCCTCGTCGGTGAACCGGTCCGAGAAGCGCCACGCCACGTCTTCGGTGAGGGCGGCATCCGCCCAGCAGATGAGGAACACCGACACCACGCGGTGTCGTACGCACGCAGCCAGCAGGGTCTCGACCACCTCGTCGAGTGAGTCCTCGGCGCGCAGATCGATGCGCGCGTGAAAGCTCGAACCGTGGGCATCGAAGGTCACCAGCACGGCCGAGTCCGAGGGCACGAAGCCCAGCGCGAGCGGCACGAAGGCCACGAGGTCCTCGCGGGAACGGACGGTCAAGGTCGCAGGCGCCCCGGCGGGGCCAGTAGGTCGGGTCATGCCTCGACCCTGTCGCGATCCGCGAGGCCGCGGGTGCCCAGAAGGGGGCCTGTGGAGAAGGGAGTCCGGTTCCACAGGCCCGGCACGGTTTCTGGCTCGGGATCGCCCCCGGGCGATGACACAATGGGCCCATGGAGCCCGCAGCCCGCTGATGCGTACGACTGCCTCGATCCTCCACCTCGACCTCGACTCGTTCTTCGCGTCGGTGGAACAACGCGACAAGCCGTCCCTGCGCGGCAAGCCCGTCGTGGTCGGTGGAACCGGCGGCAGAGGGGTCGTGGCGACCGCTTCCTATGAGGCTCGCGCCTTCGGGGTCCGCTCCGCGATGTCGACCCGCGAGGCGCGGGCGCTGTGCCCGAACGCGGCCTTTCTGAGCGGTCGTTTCGACGCGTACCGCGCCGCCAGCCGGGTCGTCATGGGCGTCCTGGGCGAACTCTCCGATCGGGTCGAGCCGCTGTCCCTGGACGAGGCGTACGTCGACCTCTCCAGCCCGGGATCGGTGGATGTGAGCGACCTGGAGGCGCTGCGCACTCTCGGCGAGGATCTGCGCGGCCGCATCCGTCTGGCCACCGGGGGCCTGGTGGCCTCCGTGGGCATCGCTTCCTCGAAGTTCCTGGCCAAGATCGCCTCCGAGCTCGACAAGCCCGACGGACTGACGGTCATCGCCCCCGGGACCGAGCTCGACGTGCTGCGCCCCATGGACGTCCGTTCGATCCCCGGAGTGGGCCCCGCGACCGCGGAGCGCCTGCGTCGCATCGGCGTCCAGACCGTGGCGCAGTTGCAGGAGATCTCCGAGGAGGAACTCGTCCGCGTGCTCGGACGCTCCCACGGTCACGGGCTGCACGAGCTCGCCTTCGCCCGCGATGACCGTGCGGTCGAGCCCGACCGCGAGGTGAAGTCGGTGAGCGTGGAGGGAACCTACGAAGTCGACCTGACCGGACAGTCGCTGTTGGAGGGTCTGCTCACCAAGCAGGCCGGCGACGTCGCCACCCGATTGCGTGCGTCGGGACTGTCGGGGCGCACGATCAGCATCAAGGTCCGCCTCCACGACTTCACCACGCTGTCGCGTTCCACCACACTCCCCTCTCCCACCGACGCGCGGGCGGTCATCGCGCGTGCGGCTCGCGGCCTGCTGGGCGAGGTGGACGTCTCGGGTGGAGTACGCCTCCTCGGCGTCGGCGTGTCCGGTCTGGCCGACTGGATCCAGGAGGAACTTTTCACCGACGAGGCCGCTGAGCCGGACCACGAGGAGTTCCCAGAGCCTCCCGAGCCCGCACGTCACTCGACGTGGCCGCCGGGTGCGGACGTCCATCACGACCAGTGGGGCGCCGGGTGGGTGTGGGGGTCGGGACGCGGCGTGGTGACGGTCCGCTTCGAGACCGCCGACACCGCTCCGGGTCCCGTGCGTTCCTTCTCCGTCGACGATCCCGCGCTGCGTCAGGCAGATCCGATCCCCTGAGTGCGCGCCCAGACGAGCCGCACGCGCTCGCCGGGGCGCACCTGCGCCACCGCGTCGAGGTCGCGGGGGTCGACGACGGCCACCACGGGATAGCCCCCGGTGGTGGGGTGATCGGGCCCGAACACGACTGGCTGCCCGTCGGGGGGCACCTGCACCGCGCCACGGACCGCGCCCTCGCTGGGCAACTCCTCAACCCGGGCGCGCTGAACAGCGACGCCCTCGAGACGGGTGCCGATCCGGTTCGAGGCCGAACCGACGGTCCACTCCGACTGCCCGAGCAGCGCGACAGCGGCAGGGGTCAACCAGTCCAGCCGGGGGCCAGGATGAAGGCGGATCTCCCGGGAGACTCGTCCCACTGGCACCGCGTCAGACCAGGCCGGGCGACCGTACGGCAGCCCCATGGCCACCACGTCGCCATCGACCAGAGGCGCAGGCCCCAGGCCCGACAGCGTGTCGCTCGACAGCGAGCCCAGCACCCGCTCTCCCTCGATCCCGCCGGCGACCGCGACGTACGCACACAGCCCCACGCGCGCGGGACCCACCACGAGCGTGCCGCCGGCAGGGACGTAGTGGCACTGGTGGGTGGCGAGCGGCCTGCCCCCGAGTGTGACCTCGCACGATGCGCCCGTCACGGCCACCACACGCCCCGCGCCGAAGGAGAGCACCACGCCGCCGACCACGGCCTCCAGCACGGCCGCGCCCGCGTCATTGCCCACCAATCGATTCGCCAGCGCCGCCGCGGCCGGTGCCGCCACTCCGGACCGGGGCACTCCCAGATGGGCCCAGCCCGGGCGCCCCCGGTCCTGGATGGTCACGAATGCCCCCGCGGCCACGACCTCGATGGCCTCCACCTCAGGCCTCCACGAACCGCACGCGTCGCCCGGGCGCCAGCAGCGCCGGTTCGGCACGTTCCGGGTCCCACAGCACGGCGTCCGTGCGGCCGACCAATTGCCAGCCTCCCGGGGAGGAGGTGGGGTAGATGCCGCACCACTCCCCCGCCAGTGCGAGCGACCCACGGGGCACGGCGGGTCGTGGCGTCGCCCGGCGCGGCACGCTCAGGCCGGACGGCAGCCCCGTGAGGTAGGCGAACCCGGGCGCAAAGCCGACGAAGGCCGAGGTGAACTGCGTGGCGAGCAGCCGCTCGATGACTGCCGCCTGAGAGCATCCCCACGCGAGCGCCACCTCGGGCAGATCCTCCCCGTCGAACCGCACAGCCACCTCAACAGCGTCGGTGGTGGCGGCAGGCGCCTGCGGCACCGAGGACGGAAGCAGCGCGCCCACGGCGTCGGGGCCCATCCCGTCGAACAGCACCGTGCGTGCCCCGGGGACCACCTCCACACCGGGCAGCTGGAGGGTGCCGGCCCACGCCGCCAACCGGAGTGCGGCCGCGGTGTCCTCGACCTCCACCAGGCACCCCTGAGGACCGTACGGCAGCAGTCGCCTCACCAGGCCGACTCCACGCTCCAGCCAGCCTCATCGAGGCGGCGCCGCACGTGGCGCGCGATCCCGACCGCGTCTGGGGTGTCTCCGTGCACGCACAGGCTGTCGACGCGCTCGGCCATCCGCACCGCGGCATCCGCGACCGCCGCCGGGTCCTCGAGAACCGCGCCGGGCTGGTCCCGGGGCACAAGCGTCCCGTCGACCGCGTAGGCCCGGTCGGGAAAGCCCTCCAACCGAATCTGCCGCCCACCCACCAGCGCGCGGTCGAGGATGAGGGCTCCCGGCATGCCCAGCACCGGCAGGTCACCGGTCGCATCCAGCACCGCCTCAGCCTGCCCCTCGTCGACCCCCACGCGGTGGTAGAGGGCGCCGTGGGGCTTCACGTACGTCACGCCCACCCCTGCTGCCGCGGCGGCGGAGGCGAGCATCCCGAGCTGATCGGCCACTTGCTCGCGCAGGACGTCCGGGGACACGTCCACGGCGACCCGGCCGAAGTTGGCTCGATCGGCGTACGAGACGTGGGCCCCAATCGTGACGCCCAGGTGCGCGGCACGCTCACACACCTCGGCCATCACCGCCGGGCTGCCTGCGTGGTAGCCACACGCCACGTTGGCGCTGGTCACGATCTGGAGCAGACCCGCATCGTCGGTGATTTCCTCGCCGAGATCGGCGTTGAGATCCACCTGACGTGACCCGCTGGGAGCGCTCATGGGGCCGAGTCTGTCAGGGCGGTGCCTGAGAAGTCCCTGAGAGTCCCCCGAGACTACCCGGTGGAGGCAACTCTGCGGCTCCCCCAAACGTCGATCGTGGTGAAGGCTGATCAGTACAGGCCCCGTCCCCAGGGAATCGGGAACCGAGCAGATCGGTTGTACACGACGAGGAGTTCCGCACGCTGCGGAACTGCGAGGAGGACCAAGATGAGCACCGCCACCATCACCCGTACCCGTGAGATCGAGGGCCGCGACAGCGTGGGCCTGTACCTCGACGAGATCGCACGCACTCCCCTGTTGGACGCGCAGACCGAGGTCGAGCTCTCCAAGACCATCGAGGCCGGACTCATGGCGCAGCACCTCCTCGACACCGGCCGCATCGGCCGCCGCAAGGGCGGCGCCCCCATGTCCGCCTCCGAGGCCGAGCTCGAGTGGCTGGCTGAGGAAGGCCGCAAGGCGATGGACCAGTTCATCAATGCCAACCTGCGCCTGGTGGTCTCCATCGCCCGCAAGTACGGCCGCGCCCAGATGCCGATGCTCGACCTCATCCAGGAGGGCAACACGGGCCTGATTCGTGCCGTCGAGAAGTTCGACTACACGAAGGGCTACAAGTTCTCCACGTACGCGACCTGGTGGGTGCGCCAAGCCATCACCCGCGGGATCGCCCAGCAGGCTCGCGTCGTACGGCTCCCCGTCCACGTCGTCGAGGAGCTCAACCAGGTCAGCTCGGCCCGGCGCACCCTCGAGCGTCAGTTGGGCCGCGACCCGGAGCCCGCCGAGATCGCCCACGAGCTCGGCCTCGACGTCGACCGCGTCCTCGACCTCATGAGCTGGGGTCGCGACCACGTCTCGCTCGACACTCCGATCGACGAGGACGGCGACACCTCCCTGGGCGACCTGATGGCCCAGGAGTCGACCCCCAGCCCCGACGACAACGTGATCTCGGTTGAGGTGCGCGAGCGCCTCAACTCGCTGGTGTCGAGCTTGGACGAGCGCTCGGCTGACATCGTGCGCGCTCGCTACGGCCTGGTCGACGGCCGCCAGCACAAGCTGGCAGACATCGGCGCCCGCCACGGCATCTCCGCCGAGCGGGTGCGTCAGATCGAGCGCGAGGCGCTGCAGAAGCTGCGCCGCGTCGGGGACCCGGACCTCGCGGCCTGACCGAGCAGGCCGCCTCCCACGAACGGGGTCACCTCTGGGAGGTGGCCCCGTTCGCCGTCCCCGGGTAGCCGGGCACCGCGCGGAGCGGGGATGACGGGGTCCTACTGCCAGGCCGCCGCCGAGAGCGCGGCGCTCGCCTCCTGGGCCAGGGTGGCAATGTCCTCAGGGACCGGGCGCACCGCTGCGCGTCGCTGCTGTGACATCTGCAGCGCAACGACACGCGCTGCCGCCTCCTCGATCCGTTCGCGGGTGATGTCACCCGAGATGATCGCGTCGGTGATGACCTGATGGGTCACGACGTTGTCGACCGGCATGAGGACCAGGTCAGCGCCGGCCTGCAGCGCGCGGACTGCGGGACGCTCGATGCCCGCGACCGCGCCCATCCCGAGCGAATCCGTGATCGCCACGCCTTCAAAACCCAGATCGTCGCGCAGGAGGTCGTACATCGGCTCCGAGAGGCTGGCGGGGACGCCCGCCTCGATCGCCGGTACGTCCAGGTGACTCATCATCACCGCCGGAGCACCTGACCGGATCGCTCCCTCGAAGGGAACAAGATCGCGGGCCGCCAGCTCCTCCCGCGTCGCCTCCAGCACCGGCAGCGTGTCGTGGCTGTCGCTGGTCGCCGCCCCGTGGCCCGGGAAGTGCTTCGTCGTGGACACCACGGCACCATCCGCGTAGCCGCGGACCGCCGCGGCGATGGCCCGCGACGCGGTGGCCGGGTCGGTGGAGGGCGACCGGGAGCCGATCGTCGGATCGGCCCACCCGATGGTCACGTCCGCCACCGGGGCGAAGATCCAGGTGAAGCCGAGGTCGCGCGCCTCGAGGGCAGTCGTACGTGCCGCCTCACGGGTGACGTCGCGCCCGCGTCTGACGTCGCGCTCGATGGCAGTTCCGGCGGCGTCGAACGCGGGGAACTCGGTGGCGACCCCCCGCAGGTGGGAGACGTAGCCCCCTTCCTGATCGACGCCGACGACGGCCGGGAAGTCCCGCCCGTCGGCAGCCACTCCCGCCTCGATGGCGGCCGTGAACTCGCGCACCTGGGCCTCGTCGACCACGTTCCCGGTGGTGACCGACATGCCGGCGAGGTGCAGGTCCGTCACCATCTGTTGCGCCGCCGCGGCATCGGTCCCGTGGAAACGTCCGACGATCACCTGCCCGGCGAGCTGCTCCGGCGTCCAGTCGGCGACCAGTTCCTGGGCCTGCTGGATCTCGGCCAGGGTCGGCCCCCACGTGCTGGTCACCTGTGCGGGGTCCACGCTGGGCGAGCCCGTCGCAGACGGTTCAGTCGTACGCCCGGAGGGGGTCGGTGACCCCGGGCCATCGGCCGCGCAGCCCAGCACCAGCGTGAACGGGACGAGCGCGGCGGCCAGGGCGAGGCGTCGCCTCATGACGTACGGGTGAGGTCCGTGTGGATCTCCACGACTCGGCGACGAAGATCCTCGAGGGTCCCGGTGTTGTCGATGAGGTGCGTGGCGATGGCTCGACGCTGCTCACGGGTGGCCTGGGCAGCGAGCCGGGCACGAGCATCCTCGATGCTCATGCCCCGGTGGGAGACCATCCGCTCCTCGGCGACCTCGGCGGGCACGTCGACCACGATCACCGCGTCGAAGGTGTCGGCCCGGCCGGACTCCGCGAGCAGCGGGATGTCGTGCACCACGAGCTCCTCGGGTCCCGCCGACGCCTCGAGCGCCGTGATCCGCTCGAAGACCAGGGGATGCACGATCGCTTCCAGTCGTCGGCGCGCCGCCTCGTCGGCAAACACCAACTGCCCCATGGCCACCCGGTCGAGGTCACCCTCGGGCAGCAACACGGTGGAACCGAACTCCTCCACCACCCGGGCCAGCCCCGGCGTCCCGCGCTCGACCACCTCGCGCGCGAGGGCATCGGCGTCGATCACCACAGCGCCGAGCTCCGCGAGGATCGCCGACACCGTGCTCTTGCCGGAGGCGATGCTCCCGGTCAGCCCCACGCGCATCTCAGGCCTGGCCGGTCAGCTTCTCCGCAGCCGCGAGCAACACGCACGTCGCCACGGCCTCCATCGCAGCCGTCACCTCGGCCAGCGGCGGCATCGTGGGCGCCAGGCGAATGTTGGTGTTGTCCGGGTCCTTCTTGTACGGGAAGGACGAGCCGGCAGGAGTGAGCGCAATGCCCGCCGCCTTGGCCAGCTCAACGACTCGCGAAGCCGTCCCCGGCAGCACGTCGAGGTTGACGAAGTAACCGCCGGTCGGGGTGTTCCATGTGGCCACCCCGGTGCCAGCCAGACGCTCGGAGAGCACCCGGTCCACCTCGGCGAACTTGGGCGCGATGATCTCGCGGTGCTTCACCATGTGCTGGCGGACGCCGGCGGCGTCGCCGAAGAACTGGACGTGACGCAGGTGGTTGACCTTGTCCGGGCCGATGGACCCCATGCCGAGGTGCTTGAGGTACCACGCCACCTGCTCGACCGATGCGGCCAGGAACGCCACGCCGGCGCCGGCGAAGGTGATCTTGGACGTCGAGGCGAACATGATCGGGCGGTGCGGGTTGCCCACCGCGCTGGCGAGGCTGAGCACGTCCGCGCTCTTGGCCTCCTCCTCGGTGAGGTGGTGCAGCGCGTAGGCGTTGTCCCAGAAGATCTTGAAGTCTCCCGCTGCCGTTGGCATGGAGACCAGGCGCTCTGCCACCTCCTGGCTGCACACAGCGCCCGAGGGGTTCGCGTAGGTCGGCACGATCCACATGCCCTTGATCGTCGGGTCGTCCGCGACCAGGCGCGCCACGGCTTCGGCGTCGGGTCCGTCCTCGTTCATCGGCACGGTGATCATCTCGATGCCGAGGCTCTCCAGCAGGCCGAAGTGACGGTCGTACCCGGGGACGGGACAGATGAAGCGGACGGTGTCCTCCCGCACCCACGGGCGCTCGGAGTCGACGCCGCCGAACAGCAGCAGGTCCACGAGGCAGTCGCGCATCATCGTCAGGCTGGAGTTGCCGCCTGCGACGACCTGCTCCGGCTCGACCCAGAGCAGTTCGGCGAACATCTCGCGCAGCTCGGCGAGGCCCTCAAGGCCGCCGTAGTTGCGCACGTCGGTCCCCGTGCGGTCCTTGAAGCCCCGGGGCAGCGTGAGCAGCTCGTCGCTCAGATCCAGCTGTGCGGCTGCCGGCTTGCCCCGCGTGAGGTCAAGCGTGAGCCCCTGCCCCTGGAGGGCTTCGTACGCCGCCCGCTGCTCAGCGAGGAAGGCGGTCAGGTCGGCGGTGGACATCGCGGCGAGGTCAGTGGTGCTCACGGGGCCAGTTTAGGAGACGCACCCTCCCCCGGCACCGGGGCGTCCACGCGCGCGGCACACCTCATCTGACCCTGCGCATACCTGGAGAGGGCGCCTCCCGGAGATACTGGCTCGGTGAGCGAAACTGACGGCGTCACGGCTGGCGACCTGACCGAGGGCGACCGTGTGGTCCTCCTCCTGCCCAGCAGCGAGGCCTACGCACACGCCACCTTGGCCATGCTCTGCGCGGGCATCCAGCCGGTCCCGCTCGACCCAGCCCTCACTGCGGCCGAACTCGAGCCCGTCCTCGCGGACGTACGAGCACGCATGGTGGTCACCGACGAGGACCAACTGGAGGCCTTGCGCGCGCTGGGCCCCACGGACCTGACCGGAGCACTCCCGCGGGCGCGGCCGATGCACCTGACCTCGGGGACGACCGGACGCCGCAAGGCGGTCGACTCGGGAATCCTGTCCCGCGCCCACGCCGCCGCGTTGGTGCGCGAGGAACGTGACGAGTGGAGGTTCACCCCTCACGACGTGCATCTCATCATGAGCCCCCTCTATCACTCAGCTCCACTGAGATTTGCGCACGGAACCCTTCTGGCCGGGGGACGCCTCGTGGTCCCCGGGTCGTTCGACCCCGCACTCATGAGCCGCGCCATCGCCGAGGGAGGGGTCACCACGACGTTCTGCGTCCCCACCCACCTGCAGCGTCTCTTCGCTCACTGGGACCACCACGGGACCCCGAACCTGAGTGGGTTTCGACTCCTGGCTCACGCGGGCGCCCCCTGCCCGCGCGAGGTCAAGCAGCGCCTGATCGACGTGTTCCCTCAGGACACCACGTGGGAGTTCTACGGCTCGACCGAGGGACAGTTCACCTCGTGCTCTGCCCAGGAGTGGATCGAACACCCTGGCACCGTGGGGCGAGCACGCCGCGGCCGTCGCCTCTTCAGCGACCCCGATGGCACCCTGTGGTGCGTTGTTCCCGACCACGCACGGTTCAGCTACTTCGGGGCGCCTGACAAGACCGCGGCGACGTGGCGGCGTACGCACGACGGCTGGGCCTTCACGGTCGGCGACGCCGGCAGCGTCGATGCCGATGGATACGTCACCCTCCACGGGCGCCGCGATGACCTGATCATCACTGGCGGCGTCAATGTCTACCCCCTCGAGGTCGAGTCCGCCCTGCTGGAGGCTCCCGGCGTCGATGACGTCGCCGTGTACGGGCGCCCTGACGACACCTGGGGCACCCGCGTGTGCGCTGCGGTCGTGGGCACGCCGGACCCCGAGTTCCTGCGGGAGTTCGCGCGCACCCGGCTCTCGGGACCGCGCCGTCCCAAGGAGTACGCCTTCCTGAGCGAATTGCCCCGCAACCCCACCGGGAAGGTCCTGCGCGGGGCCGTGGCAGCGCTCGTGGACGCTCAGCCAGCGAACGCGCGTCGGTAGCTGCTGGGGCTCACTCCCCGCACCCTTGCGAAGTGGTGGCGCAGCGCTGCTGCGTTGGCGAAGCCCACGCGAGCGGCCACCTGGTCGATCGAGGAGTCCCCGCGCTCGAGCAACTCCTCGGCAGCTGCGACGCGCCGGGCCAGCACCCAGCCGTACGGGGTCACCCCGGTCTCATCCTTGAAGCGTCGGGCGAAGGTGCGCGTCGACATGTTCACCTGGCGCGCCAGCGTGTCCACGGACAGGTCCTCCGTCAGGTGGTCAGCGATCCACACCATGAGGGACGACAGCACCTCCGAGTCACACGTCGGCACCGGTCGGGCGATGAACTGCGCCTGACCGCCCTCGCGGTGCGCGGGTACGACCATGCGCCTGGCAGTGTCGGCAGCCACCTTCGTACCGAAGGTGTCCCTGACCAGATGCAGCGCGGCGTCGATGCCGGCAGCCGTGCCCGCGCCGGTCAGGATGTGCTCGTCGTGGACGTAGAGGACATCCTCCTCGAACAACGCCCGCGGGAAGGCGCGCGCCATCACTGCCGCGTGCCGCCAGTGCGTCGTGAATCGCCGACCGTCCAGGGCCCCCGCAGCACCCAGGGTGTAGGCCGCCGTGCAGTGCGCGAGCAGGAGTCCACGGCGAGCATCGATCCGCCGCACCAGATCGAGGACCTCTGGTGCGGGTTGGGTGTAGTCGCGATGCGGGACGATGCACACCAGATCCGCCGACTCAGCAGCCGCGAGGCCGTGCTCGACGACGAGGTCGAACCCCTGCCCAGTCGGCACGCGGCCCGGACGCGGCGTCACGACGGTGAGTGCGAAGACGGGGTTGTCATCCTCGGGGTGGTACGGCTCCCCCCACACCTCACACATGGTGCCGAGGCCGAACATCTCCACGCCGTCCTGGACGACGATGGCCACGCTGCGAAGGGCGTGCGGTGAGGACGTGGCAACCGGTTCTGCCTGGGTCGAGCGCATACCGCCATCCTCGCGCGACACGTGGCGCTAAATCAACGAACAGTGTCTTTCCAGCCACTGGTGGCAGCAAACAAATGAGCGAAGACTTTCTGCCATGACCACCTTCATCGCATTCCTTCTCCTGCTGTCCCTGCTCGGCGCGACCATCACCACGGTGCTCCACGACCGCCCCAGACGCGCTCCGCGCTCGCATCCGGTCGATGACCGTTTCCTGCCGCCGGGAGTCCGATGGTGAAACCACCCCCACTCACACCAGGCGCGGGCCTCGGGCATGGCGAAGGGCCCGTACCGGTCGGGTACGGGCCCTCCAACACAACTCAAGCCTTCGTGGCCTTCGGGTCCCGACGACCCGCCATCACGTGCAGCACGATCCCCAGCACCAGCAGGAGACCACCACCCACGATCCCGACCATCGGCACCGTGCTCGTGATCATC
>JAEWOG010000076.1 GCA_023460975.1 Actinomycetes bacterium
CGCGACCTCGAGTTCGTCCAGTTCCACCCCACCGTGATGTGGCTCGGCCCCGAGTCCCAGGGCCAGCAGCCGCTGATCTCCGAGGCGGTGCGCGGCGAGGGAGCCTTCCTCGTCGACGGCGACGGCCGCCGCTTCATGCAGGGCGAGCACCCGCTCGCCGACCTCGCCCCCCGCGACGTCGTCGCCAAGGCGATCACCCGCCGGATGATCGAGTCCGGCGAGCCGCACATGTGGCTCGACGCCCGCCACCTCGGCGGCGCGTTCTGGGAGAAGCGGTTCCCGACCATCCTCCGGGTCTGCCGCGAGCACGGCGTCGACCCGGTCACCGAGCTCATCCCGGTCGCCCCCGCCCAGCACTACGCCTCGGGCGGCGTCGCGACCGACCTGTGGGGACGTACGAGCGTGCCGGGCCTCTACGCCACCGGGGAGGTGGCCTGCTCCGGGGTCCACGGCGCCAACCGGCTGGCCTCCAACTCGCTGCTCGAGGGTCTCGTGTTCTCGCGGCGCATCGCCAAGGTGCTGCCCCGGGAGCTGCGGGAGTGGTCCGATCCCGTCCGCGATGACCGTACGGCCGGCCTCGTCCCGGCGCACCTGCGTCGCGAGCTCCAGCGGGTGATGACCGAGCGCGTGGGCGTCCTGCGTTCCGCGACCGGACTGGCGCAAGCCATCGAGGAGCTCGGCGACATCGCGGCGGCGGGCTCGGACACCCCCCGGACCGACTCCTGGGAGACGACCAACCTCCTGGAGGTCTCGACCGCGCTCGCGTTGGCGGCGCTGCGCCGCGAGGAGACCCGCGGGTCGCACTGGCGCGAGGACTTCGGCGAGCGTGACGACGACCGGTTCGGCGGCGGCCACATCGACTCGACGCTGAGGGCGGGGCGCGTCGAGCAGGCGTTCGTCGCCGTCCCCGCCAGCGACCTGGGCTCCGCGCCCGCGACCCTGCCGGAGGCGTGAGATGACCCCGTACGAAGCTCTCCCCGCCGCTCTGCTCGCGGAGCTCGAGGACGCCGGACTCGACTCCCGGCGCCTGTATGCGCAGGTGCTGGACGCTCTCGGCGAGGATCTGGCGCAGGGTGGGGACACCACCAGCCTCGCCACGATCGGTGCTGAGCAGTTCTCGACCGGCGAGTTCGCCGCCCGCGAGAAGGGCGTGGTCGCAGGGCTGGGCGTCGCTGCCCTCGTCTTCCACGTCGTGCTCGGCGACGACGTCACGGTCAGCGAACGCGTCAGTGACGGGACCCCCGTGGTCCCCGGCCAGCGGGTGATGGTCGTCCGTGGGCCCAGCCGCGGCCTGCTCACCGCCGAGCGGGTTGCGCTCAACTACGCCAGTCACCTGTCCGGCGTCGCGACGGCGACGTCGCTGTGGGTGGCGGCGCTGGAGGGCACCCGGGCTCGGGTGCTCGACACCCGCAAGACGCTGCCGGGCATGCGCCAACTCCAGAAGTACGCCGTGCGCTGCGGCGGCGGGGTCAACCACCGCTTCTCGCTGGGCGACATGGCGATGGTCAAGGACAACCACGTCGTGGCCGCCGGTGGCGTAGTGCCAGCGTACGAGGCGGTGCGCGCCGCGTACCCGGACCTGCCCGTCGAGGTCGAGGTCACCGACCTCGACCAGCTGCGAGCGCTCCTGGCTGTGGGCTGCGACCGGATCCTGCTCGACAACATGCCGCCCGCGGTGATGGCCGAGGCCGTGGAGATCACCGCGGGCCGAGCCGTCCTCGAAGCCTCCGGTGGCCTCACCCTGGAGCGCGCCCGCGTGGTGGGCGAGACCGGGGTCGACTTCATTTCCGTCGGCGCCCTGACCCACTCGGTGAAGGTCTTCGACCTCGGACTGGACCTGCACGAGGAGTGACGCCATGAGCCTGCTCACCGCCGACATCGGCAACGGCCGTACGACCCTGGGGGTCTTTGACGGCGATGAGGTCGTGGCCCACTGGCGGGTGGCCACCGATGAGCGGCGCACGGCTGACGAGTGGGCGGTCCTCATTCGTGGGTTGCTCGCCGAAGCCGCCATCACGCCGAGCGGGATTGCGGTGTGTGCGACGGTGCCCGCAGTGCTGGGGGAGTGGCGCGAAATGCTCGCGAGCCATTTCAGCGAGATCGATTCGGTGATCGTCGAGCCCGGGGTGAAGACCGGAATCCCCGTCCTCATGGACAATCCCCGCGAAGTGGGGGCGGATCGCATCGTGAATGCGTTGGCCGCGCTCGAGACATTCGGGGGGCCGGCAATCGTCGTGGATTTTGGTTTGGCGACCACCTTCGACGTCGTCAATGCCGCCGGCCAATACATCGGCGGCGCGATCGCCCCGGGCGTCGAATTGTCGCTTGAGGCACTGGGCAAGCGGGGCGCGCAGTTGCGCCTTGTCGAACTGGCTCGCCCGCGCAACGTCATCGCCAAGAACACCGTCGAGGCATTGCAGTCGGGAATGGTCTTTGGTGTCGCCGCTCAGGTCAGTGGCATCGTGCAGCGAATGATTGCCGAACTCGGTGTGAGTCCCGAGACCGTGAGTGTGGTGGGCACGGGTCACCTTGCCCCACTGGTGGCTGAGGAAGTCGACTGTTTTACCGACCATGACCCGTGGTTGACGTTGCAGGGACTGCGCCTGGTCTTTGAGCGCAACATGCGCTGAAAGTGCGCTTCGAAGGTCGCGCCTTGGCCCGGTTCTTGGGGAATGAGGTGCGGATATGACATTCTCGATACCGACTAATCGGAGAACGTGAATTCTCCCACACCCATTCGGAATCAGGAGTCTCGCATGGCGCAGAAGGTCAACATCATCCTCGTGGACGACATTGATGGGTCCGACGCGACCCAGACGGTCACGTTCGGGATCGACGGCAGCACCTACGAGATCGACCTCAATGACGGCAATGCAGAGGCATTGCGTTCCGCGCTGGCCGGATACGTCGGTCACGCCCGCAAGGTGACGGGTGGTCGTCGTACGGCTGCTCGCCGCTCCGCTGCAGGGCGCACCGACACCAAGGCGGTGCGCGAGTGGGCCCGCGCCAACGGTCACGAGGTCTCCGAGCGCGGCCGCGTGCCCGCTGACATCGTGGCCGCGTACGAGGCTGCTCACTGAGCGTGTCGCACTGACTCTTCGTCACGCCGACTGACGCCGTCGCTGTTTCCCCGTGCGGGAACCGGCGACGGCGTCGTCGTCTGCGTGGGAGCATCCGGGCGTGCCCAGTGACGATGCCGCCCCACCCCGCCCTCACGTGCTCGACCGACCCATCGTGGTCGTCGGGCCCCCGTGCTCGGGCTCGTACGCTCTGGTCCAGACGCTGCTGACCGCTCCCGGGACCTGGGATGCGACCGGGGTCCTGGACGGCGTGCTGGCGGCTGCTTCGGGTGAGGAGCCCAGCGCGGAGGGTGACCGCCTCACGGCCGGCGCCCTGACCGACGACGTACGCGAGCGGTGCCTCGATGCCTTGGCCGCAGCTCGTGCGGCGGTGGACACGACACGGTTCCCCAAGGACGCCACGCCGCGCATGGTGCTCGGGTCCCTGGGCGATGCGATCCGGGTGCCCTTCCTGGCTGACTTGCTCGGCGAGGCGACCTTCGTGCTTCTGCATCGTTCCTCGGCCTGGGCGATCGAGGATGCCGTCCGGGCGTGGGAGATGGGCGCCGTCGCCCACCCTGGGGTTCCTGGCTGGTCCCTGACCCTGGTGCCAGGGTGGCGCGAACTGCTGGAGTTGGAGGTGCGTGAGCGAGCCGAGGAGCAGTGGGCCCGAGTCGCCCGGATCGCCCTGAACGACGTGGAGGCGCTGGGGCCGGAGCGCTGGGTGGCCACTGCTGTCGACCAGATCATCGCCGAGCCGGAGAACGAGACCCAACGGATCTTTGCTCGCCTGGGGCTGGGGTGGCACACGGCGGCGACCCCCACCTGGCTGCACGCGGTGTCGTCGTTCGTCGAGACGCGAGCCGGTGAGGCGTCGCAGGGTGGGTTCACGGAACTGGACGAGCGGTTCATGGCCCATGTCCCTGCGGTCGCGGCGAGCAGCCTGCCGAGCAGCGCCGGTACGGGACTGACGGCGCTGGACTCCGGAATGGCCGCCCTGCTCCGCCAGCTCGGTGGCTCACTGCTGGTGACGACGTACCAGTCCAACCGGGTCATCTCCCTGCGGGTATCGCAGGGAGGCTTGGGGGTTCACCTGCGTGAGTTCGACCGGCCGATGGGGGTCGCGACCACGCCGGACGGCTTCGCGTTGGGGACCCGCTCGGAGGTGCTCGACTTCCGCGACTTCCCGGCCGTAGCCGAGACGCTGGACCCGCCGGGGTCGCACGATGCGTGCTACATGCTGCGCAACTCCCACGTCACGGGCGACATTGCGGTGCACGACCTCGAGATGGGCCGCGATGGCCTCTGGGTCGTGGCCACGGCCTTCAACTGTCTGGCGACCCTCGACACGACGCACAGCTTCGTCCCCAGATGGATGCCGCCGTTCGTGTCGGGGATCGTGGCCGAGGACAGGTGCCACCTCAACGGGGTGGCGCTGGTGGACGGGGTGCCGCGCTATGTCACCGCGTTGGGGGTGAGCGACGTGGAGGGCGGGTGGCGCCCGGGCAAGGCCACCGGTGGGGTGCTGATGGAGGTGCCCAGCGGGGAGGTCCTCCTCGAGGGTTTGTCGATGCCTCACTCTCCGCGGTGGCACGAGGGCACGTTGTACGTGCTCGAGTCCGGCCGCGGACGGCTGCTGGCCTGCGATCTGGACAGCAGGACGACGCGGACGGTGGCGGAGTTGCCGGGCTTCACGCGGGGGCTGAGCTTCATGGGCCCCTACGCCTTCGTCGGCACGTCCCAGATCCGGGAGACGGCCACGTTCGGGGGTCTGCCCGTCGCCCAGAGGGGGCCCCTGCAATGCGGCGTGTGGGCGGTCGACCTCCGTACGCACAAGGTGGTGGCGTCGGTGACGTTCGCCGACCGCGTCCAGGAGCTCTTCGACGTGGCGGCGCTGGACGGGGTCCGACACCCGGAGGTGTCCGAGCCGGGCAGTGACCTGACCAGGAGGTCCTGGTACCTGCCCGGGCGCGGGTGAACCCCTGTGCCGCTGCGGCGCGTCTTGTGGAATCTCCTGCACGAGCCATGCGCGCACCCCTAGTTTCGATGCGCACGTCCATTCATCACGAGGGGATTCAAGATGGGTCACAGACAACGTCAACGTCTTCTGCGCCGGAGGCGCGCAGCCGCGGCTGAGCAACGTTCGCGCGGGGCGTCGCGCAATGCGAGAGTCACTGGAAGTGTTCTTGCGGTGGGAGTCGTTGCCGCGGGACTCGCCGCCGCTCCTGCCCAGGCAGCGACCACCGGTGTCGAGGTCGTCCACGACCTTGCCCCTGGTGAGGAGAGCTCGAGCCTGCGCGAGTTCACCCCGATGGGCAACTCCCTCTACTTCCTCAAGGAGGACGAGGGCGTGGGGTCTGCCCCGAGCACCAGCAGCTTGTGGCGCACGACCAACGGGACTGCTGGTGCGGTGAAGGTGGACCTGCCCGGCCTCAACGAGGACGACATCCGTCGGATGCACTCGAGTTCGGGTCACCTCTTCCTGGAGGTGCCGGCGAGCGGGAGCAACCAGCTGTGGTCCACGGACGGGACGAGCGCAACCCAGCTCACGTCGTTCCCTGCTGGCTGGGGAGTCTCCAGCTACTACGACTCGGCGTACACGGCCGTCGTGGGCGGGACGCTCTTCTTCTCCGCCGGGGAGCCCGCACAGGGCACGGAGCTGTGGAAGTCCGACGGCACGGTGGCCGGCACCGCTCAGGTGACCGACATCAGCCCCGGGACTCTCAACGCCTACCCGCGCGATCTGACGGTTGTCGGCTCAGCGGTCTACTTCTCCGCGCACGACAGCGTTCACGGCCGTGAGCTGTGGCGCAGCGACGGCACGGCCGCCGGAACGACGCAGGTGGCAGACCTCTGGCCGGGATCCAACGGCTCGTCTCCGAGGCACCTGACCGCGGCCGGCTCTCGCCTGTTCTTCACGGCGAACGACGGCTTGGGCGGCAAGCTCTTCACCGCAGAGGGCACCGCAGTCTCCAGTGGCTTCGATCCGTTGCCCGAGACCTTCGCCGACATCAGTTCCATCACCGCCATGGGCAACAACGTCGTCTTCTCCGGCGGAACGATCGAAGCCGCCGGTCTGTGGTTCAGCGATGGCACCGCTGCTGGAACGCGTGGGCTCACCTCGAGCGACGTGCGCCGCGTCGGGGAAGTCGCTGAGCTTCCGGGTGGCGCAGGCGTGGTGTTCCGTGCCGGCACCAAGGCATCCGGGTCCGAGTTGTGGCGCAGCGACGGCACCGCGGCAGGAACGGGTCAGGTCGCAGACCTCCGTCCGGGCGTACGGGGGTCGTTCCCCGCGCAGTTCACGCGTGTCGGCGCGTCGGTCTACTTCACCGCCGCCGACGGCACCCACGGCGAGGAGTTGTGGCAGACCGACGGCACCTCGGCGGGGACGGTCCTGGCCGCCGACATCTGGCCGGAGGCGTACAGCTCCGCCCCCTATGACCTGCACGAGGTCGCTGGCCTGCTCTACTTCACGGGTGACGTGCAGGCCACTGGGCGCGAATTGATGCGCACCAGCCCCCTGCCGCCCCCGCCGCCCCCGCCGGCCGCCGACACCACGGTCTCCGGCTTCAAGGTGAGCGCGTCCAAGAAGCAGAAGCAGGGCAAGAAGATCGCGATCAAGGCCAAGGTCGGTGCCGCCGAGGCGGTGTCCTCCGTCCTCGCGGCGAAGATCTCCGTCAAGGGGGTCAAGAAGCCGATCAAGCTGAAGTCGCTCACCGTCTCCACGACGGCTGGTCAGACGCTTGCCGTCAAGCTGAAGCCCTCCAAGAAGGCGTCCAAGGCGATCGCGAAGGCCATCGCCAAGTACCGCAAGGCGACCAAGAAGCAGCAGAAGAAGTTGCAGGTCAAGGCGACCCTCACGGTCACCGCGACGGACGCGGCCGGCAACACCACGACCAGCAAGGTCAAGGTCATCCTGGTCTGAGAACCACTCCGTACCAACGACACGGCGGGTGGCTGCCCAGGCAGCCGCCCGCCGTGTCGCGTTGGTGCCGGGCCTGTTCGCTGTGAGCGGACCGACTGGGGTTGTCGGCGGGAACACGTAGGGTGGAGTCGGGCGTTGAGCCCTGTGTCCTCCTCTGCGCAGACCAGCGTGGAGCCGGACCCGAAGACGTAGAGGAGCGCAGATGTTCGAGCGGTTCACCGACCGAGCCCGACGAGTGGTGGTGCTGGCCCAGGAAGAGGCCCGCATGCTCTCGCACAACTACATCGGCACCGAGCACATCCTGCTCGGCCTGATCCACGAGGGGGAGGGCGTCGCGGCCAAGGCCCTGGAGTCGCTCGACATCTCCCTGGAGGCCGTACGCGCCCAGGTCGAGGAGATCATCGGTCAGGGCCAGCAGGCCCCCTCGGGCCACATCCCCTTCACCCCGCGTGCCAAGAAGGTGCTCGAGCTGTCCCTGCGCGAGGCGCTGCAGCTCGGCCACTCCTACATCGGCACCGAGCACATCCTGCTGGGCCTCATCCGCGAGGGCGAGGGCGTTGCCGCCCAGGTCCTCCAGAAGCTCGGCGCCGACCTCAACCGGGTGCGACAGCAGGTCATCCAGCTGCTGAGCGGCTTCCAGGGCAAGGAAGCTGCCACCGCTGGTGCGCAGACGTCCGGCTCGGGCGGCGAGACCCCGAGCAGCTCGCTGGTGCTGGACCAGTTCGGTCAGAACCTCACCCAGCAGGCACGTGAGGGCAAGCTCGACCCGGTCATCGGTCGCGAGCAGGAGATCGAGCGCGTCATGCAGATCCTGTCGCGCCGGACGAAGAACAACCCCGTCCTGATCGGTGAGCCCGGCGTCGGCAAGACCACGATCGTGGCGGGTCTGGCCCAGGACATCGTCAAGGGCAACGTGCCCGAGACGCTGAAGGACAAGCAGATCTACACCCTCGACCTGGGTGCGCTGGTGGCCGGTTCCCGCTACCGCGGTGACTTCGAGGAGCGCCTCAAGAAGGTGCTCAAGGAGATCCGCACGCGCGGCGACATCGTGCTGTTCATCGACGAGATCCACACCCTCGTGGGCGCGGGTGCCGCCGAGGGCGCCATCGACGCCGCCTCCATCCTCAAGCCGATGTTGGCCCGTGGCGAGCTCCAGACGATTGGTGCCACGACGCTCGACGAGTACCGCAAGCACCTCGAGAAGGACGCCGCGCTCGAGCGCCGCTTCCAGCCGATCCAGGTCGCGGAGCCCTCGATCGCGCACACCATCGAGATGCTCAAGGGCCTGCGCGACCGGTACGAGGCGCACCACCGTGTGACGATCACGGACGAGGCGCTCGTCTCGGCCGCCACGCTCGCCGATCGCTACATCTCCGACCGGTTCCTGCCGGACAAGGCCATCGACCTCATCGACGAGGCGGGCTCCCGCCTGCGCATCCGCCGCATGACGGCGCCCGCCGACCTGCGCGAGTACGACGACAAGATCGCCGACGTGCGTGCCCGCAAGGAGGCCGCCATCGACGGCCAGGACTTCGAGGCGGCCGCGCGCCTGCGCGACGAGGAGAAGCAGCTCACCCTCAAGAAGAACGAGCGCGAGAACCAGTGGCGTACGGGTGACCTCGACGAGATCGCCGAGGTCGACGAGGAGCTGATCGCCGAGGTGCTCGCCGTGGCGACCGGCATCCCGATCGTCAAGCTGTCGGAGGAGGAGTCGACCCGACTGCTCAAGATGGAGGACGAGCTCCACAAGCGCGTCATCGGCCAGGAGGAGGCCGTCAAGGCGCTCTCCCGGGCGATCCGTCGTACGCGTGCGGGCCTCAAGGACCCCAAGCGCCCCGGTGGCTCGTTCATCTTCGCCGGCCCCTCGGGCGTCGGAAAGACGTGGCTGTCCAAGACGCTGGCGGAGTTCCTCTTCGGCGACGAGGACGCGCTGATCCAGCTCGACATGAGCGAGTTCAGCGAGAAGCACACCGTGTCGCGCCTGTTCGGCTCGCCCCCCGGCTACGTCGGGTACGAAGAGGGCGGCCAGCTCACCGAGAAGGTGCGCCGCAAGCCGTTCTCCGTGGTCCTCTTCGACGAGGTCGAGAAGGCGCACCCCGACATCTTCAACAGCCTGTTGCAGATCCTGGAGGAAGGTCGCCTGACCGACTCCCAGGGCCGGGTGGTCGACTTCAAGAACACCGTCATCATCATGACCACCAACCTCGGCTCGCGTGACATCGCCAAGGGCGTCAGCCTGGGCTTCGGCAACGCCTCCGACGCGCAGACCACTTACGACCGGATGAAGACGAAGGTCTCCGAAGAGCTCAAGCAGCACTTCCGGCCCGAGTTCCTCAACCGTGTCGACGAGGTCATCGTGTTCCCGCCGCTCACCCAGGAGCAGATCATCTCCATGGTGGACAACATGATCGCCTCGGTCGACAAGCGTCTCGAGGACCGCGACATGTCGCTGGAGCTCACCGAGGCAGCCAAGAACCTGCTCGCCGAGCGGGGCTTCGACCCGGTCCTGGGCGCTCGCCCGCTGCGTCGTACGGTCCAGCGTGAGATCGAGGACGTCCTCGCCGAGAAGATGCTCTTCGGCGAGATCGGCCCCGGCCAGATCGTGCTCGTGGACGTCGAGGGCTCCGGTCCCGCAGCGAGCTTCACATTCGCCGGTCAGAAGAACTCGAAGGTGCCCGACCTGCCCCCGCTGGAGACGGTGGAGGCTCCGGCCGCGGAGACCCCGCCGGCCGAGGGCCCCGACGACTCCGCCGGCCCGGTGGACGTCCCCCGCGCCTCCGGCGACGAGTGATCTGACTCAGACCGTCACGGTCCACGACGGCCCGGCTGCTTCGGCAGCCGGGCCGTCTGTCATGTGTCGTGCACACGAGGCTGCCGCAACCTTGAGCGGGTGTGGTTGCGTCCCAACGGGGTAGGAGGCACTCAACGACTCTCGAGGGGACGTGAGCACGACATGCGAGCAACGGCGAGGATTGCGGCACTGGTGACGGTGACTGCTCTGGTGGGTGTGGGGCTGCCGGCGGCCACGGCGCAGGAGGACAGCCGGGCCAAGGCCAAGGGCTGGCAGGTGGGGACGTTGGCCAGCGGCGCCGACGTCCACGCCTTGGGGGGACGGCGGGAGTTCGTCCACACCGACAGCCAGGACGGTTTCCGCTACTTCTTCACCCAGGGCGGATCACTGCGTACGGCTCAGGCGGGCACCTCGCTGCGGTCTCAGACGCTGTCCGAGGGTGCGGTGGGCGGTGTGGCCACCGACGACCACGTCGTCGCCTGGTACGACGGCGGCGCCGACGCCGTGCGGGTCAAGGCGTGGGCCATCGAGGGGGGACAGGGGACCGCAGCCACGATCGAGGGCGAGACCGTCGCAGTGCCCGGCAGCGATCAGGCCTCGGGCGAGAGTCGTGTTGCGTTCGACGCCACGTCCGAGGTGGGCCTGCTCGCCTACTCGCGCTCCGGGGCGGGCGGCACGGAGGTGGTGGCGCACACGACCTCCACCCCGAGCCTCATCCCCGCGGCGACGGCGTTCGGGACCGCCACCGTCGTCAGCGCGGCCGAACCCGGCGCGCTGAGTGACGTGGTCGTGGCGGCGCCGGCCGCGGGCCCGGTCGTGGTCACCCGCCGCACCCTGCCCGCGGGGGCCGCCGAGGTGACGGTCCGTGCCGCCACGACTGCCGGCGGTGTGGCGACCTGGGGGACCCCAGCCACGGTGTGTGAGGCCGCGGCGGGGGACGTGGCGGCATGTTCCGACCCGAAGGTCGCCATCGACGGTGCAGGCAACGCCCACGTCTTCTTCCGTACGGCGGCTGGCCTCTCGAGCGTCCAGGTGAGCGGGGCCCAGGTGGGAGCGGCCGCAGTCCTCGCCCCGCTGCCCGAGCACTACGCCGTCGCGGGTGCGATGTCGTCCGCCTCGCCCCTCACGCTCGCCTCGTACGCCGGGGGGACCACGACCGTTCAGGCGCTCACCGCGGGGGGCGCCACCAGCACCGTCCCGACGGGGCAGGTCACGGCGCTCGACCTGGCTCACACGACGCGCGGCCCGGTGCTCGCGTGGGCGACGGCGACCGACGTACGGGCGGCAACCGCGGCCAAGGGGCGCTGGACGACGAGGACGGTCTCGGCTCAACCGGGAGTGGACGAGATCGGCGTGACGGGTGGCCGATCGGGGTCGGTGTGGTTCGCCGGCCCGACGTCGGCTGGGCGCACCGCGTCGTACGCAGAGATGGATATGAAGGGGCCGCTGTCGATCTTCGAGGGACTGGTGCGCGCCAAGCGCAAGGGGCGCGTCAGCTACAGCTACACCGTCGAGGACAACTGGGGTGTGGCGCGCTCGGTGATCCAGGTGCGCAAGGGCGCCTCCAAGCAGTCGCTGGGGCCGTGGCGCAAGGTCGCTGTCGTCAAGCACCGCGGCGCCACCGCCAAGCGGGTCAAGCGCGTGCTGCGGACCAAGCGGGGGGTCGTGTACTGCGTGCGCGCCAAGGGCATTGACCGGCAGGGCAACGTGGGTCGCTGGAGTCGCCGCAGCGGCGACGACTCCGGGATGTTCGTCAGTGTCTGCATCCGAGGCAAGTGACCTCAGGGCAGGCTGAATCGATCCTCGCCCACGCTCGCCACGAGGCCGTCCGCCACGAGTGAGGCCAAGCAGCGCTCCCATTGGGCCCGTTCGGGCCAGACCTCGGCCAACCGCTCGCGCGCCACGGAGGCGTGGTGCTCGCGCAGCACCGCCATGATCCGGCCTCGGCACTGACGGTCGGTGCCCGCCCACGCCTGCCCGCGGCGGGGCGGGCCGTCGTAGGCGGGTTTCCCGGCGGCCAGCCACGCGCAGGAGTCCGCGATGGGGCATGCGTCGCAGCGCGGGTCGCGCGCCGTGCACACGAGGGCGCCCAGTTCCATCACGGCCACCGCCCAGGTCGCCGCGGTGGCGGCGTCGTCAGGCAGCAGGTCGGTCGCGAGGTCGCGTTCGGCACGGGTGGGCGAGGTGGTGGGGAACTCCACGCCCCCCACGGCCCGGGCGAAGACCCGCCGTACGTTGGTGTCGAGCACCACGTGGCGTTGGCCGAACGCGAACGACGCGATCGCGGCGGCGGTGTAGTCGCCCACGCCGGGCAGCGCCAACAGCGCCGCGTGGTCGCTGGGCACCTCGCCGCCGTGGTCGTCCCGGATCGCCGTGGCCGCCGCATGCAAACGCAGCGCACGGCGCGGGTAGCCCAGGCGGCCCCACATGCGTACGGCCTCACCCGTCGACTCCGCGGCCAGGTCGCTCGGTGTCGGCCAGCGGTCCAACCACGCAGCGTGGACGGGCAGCACCCGCGCCACGGGCGTCTGCTGGAGCATGAACTCGCTCACCATCACCGACCACGGCGTCGCGGACGTCGTACGCCACGGCAGGTCCCGGGCGGCCTCGTCGTACCAGTCCAGGACCGGGGTGTGCAGGTGGCTCATCGCGGCCGATCGTACGCGGGGTTGACGCCCGCTCGGTGTGGCACCACCGCGCGGCGCGAGTGCCTGCCTAGGGTGTCGCCATGGCTTCCCCGCTGCGTCCGAAGGGACCGCTGCCTCCGCGCGTGTACTGGGTCCGTCGTGCGCTGGTGCTGGGAGTGCCGATCGTGCTGGTGGGCGTGCTCGCGCAGGTCCTCTCCGGCGACGCGGATCCCTCCGCGCGGACCGCCGAGGGCACGGTGCAGCTCGCCTCAGAAGGCCAGTCGGGTCCGCAGCCCACCTCCGAGGTGGTCGGCCCGACGGCGCCAGCGGGCAAGAAGGGCAAGAAGAAGAACAAGCCGAGCCCTCCGCCGACCCCGGTGCTCGCCGAGCCGACGGGTCCGTGCGAGGTGTCGGACGTGCGGATCACCCCGAGCGTCCCGAACCCGATCACGGCCGACGGGTTGCAGATCGATTTCGCCGTCACTAGTGTCACCAGCCCGGCGTGCACCTGGTCGTTCACGCCCGAGACTGTCTCGATCGCGATCACCTCGGGCAGCGACGACATCTGGTTCAGCCGCCACTGCAGTGCGCTGGTGCCGACCAGCGAGGTCGTCGCGCGCCCCGAGACGCCCGGTGTCGTCTCCATGATGTGGAACCTGCGCCGCTCGGATGAGGAGTGCTCGCGCAACACCGAGTGGGTCCGGCTGGGCTACTACCACGTGTCTGCGTCGCCGCTGGGTGGCGAACCCACGAGCGTGCAGTTCCAGCTCACGCGCCCGCCCGCCGAGGTCGTGACCAAGACGGTGACGCCCACGCCCACGCCGACCAAGGGCAAGAAGCACCGCCAGGGCGATGACGGCGCGGGCGTCGACGAGCCCGACGCCTGATCAGATGTAGCGCTCGGTGATGCTCGACTCGGCGAGGCGGGACAGCCCCTCCCGCACGCTCCGGGCGCGCAGCTCGCCGACGCCGTCGACTGCCTGGAGGTCGTCGATGCTTGCCGACAGCAACTGCTGGAGCCCGCCGAAGTGCTCGACCAGCCTCTCCACCACGGTGGTGGGCAGGCGAGGAACCTTGGCCAGGAGGCGGTAGCCGCGCGGAGCGACCGCACCGTCGAGGAGTTCGCCGGTGCCGAGGCCGATCGCCCGGGCGACTGAGGCCGGGTCGACCAGGTCGGTGGAGCTCAACGACTCGAGGCCCGCCAGCAGCGACTCGAGGTTGGCGCCCTTGCCCTTCTTCGGGGTCGGGAGGTAGTCGCGCACCACCAGCTCACGCTCGGCGTCGACGCCGGTGACGAGCTCTTCGAGCTGAAGCGACAGTAGGCGGCCGTCCGTGCCGAGCTCGAGGACGTAGTCCTCGATCTCGCGGGCGATGCGCGTGACCATCTCGAGGCGCTGTGCGACCACCGCGACGTCGCGGACGGTCACGAGGTCCTCGATCTCGAGCGCCGAGAGCGTCGCGGAGACCTCGTCGAGGCGCAGCTTGTAGCGCTCGAGGGTCGCCAACGCCTGGTTGGCGCGCGAGAGGATCTGGCCCGAGTCCTCGAGCACGTGGCGAATCTCGCCGACGTAGGCGGCGATGATCTGCATCGACTGGGACACCGAGATCACGGGGAAGCCGGTCTGCCGCGCGACGCGGTCCGCCGTACGGTGTCGGGTCCCGGTCTCGTCGGAGTGGATCGTGTGGTCAGGCATCAGGTGGACGGCCGCGCGGTGGATGCGCGTCGCGTCCTTGTCGAGGATGATGCCGCCGTCCATCTTGGCGAGCTCGCGCAGGCCAGTGGCGGTGAACGGAACGTCCAGGCTGAACCCGCCGGTGGAGATCGACTCCACGGTCTTGTCGACCCCGAGAACGATCAGCGCGCCCGTGCGGCCTCGCAGGATCCGCTCCAGGCCGTCGCGCAGTGCGGTGCCGGGGGCGATGGTGGCCAGCGTGGCGCGCAGCCGCAGCTGGTCATCGGGCCGTTCTGCCACGTGGTGTGCTCCCCGTCTGTCGCTCGTACGTGGTTGCGTACGCGGTCGCGCTCAGTGTAAGCGAAATCGCTCCCGCGGGGTCGCCATCATCACGCCAGAAGGTTGAGGGTCAACAAGGCGGACCACACGTCGGGAACCTCGATGACCTCCATCCCGCCGACCATGCGAGCGCCGGTGTCGCGGCTGTGATGGGGCGCCCGCTCGCGGGGCACGACCGCCACCTCGAAGCCGAGCCGGGCAGCCTCGGCGACGCGCTGCGGCAGGTCGCGGACCCGACGCAGCTCGCCCGCCAGACCGATCTCACCGACTGCGATCACGCCGCGCGGTGCGGCGACGCCCAGATGAGCGCTGGCGACCGACACGGCCAGGGCCAGGTCGGCGGCGGGGTCGACGACGCGGGCGCCACCGACGGTGGCGGCGAAGACGTCGGATGCAGACATGGGCATCTTGCAGTGCTGGGCGAGGACGGCCAGCACCATGGCGACGCGCGAGGAGTCGACACCGGAGACGGTCCGGCGGGGCCGCTCGAGCGGGGAGGGGGTGACGAGTGCCTGCACCTCGGCGAGCATCGGTCGACGCCCTTCCATCGTCACCGCGACGCAGGTGCCGGGGACGGCCTGCTCGTGGTGGGCGACGAACAGGCCCGTGGGGTCGGTCACGGCCTCGATGCCCTCGGCCGAGAGGTCGAAGCAGCCCACCTCGTCGACGGGCCCGAACCGGTTCTTCATCGCGCGCACCATGCGAAAGCGCGAGTTGCGGTCGCCCTCGAAGTGCAGCACCACGTCGACGAGGTGCTCCAGCACTCGCGGGCCGGCGATGGAGCCGTCCTTGGTGACGTGCCCGACGATCACCGTGGTGATGTTGCGCGTCTTGGCCACGCGGATGAGTGCCGCAGCGACCTCCTTGACCTGGGAGACCCCGCCCGGGACTCCCTCGAGGCCCGCGGCCCCGATGGTTTGGATCGAGTCGACGACCAGAAGGCTGGGGCGGACCTGCTCGATGTGCGTGAGGACCGCTCCCAGATCGGTCTCCGCGGCGAGGTAGAGCTCGTCGTGCACCCCGCCGGTGCGATCGGCGCGCAGCCGCACCTGGGAGGCCGACTCCTCGCCGGTGACGTACAGCGTGCGGGTCGTCGAGCGCGCGGTCTGGGCGGCGACCTCGAGCAGTAAAGTCGACTTGCCGACACCGGGCTCCCCGGCGAGCAGGATCGCGGCGCCGGGGACGAGCCCGCCGCCCAGCACCCGGTCGAGCTCGGGGACGCCGCTGGCGCGGGCGATGGACTCGGTCACCGAGACCTGCCCGATGGGAACCGCAGGTGCAGCCACGGGAGTCGCGCTGGCGCGCGCGGGGGTCGAGGCTGCCTCGCTCACCGATCCCCATGCCTGGCACTCGCCGCAGCGCCCCACCCACTTGCCGGTCTCCCAGCCGCACTCCGAACAGCGGTAGGTGGCTCGGACCTTCGCCTGCTTGCTCATGGCAGGAACCGTAGGTGAGGGCACTGACACTCCCTCTCGGCGGGCACCGGGCCCGGCGCGGGAGAGGGCCAGAAGGCGGAACCAGGCAGGCTAGCCGGCGAGCAGGGCCGCGATCTCGTCGAAGCCCCGCGCCCGGGCGTGGGCAAGGGCGCTCACCCCGTCGGCGTCAGTGATGCCGGGGTCGGCACCCGCATCGAGGAGGATCCGTACGATCTCCTGCCAGGGCGCGGTGCCCTCGCCGAGGATGACCGCCTCCAGCAGGGCGGTCCACCCCAAGTCGTTGACGTGGTTGACGTCGATGTCGGTGTGGGCGGTGACCCAGCGGACGTAGTCGACGTGGCCTCGCTCCGATGCGGGGATGATCGAGACCCCGCCGTAGCGGTTGCGCAGCGTCACGTCCGGATCGAGGGAGGTCAGCAGCCGCGTCATCGGCATGGCGCCCGTGACCCCGGTGACCAGCCACGGGGTGTCGGACTGGTCATCGACCGCGTCCGGGTCGGCTCCCCGGGAGACGAGCACCTCGGCCGCGCCCAGGTGGTTGCCGATGACTGTCAGCAGGAGAGGCGTACGCCGTCGCGCGTCGCGCGCCTCGACGTCCGCGCCGGCCCGCAGCGCCAGCGCGACCCCGTCAGCATCGCCTTGGTCGGCGGCCGAGAGCAGCGCGGCGTTGGGGCGCTGCACCGGGTCGTCGGCCCGGTCGAGCAGCACGGCGGTCCGGTCCGCGCCCCGCGCACGGGCGAGATCGGCGGCCGTGCTGCCCGAGGCATCGCGGACCGTGGCATCCGCGCCGCGGGCCAACAGCGCGCGGACCTCGTCGAGGATCCCGGACTCGGGCCCGGGTGCCCCGACGGCCTCGAGCAGGGGCGAGGTGGGATCGGGGGTGGGCACGGTGGCCTCCTGGGGAAGGGTCGTGGGTGCGAGAGTCGTACCGGGCTGGTCGGCGTCGATTCGGCTGCACCCGGAGGAGATGAGGCCCGTGATGACGGCGACGAGCAGGAGGCGGGGGGCACTGCGCGGCACGTCTCGATGCTGCCACCAGGGTGGTCGCAGTGGTTATGCTGCGAGCAGATTGGAACGTTCAAGACGCCGAACGGGGGACCGATGTCAGGCGAGCAGCAGCCGCACCCGCCCGCGACGCTGGCCGATGTCGCCCAGCGGGCCGGCGTGTCCCGGCAGACGGTGTCCAATGCGCTCAACAACCCGGACCTGCTGCGCCCCGACACACTCGCCCGCGTGCAGGCGGCCGTGGCGGAGCTGGGCTACTCGCCCAACCGGGCCGCCCGCAATCTCCGCACCCGCACGTCCTCACTGATCGGCATGCGGATGACGCCGGTGCAGGAGGGCACGGCCAACGCGGCGATGGACCGCTTCACGCACTCGGTGGTCGAGGCGAGCGAGCGGTTGGGCTACCACCTGCTCCTCTTCCCCGGCGACGATCGCGACCCCGTCATCGGCTACGACAACCTCCTGCGCTCGACCGCCGTGGACGCCTTCGTCGTCACCGACACATGGCTGGGCAGCCCCCAGGTGGCGTGGCTGGAGGCGCAGCGGGCGCCCTTCGTCGCGTTCGGGCGTCCCTGGGACTCCGCCCAGCACGCACACCCGTGGGTTGACGTCGACGGCGCTGCGGGCACCCGGCTGGCCACCGAGCACCTCATCGGGCTCGGTCACACCCGGATCGCTTGGCTCGGCTGGCGCTCCGAGTCGCCGATCGGGGAGGACCGGCGCTCGGGCTGGGAGGACGCCATGGGCTCGCGCGGGCTGTCGACGAGCGGACTGGCCGTACGCGTTCCCGACTCCGTCGAGGCTGGCGCCAAGGCTGCCGCAGCCCTGCTCGACGGGCCGGGTCCAACGGCTGTGGTGTGCGCCTCCGACACCCTCGCCATGGGTGTCCTCCACACGCTGTGGGTGCGCCAGCTCGCTCCGGGCCGCGACGTGGCGGTGGTCGGGTTCGACGACTCCCAGGTCGCGCAGGTCTACCCGGTCGGACTGACCTCGGTCCGCCAGCCGCTGGAGGAGGCGGCCGTGGAGGTCGTACGGCTCCTGAGCGGCCTGCTCTCAGGGGCGCCCAGGGAGACCGGGGGGCTGTTGCTGGCGCCCACGCTGGCGGTGCGCGGGTCGACGGATCAGGCCAGCGGCAGGTAGGCGCCCACTCCGCGCAGTCGCACGCCGACCGCGGCCGCCGCATCGGTGCGCAGACGCAGCACCCCCGGACGTGCGAGGCCCGTGGCCGCGAGCGTGCCCGCGCGCACGAGTGCAGGGTCGGCGCCGATCGAGCGGGCGTACGCCTGGGCAATCTGGTGGCGGGTCACCTCGTCGGCCCCGCCCGCGTGCAGGGTGCCCCGGACATCGCTGGCGGCCAGGGCGACCAGCAGGGACGCGAGGTCGGCGACGTGGACGGGAGCGCGCACCATGTCGGTGAAGTAGGTCCCCTCGCAGTGCAGGTGCCGGCTGCCGGGGCCCAGCACCACCGACGGTCGCACCAGCGCCGCGTCGGCACCCGAGGCGAGCACTGCCGTCTCGCCGGCGGCCTTGGTGGCGGCGTACGTCCACGCGAGCGGAGTCGGCGAGGCGTCGTCGGGGTACGGCTCCGCGCGCCCGCCGTGGACGCAGTCGGTGGAGACGTGGACCAGCCGCAGGCCCAGCTCGGAGCAGACGCCGGCCACGTGCGCGGCGCCCACCGTGTTGACGCGCGCCGCGGCCTGCGGGTCCTCGGCGAAGCTCGCCGCGGCATTGATCACCGCGCGGGGGCGGACGTCGTGGACGAGTGCCTCGACCTGTCGCGCCTCGCCGACGTCGGCGTGCGCCGAGCGGGCCCCGACGACCTCCCAGCCAGCCTCGCGCGCGGCGGCGACCACGGCCTCCCCGACGTACCCACCGGCGCCCAGCACGAGCATCCGGCCGGGGCTCACCACGTGCGCCACCACAGGTTGACGGCATAGTCGACCTCGGTGCCGGAGTGCTCGGCCAGCACCGCCTCGGCCACCTCGCGCGTGAACTCGATGCGCACGACGGCCTCCAGATCGGCGCTGGAGTCGAACGACCATCCCATGTCGATCTGGCTGCGCTGCCAGCCGTGGGCGAACCAGAACTTCTCCACCGCAGCCGGGTCCACGTCGGGGTAGCCGCGGCGGAACCAGCCGCCGAACGTCGAACGGGTCGGGTCGTTGTCGATCACGAACGCGGTGCCCCCGCGGCGCATCACCCGGTCGAGGGAGGCCAGACCGGGCTCGCTGCCGGGCCCGAAGAAGTACGCCCACCGCGCGTGCGCCACGTCCACCGAGGCGTCGGGCACGGGCAGTGACTGCGCGGTGCCGTCGAGCACCTCCACCGTGGCGAGCCGCTTCGTACGACGGCGCGCCAGGGCCGCCAGCGGCGGGTGTGGCTCGACGCCGACGACGCGCGCCGCACGCTCGGCCCACCGGGGCAGGTGGAACCCACTGCCGCAGCCGATGTCGAGCATCGTGCGGCCCGCCCAGTCGCCCAGGCGGGCCATCTCGGCCTCGATGCGGCCGTACGGGTCAGCAGCGCGGTTCTCGAGCTCGTAGACCTGGGGGCTGTTCCAGATGTTCGGGCTCGGGCGTACGCCGTGCGCCATCTCTGACCCTGAGGTGGTGGGAGTGCCTCAGATGCGGACGAGGCCGTTGGGGGTGCTGAAGGTCGCGGCCAGGATGCCGGGGGTGCCGTTGGGGGCGACCCACTCGACCTTGACGTCCTCCAGCGCGTCCTCGACGGCCTTGCCGAGCCACTCGCTGACGCGGTTGGGGTCGCCGGCGATCTCGAGCGAGGTCAGGGCCCACGGGGCGGTGCCGCCAGCGCCGGGGCGCTTGTCGTGGTCGGACTCCCACTGGATGAAGAACGGCAGCTGCGGGTCGGAGCGCAACCCGTTGACACCGATCTGGCGCCAGCGCAGCTCCTCGCCGTCGGGGAGCTTGCGGCTGCCCTCGACCGACTCACGTCCGAGCCGGCGCTCGACGTCCTCGAGGTTGCGGCAGGCCACGACCCAGCCGAGCCAGCCGCCACCGAGCGAGGAGCGCTCGCGGACGGCCTGACCGAACGGTGCCTTGTCGCTGGCCGGGTGGTCGAGGACCTCGACGATCTCGAGGTAGGTGTTCCCCATCAGGGGGAACGTCCGGTTGCGGGTCCCGAAGCGTGGGTGGACGCCTCCCGCGACGATTTCGGCACCGAGCAGTCCCCCGATGCGCTGGGCAGTTGCGTCGAGCCCGTCAGGGCCGGCGGCGAAGGAGATGTGATCCAGGCGCATACCGTGATTGTGAATCGCGGTGTCGTGACGTCCGACACCGGGGTCGTGGTGTCTTGACATCGAGATTCGGTCGTGCCATCCCCGCGGAGGCGCGTCAGCGGCGTGGATGCGCCATTCGGTGGGGGTTTTGCGTCGGTACGCCCGTCAGCGCGGGTCGGCGGGGTGCAGCGCCAGAGCGGAGCGGCTGCGCAGGTGCGCGGTGCAGTGGCCCACCAGCGCGTCGTACGCCGCGCGCCCCATCAGCGCCACCAGCTCCGGCTCGTGGGTGACGAAAACGGGTTCGACGGCGACGTGGGCCTCGGTGTTGCCCGAGCAGTACCAGTCGAGGTCGTGCCCGCCCGGACCCCAGCCGCGGCGGTCGTACTCGCCGATGCTGACCTCCGTGTACGCCGTCGAGTCGGTGCGCTCCACCTCGCGGAACTGGCGCCGGATCGGCAACTGCCAGCACACGTCGGGCTTGGTCTCCAACGGGTTGCGCCCCTGCGCCAGCGCCAGGCCGTGCAGCGCGCAGCCCGCCCCGCCGGCGAAGTCGGGACGGTTCTGGAACACGCACGCCTGCTGTGAGTCGTGGATCACCGTCAGCGTCTTGCGCTCGCCCTCGTCGTCGACCTCGGTCCAGTCCTCGGCGCCCAGGTCGTGGTCCGGCCCGGGATGGAACTGCCACTGCTCGGGGGTCAGCTGCGTGACGAAACCGGCCACTCGCGCCTCGTCCTCGGCGTCCGCGAAGTGCGCACCCAACGTGCAACACCCCACATCGGGCGCGTCGGCGTAGATGCCCCGGCAGCCGGATCCGAAGATGCACATGAAGCTGCTGGTCAGCCACGTCAGGTCGCACCGGAACACCTGGTCGGCGTCGTCGGGGTCGGTGAACTCGACGAACGCGCGGGGGAAGTCGAGATCCACTTCGCTCACACGGCGATGCTAGCCGCGACGGGGCGGATGGGACGCGCCGATCTCCGCTGGCGCGGTAGTTTGCCACCATGCGACTGGGCGTGCTCGACATCGGCTCCAACACCGGCCACCTGCTGGTCGTCGACGCCGATGCCGGCTCTGCGCCGCTGCCCGCGTACTCCTTCAAGGAGCCGCTGCGACTCGCCGAGCACCTCGATGACGACGGGGCCGTGGTCCGTCGCGGGGTGGAGGCGCTCACCGACTTCTGCCGGGGCGCCGTTGAGATCGCGGCCGAGAAGGGCTGCCAGGAGATGTTGGCGTTCGCGACCTCCGCGGTGCGTGACTCCGTCAACTCCGACGAGGTGCTGGCCGAGGTGGCCGAGCGCACCGGCGTACAGCTCGAGGTGTTGTCGGGTGAGGACGAGGCGCGCCTGACGTTCCTGGCCGTACGCCGCTGGTTCGGCTGGTCCGCCGGACGCCTCATGCTCTTCGACATCGGCGGCGGTTCGCTGGAGATCGCCAACGGCACCGACGAGGCCCCCGACGTCGCACAGTCCCTGCCGCTGGGTGCGGCGCGGCTGGCGACGACGTGGTTCCGCGACGCCGGCCTCGCCCCGGCCTCCGCCCAGGGGCCGCGGCCGGATGCGGACCAGATCAAGGAGCTGCGGCTGTCCATCCGCGCCGCCATCGCCACCGCCGCCGGGCAGTTGCTGCGGCCCGGGACGCCCGACCGCGCCGCGGCCACGTCCAAGACGTTCCGGTCGCTGGCCCGCATCTGCGGCGCCGCCGCCAGCGGGGAGGGCCCGCTGGTGCCGCGGACGCTCGAGAAGGCGGCGTTGGAGGAGTGGATCCCCAAGCTGATGACGATGGGTCACGAGGAGCTCGCGACGCTGCCCGGCGTCTCGCCGAGCCGGACGCACCAGATCGTGCCCGGCGCCCTGGTCGCCGAGGCGTGCATGGACATCTTCGACCTGCCGGTCCTCGAGGTGTGCCCGTGGGCGCTGCGCGAGGGAATCATCCTGGAGCGGCTCGACCAGATGTCGGTCGTGGCCCCCCGCGTCAGTGCCCCGAACGCCCTCGCCGCAGGGAGGGGCTGACATGCCGTTGGTGGGGCTGTCCAACGCATCGGTCTATCCCGAGTCGACCGCCCACGCCTTCTCGTGGGCGGCGGCACTGGGCTACGACGCCGTCGAGGTGATGGTCGGCGTCGACTCGCTGAGCCAGCAGGTCTCCGCGGTGCGCCAGCTCAGCGAGCACCATGGCGTACCGATCTGCGCGGTGCACTCGCCGTGCCTGCTGTTCACCCAGCGCGTGTGGGGCACCGACCCCTGGGGCAAGCTCGAACGCTCCGCCGAGATGGCCGAGGCGGTCGGGGCCGACGTCGTCGTGGTGCACCCGCCGTTTCGCTGGCAGCGCGAGTACGCTCAGGGATTCGTCGAGGGGATCGCGTCGCTGGAGGAGCGCACGGGGATCGCGTTCGCGGTCGAGAACATGTATCCGTGGCGGGCCTCGTCGCGCTCGATGGAGATGTACGCGCCCCACTGGGACCCCAGCCGGGAGGCGTACGCGAACACGACCATCGATCTGTCCCACGCCGCGATCGCCAGCAGCAACGTGATCGCGATGGCGGACCGGATGGGGGAGCGGCTGCGTCACATCCACCTGACCGACGGCACCGGCTCCGCCAAGGACGAGCACCTGGTCCCCGGTCGCGGGACGATGGGGGCCGCGGAATTCCTGCAGCACCTCGTCGCGAAGGAGTTCACGGGGCACGTGGTGCTGGAGATCAACACGCGGCGGTGCAACTCCGTCGCCGAGCGCGAGGCCGACCTGCGCGAAGCGCTGCAGTTCGCCCGACTGCACCTGGGTCAGGCCACCTGACCCACCCCTCACCTCAGGAGGCGACATGGCGGCGCTCGTCGAGATTCGTGGACTGGACGTCGTGCGTGGACGTACCCGCGTCCTGTCGGGCCTCGACCTCGACATCGGTGCCGGGGTCACCGGCCTGCTGGGTCCCAGCGGCTGCGGCAAGACCACCCTCATGCGCTGCGTCGTGGGGGTTCAGCGGATCGCCGGCGGCACCGTGACGGTGGCCGGTCAGGAGGCGGGATCCAAGGCGCTGCGGCGCCGGGTCGGCTACGTCACCCAAGCCGCGAGTGTGTACGACGACCTCACCGTCGTGGAGAACCTGCGCTTCTTCGCGGCCGTCCTGGGGGCCACCGACGCCGACGTCCAGCGCACGCTCGACGAGGTGGGCCTGCGCCCGGAGGGCGGCCAGGTGGTGCACACGCTCTCGGGCGGGCAGGGCTCCCGCGTGAGCCTGGCCGTGGCCCTGCTCGGGCGCCCCGACCTGCTCGTGCTCGATGAGCCGACCGTCGGCCTGGACCCCGTCCTGCGGCGCGACCTGTGGCGCCTGTTCCACGACCTCGCCGAGGCCGGGGCCGCGGTGCTGGTCTCCAGCCACGTCATGGACGAGGCCGAACGCTGCGACCGACTGCTGCTGATGCGCGAGGGCAGCATCGTGGCGGACGGGCCGCCAGATCTCGTCCGGGGTGAGGCGCGCTCGGTCGAGGAGGCCTTCCTGCGACTGGTTGAGGCGCAGCCATGACGCCCCGGATCACGCTGGCCCTCGCGCGGCGCGTCCTCGCGCAGATGCGGCGCGACCACCGCAGCATGGTGATGCTGCTGGCGCTGCCGACGGTGCTCATGGCTGTCCTGTGGTGGGTGTTCAGCGACGTTCCGGGCTCGGGGTTCGACCGGGTGGCGCCGGCGCTCCTGGCGATGTTCCCGTTCTTCGTCATGTTCCTCGTGACCAGCGTGACGACGCTGCGCGAGCGCTCCGGAGGCACGCTGGAGCGGCTGCTGGCGATGCCGATGGGGCGGGGCGACTTCCTCCTCGGCTACGCGCTCGCGTTCGGCCTGCTGGCCGCCCTCCAGGCGGCGCTGGCGGTCGGCGTCAGCGTGGGCCTGCTGGGGATGGAGGTCAACGGGTCGGTGTGGCTGTTGGGCCTGGTGGCGGTGAGCGACGGGGTGCTGGGCACCGCGCTGGGGCTGTGGGTGAGCGCGTTCGCCCGCACCGAGTTCCAGGCCGTGCAGTTCATGCCGGCTGTCGTCGTGCCGCAGATGCTCCTGTGCGGTGCTCTCGTGGCCCGCGAGGACATGCCGCGGGCCTTGGAGGTCATCGGTGACGTGCTGCCGCTGTCGTTCGCCGTGGACGCCACCCAGGGGCTGGTCGCGGGCGCCGCAGGCGCTGAGGTGTGGCTGGATCTGGCGGTGGTCCTGGGGTTCGTGGTCCTCGGGCTCGTCCTGGGCGGCGCGACTCTGCAGCGGCGTACCCCCTGAGGTCGGGCCTGGTCACCGGGAGCCTCCTCCCGGTGCGCCTTCCCGGGGGGCGCGGCCGCGCCACACCCCCGCGGCTAGGGTGAGGAACATGCCCTCCCTGCGCCGCGTGAGCCTCGAACCCGCGCGCAGGAAGGTCGCCGAAGCACTGCTGGAGACCTTGCCGATCAGCTCGCGCCTCGCGGCCAGTCGCGTGGCGGGCGAGAGTGCCGCCGAGGCCGTGGCGGCCCTGGAGGCGGTCAAGGGATCCACCGTCCTCGCGGGCGTGGCGCCGCTGTTCGACGCTGCGCAGGACGAGGCGGCCGCCGACCAAGCGGTGGCTGAACTCAAGGCCCTCCTGGCGCAGGTGGGGCGCCACCAGGTGGAGATGCGTACCGAGATCACCCTTGACCTGCCCGCCATCGGTCTCGGTCTTCGCGACGGTCTGGGCGTCGCGATCCGCAACGGTCGCGACATCGCGCGCGTGGCCCGCAACGCGGGGGCGTCGGTGACCATCGGCGCGGGCGCGGCCAGCGACGTGGACTCCACGCTGCGCGTGGCGCGCGAACTGCGCCAGGACTTCCCCGAGATCGGCGTGACGCTGCAGGCGCGGCTGCACCGGACGGAGCACGACTGCCGCGCGTTCGCCCACGAGGACTCCCGCGTCCGGATCACCCGAGGCGCGCTGGGCGCGCCCCGCGGGGAGGCCTTCACCGACCCGCTGGAGGTCGACAAGGCGTACGTGCGCTGCCTCAAGATCCTCATGGCGGGGCAGGGGTATCCGATGATCGCCACCCACGATGCCCGCCTCGTCTCGATCGCGCTCTCGCTCGCGGGCCGCAACGCCCGAGCGCAGGGGACCTATGAGGTGCAGCGCGATCTCGGGGTGCGTCCCGCCGAGGCGCGCCGGCTGGCGGCCGCGGGCGAGACGGTGCGGATCCGGATTCCGTACGGTCCGCGGTGGCGCGAGGACCTCGCCCGGCAGATCGGCGCGCACCCGGGGGCGGTGCTGTCGCTGGTACGGGCCCGCTTGGGTGGCGGCTGACCTGCCACAATCGGCCCCATGACGACTGCGATCATCGGTGCCGGCGTGATGGGGGAGACCCTCTTGTCGGGTCTGCTGCGGGCCGGCCGGAGCGCCGACGAGGTGACGGTGGGTGAGAAGCGGGCCGAGCGGGCCGCCGAACTGACCGGTCGCTACGGCGTGCGGGTGCTCGACAACCGCGAGGCCGCTGCCGGCGCCCAGACCGTGGCGCTGGTGGTGAAGCCCCAGGACATGGGGGCGGTGCTCGACGAGATCGCTGACGCGCTCACTCCGGGCCAGCTGCTGGTCTCGCTCGCGGCCGGGACGACGACCGACTTCATCGCCGCCCGCGTGCCCGAGGGCGTCGTGGTCGTCCGGGTCATGCCGAACACCCCGGCCGTGATCGGTGAGGGGATGTCCGCCATCGCCCCCGGTCCGTACTGCACCGATGACCACCTCGCCCAGGTGGAGGCCATGCTGTCGGCGACCGGCAGGGTCGTACGGGTCGCGGAGGCGCAGCTCGACGCGGTCACCGCGGTGTCCGGCTCGGGTCCCGCTTACGTCTTCCACGTCGCTGACGCCATGATCGAGGCGGGCGTGCAGCTCGGGCTGCCCAGGGCGACCGCGACCGAACTGACGGTGCAGACCCTGGTCGGCTCGGCGCTGATGCTGCGGGAGACCGGCGAGCACCCGGCGCTGCTGCGCGAGCAGGTGACCTCGCCCGGCGGGACGACTGCAGCGGCGTTGCGCGAACTCGACGCCCACGGCGTACGGGCCGCCTTCAGCGCCGCGCTCGCCGCGGCCGCCGCGCGTTCTGCCGAGCTGGCCGGCTGAGGTCGTACGGCCTCCTGCCTCCCTCGCCGGCCGCCCGCTCCTGCCGCCAGCCTCCCTACCTCCATGTAAAGCGGGGTTATCCCCACTGGTGCATGGCTGTGACGGAGCACCAGAAGCGATAACCCCGCTTTACTTGACGAGGGCGGCGCGCGAGACGAGGGACGGCAGCGGGCGGGAACGGTCTGGACCTGTGGCTCCCGTCACCATCGCGAGATGCGTCACACCGTCGCGAATCCACGGGGTAGCGTCGTACGCATGGAGTGTGAGGGTCGGTCCACCGTCGTCTTCGACAAGTCGTTGACCGAGTACAACTTCGGTGCCCACCACCCCATGTCCCCCCTCCGGGTCGACCTGACGATGCGGCTCGCGGAGGAGTTGGGAGTCCTGGAGCACGTCGGGCTCGTCCCGGCTCCGATGGCGACGCCCGAGCAGATCGCCACCGTCCACGAGGAAGCCCTCATCGAGGCCGTGACCAAGGCGGGCACCATCGAGGGGTGGACCGACCTCTCGCGCGGACTCGGCACGGATGACGACCCGGTCTTCCCGGGCATGCACGAGGCCTCGGCGCACATCGTCGGGGCGAGCATCGAGGCCTTCCGTCAGGTGTGGAGCGGGGAGTCGCTGCACAGCGCCAACATCTCGGGCGGCCTCCACCACGCGATGCCCGAGCGGTCCAGCGGCTTCTGCATCTACAACGACGTGGCCATCGGCATCCAGGACCTGCTCGACAACGGCGCGGAGAAGGTCGCGTACGTGGACCTCGATGTCCACCACGGCGACGGGGTCGAGAAGGTCTTCTGGAACGACCCCCGCGTTCTGACGATCTCCCTGCACGAGACGGGCCAGATGCTGTTCCCCGGTACGGGGTTCCCCAACGAGGTCGGTGGCCCGGGCGCGGAGGGGACGGCCGTCAACGTCGCCCTGCCGCCGGGCACCGGCGACGCGGGCTGGCTGCGCGCCTTCCACGCGGTGGTGCCGCCGCTGCTGCGCGAGTTCGCCCCCGACGTGCTGGTCACCCAGCACGGGTGTGACTCCCACATGGAGGATCCGCTGGCCCACATGATGCTGAGCATCGACGGGCAGCGCGCCGCCTACATGGCCGTGCACGACCTCGCCCACGAGGTGAGCTCCGGCAAGTGGGTCGCGTTGGGTGGTGGCGGCTACGCCATCGTCGAGGTCGTCCCCCGCGCGTGGTCGCACCTGCTGTCCATCGTGGGCGGTCATCCCCTCGAGGTCGGTCTGGAGACCCCGCCGGAGTGGCGTGCGTACGTGTCCGCCGATCTCGGTCGCACGGCGCCGTTCCGCATGACCGACGGCAGGACGCCGGCGTACCGTCCCTGGCACGGCGGGTACGACCCGGACACGTGGCTCGACCGCGCGGTGCACGCCACCCGTACGGAGATCTTCCCGCTCCACGGCCTCGACCCGATGCCCTGACACGTCTCGGGCGACGGCCTTTGCACCACGAAGAGGGTGCCGAATCAATGCGACACGCCGAAGTCACAGAAGTTTCTTGCGTAACCCTCTTCCCACGCGTCACCTGCACCCCTATATTCGCGTCACGAAGCGGTACGTCTGTGACACCGGTGGGGAAGCCGGTGCCGTGGCCGCGAGAAGGAACGGTGCCCCATGGCTGAACACACTCCGGGTGACATCTCCGACATGGCATTCCTGACGATTGCCGAAGTCGCTGCCAAGATGCGCGTCTCCAAGATGACGGTCTACCGCCTGGTGCACTCCGGCGAGCTGCCGGCCGTCCGCGTCGGTCGCTCCTTCCGAGTGACCGAGGACGACGTCAACGAGTACCTCCGCAAGAGCTTCTACAACGCGGGCTGACGCATCCGAGCGCGAGGGGTCGGCGTCCACGTGGGCGCTCGATTCCTCGCGCTCGTGCACGCCCCAGTAGGGTGGGGCGATCACCGGCGAGTGCCGGCGGGCACGTCGGACTCCCCGGCCGTGTAGTTGTACCGAAAGGTTTCGACAGTGGGTTCTGTCATCAAGAAGCGCCGCAAGCGCATGGCGAAGAAGAAGCACCGCAAGCTGCTGAAGAAGACGCGGGTGCAGCGCCGCAAGCTCGGGAAGTAAGTTCCCCGCATGGGACGGGTCGTGCTGGTGACCGGGATCTCCCGGGACATCGGGCGCCGGTTCGCGCGCCTTGCCGCGAGCGATCCGTCCATTGACCGTGTCATCGGTGTCGACGTGGTTCCGCCACGGGGTGACATCGGTGAGGTCAGTTTCGTCCGCGCGGACATCCGCAACCCGGTGATCGCGAAGGTCATCGCCAAGGAGGACGTCGACACCGTCGTCCACATGAGCGTGATCGCCACGCCGGGCTCGGCGGGTGGCCGGGGGACGATGAAGGAGCTCAACGTCATCGGGACGATGCAGCTCCTGGCGGCGTGCCAGAAGGCGCCGTCCGTGGAGCGGTTGGTGGTCAAGTCGACCACCACCGTCTACGGGGCCAGCCCCCGGGACCCGGCGATGTTCACCGAGGACCTGGGGGCCAAACGCCTGCCCTCGTCGGGCTACGCCAAGGACGTCCACGAGATCGAGGGGTACGTGCGCGGCTTCGCGCGCCGCCGCCCCGACGTCGTGGTCACCACCCTGCGCGCAGCCAACGTGATCGGCGCGCACGTCACGAGCCCGATCACCTCGTACTTCCGGCTGCCGGTGATCCCGCGGGTGCTGGGCTTCGACCCCCGCCTGCAATTCCTCCACGAGGACGACCTGCTCGAGGTGCTGCGGCACGCCACGGTCGATGGTCAGCCCGGCACGTTCAACGTCGCCGGCGACGGCGTACTGCTGCTGAGCCAGGCCGTCCGTCGCCTCGGGCGCCCGTCGGTGTCGCTGCCGGGGATCGCCGTGGGCCGGCTGGCCACCACCTTGCGCTCGGCCGGCATCTCGGAGTTCTCCCGCGAGCAACTCGACTTCCTGACGTACGGCCGTGGTGTGGACACCAGCCGTATGCGTGGCGAACTCGGCTTCGAGCCCCGCTACAGCACCGCGGAGGCGTTCGCCGAGTTTGCCCGCTCACTCGGGGGCGTCGTCCCCGAGCCCACGTTCAGCGGCGGCCCGCGACTGGCTCCCGAGCCGTCGACGGCCCCACGGGCGGGAGCCAGCAGCGGGGGAGGCAGCAATGTCTGACGCGGACATCATTCCGATCGGGTCGAGCGGTCGTCCCGGGCGCGGCTCCGGCAAGGCCAAGCCGTCGGCCTCGGCGCGCAAGCTCGCCGGTGGCGCCTCCCAGGCGGGAGCACCCAAGAAGGCCGCGGCCAAGAAGGCGTCCGCGCCCGCACCGAAGAGCGCTCGCCGCCCGGCGAGCACCACGTCTCGTACGGCGAAGTCCGCGGCCTCCGACGCACCCCGGCCCAAGGCCTCTCACAAGGCAGCTCCCAAGACGACAGGACCCAAGGCGGTGCCGGCGGCTGACGTCAGTGCGGCGGCCTCGGCAGCCGCGCCCGGGGACTCCGCGGCGGCTGCTCCCACGCGTGCAGCCCGACCTGCCACGACGACGTCGGATCGGCACCCGCTCGGCGGCATCCCCGTGGGCGATTGGCTCTCGGCGATCCAGACCGGTGCGATGGAGGTCTTCGGCGCGGACTGGGAGCGCCGTCTCGCCGAACTCGTCGCGATGATGCGCCGCCGGATCGAGGGCGACTACGCCATCGACGAGTACGGCTTCGACGAAGAGATCACCCGCACCTTCATCCTGGCCACGCTGCGACCGATCGCGCAGAAGTGGTTCCGCATCGAGGTCCGCGGGATCGAGAACATTCCCGCCGAGGGCGGCGCGCTGGTGGTGTCGAACCACTCCGGCACCCTGCCCGTCGACGCCCTGATGACGATGACGACGGTCCACGACCAGACGGGCCGCTTCCTGCGCCCGCTCGGCGCGGACCTGGTGTTCAAGCTCCCCGTCGTCTCCTCGCTGGCGCGCAAGGGCGGCGCGACGCTCGCCTGCAACGCCGACGCGGAGCGGATGCTGTCGGGCGGCCACCTGCTCGGCGTGTGGCCCGAGGGCTTCAAGGGCATCGGCAAGCCGTTCAGCGAACGCTACAAGCTGCAGCGCTTCGGCCGCGGCGGGTTCGTGTCCGCGGCGCTGCGTACGGGCGTACCCATCATCCCGCTGTCGGTGGTCGGCGCAGAGGAGATCTATCCGCTGGTCGGCAACGTGCCGTCCCTGGCGCGCCTGCTGGGGGTGCCGTACATCCCGATCACCCCGTTCTTCCCGCTGCTCGGGCCGCTCGGCATGGTGCCGCTCCCGTCGAAGTGGCTCCTCGAGTTCGGTGAGCCCGTCCGCACCGACGAGTACGACCCCGCCGAGGCGGAGGACCCGATGCTGGTCTTCAACGTGACCGACCAGGTCCGCGAGACGATCCAGCAGACCCTCTACACGCTGCTGCGCGAGCGCGAGCACGTCTTCCGCTGAGTCCGCACGGACATCGGGGGACAGCCAACGCCCCTGTCGGGCGAGCCGGCGACCTCAGCCGCGGGAGTGGCGTCGTACGGCGACCGCGGCCGCCACGGCACCCGACACGGCCCCGGCAGCGGCGGCGGCCGTGAAGCCGTACTTGGCCGCCTTGCGCCCGGTGCGGTAGTCGCGGATGCGCCACCCAGCCGATCGGGCGTGGTCGCGGAGTTTGCCGTCGGGGTTGATGGCGCACGGGTCGCCGACCAGCGACAGCATCGGCAGGTCGTTGTAGGAGTCCGAGTACGCCGAGCACTGCGCCAGGTCGAGTCCCTCGCGGGCGGCGAGCGCCTTGATCGCCTCCGCCTTGGCCGGACCGTGGAGCAGGTCGCCGACCAGCAGGCCGGTGTAGACGCCGTCCTCGCGCTCGGCGACGGTGCCCAGTGCCCCGGTGAGGCCGAGCCGCTGCGCGATGATGGTGGCGATCTCGATCGGCGCGGCCGTCACGAGCCACACGCGCTGGCCCTCGTCGAGGTGGCGTTGTGCCAGCGCGCGCGTGCCGGGCCAGATCCGGTGCGCCATCGCCTCGTCGAAGATCTCCTCGCCGAGCTCGGTCAGCTCCGCGACGGTGTGCCCCTTGATGAAGGAGAGCGCGGAACTGCGTGCCTCCTCCATGTGCTCGGGGTCCTCGACGCCGGCGAGGATGAAGTAGGCCTGCTTCCAGGCCGCGTCGACGATCTCGCGGGTGGTGAAGAACTTGCGCTTCCACAACCCCTTGGCGAAGTGGAAGATGCTCGCGCCCTGCATCACCGTGTTGTCCACGTCGAAGAAGGCGGCAGCGGCCGGGTTGGCCGGCTGCGTCAGGGCTCGCTCCACCTCCGCGCTGGCTGCGGCGGCCTCGCCGGCCAGCGTGGACCGGGTACGGAGGTTGACTCGGCGGCGTGCACTCGGGGTCACGCGGCCAGCGTAGTTGTTGCCCCGGCACCTGTGGGTGAACTGCGGGGGCCGAGCAGGCGAGCGCCCTCCCGAAGCAGGTGTGAGGCGCCTGCCCGTGTGGAAGGATCACGCCATGGTGCACGACATCTCCGACCTGGTCGCTCTGGCTGCGCAGGAGGTTCCAGAGCGACGCGCGGTCGTCGAGAGCGGGGGACGCTCGATCACGTGGCTCGACCTCGAGGCCGAGGTCGCGGCGATCGCCGCAGGGCTGGCTGGGGTCGGCATCAGGGCCGGGCAGCGGGTGCTCATCGCGATGGGCAACCGGCTTGAGTTCGTCTCCACCTACCTCGGCGTCCTGCGCGCGCAGGTGGTCGCCGTACCCGTCAACCCGGTGGCGACGCCCGAGGCGCTGGCGCGTCAGATCGCGGACTCGGGCTCGCGCCTGGTCGTCGCGGACCCCTTGTCCCTGCCCGCCGTGCGCGCGGCGGTCGCCCTGCTCGTACGCGCCATCGAGGGCGATGACTTCGGCCTCGGTGAGGAGCTGCTCGCTCGGGTCTCGCGGCCGATCGTGGTCGTGGTGGAGGCCGACCCGGAGCCCGGCGAGATCACCTTCGCCGACCTGCACGCGCACCACCCGGACCCGGTGCCGCCGCTCCAGGACCCCGAGAAGCTGGCGGCGCTCCTGTTCACCACCGATGGCGAGGGCCGCTCGCGGGCCGCGATGCTCACCCACCGCGCGCTGCTGGCCAACCTGGACCAGGTCGCGGCCATCTCCCCGCCGATGATGCACGGCGACGACGTCGTCCTGGGGGTGCTCCCGCTCTTCCACATCTACGGTCTCAATGCAGTCCTGGGGGCGGTGCTGCGCAGCCGGGCGCGGCTGGTGCTGGCCGAGTTCTGGGATCCGCAGGCAGCCCTCGACCTCATCGAGGACGAGGCGTGCAGCGTCCTCCCGCTCGCCCCGCCGGTCTTCGCCCACTGGCTCGGCGACCCGCACCTGCGCGACCGGCTGGGCCCCGTACGGCTCGTGGTGTCGGGCTCGGCTGCGTTGTCGGCGGAGATCATCGACGCCTTCCGCGAGGCCACGGGCCTCGAGGTGCAGCAGGGCTTCGGTCTGACGGAGGCGTCTCCGGTGGTGACGTCCACGCTGGCCAGTGAGCATCCCTACCGCGGTTCGGTGGGCGCGCCCCTGAGCGGGGTGGAGGTGCGACTGGTCGACGACGCCTGTGCGGTGACCAACGGAGAGGACCCCGCGCACATCCAGATCCGGGGTGCCAACCTGTTCTCCGGCTACTGGCCCGACGGGGCCGACGGCCCCTCGCCCGCGACCGATGCAGACGGCGGCGGCTGGTGGTCCACGGGCGACGTGGGCATCTTCGCCGAGGGCGGGGACCTGATGCTCCTCGACCGCGCCGAGGAGGTCGTGGTGGTCAGCGGGTTCAGCGTCTATCCCTCCGAGGTGGAGCAGGTGCTGCGCGAGGTGCCGGGCGTGGAGGCCGTCGCGGTCCTCGGGGCCGACCACGAGGCCACCGGTCAGGAGGTCGTCGCGTACCTGCAGGCGCCCGGAGTGGACGTGGCGGCCGTGGCCGAGGCCGCCGCTGCGGTGGCGACCGAGCGGTTGGCGGCGTACAAGCGACCGACCAGGGTGGAGATCGTCGACGAGTTGCCGCGCAGCCTGTCGGGCCGGGTGTCTAAGCGCGAGCTGCGCGGCGCCCAGCGTCGTCGGGTGCTGGGGCTGCTGACGTGAGCGAGGTGCGCGTCACGGTGTTCACCCGCCCGGGGTGTCACCTGTGCGAGGTCGCCATGGAGGTCGTGGAGCGCGTGTGCGCCGACCTGGCGGTGGGCTGGTCCGAGGTCGACATCACCACCGATCCGGAACTCGAGGACACCTACGCCGAAGAGATCCCCGTGACTCTGGTCGACGGCGCTCGCCACGACTTCTTCCGGGTCGACGAGGCCCGGTTGCGGGCCGCGTTGGCTTGACGTGAACCACGTCGCAGGGTGCTCTGGCAACCCCGGCAAGGGTGGCTCGCATCACATGTGGTAGCCCTTGTGACGCCGTTTTGTTCTCGCGTTCACAAACTCTTATGGTGAGGCAGTCGCCCGACTTCGACGGGGGTGTCCCGCGCCCCCTGTCCGCAGGCCATCTGGCCTGAGGAAATCCATCGCTCGTGGCGGCTGGAGAGCAGAGCTGTGACGGCACGGACCAGACCCGACAGCGCCCGGGACATTCCCGAGGCCACCGTCGCGCGCCTGCCTGTCTACCTGCGGGCCCTCACCGTCCTCGCCGACCAGGGCACCAGCACCTGCTCCAGCGAGGAACTGGCCCAGGCCGCCGGCGTCAACAGCGCCAAGCTCCGCAAGGACCTGTCCCACCTCGGCTCGTACGGCACCCGCGGGGTCGGGTACGACGTCGAGTACCTGCGCTACCAGATCGCCCGCGAGATCGGCGTCACCCAGGACTGGCCCGTCGTCATCGTCGGCATCGGAAACCTGGGCCACGCGCTCGCCAACTACTCCGGCTTCCGCAGCCGCGGCTTCCACGTCGTGGCGCTGCTCGACGCCGACCCGCACCGCCATGAGGAGGTCGTGGGCGGGCTCGAGGTGCGTCCCTTCGACGACCTCGAGGAGATCGTCGCGTCGTCAGGCGTGTCCATCGGCGTGATCTCCACTCCGGCGGACGCCGCGCAGGACGTCGCGGACCGCATGGTCGCCGCCGGGATCACCAGCATCCTCAACTTCGCGCCCACGCTGCTGGTCGTGCCGGAGGGTGTCGATCTGCGCAAGGTCGACCTGTCGACCGAGCTGCAGATCCTCGCCTACCACGAGCAGCGCAAGGCCGGCTCCCAGCAGGCTGAGGACCCCGAGGCGGTGGTCCGATGAGCGTCCTCGTCGTGGGCATCTCCCACAAGACCGCTCCTGTCGCGCTGCTCGAGCGGCTCGCGCTGGACGCCGACGGCGCCCGCAAGCTCCTCCTCGACGCCACCGGCGTCGACCACGTCAACGAGGCCGCCGTCATCGCGACGTGCAACCGCCTGGAGATCTACACCGACGTCGACCGCTTCCACGGCCCCGTCGAGGAGGTCTCGCGACTCCTCGTCAGGCGCGCCGAACAGAGCGCCGAGTCCCTGGTGCCGCACCTGTACGTCCACTACGACGACGGCGCGGTGACCCACCTCTTCCACGTGGCCGCCGGCCTCGACTCGATGGTGATCGGCGAGGGCCAGATCCTCGGGCAGGCTCGGACCGCGCTGCGCGTGGGCCAGGAGGAGGGGACCGTCGGAGCCTCCCTCAACACCCTGTTCCAGCAGGCGCTGCGCGTGGGCAAGCGCACCCACGCGGAGACCGACATCGATGCGGCCGCGCCCTCCCTGGTGAGCGCGTCGCTGCGCCACGCTCTGGGCGCCGACGGGGCGCGCGGACTGCGGGCCGTCGTCGTCGGCGCTGGTTCCATGGCCCGCCTCGCCACGGCGACGCTGGTGGGTCAGTCCGCCGCATCGGTGGTCGTGGTCAACCGGACCCGGGAGAAGGCCGACCGGCTCGCGGACGAGTTCGGCGTACGGTCCGCGGACCTGGGCGAGTTGGCGCGGGAGATCGCGTCCGCTGACGTGGTCCTCACCTGCGCCGGTGCCCGCGGTCGCCTCGTCACCCTCGACATGGTGGCGCCGACGCTCGATGCCCGCGGCGGCGACCTCCACCTCATCGACCTCGCCCTCCCGCACGACGTCGACCCGGCCGTGGCCGACCTCGACGGCGTACGGCTCACCAGCCTCGCGTCACTGGCCAACGAGCTGCAGGACAACGACGGCGCGCGCAACGTCGCCGACGTGCGCCGCATCGTGGCCGAGGAGATCTCCGCCTACACGGTTGCGCGCCGCCGGGCCAAGGTCACCCCGACCGTGGTGGCGCTGCGCACCATGGCCTCCGACGTGGTCGAGGCCGAGGTCGAGCGCCTCTCGGCACGCCTGCCCGACCTTGACGACCAGGTGCGCGCCGAGGTCCTGAACTCCGTACGCAGGGTGGCCGACAAGTTGCTGCACCAGCCCACGGTGCGGGTCAAGGAACTGGCAGACACCGAGGGCGCGGTCTCGTACGCGGCTGCTCTCGCGGACCTGTTCGCCCTCGACCCCGACACCGTCGATGCTGTCACCCGGCCCGTCGGGGGTGACGCATGAGCGCCGCACCCCTGCGCCTGGGCACCCGCGCCTCCCAGCTGGCGACCACCCAGTCCGGGCACGTCGCCGACGCGATCCGCGAGCGGCTCGGCCGCGAGGTGGTCCTCGTCGAGATCAGCACCGAGGGCGACGTCTCCCGGGCTCCGCTGGCGTCGATGGGCGGCACAGGCGTGTTCGTCAGCGCGCTGCGCGAGGCGCTGCTCGCCGGCGAGTGCGATCTGGCCGTGCACTCGCTCAAGGACTTGCCCACCCAGCCCGCGGACGGGATCACGCTGGCTGCGGTGCCCCTGCGCGAGGACCCCCGCGACGTACTGGTGGCGCGCGATGGCCTGACGCTGGGCGAGCTGCCCGTCGGCAGTCGCGTCGGTACGGGGTCGCCCCGCCGGGCGGCGCAGCTGGCAGCACTCGGCCTCGGCGTCGAGATCGTCGAGATCCGCGGCAACGTGGACTCCCGCATCCGCAAGATGCGCGACGGGGACTACGACGCGGTCATGTTGGCCCGCGCGGGCGTCAACCGCCTCGGTCGCCTCGACGAGGTCACTGAGGTCATCGACCCGATCCAGATTCTTCCCGCTCCCGGTCAGGGAGCATTGGCCATCGAGTGCCGGAGCAGTGACTCCGACCTCGTGGCCGCACTCTCAGCACTCGACGATGCCCCCACTCGGGCGGCGGTGACGGCCGAACGGGCCGTGCTGTCCGCCTTGGAAGCGGGCTGCTCTGCTCCTCTCGGGGCGCTCGCGGAGGTCGTCGAAGGGGAGGAAGGGCCCGAACTGTGGGTCCGAGCCGTCGCCATGTCCCTGGACGGCGCGCTCTCGGTGCGCAGAAGCACCACCGGTCCGGTCGATGAGGCCGAAGACCTGGGACGACGCCTGGCGGGCGAGATGCTCGCCGACGGCGCAGCAGAACTGATGGACGCACCAGTGAGGAAGCAGCAGGCATGACGCGAGCAAACGGCCAGTCGGTCACCACCTCCCCGAGCACCCCCGCTACGGGCTTCGTCTCCTTTGTGGGCGGCGGGCCCGGAGACCCGGGACTGCTCACGGTGAGGGCGGTGGAGCTGATCCGTGCCGCCGAGGTCGTCCTCACCGAGTCGCCCGCCCACGTGGACCTCGTCCGCGCGGTGCTCGGCCTCCCGGCCCTGACCGAGGAGGAGCTCGAGAGCGGTCGTCCCGAGATCGGGCCGGTGTTCGTGGACGGTGGGTTCGGCGAGGACGGCCAGCCCCTCACGCACGCAGCCCGGGCCCGCGTGGTCACCAAGCACGGCAAGAAGTCGCGCGTGGTTCGCCTCATGACCGGCGACCCCTTCGTGTATGCCTCCGGCCCCGAGGAGGCGCAGGCATGCGTCAAGGCCGGGATCGCGTTCGAGATCGTCCCCGGCGTCTCGTCGGTGTCCGCGGTGCCGGCGTACGCGGGCATCCCGCTGACGACCAAGACCAACCGCGAGGTCGCCGTCGTCACGTGTGGCGAGAAGGTCGACTGGACCCAGTACGCCGACGACCGCACCCTCGTCCTGCTCTCCGGCGTCGGCACGATCGCCGAGACCGCGAAGGCGCTCGTCGCCGCTGGTCGCTCCGCCGAGACGCCCGTGGCGATGACCCGCGTGGGCACCACCACCGAGCAGTCGACCGTCATCTCGACGCTGGCCAACATCGCCGCCGACGCCCGCGCCGCCCGCGTGCAGCCGCCCGCGATCACCGTCGTGGGTGATGTGGTCGACCTGCGTCACACGCTGTCGTGGTTCGAGACCAAGCCACTGTTCGGCTGGCGCGTGCTGGTTCCCCGTACGAAGGACCAGGCCGGGTCGGTCACCCGTCGCCTGCGCGAGTTCGGCGGCGTGCCGGAGGAGGTGCCGACCATCTCGGTCGAGCCGCCCCGCAACCCGCAGCAGATGGACAAGGCCGTGCGTGGCCTCGTCGAGGGTCGCTACGAGTGGATCGCCTTCACCTCCGTCAACGCCGTCAAGGCGGTGCGCGAGAAGTTCGAGGAGTACGGCCTCGACGCCCGCGCGTTCTCGGGTCTCAAGATCGCCGCTGTCGGTGACAAGACCGCCGAGGCGATCGCGGCCTGGGGTCTGCGGGCCGACCTCGTGCCCACGGGTGAGCAGTCCGCTGCGGGCCTGCTGGCCGAGTGGCCTCCGTACGACGACGTGCTCGACCCGATCAACCGGGTGTTCCTGCCGCGCGCCGACATCGCCACCGAGTCCCTCGTGGCCGGTCTCATCGACCTCGGCTGGGAGTGCGACGACGTGACGGCGTACCGGACCGTGCGGGCCACCCCGCCGCCGGCGCCCACGCGTGATGCCATCAAGACGGGGAAGTTCGACGCCGTCGTGTTCACCTCGTCCTCGACGGTGCGCAACCTCGTCGGGATCGCGGGCAAGCCGCACCCGTCCACGATCATCGCGGTCATCGGGCCCGCCACGGCCAAGACCGCCGAGGAGCACGGCCTGCGCGTCGACGTCCTGGCGCCCAAGCCCGACGTGGACCTCCTCGTCGACGCCCTCGCCGACTTCGGGGCGGCCCGCCGGGCCGCCATGATCGAGGCCGGCGAGCAGGTGACGCGCCCCAGCGAGCGGACCCCGTCGGGCCGCCGCAAGGCACGCGCCAAGTGATCGACCCCCGCGCCTGACGCAGGCGCACACGTACGACGACCCGGCTGCTGCGGCGGCCGGGTCGTCGTACGTACGGGCCCGAACCCGGCGGGCAGCGGGACGCGGGGGCGGGCGCGCGGACTAGATTGGCGAGCGTGATGACCCCCCAGCCAGGCACTCCCGACAACCTGCGGCCCGTCGTACGCCCGCGACGGCTGCGTCGTACGCCCGCGCTGCGCAGGCTCGTGGCGGAGACCTCCGTGGAGGCCCGGCAGCTGATCCTTCCGGCGTTCGTGCGGGAGGGAGCCGACGTGCCGGTGCCGATCAGCTCGATGCCCGGGGTCGTCCAGCACTCGCGGGACTCCTTGAAGGCCGCCGCGCACGAGGCCGCGGAGCTCGGACTGGGCGGCATCATGCTGTTCGGCGTCCCGACGACCAAGGACGCGGCGGGGTCCGGTGCGCTGGATCCTGCGGGGATCCTCAACGTCGCGATCGCCGACGTCCGCGCCGAGGTCGGCGACGCGCTGACCGTCATGAGCGACCTGTGCCTGGACGAGTTCACCGACCACGGGCACTGCGGCGTGCTGGACGCGGCGGGGGAGGTGGACAACGACGCGACGTTGGCGATCTACGCCGAGATGGCCGTCGCGCAGGCCACAGCCGGAGCCCACATGGTCGGGCCGAGCGGGATGATGGACGGCCAGGTGCGGGTGATCCGCGCGGCCCTCGACGCCGCGGGCCACACCGACACCTCGATCCTGGCGTACTCGGCGAAGTACGCCTCGGCGTTCTACGGTCCCTTCCGCGAGGCCGTCGACTCGTCCTTGACCGGGGACCGCCGGACCTACCAGCAGGACTCCGGCAACGCCGTCGAGGGAGTGCGCGAGGCGCTGCTCGACGTGGCTGAGGGAGCCGACATCGTGATGGTGAAGCCGGCGCTGGCCTACCTGGACGTGATCCGTCGGGTGCGCGACGCCGTGGACGTGCCGGTGGCGGCGTACAACATCTCCGGTGAGTACTCGATGGTCGAGGCCGCGGCTGCCCGCGGCTGGATCGATCGGGAGGCCGCGATCCTGGAGACCCTGACCTCGATCCGGCGGGCCGGAGCCGACGTGGTGCTGACGTACTGGGCGGCCGAGGCGGCGCGGCTGCTGGCCCGCTGAGGCGTGGGCGGGTGCCCGCTGGCGGCGCGCGCGAAACTACGCTGACTGTCGTGAGTGAGCCCGAACTTCTGGTGAGCGAGGCCCCCGGCGTCGTCACCGTCACCTTCAACCGTCCCCACCGCCACAACGCCTTCACCAAGGCCATGTACGGCGAGATCCGCGCCCTGTGCGAGCAGTTGCGCACCCGCGGCGACGTCCGCGTGGTGGTGCTGCGCGGGGCCGGCGGCAGGGCGTTCGCGGCGGGCAACGAGATCAGTGACTTCCTCCGTGAGCCCGACCCGGTCGCGTACGAGGAGTGGATCCGCGAGCTGCTGGATGCGCTGTTCACGCTGCCGCAGGTCACGATTGCCGCCGTCGACGGCGTCTGTGTGGGCGGCGGACTGGCCGTGGCGACGCACTGCGACCTGCGGATCGCGACACCGCGCTCGCGCTTCGGCTACCCGATCGCCAAGACGCTCGGCAACGCGCTGTCGGCGCCGATCGTGCACCGCTGCTCGGCTGTGTTCGGCGAGTCGATCACCCGCCAGATGCTCCTGACGGCCCGGCTCGTCGACGCCGAGCGGGCGTACGGGGTCGGGGCGCTCCTCGATGTCGTGGACGACCTCGACGCCGCCGTCGACGAGGTCGTCGCCGGGCTGCTGGGCCTCTCAGCCATCACGCAGTCGACCGTCAAGAGCCAGCTCGTCGAGCGGGCCGCCGCGCAGGAGGGCGCTCCGACGTGGGACGAGGAGGTCCTGCGGGAGGTGTACGCCGGCCCCGACTTCGCGGAGGGCGTGCGCGCCTTCCTCGCCAAGGAGAAGCCCGCGTTCACCGGGACGCCGCGCACGTCCGGCCAGTGAGGCGAGCCGGGCGCGCGCGGGCGGTCGTGGGTAGCCTGCCGACATGAGCGAGGAGACCACCCCCGACCTGACGTCCCTGACCATCGCCGTGCTCGGCGGCACCGGCCCGCAGGGGCGTGGCCTGGCGCGCCGGTTCGCGCAGGCAGGTCTGTCGGTCGTCCTGGGCAGCCGTACGGCCGAGCGCGGCGCCGAAGCGGCCACCGCCCTGTCCGAGGCCCTGGGCGGCATCGCCGTGAGCGGCACCAGCAACGCCGAGGCCGCGGCCGCCGGCGACGTCGTCCTCGTGGTGGTGCCCTTCGACGGGCACGCCGAACTCCTCGCCGACCTCAAGCCGCACCTGGCCGGCAAGGTCGTCGTTGACTGCGTCAACCCGCTGGGCTTCGACAAGCAGGGCCCCTACGCGCTCAAGGTCGAGGAAGGATCCGCGACCGAGCAGGCTGCGGCGATCCTCACCGAGTCCACCGTCGTGGGCGCCTTCCACAACGTCTCCGCCGTGCTGCTCGAGGACCCCGAGGTGACCAGCATCGACACCGACGTCCTCGTCCTCGGCGATGAGCGTGAGGCGACCGACCTCGTCCAGGCACTGGCCTCCGCCGTTCCCGGGATGCGCGGCGTCTACGGTGGCCGGCGCCGCAACGCCGGGCAGGTCGAGGCCCTCACCGCCAACCTGATCGCGATGAACCGTCGCTACAAGGCGCACGCGGGCGTCCGCATCACCGACGTCTGAGAACTTCCAGTCTGGAGCCGGGTCGCCATGGGGACGGCCCGGCTCCGCTGTGTGTGGGGTCGGGGTGTGGGCTCGGGGTGGGCCGGGGGTGGGGTGTTCGGCCGGGGCTCGCGTCATACGAACTGGCCTTGATCGGGCGTGCGTCATACGAACTGGCCCCGGCTGGGCCTACGTCATACAAACCGGCTCTGACCGGGCGTGCGTCATACGAACCGGCCCCGGCCGGGCACGCGTCATACGGATCCGTGCGTATAGGTGACGGTCCGTATGACGGGTCCCGGCGGAGGCTCGCTTTGCATGACGCATCGAGCTGATCGCGCGCCGGGCGGACGCACGGGTGGAGTTCGTGGGCGTGTCGTGAACTTCTGGGGGTGTGCAACGGCCAGGAAGTTCAGGATCCCCCGCAGAAGCGGGGGAACCTGATGCAGAAGGGACCGGTGCAGCAGGGACCCCCGAGACGAGGAGCTCAGGCGGGACGAAGAACCTGGCGATCGCCGAGTTCGATCTGGATGTCGAACCACCGCGAGGCCAGGAGCCAGCCGTGGTCGCCTCGGACCCAGGTGTCGTCGTACTCGCCCATGCACTCGTAGAACGAGCCCGCCATCGGCCCGGCGCCCACGTGGTGGATGCGGCCGTACGAGAGGACCCGCGCGGAGCCGTCGGCGAGTTCGCTGACCCGCTGGTTGCCCAGCAGGTGCTGGGTGCGGCCGACGCCGCCGAGGAAGGCCTGCATCCGTTCGACCACCGCGTCGGGGCCGGTGGCGCCGTACGAGGCCGAGTCGGGTGTCAGCATCGAGGCGATGGTCGCCCAATCGCGGGTGTCGATCGCGAACGCGAAGCGGGCCTGGGCTTCGAGGACCTCGTCGCGGTGGCTGCTCATGGCGTCACTCTCCCAGATCGGGAGTCCACGCCACGCCGTTGATGTGGCTTCCGCCGTCCACGAACAGGGTGTTGCCGGTGAGGTAGCGCGACGCCTCGCTGGCGAGGAACACCGCCACGGGGGCGATGTCGTCGTACGGGTCACCCATGCGGCCCATCGGGTTCGCCGAGTCGGCGGCCGCGGCGATCTCGGGGCGGGCGGCTGCGACGCGCTCGAAGGCGGCACTGCGGGCGCCCGGAGCGATGACGTTGACCGTGACGCCGGTGGGGGCCCACTCGCGTGCAGCCGTACGGCTGAGGGTCCGCAGGGCCTCCTTGGCGGCGTTGTACTCCAGCGAACCCATGTGGGCGTTGACGCCGTTGAGGCTGCACATGTTGATCACGCGGCCCCAGCCGGCGGCCTTCATGTGGCCGAACGCGGCGCGCATCGCCCAGAACGGGCCCCAATAGCCGACTTCGAGGCCGCGCTGGACCTGCTCGTCGCTCTTGTTCTCCACGCGGCCGAGCCCGCCGGGGACGCCGCCCCAGGCGTTGTTGACGAGGATGTCGATGCGCCCGTACGTCTCGACGGTCGTGGCGATCATGGCCTCGACCTGTGCGCGGTCGCTGACGTCGACGCGGACGAACAGGCCGTCGACCTCGGCGGCCACCGCGGCGCCCTTCGCCTCGTCGATTTCGGCGACGACCACGCGGGCGCCCTCCGCGGCGAAGCGGCGTACGATCCCGGCGCCGATGCCGTCCCCGCCGCCGGTGACGACGGCGACCCGGCCTGCGAGCTGACCGGTCACTGGTGGCCCGCGGGCAGGTCGCGGCCGGTCACGCCGGCAGACAGCAGGGTGCGGGCCTCGGCGCGACCGTCCAGGGCGCGCGTAGTGCGGTGCTCGACCTGCCAGCCCTCAGCGGTGCGGACGAGGTGGAACAGGTTGGCGCCGGCGCGCACGGGGAAGTACTTCCCCTTGTGGTGCACCACCAGGATCGAGTGGCAGATGGCGCGGGCCGTGTCGCCGGTGACGGTGACGTGGGCCGGGCCGAGGAAGTGCGCGGCGCCGTTGCCGATGAGGCCTTGGTGCAGGTCGCCGGTCACCATGTCGTGGATCGCGGCGCGATCGCCCATGAACATCTCGTCGACGTCGTAGACGCCGGCCTCGGTCCACATCGCGGCGACCTCGTCGGCGCACCCGGCGTCGACGAGCGGTCCGTACGACGCCACCAGTTGGACGATGGCCTGCTCGTCCTCGAGGCGGGCGAGCCGGGCCTCGAGTGCGGCAAGACGGTCTTCGGTGCTCATGGTTCCTCCGGTGGGGATCACGGGTGCGGTCAGCCGAGCGAGGAGCTCAGGGCGGCGAGGGCCTCGAGCTGCTCGCAGTAGTGGTCCGCCGAGGTGGCGGCGACGTTGACGTTGACGATGGTGGCGCCGGCCTCGCGCAGGCGTACGAGGGCGCGCTCGCACCGCTCGCGATCGCCCAGCGGGTCGACGGCACGGCCGGGCCCCAGCACGACCTCGAAGTCGTCGGGCAGGCTCACCTTGGCGAGCATCTCGGCCAAGGCGTCGGCGCCCAGACCGAACGGCACCCAGCCGGTGCCCAGCTCGATGGCGCGGCGCAGCGAGCGGGGCGTACGGCCGCCGATCCACAGCGGAACGCGGTCCTGGACGGCGTTGGGAGACACGACCATTCCGGAGAAGTCGAAGTGCGTGCCGTGGTGCTCGGGGATCCGTACGCCCAGGGCCGCGCGCAGCGCGACCAGCGACTCATCGGCGATCTCGCCGCGGCCGCCGAAGGTGGCTCCGAGGAGGTCGAACTCCTCCTCCAGGCTGCCGACGCCGAGCCCGAGGACGAGGCGCCCGCCGGAGACCGTGTCGAGGGTGCCGTAGCGCTTCGCGATCTCGAGCGGGTGGTGGTAGCCGAGGACGAGGACCTGGGTGGCGAGCCGAATGCGGCTGGTGCGCGCGGCGAGGTAGCCGAGCGTGGCCAGCGGGTCCCAGTACGTACCGCCGCGGGTCTCGGCGATCTCGACGGGGACAGCCACGTGCTCGGAGCAGGTCAGGTGGTCGAAGCCGAGTCGGTCGGCGGTCTCGGCGATGGTGCCGAGCTCGGCGATGCCGGCGGTGGCCTCCCACTCGGAGAACACGCCGGGAAGCAACGTCACCACGGGACTGGTCAGGCCGATGCGCATAGAGGATCCTCTCGTCCCACTCATTGAAGCGGGCGGCCGGGGCGTTTCGGAGGGGGGTTCCGGTGATCGGGAGACGGGCAGAATTCATTTCAGTTAGGTATTCCCAAGCAAGTGCTTGGGTGTTACGGTCGTCACCTAGAATTCGTTTCAGTTCTTGCATCACAGGAGGCATCCCGTGTCGATCGCAGTCGAGATTGCGCCGGAGTCCAAGGCCAGCCGCGAGCTGCCCCCTTCGATGGTCGAGCGGATGACGCTCATCCTTGATGCGTTCGAGCGCGCAGGCAGTGCGCTCACGCTCGAGGAGATCGCGCGAGCCACGCACCTGCCGCGCTCGACCGCGCACCGGATCCTGCACCAGCTCGTGGGGCTCGAGTGGCTCGACCACACCAGCGCCGGCTACCGCCTCGGCCGCCGCGCGCTCGGCCAGGGTGCCCGCGACCAGGTCAACTCCGAGCTGCGCGCCGTCGCCGCGCCGCACCTCCACGAGCTCCTGATGCGTACGGGTGCCGTCGTCCACCTCGCCGTCCTCGAGGGCAACCAGGTCTCCTACCTCGACAAGATCGGCGGCAGCTTCGCCCGCATCGTCCCCTCCCGTGTGGGTGGGCTCCAGCCGGCGCACTGCACCGCCCTCGGCAAGGCCATGCTGGCCCACCTCGACCCCAGTGAGGTCGACGAGCTCGTGGGTGCCGACCTGCGCGCCCGCACGGCCGCCACCATTGCCGACCTGGAGAAGTTCCACGCCGAGCTCCACCGGATCCGTACGCGGGGTGGCCTCTCCTTCGAGCGCGGCGAGGCCTACACGGGTCTGGCCTGTGCCGCCGCGGCCATCGTCGGCCCCGACGGCCCCGTGGCCGCCCTGTCCGCCGTGGTCCCGGCCGAGAAGCCGCTCGAGCGCGTCGCGCCCCTCGTTGTCCACGCGGCGCGAGAGATTTCGGTGGAGCTGTTCGGCGAGATGCCGCGGCGTACTCGCAGGTCCCGCTCCCTCCAGGTCGTCTGAGATGGCAGACTCCGCGACCGTGGAAGAACTCAAGGAACTCCAGACCGAGCACGGCACGCTGCGCTACTACGACGTCGGTGACCCCTCGGCCCCGCCGCTGCTCCTGCTGCACGGCTCCGGCCCCGGCGTGACCGGCTGGCGCAACTTCGGCGCCAACCTGCCGGCCCTCTCCCAGCACTTCCGCTGCCTGATCCTGGAGTTCCCGGGCTTCGGCGTCAGCGAGGCCACCAAGCGTCACCCGCTCGCCGCGGCGCTGCCCGCCACCATCGCCTTCCTCGACGGCCTGGGCCTCGACCAGGTCGACGTCATCGGCAACTCGATGGGCGGCATCGTCGGGACCCGGCTCGCGATCGCGCAGCCCGAGCGTGTCCGCCGCCTGGTCACCGTCGGCGGCATGGGCCGCAACATCCTGTCGCCCTACCCGGGCGAGGGGCTCGTACGGCTCCAGGAGTTCGTCGACGACCCGTCGCGCGAGCGCCTGGTCCAGTGGCTGCACTCGATGGTCTTCAACCGCGACATCGTCACCGACGCGATGATCGAGGAGCGTTGGGAGCAGGCGATGGAGCCGGCCACGCTGGCGTCGTCGCGGATGATGTACTCCCGCGCGGCCTTCGAGGCGATGGAGGCCTTCCAGGCACAGAGCCCCGAGCCGCCCTACTGGGCCGAGCTGCACAAGATCTCCGCCGAGGTCCTCATCACCTGGGGCCGCGACGACCGGGTCAGCCCGATCGACATGGCGCTCCTGCCGATGCGCACCATCCCGCACGTCGAGCTGCACACGCTGCCCAACTGCGGCCACTGGGCCATGATCGAGCAGAAGGAGGCCTGGGAGGCCACCGTGCTCGCGTTCCTCACCCGTGGTCGCTGAACCACGTCGTACGAGAAGGGCCCGCACCACATGGTGCGGGCCCTTCTTGCGTCATGCGTTGTGTGCCCTGGGGTGGGTGCGCGTCATGAGAAGTGGCTCGGGCGTGGGTGTGCGTCATGCGGAGTCGTACGTATTGGTGCGGGTTTGTATGACGCGGGGGCCGGGGGCGCGGGTTTGTATGACGTGGGCCGCCGCGTCATACGAAGTGGCTCTGGGGTGGGTGCGCGTCATACGAAGTGGCCCCGAGCGGGCGTGCGTCATGCGGAGCCGTACGTATTGGTGCGGGTTTGTATGACGCCGGGCCCGGGGGCGCCGGTTTGTATGACGCAGCCCCGAGCCCGAGCCGTACGACCAGGTCAGTGGGACATGAGCATCTTGAGGACCGCGTCGGTCTTGGAGACCAGCTTGGCGCGATCGGTGCCACCGCGCAGTTCGACCATCTTCTCGTTGCCGGTCACGACATGTACGGGGCCGTTGGCCAGGTTGGCGAGGCCCTCGCGGGCGACGTCGGCGGGTTCGGAGACCACCATGCCGGGGAGGTCGAAGTTGAGGCCCGCGCGCTCCATGGCGGGCGTACGGGTCACGCCGAGGACGAGGTGCAGGACGTCGACGCCGTACTCCTTGAGCTCGACCCACAGGCCCTCGGTGAAGATGCGGTTGAAGGCCTTCGCCGCACCGTAGATCGCCTCGCCAGAGGAGCCGACGTAGCCGGCGAGCGAGCCGGTGAGGACGATGGCGCCCCGGCCGCGCTCCTTCATGGCGGGTGCGAAGTGGTGCACGAGCGCCAGCGGCGCGGTGATGTTGAGGTCGATGACGCTCTGGTGCCCGGCGAGCTCGCCGGCGGTGAACGCGTGGCCGTACGAGTTGGCCCCGGCGTTGAAGATCACCAGGCCGACCTCGATGTCCGCGGTGGCCTCGGCGATGCGCGCCATCGCATCCGGCGCGACGAGGTCGACGGAGACGGCGCGGACCTCGACGCCGCGCTCGCGGCATGCGGCGGCCGTCTCCTCGAGCGGGCCCGGCTTGCGGGCCAGCAGCACGAGGTTGAACCCGTCGTCGGCGAGTTGCGTGGCGAACTCGGCGCCGACGCCCTCGGAGCCGCCAGCGATGAGGGCCCAGGGGCCGTACGAGTCGAGGTTGGGCATGATGCCCCTTTCGGTGTCTGTGACGGGTGCTCCCACTGTCCCCATTGTGGGGCGTGGCCCCTCTCGTTCTCCCGGTCAGCGGGAGGACTCCCACTGACCGGTAACCTGTCGCGGTCGCGACGCTGACCGACTGGCAGTATGCGCTACGTCACACTGGCGCCCGCGGGGCTGCCGGACACCACAACTTTCGGGGAGGACGGCCGTGCCACGGATCGCGCAGCATCGAGCGCCGGCGGAGCCGCAGACGCCCGAGCAGCACGAGCGGGTCAACCGCATCCTTCGCGCTGCGTCTCGGCAGGGTGCCGTGAAGGACCTCGAGTACGTCCAGATGGCCGACATCGCCTCCGACGCGGGGGTGGCGATCGCGACGCTGTACCGCTACTTCCCGTCCAAGACGGTGCTGTTCACCACCCTCATGCGCAGTCGCGTCGAAGTGATGCACGCGTGGCTCGAACGCCTCCAGGTGCACCCGCCGGCCGAGGCCGTCACCCTCATGCTGGTCGAGGCGGGACGCGAGCTGCTGAGGGTGCCGATGCTGGCGCGGGCGATGATGACGTCCAACAACATCTCCGTGACCAACGACCCCGCCATGGGGGTCGACTCGCTCTTCAAGGATCTCCTCGCCCGAGCCGCCCGCCATCCCGACCCCACGGAGCAGGAGGCTCGCCGCCTCCGCCTCGTGGAGCAGGTCTGGTACGGAATCCTCATCTCGGCCCTCAACGGTGTGATCACCGAGGCCGAGGCCGAGGCCGACACCGAGGAAGCCGTCCAGTTGCTCCTCGGTGGACTCTGGGCCTGATGCCTCGCTGGGCGCCGGTCTTCCGGTGCCCGCGCCCCCCTGTGCCCAAATTGGGGACAGTTGGAGGTGGTGGCGGGGCCACCGAATGACCTCCCAGTGTCCCCAAATTGGGCGCGGCGGCAGCTGGCGCCCCAACCCGGGGGAACAGGGGCCGGATGCCTTGGGCCCACCTCCCGGTGACCGGGAAGCCGAGTGTGGCCTGCGTCTCACCGCGCCTAGGTTTCCCATCATGATGACCTCGCCCCGCACCATCGCCGTGACCGGCGCCGCGTCCGGCATTGGCCGTGCGACCGCTGAGATCCTCCGAGCCCGCGGCGACCGCGTGATCGACGTCGACCTGCGCGATGCCACGGTGACCGCAGACCTGTCGGACCCCGCGGGGCGCGACCACGCGATCGCCGAGATCCGCCGCCTCAGCGGGGGAGTCCTCCACGGCCTCATCACCTGCGCGGGTACCTCGGTTCCCTCCACGCTGATGGTCCGCGTCAACTTCTTCGGCACCACCCGACTGGTCACCGCACTGCAGCCCGAACTGGCCGCCTCGGGCAGCGGCCGGGTCGCGCTCGTCGCCTCGCTCGCCGCCACCCAGGGCACCGACGCCGAACTCGTGGCCGCCTGCCTGGCCGACGACGAGGACGCTGCCGTCGCTCGCTCCCGGGTCATCGAGGAGACCTCCGCGCACCCGTACGTGATCTACCCGAGCAGCAAGTGGTCCGTGGCCCGCTGGGCGCGCCACCTGGCCGTCGCGCCGGGGTGGGCGGACGCCGGCATCACCGTCAACACGGTCGGGCCCGGCGTGGTGCGTACGCCCATGACCGACGACCTGTTCGCCAACCCCGAGATGAAGGCCGTGATGGACGCCGCCATGCCCTCGCCGCTGGGGTACGCCCAGCCCGAGGCCATCGGGGCCGCCCTCACCTTCTTCGTCTCCGCGGAGGCATCCAACGTCACCGGCCAGACGCTGTTCGTCGACAGCGGGGCGGACGCCACCACACGCCCCGACCTGGCGCTCTGACACACCCGCTCGGCACTTCGAGCCACGCACCGACCACTTCGAGCCCGTTCCCTTCGAGCACCCACCCGGCCAGACTGGATCTGGCCGTCACACCCGTACCCTCCCGAGAGACGTCTTCCTCATGACTCCCACCCTCGCGACCCAGCACGAGCCATCCGGGCTCTCGCTTCCCGCGCCGCCCGATCGGGGCGTTCGATGAGTCTGCGCGCCGGGCTGACCCGGCTCGTGGAGCTCGTCACCGTCCTGTTCCTGGTCAGCCTCGGGGTGTTCTTCATGGTCACCCTGATCCCCGGCGACCCGGCCGTCGCCATCCTCGGCAGCGGCAAGCCGCCGGAGATGTACGCAGCCCTGCGTGACGAGCTCGGCCTGGACGACCCCTTCTTCACGCGGTACTTCGACTGGCTGGGGGGCCTGCTGACCGGTGACCTCGGGCAGTCGATCATCCCGCCGCAGCCCGACGTGTGGGACCGCCTGATGGCCGCGCTGCCCGTCAGCCTGCAGCTCGCGTTCATGGGTCTGGCCATGGCGATCGTCATCGCCGTCCCGCTGGCGATGTGGGCCGCGGCCAAGCCCGGTGGCGTCGTGGACCGCCTCATCAGCGCCTCGATGTTCGGCCTGCTCAGCGTGCCGTCGTTCCTGGCCGGTCTGCTCCTCATCATGCTGTTGGTCAATGAGTTGGGGATCTTCCCGCGCTCCCAGTGGGTGCGGCTCTCGGACTCGTTCGCCGGCAACCTGGAGCATGCCTTCCTGCCCGCGCTGGTGATCGCACTCAGCGAGGTCGCGGTCTTCACCCGGATCCTGCGCAATGACCTCGTGGTGACCCTGCAGGAGGACTTCGTGCTGTCCTCGCGCGCCAAGGGCATGCCGCCGTGGCGGGTCATGGTCGGCGACGCGCTGCGGCCGTCGTCGTTCACCCTGGTCACCCTGCTCGGCATCTCGACCGGACGCCTCATCGGCTCCACGGTCGTCGTCGAATACCTGTTCAACCTGCCCGGCATGGGGTCGCTCGTCGTCTCCGCGGCCCAGCAGGGAGACTTCCCCGTCGTCCAGGGGGCGGTGCTGACGACCGCGTTCATCTACGTCGTCATCAACTCGCTCATCGACCTGTCGTACGGCCTGATCGACCCGAGGACTCGCCGTGTTCATGCCTGACAAGAACCATCTCCGGGGAACGGCCCGGACGCGCAAGCAGATGTTCGTCGACGCTGCCGTACGGATCGTCATCGGTGTCGCGATCCTGATCGCCGGCCTCGTCGCCGGACTCGGCATCGTCGCCCCCGTCGCCGTGGTCGGTGGCATCGTGGTCGCGTACGGAGGCGTCAGTCGACTGGTGTGGGCATGGCGTCGCCGCAAGGTGGACCTGCTGCCGTACCTGTGCTCGGCGTGGCTGATCGCCCTCGTGGCGAGTGCAGTGCTCTCGCCGTGGTTGCCGCTGTCCGAGGCGCGCAACGCCACGATCGCGCTGACCGAGCCCATCTTCGCGGCACCGTTCGCTGAGCCCGGCCACCCGCTGGGCACCAACGGTGCTGGCCTCGACATGCTCGGACGAGTCCTGTACGGCGCCCGCGCCTCCCTCGTCATCTCGCTCACGGCCGTGACCCTGGGTGTCGTCGTCGGTGGGTTGATCGGCGTCGTGGCCGGCTACTTCCGCAAGGGCACCGACCGCGTCATCGGGATCCTCACGAACGCGGTGCTCGCGGTGCCGCCGCTGATCCTGCTGGTGGCGCTGGCGGCCATCCTCGACCCGACGATGCGCAACATGGCGCTGGCCCTGTCCGTGCTCACCATCCCGAGCATGGTGCGCATCGCCCGCGCCAACACGATCGCCTTCGCGCAGCGCGAGTTCGTCCTCGCCGCTCGCGCCCTCGGCGCGTCGCGCTGGCGGATCATGCTGCGGGAGCTGGTGCCCAATGTGGCGCTGCCGCTGATGTCGATGGCGATGGTGACCATCTCGGCCCTCATCGTGGCCGAGTCGTCGCTGTCCTTCCTGGGCCTGGGCATCCAGCAGCCCGAGCCGACCTGGGGAAACATGATCTCCGAAGCGCAGGCGGGCGACACCATGAAGGACCACCCCTTCATCGTGGTCGTGCCCGGTCTGTTCCTCTTCCTGACCGTGTTCTCCTTCAACCTGCTGGGCGAGAAGGCCCAGCGCCGATGGGACCCGAGGAGCGCGAAGCTGTGACCTCTCCACTGCTGGAGGTCACCGACCTCCGTACGACCTTCCACACCCCGCGCGGTGACGTGGCCGCCGTCGACGGCGTCTCGCTGACGCTGGCCCCCGGCGAGACCCTCGGCATCGTGGGCGAGTCCGGCTCGGGCAAGTCCGTCCTCGGCCGCACGCTGATGGGTCTGATCACCAACTCGCCGACCACGACCGTCGAGGGCTCCGTACGCCTCGCCGGCCAGGACGTGCACGCGCTCTCGGCCAAGGAGCGCCGGCAGCTGTGGGGTCCCACGGTCGCGATGGTGTTCCAGGACCCGATGACCTCGCTCAACCCGGTCAAGAAGATCGGGACCCACCTCACCGAAACCCTGCGGCTGCACTTCAAGCTCGACCGCAAGGCTGCTCGGGAGCGTGCCGCTGACCTGCTGCGGCAGGTCGGCATCCCCGAGCCGGGGCGGCGCCTGGACCAGTACCCGCACGAGCTGTCGGGCGGCATGCGTCAGCGCGTCGTGATCGCGATGGCGTTGGCCTGCGACCCCCAGTTGCTGGTCGCCGACGAGCCCACCACGGCTCTCGACGTCACGGTGCAGAAGCAGATCCTCGACCTGCTCGCCTCGCTCGCCCAGGAGCGTCAGATGGCGATCATCCTGGTCAGCCACGACCTCGGCGCGGTGGCGGGGCGTACGGACCGCACCCAGGTCATGTACGCCGGTCGCGTCGTCGAGACGTCGCGGACCGCCGAGGTCTTCGACTCGCCCCTGCACCCGTACTCGGAGGCGTTGATCGCCTCGATCCCCAACCTCGACGCGGCGCCGCACACCAAGCTGCGTGCGATCGACGGACGCCCGCCCAACATGGCTGCGCCGCCGCCGGGATGCCGGTTCGCGCCGCGCTGCTCGCGCGCCGAGGACGTGTGCCGTACGGAAATGCCGCTGCTGCGCGACCCGCGCCCGGGCGGCGGCGAGGTGGCCCACACGGCCGCCTGTCACCTGCCCCTCATCGAGGGTGCGCTCACGATCGGGAGGGACAACTGATGGCCGGCAGCGGAACCTCGCACCTGCGCCCCGACGCCGAGCGGGTGCTCGAGATCAACGACATGGTCGTCGAGTTCCCCGTCGGCCGCGGGCAGGTCGTGCACGCGGTCTCCGGGCTCGACTTCGACCTGCTCCCTGGCGAGACCCTGGGCATCCTGGGTGAGTCGGGCTGCGGCAAGTCGACGGCCGGTCGCGCGGTCATGCAGCTGCCCGCGCCGACGCGCGGCACGGTGACGTTCAACGGCACCGAGCTCACCGACCTCCAGGGCACCGAGCTGCGCCGCAAGCGCGCCCAGCTGCAGATGATCATGCAGGACCCGGTCTCGTCCCTGAACCCGCGGCGCAAGGTCAAGGACCTGGTCGCCGAAGGCCTGTCGGTGTGGGGCTTCGACCCCAAGTGGCACGACGGCAAGGACAAGGACACCGTCGTACGGGAGATGCTGGCCGCTGTCGGCCTCGAACCCGACGTGGTGTGGGACCGCCGCCCGCACGAGCTCTCTGGTGGACAGTGCCAGCGCGTGTGCATCGCCCGCGCCCTCATGATGCGGCCCAAGGTCATCATCTGCGACGAGCCCGTCTCCAGCCTGGACGTGTCGGTCCAGGCGCAGATCCTCAACCTGCTCGAGGACATGAAGGAGCAGTTCGGGGTCAGCCTCGTCTTCATCGCCCACGACGTGTCGGTGGTCAAGAACATCTCCGACCGCGTGATGGTGCTCTACCTCGGCAAGGTGTGCGAGGTGATCCCCGCAGACGGCATGCACGTGGCGGCCAAGCACCCCTACACCCGCATGCTGCTCGCCTCGATTCCCGGCGAGGAGGACAGCGCCCACGCCGCGCTCGACTTCTCGGGCGCCAAGGCCACCGAGCTGCCCTCGCCGCTCGCCCCGCCGTCGGGCTGCCGGTTCCGTACGCGGTGCCCGCTGGCCACCGAGAAGTGCGCTGCCGAGGAACCCGTCCTGCGCGAGATCGCGCCCGGCCAGTCGGTGGCGTGCCACCACGTGGAGGTCTGAAGCGTGAGCACCGCATTCGAGTCGTACGACGCCACCGCGCTCGCCGCGGCGATCCGCGACGGAGAGTTGAGCGCCCGTGAGGCCACCCAGGCCGCGATCGAGCGCATCGAGAAGCTCAACCCGACCCTCAACGCCGTCATCGGCACCCGCTTCGAGCAGGCCCTGGCCGAGGTGGACGCGGGTCTTCCTGCTGGGCCGCTGACGGGGGTGCCGACGCTGGTGAAGTCGCTGGGAGCCGACGTGGCCGGCCTGCCGACCACCCGCGGCAGCCGGCTGTGGGCCGACGACCTCAAGACGGCCGACTCGGAGTTCGTGCGCCGGATGAAGGAGGCGGGGATGGTGGTGCTGGGCACCACGAACACCCCCGAACTCGGCAAGAGCGCCTCCACGGAGCCGATCCTGCACGGCCCCACGCCGAACCCGCGCGACCTGACCCGCTCCGCCGGAGGCTCCTCGGGCGGCTCCGCCGTCTCGGTGGCCAGCGGCATGGTGCCGGTCGCGCACGCCAACGACGGCGGCGGTTCGATCCGGATCCCCGCTGCGGCCAACGGCCTGTTCGGCCTGAAGCCGTCGCGAGGCCGGGTGCCCAACTTCCCGAACCCGGTGGCGTTCTCCAACCTCACCTCGGCGCAGCTCGTGGTGAGCCGGTCGGTGCGCGACACGGCGGTCATGATGGACGTCGGGTCGGGCAACCTGCGCGGCGACGTGTTCGGCTTCGGCGTTCGCGAGCCGGGCTCGACCACCTTCGTCGACGCCCTGGGCCGCGAGCCCGGGCGGCTGCGGTTCGGGATGGTCACCGAACTCGTCAATGGCCCCGACGTCGACCCGGAGGTCGCGGAGAACACCCGCAGCGCGGCCCGCGTACTGGAGGGGCTGGGGCACGAGGTCGTCGAGATCGAGGCGCCGTGGGACACGACGGCCGCCATGGCGGTCAGCGGCCAGCTCATGGGCCTGTCCCTGGTCAACTCCGTCGAGGCGCGGCTCGCTCAGCTCGGCCGTGAGCTGCGCGAGGACGACCTGGAGCCCTTCAGCAAGGTGATGCTGGAGTACTACGGCACCCTCACGGGCAGCCAGGTCGGCGAGGCCCTCGTCGGCGCCGAGCAGCTCGCGTGGAACGTTTCCGAGGTGTACGACCAGGTCGACCTGCTGCTCACGCCGACCATGTGCGTCAAGGTTCCCGAGCTGGGCTTCCTCGACATGCAGCGCCCGGAGACCCTCTGGGAGCGGGGCACGATGCTGTCCGGGTTCACGGGTGTCTTCAACGTGACTGGCGCGCCTGCGATGTCCCTGCCGTACGGAACGGACAGCAACGGGATGCCGATCGGCGTGCACGTGGTGGGCCCCCTCGGCTCGGAGGCGCAGTTGCTCTCGCTGGCGGCTCAGTTCGAGTCCGCGGCGCCGTGGGAGCTCCTCGCGCCCTCGATCGGCTGAGGCCCCATGGTCGACCAGCCGCCCGACGTCCTCGGCGGCCTCGCCGATGTGGGCCGGGTCTTCTTCTCCTTCCCGGAGGTCCTCGACCCGGCCCGTCACCGCGACTACAACGCGTGGCATCAGCTTGACCACCTGCCGCAGAACCGGGCCCTGCCCGGGGTGCGTCATGGTGAGCGGTGGGTGCGGACGCCTCGGTGCCGGGAGGCGTCCTGGCGCAGTGCTGACGCTGCGGCTGACGACTTCGATGCCGCCCAGTACGTCGCGATGTACTGGTTCGCCGACCCGGTGGAGGCATCCGTACGGGAGTGGTTCCGGCTGGGCGAGCAGACCGAGGAGATCGGTCGCCGCCCCGAGGTGGCGTGGACCCGGCGCCGGTTCACCGGGTTCGCCAACCCGACCGGCGGCGCGGCTGCCGACGGGGTGGCTGTGACGGCAGGCGCGGTGCCTTTCCTCCCTCACGCGGGGGTGGTGCTCGAGGTCGGTGTCGAGGCGACCCGCGATGTCGCTGAGCTGGCTGTCGAGCCGGGCGTGCTGGGCGCCTGGGCCTTCGCGGGTACGGGCCGACACGAGGGGCTGTCCCTCACCCTGTCGTGGTGCGCCGCCGATCCGGTCGGGGTGAGTCTCGCGCGCAGCCGTACGGACGGCTTGCTGCTGCGTACGGGCCTGGAGGTCGTCACGCCGGGGGCGTGGGACTGGTTCGACGCATGACGACCCTGCTCCTGGCGGCCGGCGTCTTCGTGCTGGCTGGCGTGGTGCAGGCGCTGTCCGGGTTCGGGTCCGCGCTGGTCTCGGTGCCGTTGCTCGCGGTGGTGCTGGGGCCGGCCGAGGCGATCGTGCTGAGCGTCCTGGTGGCGGTCGTGCTGTCCTCGTGGGCCGCGGTCCGCGAGCGTGAACACGTCGAGGTTCGCCCCGCGCTGCGGCTGTTGCTGTGGGCCCTGCCGGGACTGCCACTGGGCCTGCTCGTGCTCCGGCTCGCCTCGGAACACACCGTGACGCTGCTCGTGGGCGGCGTGGTGATCGTGGCCGCCCTCCTGCTGGGGGCGGGGCTGCGGCTGCCCGAGAACAGGGCCACCCACGCCGGTGCCGGAATCGTCAGCGGCGTCCTCCTGACCTCGACCGGCCTCAACGGACCGCCGCTCGTACTCGCGCTGGCCGGCCGCAGCGGTCCCCGCGCGACCCGGGCCACGTTGCAAGCCGTGTTCGCGGGGCAGGACCTGCTCGCCCTCGTGGGCTTCGCCCTCACGGGACTGCTCGCGCCGTCCCTGGCGCCGTACGCCGTCGCCGGGATCATCGGCATTCGCGTCGGCTGGGCCCTGGGCGGGGTGGCCTTCAACCGGCTCTCGCCCGGCGGCTTTGACCGGGTCGTACGAGTGGTGTTGCTCCTCAGCGGCCTCAGTGCGGTGGCGTCAGCTCAGCGGTGACGCGGGGGTGTCGGGCGTTCCGGCCTTGCTGGGCGTGCGTCATACGAACCTGCCTTGTGGCGGCGTGCGTCATACGAAGCCGACTTGTCGGGGCGTGCGTCATACGAAGCCGTGGCTATAGGTGCGGGTCTGTATGACGCGGGGCGCGCCGGGCACCGTTTGTATGACGCGGGGAGAGCCGGGGCTGGTTTTGTATGACGGCGGCCTGGGCTGGGTCCGTACGTGGTCGTGCGTCATACGTACCGGCCGGGGTGGGGCTCGTGTCATGCGAAGCCGTGGCTATAGGTGCGGGTCCGTATGACGCGGGGCGCGCCGGGCACCGTCTGTATGACGCGGGGGCGAGGCAGGGCCGATCTGTATGACGCGGGGCGAGGCGGGGCCGATTCGTATGACGCACCCCCGACCCCGCACCCCCGAGCCCGTACGCAACCCCGGCAGGTGATCCCGGTCACCGGGCGATCCCTCGCCAGCCCGCGAGGTCGCCGATCAAGATGTGGTCATGGACACGTTGAAGGGCAAGGTCGCCCTCGTCACCGGCGCCGGACAGGGCGTCGGACAGGGCATCGCGCTGGCTCTGGCGAGCGAGGGCGTGCAGATCGCCGCGGTGGGTCGCACCCTGTCGAAGGTCGAGGCCAGCTGCGAACTGCTGCGTGAGCGCGGCGTACGCGCCGAGGCGTTCGAGCTCGACGTGCTCAAGACCGACGAGATCCCCGGCCTCGTGGACTCCGTCGTCGAGACCTTCGGCGGCGTCGACATCCTCATCAACAACGCCTACTCCGGCAACCTCGGCAAGCTCGCGGACATGACCGACAAGCAGTTCCAGAAGGGATTCGTGTCGGGCCCCTTCGCCGCGTTCGCGCTGATGAAGGCATGCCACCCGCACATGGCCGCGGCCGGTGCTGGCGAGATCGTCAACGTCGTCACTTCCGCCATGGTGCGCTGGGACTCCACGGACTACGGCGCGTACGCCTCCGCCAAGATGGCGCTTCGTTCCCTGACTCGTACGGCCGCCACCGAGTGGGCCAAGGACGGCATCCGCGCCAACAACATCGCGCCGCACGCCCTCTCGCCTGCTCTGCAGTGGTGGACGGAGAACCGGCCTGAGGAGGCTGAGGAGTTCGTCGCCACGATCCCCGCCGGCCGCATCGGGGACTGTGAGCAGGACATCGGCAAGGCCGTCGTGGCACTCGTCGGCCCGCACCTGACCTACCTGACCGGAGCCACGCTGCCGCTCGACGGCGGCCAGGCCTACTTCGGCTGACATCCGCCAGCCAACGCGACAACCACAAGGAGTGACCATGGGACGCCTCGAGGACAAGATTGCGATCGTCACCGGCGGCGCTGGCGGCATCGGCCGGGCCGTGGTTGACGCGTACGTCGCCGAAGGTGCGCGCGTTGTCGTCGTCGACCGTGTTGCCGAGGGCGGCGAACGCGTCGTCGCCGAGCACGGGGATGCCGTCGCCTTCCTTCTGGGCGACGTCTCACAGCGCGCCACCGCTGAGGCTGCAATAGCGCTGGCGATCGAACAGTTCGGGCCGGTCTCCGTGCTCGTGACGTGCGCGCAGGCCTCGGTGCAGAAGCCCTTCATCGAGCAGGATGAGGCCGACCTCGACCTCGCGCTCGACACGGGCCTGCGTCAGACGTTCCACTTCCTCCAGGCAGCGCACCCCTCGCTCAAGCAGACCCAGGGGTCCGTCATCACGTTCGCGACCGCCGCGGGCATCAAGGGCATGGCGACCCAGTCGTCGTACGCCGCCGCCAAGGAGGCCGTCCGTGGCCTCAGTCGCGTCGTGTCGACCGAATGGGCCCCCGACCAGATCCGCGTCAACACCGTCTGCCCGGTGGCCGAGACCGAGGGCGTCATCGCGTGGAAGCAGGCCTTCCCGGATGCGTACGCGGCGACGGCTGCCGCCAACCCGATGGGCCGTTTCGGTGACCCGCGTACGGACGTGGCGCCGGTCCTGGTGTTCTTGGCCAGCGACGACTCGAAGTACGTCACGGGCCAGACGATCTCGGTCGACGGCGGCGGCACCAAGATCTACTGAGCGCGGCCGCGTCCGGGGCATGGCCCGTTCGGGTCATTTGCCCCGACTGTTCGGTCGATGGGGGCCGTTCGCGCCTAGGTTGATCCGATGGTGGCGAACTGGGTCCCGTGGAGCGCTGCGTCGCTGGTCAGCGGCGCGGTGCTGCTGGTGCTCGGGGTGCTCACGCTGCCCCTGGGGGATGACGTCACGGAGCTGATGGCGGCCCTGCCCGCGAACGGTCCCCGGTGGCTCATGGGCGCTTCCGCCTTGATTCTCGCCTCCCTCGGGTTGACGTTGGGGATGCCGGTGATCGCGTGGCTGTTGGGCGCCAAGTCGCGAGCCGCGTTGGCGGGGCTGTGGGTGTGGTCGATGGGCACCATCGGGTTGGCCGCGCTGGGCACGATGGTGCTCGTGCTCGAGACGGTGGACTCGGTGGTGGCGCTCGACGCCCAGCAGGCGGCCACGCTCCTGAGCGATCCGAGCCTGGCCTACTTCGCGTACGTGGTGGTCGGCTGCTTTCTGCTCGGCGAGCTGGTGGTGGCACTCAGCCTCGCGCGGGCGCGCGTGGTCGATGGGTGGGTGCCGGGTCTCCTGGTGGCGCACGTGCTGTCGACTCCGCTGGTGATGACGTGGCCGATGGCGCTGAGTGGGGTCCATGCGGTGGCGCTGGGCGTCGCGGTGATGGGGATCGCGTCCCGGGCGACCGAGGCGTGGAGTGGGCAACCGGCCTGACAGGCCAGTTTCCAACACCCTCGCTATAGAAACCAGTCCCGTCGTCACGCCTGAGCGACGCTGGATTTCGTGTGTTCGCGCTCACATTCTCTCAGTACGTCGCGAAAACTTGAGACAGCGAATATTGATTCGTGTCTACTTCTCCCCAACGGTTGTGCGTTGCTGTGCGGATGTGGGGTCCGCTGTGCACAGCCACAAGGGGAATGGGGAAAAATGCCCGAGAAGTCAGTCATGCCCGTGGGCCGGGAGGCCCTTCCGTCGCGACGCACCGTGGTGCGTACGGCCGCCTGGACACTGCCGGCAGTCACGGCGCTGAGCGCCGCGCCCGCCTTCGCCACCACTCCGGGGGCCTGCACCACCTACACCGTGGCCTCCGTCCCGTTCTTTTCGGGCACGTCCACGGTGGGCGGCACGCGCCGCAGCACCTGGTCGATGTCGACGACGGGCACTGGAGCGCCGATGCCGCTCTTGGTCAGCGCCGCAGCGACCACCACTGGAGACGTCCGATTGGGCGGCAGCCAGTCCAGCACCACGAACGACAACTTCCGCGGCTACGCGAACGTTGGCGGTGTCGGCCAGGGCCTCTGCCTCCACCAGGCGCGGACCACGACGTCAGGCACTCCTGCCCGCGACCACCGAGTGGCGTACAAGTTCACCTTCGCGCAGCCGGTGAAGAACCTGTCCTTCTACATCACCGACATCGATTACGGCAGCAACGACTACTCCGACCGCGTCGAGCTGTCCGGAGCGTTCACCGTCTCTCGCCCGTTCACGAACAACGACGTCAGCGGCGCTGGCACCGTGGCCGACCCGCTCCGGCCGAGCGGGACGAACGCCCACAACGACTGGAACTCGAGTCGTGGGACCGTTCTCGTCACCTACGCGGGCGAGGTCACGGAGTTCACGCTCACGTACTGGAACGCCCTCACCTCGATGTCCGGAAGCGTGGACCGTGATCAGGCCGTCTACGTCGCGGGCATGAAGTTCGACTACGAGATCTGCACCTCCTGATCGACAGCTCCAGCCACTGGACGCCGGTACCCACGTGGGTACCGGCGTCCAGTGCGTTCAGGCGCGGTTGGGCCATGAGCCTGGTCTGGTGCCGTACCACTTCCTCGACAGGTCTCAGCCAGCGTCGAGCACGGTGAAGCTGATCCCCGCGTCCTGGAGTCGACGGAGCAGGTGCTCGCCCATCGCGACCGCCGTGGTCACCTGGCCGGACGTGGCCGGGTTGTCGTCGTAGGCCAGCGACATGGCCGACTCGCCCAGCATCACGGCCGTCTCGGTGTAGCCGGGGTCGCCGCCCCGCACCTGGGTGTGGACGCGCTTGCCCCCGCCCTCGCCGATGAAGTCGACGGTGAACCACGATTTGTCACGCCGCGACTGCGACGGCCCCGTCCCGGCGGGGATCCGCGAGGCAACCGCCCGCCGCAACGGCGGAATCTGTGCCGCGACCATGAGCCCGCCCAGCCCGACGCCGGCCCCCGCGAGCGTACGGAGCTTCCGCAGCCCGGCGAAGTGTGAGTACGTGAAGGCGGGGCCGTACGACTCCAGCGCCGCAGCGGAGCGCGCGACGACGAAAGGGTCAACGGTCGGCAGGGGAACCAGCCACAGGCCCAGATCCGCGTCCCGATGCACCTTGCCGGACGCGGCACGCGCTCGGCGGCCGGTGGGGCGTGGCTCGGCCGCACGTCGCTGCGCCATCGCGGCGCGCATCTGCTTGGCCCGTGCGAACTGCCCCAGAGCGGAGTGGAAGGTGCCGCCCGACAGCGAGGCGTTGGTGCGCACGACCCCGCTCACCGTGATCGGCACGCCCGCAGGGAGTTGCTGGACGGTGAAGTACGCCCCCAGGTCGTGGGGGACCGAGTCGAACCCGCACGCGTGCACGATCCGGGCCCCCGAAAGCACGGCGGTGGCGTGGTGGGCGAGCCACATCCGGTCGATGAACTCCGGCTCGCCCGTGAGGTCGACGTAGTCGGTGCCCGCCTCGGCGCAGGCCGCGACCACGGGTTCCCCGTATTCCAGATAGGGGCCCACCGTGGTCGCCACGACGCGCGTTGCTGCGGCCAGGCGTTGGATCGAATCGCGCTCGCCCGAGTCGGCGACCAGCACGTCCGGTGCCGTGGCGGCGCCGAGGCTCAGAGCGTCACGGACCTCGCCGAGCCGCGCCTCGTCGCGTCCCGCAATGGCCCACCGGGCATCGGCGGGCAGGCGGCTGGCCAGGTGCTGGGCCGTGAGCCGTCCCGCGAAGCCGGTGGCGCCGAGGAGCACCACGTCGTACGTGCGATCGTCGCGTGCAGTCATCCGTGGCTCCAAGGTCGTGTCGGTGGCAGGCACAGCCTCGCACGAACGTCACACCGGCTGGGATGCGGCGGGCTGTCGACGGCGGGCTTAATGTCGGTCGGTGAGTGTCTCGCCCCGCCAGCGTTTGTGGATCTTGTTGGGCATCGTCGCCCTCGCGTTCAACCTCCGACCCGCAGCAGTCAGCGTGGGCCCGGTGCTGGAGGAGGTGACCGGCGCACTCTCGATGCCGCACTGGGTCGCGGGCCTGTTGACGTCGCTGCCGGTCCTGGCCTTCGCCCTCTTCGGCGCGATGGCGCCGTGGGCGGCCCGTACGGTGGGCGTGCACCGGGTCACCGCCGGAGCCCTCGTGGCAGTCGTGCTCGGACTGTCCGGGCGGGCACTTGTCGATTCCGCCGCCGCGTTCCTCGCACTGTCGATGGTGGCCCTGGCGGGCATGGCCGCCGCCAACGTCCTGCTGCCCTCGCTGGTCAAGCTCCACTTCCCGACGCGGGTCGGGGCGGTCACCGCGGCGTACACGACCTCCCTCGCGTTGGGCCTCACGGCGGCGCTGACGCTCACAGTCCCCGTCGCCGAACACTTCGACACCTGGCGGGCCGGGCTGGGCGTGTGGGCGGCCCTGGGCGCGATCGCGCTCGTGCCGTGGCTGGGCCTGCTGGTCCACGACCGGACGCCGACGAGAGCGCCGCAGGAGGTGACGCTCTCGCGCGTCGCCCGCACCCGGTTGGGCTGGGCGATGGCCGTCTTCTTCGGGCTGCAGTCGATGCAGGCGTACTCGATCTTCGGGTGGTTCCCGCAGCTGTGGCGCGACAGCGGCTACTCCGCGACCCAGGCTGGCGCGCTCGTCGGCCTCCTGGGCGCGATCAGCATTCCGCTCTCGCTCTACCTGCCCGCCGCGGCGGCGCGGCGCACGGACCAGCGCGGGCTGCTGCTCGTGGTGATGGCCTGCTACCCGATCGGGTACGTCGGCCTGCTGGTGGCCCCGTACTCGCTCGCGATCCTGTGGGCGGTCGTCGTCGGCATCGGGGCCTGCACGTTCCCGCTGATCCTGACGATGATCGGGCTGCGCTCGCGCACCCCCAGTGGCACCGCGGCCTTGTCGGGGTTCACCCAGTCGGCCGGCTACCTGCTGGCCGCACTGGGGCCGTTCGCCGTGGGGGCGCTGTACGACGCGACGGGCGGCTGGAGCGCCCCGCTGTGGTTCCTCCTGCTCGCCTGTGTCCCGCAACTGCTGGTCGGGCTGTACGTCGCGCGCCCCGCGTACGTGGAGGACCAGCTCGCCTGAGCTGCGGGACTCGTCAGCCGACGACGACGCCGTCGCGGTGCACGTCGCGCAGGTGCTCGTACACGCTGCCGTTGAGGCGCAGGCGGGCCACCTCGTCGTCGGTGAGGTCGCGCCGCACCTTCGCCGGAACGCCCGCGACCAGGCTGCGCGGCGGGATCGTGGTGCCCTCGGTGATCAGGGCCCCCGCGGCGATCAGGACCTCGTCGCCGACGACCGCTCCGTTCATGATCGTGGCGCCCATCCCGACGAGAACGTGGTCGCCGATCGTGGCGCCGTGGACGATGGCTCCGTGCCCGACCGAGACCCCTTCGCCGACGGTGACGGGGAAGCCGAGGTCGGTGTGGAAGACGCAGTTGTCCTGCACGTTGGTGCCGGCGCCGATCGTGATCGGCTCCCCGTCGCCCCGCAGTACCGCCCCGTAGAAGACCGACACCCCGTCGGAGAGGTTGACGGCACCGACCAGCGTCGCCGTGGGGGCCACCCACGCGGAATCGGGGACGGACGGGGAACGGTCGGCAAGGGCGATCAGCATGCGCGCACGCTAGCCGCCCTCCCCGGCTCCTGGTGCTTCGGCCTCCTTCAGGTTCCCCCGCAGATGCGGGGGAACCTGAACTTCCTGCCCTGTGCAAACCCCCAGAAGTTCAGGAAACGCCCACGAACTCCGACCGCCCCGTCCACCACTCGGACACCGCCACACCGAAGACGGCCGTACGACCGCCCTCCCCAGCAAACCGATGGTGTGCCGGGGTTGGCACCATTACCTTCTGGAATGCGCCACCGCCGCGGTGGCCGCAACGTCGTCGCCCCCGCAGGCGACCTGCCCCTGACAGGACGGAGATTCCCGTGGACACGACTCTCGAAGCCGAGATCGAGGTCGCTGCTGATCCCGGCGCGGTCTGGCTCTTGGTGAGCGACCCCGTACGCATGGCCGAGTGGAGCCCGCAGGTCAAGTCCGTACGCCTCAAGGGCGAGGGCCCCATCGGGGTGGGCACCCGCTTCACCAACCGCAACGCCGACGGCGAGTTGGAGTGGTCCACCCACGGCGAGATCGTGCGCTACGAGCCGGAGCGTGAGATCGCGTTCCGCATCGAGGAGAACTGGGCGACCTGGTCGGTCGCGCTGGAGCCCACCAACGCCGGCACCCGCCTGGTGCAGCGTCGCGAGACCCCCGACGGCGTCTCGCCGCTGTCGAAGCAGTTCAGCGACACCATCTACGGCGGGGTGGAGGCGTACGGGGAGCTCATGCTCGCCGGGATGCAGGAGACGCTCGCCGCGATCAAGGCGGCAGCGGAGGCCTGAGGCCTCGGGGCGTGGGCGGCGAGCATGTCGCCCGGAGCGAAACGACCGAAACCCCCTCGCAGCGACCCTGAGGGGCCGCGCGAGGGGGTTTCGTCAGTTGGGCTACGAGAGGTCAGCTCTTGTTGGCCTTGCGGGCCCGGCTGGCGGCCTTGGCGCGAACGTTGGCGTCCAGGTCGACCTTGCGGATGCGCACGGTCTCGGGCGTGACCTCGACGCACTCGTCCTCGCGGCAGAACTCCAGGCACTGCTCCAGCGACAACTTGCGCGGCGGGATCAGCTTCTCGAAGTTGTCGGAGGTGGCCGAGCGGATGTTGGTCTGCTGCTTCTCCTTGGTGATGTTGACGTCCATGTCGTCGGCGCGGGAGTTCTCGCCGACGATCATGCCCTCGTACACCTCGGTCGTGGGCTCCACGAACATCACGCCGCGTTCCTGCAGGGACGTCATCGCGTACGCGGTCGCCGCACCCGAGCGGTCGGCCACGAGCGAGCCCGACTGGCGCGAGCGGATCTCGCCGGCCCACGGGGCGTACCCCTCGGAGATGTGGTGGGCGATGCCGGTGCCGCGGGTCTCGGTGAGGAAGTCCGTACGGAAGCCGATCAGGCCGCGGGCCGGGACGACGAACTCCATCCGGATCCAACCGGTGCCGTGGTTGGACATGGTCTCCATGCGGCCCTTGCGGTTGGCGAGGAGCTCGGTGATGGTGCCGAGGTATTCCTCGGGCGCGTCGATGGTGAGGCGCTCCATCGGCTCGTGGACCTTGCCGTCGACCTCCTTGGTCACCACCTGCGGCTTGCCGACGGTGAGCTCGTAGCCCTCGCGACGCATCTGCTCGACCAGGATCGCCAGCGCCAGCTCGCCGCGGCCCTGCACCTCCCAGGCGTCCGGACGCTCGGTCGGCAGGATGCGCAGGGACACGTTGCCGATGAGCTCGGAGTCGAGGCGGTCCTTGACGAGACGCGCGGTGACCTTGGAGCCCTTGACCTTGCCGACCAGCGGCGAGGTGTTGGTGCCGATGGTCATCGAGATGGCGGGCTCGTCGACGTGGATCAGCGGCAGCGCGATGGGGGTCTCGGCGTCGGCCAGCGTCTCGCCGATCATGATCTCGGGGATGCCCGCGACGGCCACGATGTCGCCGGGGCCAGCGGACTCGCCGGGCACCCGGTCGAGGCCCTCGGTGATGAGGAGCTCGGTGATGCGGACGTTCTTGACGTCGCCGTTGCGCTGCATCCAGGCCACGGTCTGGCCCTTCTTGAGCGTGCCCTGGTGGATGCGCAGCAGCGCCAGGCGGCCGAGGAACGGCGAAGCGTCGAGGTTGGTGACGTGTGCCTGGAGGGGGGCGTTCTCCTCGTACGTCGGCGCCGGGATGGTGTCGAGGATCGTCTTGAACAGCGGCTCGAGGTTCTCCTCGTCCGGCAGGGTGCCGTTCTCCGGAGCGTTGTTGGAGGCGCGGCCGGCCTTGCCGGAGGCGTACACGACGGGGAAGTCGAGGCCCTCGGCGTCGTCGTCGTCGAGCAGGTCCATGAACAGCTCGTACGACTCGTCGACGACCTCGGTGATCCGGGCGTCGGGGCGGTCGACCTTGTTGAGGACGAGGATGACCGGCATCTTGGCCTTGAGGGCCTTGCCGAGCACGAAGCGCGTCTGGGGCAGCGGGCCCTCGGAGGCGTCGACCAGCAGCACGATGCCGTCCACCATCGACAGGCCGCGCTCGACCTCGCCACCGAAGTCGGCGTGGCCGGGGGTGTCGATGATGTTGATGGTCATGCCGCCCTCGGGTGCGTGGGCACCCGTGTAGCGCACGGCCGTGTTC
>JAEWOG010000077.1 GCA_023460975.1 Actinomycetes bacterium
GTCTCGTGCGGGTGCTCCGGGCGGACCTCAGCGACCATCCGGACCGCCCGCTCACGCATCTCGTTCGTATACCTGGCCATCGTTCCCATCCTGACTCATCAAGCGGAACGAAACCCAGTGCGATTCACCTCCGACTCTAACCGATCGACTCCAGTCGCGCCCGACTGAATCCGGAGGGTTCGTGGAGGGCTCCCAAATCCCTCAGAGCCGAGGGTCCACGGGCTCCGATTCGAGTGCCAGTACCGCGAACACAGACTGGTGAACCTTCCACAGCGGCTCGTGGTCGACGAATGCCGTGAGTGCTTCCAGGCCGAGGCCGTGCTCGCGTTGGGCGAGCTGGCGCTTCTTGCCGAGGAACCGGTCGCGCAGCACGTCGAGGGAGTCGGTGTAGTCGGGTCCGTAGATGATCCGCAGGTACTCGCGGCCACGCACCTTGATGCCCGGCTGGATTCGCCCGGCCGTCAGGTGGGCGGGCTTGACGACCATGCCCTCTCCGCCTGCGCCGGTCAGATCCATCCACCAGTCGGTGGCTGCGTCTCGATCCTCCTTCGAGGAGAGATCGACGAATCGGTGGCGGGTGGGCGTGATCAGGTCGCCCTCCATCTTCGCGAGCTCCTCGAGGTGCCACTCGTGGGACTCGGTCAACGCGAGGGCCCGGCCCTCGGCTGCGAGGATCTGGAACGGTGCCAGCGTCACTCCGTCGAGTCCATCGGTCGGGTGGACGTAGGCGGCGTAGGCATCACGGAACGCCTCGGCGTTGCCGAGTCGACGGTCGACCTTCTCGACCATTCCGGCAACGTCGAGTCCTCGCGCGGCGGCCTGCTCAAGAACCGTGCGTGCTTCGGGAAGCACGCGGCGGGCCGCAGCGCCGACCGACGCGTACTGTGCCTTGATCAGATCGATGGCCTTGGCCGACCAGGGCAGGAGCTCGCAGTCCAGAGCGAGCCAGTCGCTGTCGAGGGACTCGAACAGCGGCTCGGCGGCCTCGCGCAGTCGGTCGACGAGGACGCTGGTGTCCGCGAAGAACGGGCGGCCGGTGCGGGTGTAGACGACCCCGGTGGTGCCGTCGCCGATTCCGAAGCGACGTTCGGCTGCATCCGCGTCCTTCGTGATCACGGCGATCGCTCGCGAGCCCATGTGCTTCTCCTCGCACACCACGCGCGTGACGCCCCAGCCGGCGTACTCGTCGAACGCCTGCTCGGGGTGCTCCAGGAACCCATCGACCTTCGCGGTCGCGACCGGGGACATGGTGGGCGGCAGGTAGATCAGCCACCGTGGGTCGACGGCGAAGCGGCTCATGATCTCCAGTGCCGCCGCGGCGTTCTCCTCGGGGATCTTGACCTTGCCGGCGTGGGTGGTCTCCAGCCAGCGGGTACCCGCGACGTCGCCGATCTTGAGAACCGAGGCCTCGCGATCGCCGGCCGCAGGGGCGAGCGGGCGGACAGGCTCGTACCACTGCTGCTCGGCCGGAACCGAGACGATCTCGCGCTCCGGGTAGCGCAGCGCGGTCAATTCGCCACCGAACACGACGCCGGTATCGAGGCAGATCGTGTTGTTGATCCACTCAGCCTTCGGGACCGGGGTGTGGCCGTAAACGACCATGGCCTGGCCGCGGTACTCCTGGGCCCACGGGTAGCGAACCGGCAGGCCGTACTCGTCGGTCTCTCCGGTGGTGTCCCCGTAGAGCGCGAACGAGCGCACCCGACCCGAGGACCGGCCGTGGTAGGACTCCTTGAGTCCGGCGTGGGCGACGACCAGCTTGCCGTCGTCGAGGACGTAATGGCTGATGAGCCCGTCCATGAAGTTGAGGGCCTGCTTGCCGAAGTCCTCGGACTCGGCCTCCATCTGCGCTAGCGACTCCGCGAGTCCGTGGGAGACGGTCACCTTCGAGCCCCTGAGCGCGCGCACGAGCTTGGCCTCGTGGTTGCCGGAGACGCACAGCGCGTTTCCAGAAGCGACCATGCCCATGACCAGGCGCAGGACTCCAGGGGTGTCCGGGCCGCGGTCGACGAGGTCGCCGACGAAGACCGCCTGCCGTCCGTCGGGGGGGGTCGCGTCGATCGCGTTCGGGCCGTCGTACTGGAGCTTCCATCCGAGCTCGGTGAGCAGGGTGCGCAGTTCGGAGGCGCAGCCGTGGATGTCGCCGATGATGTCGAACGGTCCGTGGATGTCCTTGCGATCGTTCCAGGGTCGTTCGCGAACGATCTCCACCGCGTCGATCTGGTCGGTGCCCCGCAGCACGTGGACGCGGCGGAAGCCTTCCTTGTTGAGGCGTCGGAAGGAGCGTTTGAGGTCACGGTGCTGCCGGGAGATGACGTGGTCGCCGAAGTCGCGGTCCGGTCGCTGCTTGTTGCGTTCGATCGCGACCGACTCGGGGACGTCGATGACGATGGCGTCGACGAGGACGTCGTGGCTCTTGGCCAGCTTGATGAGCGACGCACGTGCGGCCTGCTGGACGTTGGTGGCGTCGACGACGGTGAGCAGACCGCGGCGCAGCCGCGTGCCGACGATGTAGTGGAGCACGTCGAAGGCATCCGGGGTGGCGGACTGGTCGTTCTCGTCGTCGGCGACGAGGCCGCGGCAGAAGTCGCTGGAGACGACCTCGGTCGGCTTGAAGTGCGCGCGGGCGAAGGTGGACTTGCCGCTTCCCGAGACCCCGACCAGGACGACCAGACCCATGGCGGGGACGGTGACCTGCTGCCTGTCCGTTGCTGCCTCAGTCATCGGTCCCCTCCTTTCGGGTGAAGATGGCCATCTGGGTTGGTGTGCCGTGGGTGTCGTCGCGGTCGCCGATGCCGCGGCGCTCGACGGCGTAGTCGTGGGTGGCGGCGACACGGTCGGACCATACGGCGAACTCATCGCGGGTCCACTCGAATCGGTGGTCGGGGTGCCGCATGCCGACAAGGCCGTCGTAGAGAACGTTGTACTCGCCGTTGGGTGTCGTCACGATGACGGCGCCCGGTTTGGCGGCGCCGAAGACGACCCGCTCCAGTGCCTCGAGGCGAGGCGGATCGACGTGCTCGATGACCTCCATGAGTATGGCGGCATCGAACCCGGTGTAGCGGTCGTCCTCGTAGGTCAGCGCACTCTGGAAGAGCTGGACACGCTCGGCCTGTCGCTCGCCCATCCGGTCGAGGTGGAGGCGCCGGGCGGCGTACTGCAGGGAGCGGGTCGAGACGTCGGAGCCGGCGATGCGCGTGAACGCCGAGGTCTTGACGAGCCTGTCGAGGAACTGGCCGGGGCCACAGCCGAGGTCGATGACGGACCGCGCGCCGAGCTCGAGCAGGACCTGGTGCACGGCCTCGTGGCGCTGGGTGTTGAGCGGGACCCGCTTCTCGGCGGGCTGAAGAACCTCCTCGTCCTCCGCGGGCTCGATGGCCTCCTCCACCTCGTCGCCGAGTTCCGCGAGACGGGCGAGGGCGACGCGGGTGAGACCGCCACGGCGACCGAGGTAGCAACGGGTGATCAGGTTGGCGTCGGGGTGGGTGGCGAGCCACCCCTCCCCCGAACGCAGCAGCTTGTCCACCTCGTCGGGTCCCTGCCAGTAGTGCTTGGACTCGTCCAGCACGGGCAGCAGGACGTGGAGCTGGTTCAGCGCGTCGGCGAGGCGCAGGACGCCCGTCAGCCGGAGTCGGACGTAGCGGGAGTCGCCCCAGTCGGCGAAGGCGTCGTCGAGTGGGATCGGATCGGCCTCGACCGTCCAGCCGAGTGGTTCGAAGAGTCGGTGCGCGATCTCTGCGCCGCCGCGGCACGGCAGGACCGGGATCACGACCTCCAGCGGGATCGCCGAGTCAGCAAGCTCCTGCCGGGAGTTGCAACGGCCGCTGCGGGCGGTGCTGAAGACGTCGGCCATCGCCACGCCGAGCAGCGACGATGCTGCGTACGAGCGGTCGTTGACGTACTGCGCCAGGCTGAAGTCAGGGGCGTTCTTGCCACGAGAACGCGCAAGCCGGATCGGGTCGACGTCGAGCATCAGTGCGACGGTGCACCGCTCTTCGTTGGCTTCGGGGTAGAAGACCGTCGCGGTGCCGAACGACTGCTTGAACTCCTGCACGCGCTCAGGGTGCTTGTGCAGAAGGTAGCCGAGATCGGTCGCCGGCTGATGAGTGGTCGTGACGGTCAGAAGCACTAGGCAAGTCTGCCGCAGGGGCCCGACGAATTCCGAAGGAGTTTCCGACTCCTCGGAAGCCAAGGCGCGAATCATTCGATATTCGCTTCAGCGGTGGTCCGTCCGCGCCCTACGGTGAACCGGTGTCCGATCTGCCCAACGTCGAGTACGGCGACTCCAGCGTGGCTCTCCCCAACGAGATCCTCCGCTCCGTCGTCGGCAGCGGCGTGCACGGGATCGCCATCGAGGGCACCGACGACCACGACGAGATGGGCGTCTACATCGAGCCGCCCGAATGGATCCTCGGTGTGGAGCGGCACCGCGAGGACTACATCTGGCGCACCCAGCCCGAGGGCGTACGAAGCGGTCACGGCGACACAGACCTGGTCCTCTACTCGCTTCGCAAGTACCTGCGGCTGGCGATCAAGGGCAACCCGACAGTCATGCTGCCGCTGTTCGCGCCCGAAGAGTCCTTGGTGGTGGTGACGCCGCTCGGGGAGGAACTGCGCGAGCTGCGCTCGGCGTTCATGTCGCGCCTCGCGGTCGAGAGGTTCCTCGGATACATGCGATCCCAGCACGAGCGCATGCTCGGCCAGTCGAAGCGCAACGTCCCCAACCGACCCGAATTGATCGAGAAGTACGGCTGGGACGTGAAGTACGGCAGCCACGCTCTTCGGCTCGCCTACCAGGGCTTCGAGATCGCGAGCACCGGCGTCCTGAGCCTGCCCCTCCCTGACCGCGAGCGAGAACGTGTCCTCGCGGTCAAGCGGGGAGAGGTCCAACGCGACGAGGTGTCATCGGAGATCGCTCGTCTGGAAGATGACGTGCGCACGCTGCTGGACGAGGACCGATCGCCCCTACCCGAGACCGCGGACCTCGACCGGATCAGCGCGTGGGCGATCGACGCCCAGCGCCGGCACTGGAATTGGGCCTGACGGTTACGAGATCGGCGACCACAGACGAGTCGCGATAGCCAGGTTCGCGTTGCGGCTGCCCTGCGGGATCATGGGTCGGTGACCGAGAACGAGACGTCCGCCGAGCAGCGTCTGTACGACGCGGCGTCGCGATGGTCAGATTCTCCCGGCTTTGACACCGAGGACCTGATCGACGGTGCGGTGCAGGCGCTGGTCGACGACCTCGACTCCCCATCGCTCCGCGAACTCGCCGGAGCCTCACCCTCGGACCGCACCGACGAGATCCAGTCACTCCTGGACGCCACGCTGGATGAGCTCAACATCCCCCGGCCTGGCGGCGTAGATCCCTGGAAACGGATCATGAGCGGCGGCCGGATCTTCTCCCGGCTCCCGAAGGAGTCGATTCGCTTCGAGGTTGCTTCCGCGGGCCATGACGTCAGCGGCCACCAACTGCTCGTTTTCGTGGACGGCGTTGAGATGACATCCAAGGGCGCGGGAATGGGCATGGACCCGTTCGACGTTCTGATCCCTCGCAACCGCCTCGTCGCCACCCAGGAGCCGCATCGCGTGCCCATTGCGCGCTGCGAGTGCGGCGAGTACGGGTGCGGCTCAACGGACGTGAACATCGTGCGCGACGGCGATGTCATCCATTGGGACTGGCTCATCGACGTGCCCATGCGGCACGGCGTCACCTTCAACGCCGATCAGTACGACGCAGAAGTAGCCCGGATCGGTTCGGATCGCACCTGGGAGCGTCCGCAAGACACGACCGCTCGACTGGTCCTGGTAGGCGCAGATCGCGATCGGCTGGCCAAGCAGGGGCTTCGAGTGTGTTGGGCGGCATCCGACTACCGCGACCCGTCCCAGTTCGTCGTGTCCTTCATGACCACCGATAACCAGTTCCAGGTCTTCCTCCGGGTTGACCGCGGTGGCAAGTCCCCCGATGTCGTCGCGGCCGACGTGCTGGCGCTGCTGCAGAAGGCGCCATCGAGGTGGCCAGCGACCTTCCACTCCATCCAGCCGAAGGTCACGTCCCGGCCGACGATGGCCGGATGGCGCTGGAAACGCGAGAGCATCGCACTGCGCTGACCCAAGGCGCCTACAAGCCGAGGTCGCGGCTCGTGGTCGTCATCATCGCCTCGGCTGGCCGGATGTAGTGGTTCAGCAAGGTCCCCAGATCGCGATGGCGCGTCTGGGCGGCAATGCGATCAATCGAGGCGCCGTTGACGGCGGCTGTGGTGGCGTGACCGGCACGAAGTGAATGACCCGAGACCGGGACCCCATCGAAGCCGGCCGCGCTGGCACGCTCCTGGACCGTTCGACTGATAGCGCGCGGTCCGATCCGTTCGGCCGTGGGGTGATTCCGATAACGGACTCGCGTGAAGAGCGCGCCCGGTTCAGCTGGCCTGACCTTCAGCCAGCCGTCGAGCGCCCGGATCGGGTCGGTGAGCACGTTCTCGCCGCGCGCGATTCCGACGAGCTGGCCGCGCGCCTCCTGATCGGTCTTGGACCGGCGGATTGCCAGCAGGACGCCGGCTGGCTTGCGAAGGACGTCCTCGATGTTGAGCGCCGAGATCTCGCCAGGCCGCATCGCTGACGCGTACCCCACGAGAAGGATGGCGCGGTCCCGCTTGCCGATCGCCGTGCTGGCGTCGATGGACGCGACGACCTGCCCGAGCTCGGCGACCGTCAGCGGGTGGGCTTGTTGGCGGGGCGCGACGCCCATGATCCGGCGCAGCCCACGCCGCACCCGGCGGACGACGACATGGGCCGTTGGGTCAGGAAGTCCCTCCTGGCCGTGCCTGTGCGCGATGCCCGAGCAGTAAGCGTCGAGGGTGGTGAAGTGGAGTCCGGCTTCGGCGCGCTCGGCGAGAAAGACTGCGAGCGCTTCCGGTTGGGCGGGCAAGGGATTGATGCCCCTGCCCTGGCACCAGCGGTCCCATTGGCGCCACCCGCAGGCGTACGTTTCGCGGGTTGAGGGCGCGAGCTCGGCTTCGATCGCTGTCGCGATCCGTTCGGCGTCAGCCGCCGTGAGTGCGACCGTGGGGTTCGGCAGAGGGAGCTCTTCGAGGCGGATGAGTGAGTTCGTCATCACCCACTCTCGGCGGCGACGCCACGCCCGCGCGAAGGGCGGATCGGGCTGTACGAACTTACCTCCGGAAAGGAGGGTTTGTGGAGGGTTGATCAATTCTCAAATGCTTTCAGGCCGGGATTCGCACTGAATCCCGGCCTGAATTTGGTAGCGGGGGCAGGATTTGAACCTGCGACCTCTGGGTTATGAGCCCAGCGAGCTACCGAGCTGCTCCACCCCGCGTCGGTGAACAGAACATTACCCGGTGCTCCCCCCGAACCCAAATCGGGGGGGCACCTCTGGGTCAGTCGGCCAATGCGACGGCTTCGGCGATGAGCTCACGCGCCTCGGCAGACAGCCGCGCCCACTTCACCGTGTTGCCGGCACGCTGGGCTGCATCGGCTTCCTCGAACTTCGCCTCGGCCTGCCGCAGCAGGCTCAGGATCTGGGCGTTCTTGCCCTTCACCGGCTCCTCGCTCTGGCCGTTGTCGCCCTCTCCCCCTTCGGTACCGGGATCCGGATCAGGCTTCACCTCGCCCGTCGACGGACCGGTGTCCTCGACACCGAGCACGTCGGCGATGGCACCGCGCAGGGTCGTGTCGATGCCCACCCGGTCCTTGTACGAGACCAGGACGAATCGCAGGTTCGGGAACGACGCATCACCGGTCGTGCGCTGCGCGTACAGGGGCTGCACGTACATGAACGAGTCCTTGACCGGCACCGTCAACAGGTTGCCGTACACGGGCTTGGAGCCGCCGTCCTCGAACCCGAGGAGCTGCTTGCGGACCTCGTCGTTGGTTCGCAGGTCGTTGGAGACCTGACGCGGTCCCATCGTCTGCTCGTTCGGAAGCTGCAACACCTTGATGCGCCCGTACGACTCGGTGTCGGTCGCATCGCTGTTGACGGTCATGAACGCGGCGAGATTGTTGCGGCCACGGGGGACGTACGAAGTGGTCAGCGACCACTGCTCGCCCTCACCGGTGTCGGCGAACAGACGGTAGGCCGGCTGGAGGGTTCCCTCCTGGTCCGGGTCCTCCGGGATGGCCCACTGGTTCTCACCCGAGAACCACCGCTTCGCGTCGGTCTCGTGGTACTTCTGGAACTGGTAGCGCTGCACCTTGAACAGGTCGTCCGGGTAGCGCAGGTGGCTCACCAACGCCTCCGGGATCTCCGACTTCGGCTGCACCGTGCCGGGGAAGGCGTCCATCCAGGCCTCGAGCATCGGGTCGCTCTCGTCCCACGCGTACAACGTCACCGTGCCGTCGTACGCGTCGACCGTGGCCTTCACCGAGTTGCGGATGTAGTTGATCTCGTCGGTGGGCAGCGTCTGGAACGCCGGCGCATCCTGAAGAGAGTCGTCCGTCATCTCCGAGAGGGACTCGCGCTGGGACAGCGGGTAGCGGTCGGTCACGGTGTAGCCGTCGAGCACCCAGGTGATGCGGCCATCGGCCACCACCGGGTAGGGGTCCGTGTCCACCGTCAGCCACGGGGCAACCTTCTCGACCATCTCGCGCGGGTTGCGCTGGTAGAGGATCTTCGAGTCCTCGTGCACTCGGTCGGACAGCAGCAGGTTGACCTCGCCGAACCGGGCCGCGAACAGCGCCTTGTGGAACAGCCCGCCCACGTCGACTCCACCTGCACCGTCGTACGAGGTCGTCTCCTCGCCCTCTCCCTCGCCATCGAGACCGGCGAGGTCGAGCTCCACGTCCTTCCCGGACGCGCTCTGGCCGACGATGCTGTACGAGGGGCTGTGCTCACCGAAGTAGACCCGGTCCTCGTACCCGTCCCCCATGGCCGACAACGCGCTCTCGTCGCCCTCACGTCCCTCGGCCCACTGGATCTCGAGCTCCTGGGAGCTCCCGTCCTCGGGACGCTGGTCCGCGTACGCCGCGATGACGCCGTTGCCGTGGGTGTAGACGGTGTGCAGGTTGGCCCAGTTGCGCTCGCCCTCACCAATGCCAGTCTGGTCGAGCTCGCGGACACCGAGCACGAGCTGACGCTCGTTGCCGCCGATCTCGTAGCGGTCGACGTCGAGCACCTCGTTGACGGTGTAGAACTTGCGGACCTGCTGCTCGTTCTCGAACGTCGCGCTGATGATCTTGGGGTCGACCAGCGGGATCAACGACGTCATCTCGTCGAGGGCATCGAGGTCGAGCACCTCGCCGTCGTCCGCCGCCGGCTCCGCCGCAGGAGTCTCCTCGGCACTCGCCTCGGACTCCTCGGTCGCGCTCTCCTCAGCCTCGTCGGCGCTCTCCTCGTCGGCTTCCTCCGGCAATCCCTCCACCACCGGCGGCGCCCCGAGCCGCGAGACCTCGATGTCGTCGAGGGAGAACGCCTCACGGGTGGCCGCGATGTTCTCGGTGATGTACGGAGCCTCCTTGTCCGGCTCGTTGGGTCGGACCTGGAACTGCTGGACGACGCCCGGCACGATCAGGCCGAGAATCACCGCGGACAGCACGAACAGCGCCACCCCCAGCGAAGGCAGCATCCAGGTGCGTCGCCACACGTTCGCCAGGAAGAGCACCGCACACACGATCGCGATGCCGGCCAGGATCTCCTTGGCCGGCAGCACAGCGTGGTCATCGGTGTAGCCCATGCCGGTGAACTTGCCGCCGCCCTGGAGCACCAGGTCGTAGCGATCCAGCCAGTAGTCAGCAGCCTTGGCAATCGCGAAGACGGCCAGCAGCACCGCGATCTGAGCCTGGGCCGCACCGGAGACGCGCTCACCCGGCCGAGCCGCGAAGCGGATGCCGCCGTACAGGTAGTGGACGAGCACCGAGGCAGCCAGGCCGACCGCGGCCATCACCATCACCGAATCGACCACGAAGTGCCACCACGGCAGGTCGAAGACGAAGAAGCCGTGGTCGCGGCCGAAGTACGGGTCCTCGGTGCCGAAGTCACCGCCGTTGCGCCACAGCAGGAACGTGCGCCACTGCCCCGCCGCGGAGAATCCGCTCATCAGACCCACGAGACCCGACGTCGCGATCACGACCCACTTGGCCACCGGCGCGACGGTCTGACGATAACGATCCAACCCGTCGCTCGGCGCGTTCACGCCCGGCCACAGCAGCGGGCGGGAGCGGTACGCCAGCACCATCGCCGCGGCCACCACGGCCGCCGAGACCACGCCGAACACGAGGAACAGCACGCCGCGCGTGACCCAGATCTTCGAGAAGACGCTGCGGAACCCGACCGAGTCGAACCACAGGCGGTCGGTCCAGAAGCCCGCGAAGACGGAGAAGCCCACCAGAAGCAGTCCGATGATGGCGACGGTGAGCGCCAACGTACGGGACCGCCCGCTGGGGGCTGGCGCAGCCGGTCGAGGCGTCGCCGCCGGCCTTCCCGGGAAATTGCCACTCACGCTCGGTTCTCCTCAGTGTTCGCGTCCTCGGGCATCGCCGAGTCCAGAGTCTGGTGCAGCAGCGCCAGCAGGCCGGGCACCAGATCGGTCCCGTCCACCACCGACGTGTCGTCATCGTGGGCGCGCAGGCGCAGAGCGCAGTACGAGGCGCCCGCGCGCGTCGCCCCCGCCACCATGCGTACTTCCTGTCGCAGCGGGTGGTCCCGCGCGAAGGCCTCCGCCTCGGCCGGATCGGCGGGGATCTGGTCATCCACCTCGGGTGGGAGCACGAGCCGCTCGACGACCGCCGCGCACCCCGCCACCCCCTCGGGCCACAGGATCGTTTCCAGTACGGCCTCCAGCGTCTGGGTCGTCGGCAACGACTCCTGCTCGACGGGCGTCAACGACCCCTCGTTGGAGTCGTCATCGATCCCCATCACCGAGGCCAGCGCGGGTTCTTGGCGAATCAGTTCCGCGGTGTCCACGAGCGCGTACAGGCGAGAGGGCTGATCCCAGCCGAGCTCGGCCACGTGGCCCTCGATCTCGAGAACAGCCGCGGCGAGAGCGGGGTCCTGGGGCAGGTCGGTCATGAGGCGTCCTCACAGGTCGGCAGCGTGGCGTCGTTGTCGTCGGTCCAGGTCTCGATCACGTCGAGCGCGTCCTCCAGCGTCTTCACGGGCACCACCCGCATGTCGCCGGCGTCCACCCCGCGCAGCGAGGAACAGTTGTCGTGAGGGACCAGGAACAGTTCCATGTCCTGGTCGCGCGATGCCGCGACCTTCTGCTGGGCTCCCCCGATGGGACCGACGGCCCCATCGACGGTGATCTCACCGGTCCCCGCGATCGCTGAGCCCTGCGTCAGCGAGCCCGGCGTCAGGACGTCGTAGATGCCCAGGGCAAACATCAGGCCAGCGGACGGGCCCCCGATCCCGCCGCCCAGGTTGATCGTGACGTCGAAGGGGAAATCGAACGAGGGCCCCGGCGTGATCCCGACGCGCGGCACGCCGTCGACGTCACGGGAAGCGATCTCGACGCGCACCTCTTGGTCGTCGCGCTCGAGGACCCACTCAAGCGACGTGCCGGCGGGCTGGGAGCGGACCGCGTCCGCCACGTCCTGGGGCTGCGCGATATCCGTCCAACCCACACTCACGATGCGGTCGCCTGCCTGGACCTTGCCGTCAGCAGGCATCCCTGGCTCGACCTGGAAGGCGTGCACCGTCGCGGGCAGGTCGTACCCCAACTGGGTCAGCGCCGCCGCGACCGCGGCGTCCTGGGAGGAGACCATCTGGATCGTGGACAGCTCCTCCTCCGACTCATCCGTGGCATCGTCGGCGAAGACGGCCGAGCGCGGATAGACCGCGGCATCCGGATTCCACCAGTCGGCCAGCAGTTGCAGCAGGCCCACCCGATCCTCCGGGTCGTCCACATAGATCGTGGTGAGTCGCAGTTCGCCGCCATCGGCGTACGTCTCGTGCCCACTGACCTCGATGATGGGGGTGCCACCCTCAGTGCCGAGGACGTCGACCGTGGGGCCCGGGTGGTAGGTGACGTAGGGCAGCGGCGCCAAGGCAGCCACGATCCACATCACGGCCACCAGCGGCACGGCAGCCAGACCTGCCACGATCCGCTGACTCATGGCGCAACTCTCTCAGACGCAGGCAACCGCGCCGCGCGGCGGCACACAGGACCCGGTGGGTCACTCCCGGCCGCGCACCCCATCCGACGCGGTGGGGCGCACGGCGATCCCCGTGCTGCGGTCCGCGGACGTACGAGCGCTGACGGCCCGTACGGGCTGGTGCTCGCGCTCCATCGCGGCGGCCAGACGCGTCAACGCGACCTCGCGGTCAACCTCACCGCGGCCCTCACGCCCGGCCCACGCAACCCACCCCATGGCGCACACCGTGACCACGGCTGAGGGCGCAAGCCACCACAGGATCTCCACCCCGTCAGGCTAACCAACGAACGGCGCGCGCCCAGGGCAACGCGCCCGGCTCTCCGGAGCGGCGCTGCCAAGTGGCGCTCCGTGGTGGCGATCAGGGAGCGCCGACCCACTCCTCGCGACCGCCGGCGAAGCGCTGGTGCTTCCAGATCGGCACCTCAGCCTTGAGCCAGTCGATGAGGTCGCGCGTGGCTGCGAACGCCTCCGCGCGGTGGGCTGATGCCGTGGCGACGACGACCGCCAGGTCCCCGACTGCCAGATCCCCCACCCGGTGGATGGCCGCCACCGCGCGCACGTCGTGCGCCGCTCCGACCCGCTCGCAGACCTCACGCAACCGCGCCAGGGCCGTCGGGTGGGCGGAGTAGGAAAGCCCCTCCACGCCCGAGCCCGAGTCGTGATCGCGCACCCGACCGACGAACACGTCGACCCCACCCGCACCCGGGTCGGCGACCGCCTCGAGCACCGCCTCGACGCGCAGCGGCTCCTCGGAGATCTCGCAGAGTCGTACGACGTCCGCAACGGACGTGAGGTCGTGGGTGCTCACCCCACCCACTCTAGGCGTCGGCGCCGAGCCCCGCTCGGGGCGGGTGAGTACCGTTGTCGCATGAACGACACGCCCGGCCCCGGCTCCCGCCCCGACGACAACAACCCGTTCCGAGGGACGCCGTTCGAGCAGATCTTCAACTCCCTCGGCGCCCAGGGCGGCCAGATGCCCGACCTGTCGCAGATCATGAGCCAGTTCCAGGCGTTCATGCAGCCGCACGACGGCCCGGTCAACTGGACCGTGGTCACCGATGTCGCGCGGCGCACGAGCGCGCAGACGCCCGACCCGACGCCCAGCCAGGCGAGCGTGAACGCGATCGCGGATGCCGTACGCCTGGCCGACCACTGGCTCGACACCACCACGGACTTCGCCTCGGGCGTCACCTCCACCGCCGCGTGGTCGCGCGCGGAGTGGATCGAGCAGACCATGGACGTCTGGAAGGTGCTCGTCGAGCCCGTCGCAGGCTCCGCAGTCGCGGCCCTCGGCGATGCCGTCCCCGAGGAGGCCAAGGCCATGGCGGGCCCGATCCTCGGCATGCTCGGACAAGCGACCGGGGCGATGGTCGCGGGCCAGGTGGGCAACGGGATCGGCATGCTCGCCGGCGAGGTCCTCAGCGCCAGCGACATCGGCCTGCCTCTCGGCCCGGCCGGTCGGGCCGCCCTCATGCCGGGCACGATCGAAGAGTTCAGCAAGGGCCTCGATGTGAGTCCCGACGACGTCCTCCTCTACCTGGCGTTGCGCGAGGCCGCCCACCAGCGTCTCTTCGCGTCCGTCGGCTGGCTGCGGGGCCACCTCCTCGACGCCGTCGCGGCGTACGGCGCTGGCATCGAGGTGAACACGGCCGGCATCGAGGAGAAGCTGGGCGGCATCGACCCGACCAACCCGCAGGCGATGCAGGAGGCCATGGAAGGCGGCATGTTCGACCTCGAGCGCACGCCCGCGCAGCAGGCCGCCCTCGATCGGATCGAGGTGACGCTGGCCCTGGTCGAGGGGTGGGTCGACGAGGTCGTCACACAGGCCACTGCCGAGCGCATGCCCGCGGCCGCCAAGTTGCACGAGATCACGCGCCGCCGCCGAGCGGCGGGCGGACCTGCCGAGCAGACCTTCGCCTCACTCGTCGGCCTCGAGCTCCGGCCGCGCCGCCTGCGCGAGGCGTCGACGTTGTGGGGTTCGCTGCGCAGCCGTCAGGGCATCGAAGGACGCGACGGCGTGTGGATGCACCCCGACCTGCTGCCCACCGGCGCGGACCTGGATGACCCGCTGGGCTTCCGTGAGGACGCCGTGGGCATGGCCGAGCTGACCGAGGACGAGTTCGACGCCGGTCTGCGCGACCTGCTCGGCGGGGCCGACGAGGAGTGAGCCTGCACGCCGACGCGCTCAGCACGCTGAGCGCCTGGAACGCCCCCACGCCCGCGCAGGCCGCGCTGCGCGATCGGTACGTCGCCCACCTCGCCGCCCGCCCGGACGGCATGGAGCGGGCCTGCTTCCCCGACCACCTCACCGCGGGGGCCATCGTGCTCTCCGCCGACGGGTCCTCGGTGCTGCTCAACCTGCACCGCAAGGCCAAGCGCTGGTTCCACTTCGGCGGGCACTGCGAACCCGGCGACGCGACCCTGGCGGGAGCGGCGCTGCGCGAGACGTACGAGGAGTCCGGCCTGCCCGAGGTGCTGTTCGACCCCACGCCGCTCGCGCTCTCGGAGCACAGCGTGCCGTTCTGCGACCCGCGCGGCGTCGTCCAGCACCTCGACGTCCGCTTCGCGGCCCGGGCACCTCAGGGAGTCGAGCACTCGGTCAGCGACGAGTCGCTGGACGTGCGCTGGTTCGACCTCGACGACCTCCCCGATCTCGAGGACGAGATGCACGTCCACCTCGCGCTCGCCCGGGAGCGCCTGCGCTGAGCCGTACGCCTCACTCCTCGTCGGTGACGCCGTCCTGCGCGGCACTCCACCCGTCGAGGTAGCCGCGGGCCCGCTCCGCCCGGGGATAGTGCTGGACCCAGCTCCAGAACTTCTCGTCGTGGTTGGGCTCGATCATGTGGGCCAGCTCGTGGACGAGGACGTAGTCGAGCACCCACGTCGGCATGCCCTGCACCCGCGTGGAGACCCGGATCGAACGGTCAGCAGGCGTGCACGACCCCCACCGCGCGTTCTGCGCCGCCCAGCGGACCGACTGCGGGGTGGCCAGCCCACCCAGGTAGTCGTCGTTGAGGGTCAGTGCGCGAGCGAGCAACTGTTCGTCGCTGGGGCGGCGGCGCTGCTCGGAGCGCTCGAGGCGGGCGACCATGTCGCTCACGGTGCGTTCCTCGTCGCGCTTGCTCATGCTCGCGGGGATCAGCACCACCACCGACGCACCGTCTCGGTACGCGGTCACCGTGCGACGTCGGCGCCGGGATCGGCGCACCACGACGTCGGTCCGGGCGTCCTGCGCTCCCCCGCTGGCTGCCATGTGTCCGCACGCTAGTCGGCTTCGCCGCTGTCCGGGGCCGCCCACGCCAACAATCTCACCAATGGCCAGGTGTTCACGATCCGGTCGACCTCGATGCCAGCGGCCTCCGCGCGTGCGCAGCCGTGGTCGAGCATGTCGAGCTGCCCGGGAGCGTGCGCATCGGAGTCGATCGAGAACAGGCACCCGATGTCGCGAGCCAGCTCCAGGAGCTTGGTGGGTGGATCGCGACGCTCGGGACGCGAGTTGATCTCGACCGCGACCCCCTCCTGCGCGCATGCCTCGAAGACGGACCGCGCATCGAACTCGCTGATGGGGCGGGTGCCGCGGCTGCCCATCACCAGCCTCCCCGTGCAGTGGCCGAGGACGTTCACGTACGGTCCACGCACCGCCGCCACCATCCGGCGCGTCATGGCGGCAGCGTCCATCCTGAGCTTGGAGTGGACGCTGGCAACCCGGATGTCGAGGCGGGAGAGCATCTCGTCGGTCTGGTCGAGAGAGCCGTCGTCGAGGATGTCGACCTCGATCGCCTTGAGCAGCGTGAATCCCCCACCCAGGTGAGCATTGACTGCGTCGACGACGTCGAGTTGTCGCGCCAGCCGCTCGGCGGACAGGCCCCGCGCCACCTTGAGGCGTGGCGAGTGGTCCGTGAGCGCCAAGTACTCGTGGCCCAGCTCGATGGCCGTCATCGCCATCTCCTCGATCGGAGAGCCACCGTCGGACCAGTCCGAGTGGGAGTGGAGGTCACCGCGCAGGGCCGCGCGTACGTCTCGGCCCTGCGCCACCAGGGGCCCCGCAGTCTCCTCCCACTGAGCCAGGCGGTCAGGCATCCGCCCCGCGACGGCAGCCTCGATCACGGCCGCCGTGCTCGGTCCGATCCCCGGAAGGTCACGTACGGTGCCGGCCGCCACCCGGGCAGCCACGGCTTCCTCGCCCTCGCCCAGGACGATCCGGGCAGCGTTGCGGAATGCCTCGACGCGGCGCGTCTCTTCGCGGCGTCGCTCCATGAGGAAGGCGATCCGCCTCAAGGCGGCCACCGGGCCACCGAGATATTCGTCCACTGTTTCTCCACAGGCACTCGTCGATCATTGCCGCAGGTCAGTCGGCACTTCTTTGGGAAGACGGGGCTGCCCTCTCCCCCGGTTTCCCACCTCGAGCCCCTACTTATCCACGGGCTCTGGTCGTTCCTTCACAGGTTTTCCACATCATTGTCCACAGGCGTGGACAAGCGTGGGATTGACCGAGTCCCTGCGCTGGTCCTAAGTTTTTCCGCCGAAGGGCTTCGGCCCCTCACACGCGGCAAGGGGAAGGCTTGCGTGAGAGGGGCCGGGCCCTTCTTGCGTGCCTGCTCTGCCCCTCAGCGTCCCTCGAAGCGGGGACGACGCCGCTCACGCTGGGCGGCGATCCCTTCCTGGAGGTCGGCGCTCGCCAAGGTCACCGGCTGCGCGAGCGCTTCCCACTGCAACGCCGATTCGATGTCGGCGTGGCCGGCACCCGCCAGCGCGAGTTTGGTGAGCCGGGTGGCAATGGGCGCCGCGTCCGCGATCGAACTGGCACCCGCCACGACTTCCTCCTCGAAGTCGGCAGGGTCGATCACACGGGACACCAGCCCCAGCGCCAGCGCCTCCTCGTCAGCCACGAGGCGACCCGTCAGGAACAGGTCGCGGGCAGCCGCTGCCCCCACCACCTCACGCAACGTGTACGTGCCCGCCATGCCGGGGTGCAGGCCCAGACGGGTGAACGGAACGCCCATCCGTGCGCCCCGAGCCGACCAGCGCAGATCGCAGGCCAAGGCCAGGCACAGCCCAGCCCCGATCGCGGGTCCGTTGATCGCCGCGATCGTCGGAACCTCGAGGCGTCGTACGGACAGCCACGCGCGGTAGAACGGGAGCATGCGCTCACGCAGATCGTCGACCGTCGCGTCGGGCTCCGAGGCCAACCAAGCCGTGTCCCCGCCCGAGGTGAAGGCTGACCCGGATCCGGTGACGACGACTGCGCGCACCGTACGGTCGCCGGCGATCTCATCGATCGCGCGAACCCACGACTGCGTCATCTCGGGGCTCATCGCGTTGCGTTGGTCGGGGTTGTCCAAGGTGAGTCGGACCACCGATTCGGCTGGCCGGTCGATCCTCAGGTGGGTGTGGTGCGCCATGTCTCGGAGGGTATCGGCAGGTCCCGACAGCGCCCCGTGTGGCTGAGCGTGGACTGAGCGTGCGCCACGCTCAAAGCGTGGCGTGCGTTGCGCTGCTGGAAGCGTGTCGTACTGTTGCTGCGGAGCGTGCGCGCGACAGTGCGCATCTCCCCGGCGGGCTTCCCCAGAATCCCCGTCGCGACGACCGAAGATTCAACTAGGCAAGGAGGCCGTCATGGCGGAAACCTGGAGCGGCGAGTTCTACTGCGTCAAGTGCAAGGAGAAGCGCGAGGCGACCGGTGAGATCCGGGTCAACGACAAGGGCACCAAGATGGCCAAGGCCGTCTGCCCCACGTGTGGCACCAACCTCAACCGCATCCTCGGCAAGGCGTGATCTCGCCCCACTGATGTGACACGACGGCGGCGGCACCAGCGATGGTGTCGCCGCCGTCGTGCATCTGCACAGAGCCCGCCAGGCGTGCCTGTGGATGACCGCCCGCTCCTGCCCGCCCTCGCTGGCAAGGTGAGGGCGTGGACACCCCGACACACGCCGTACGAATCCTGACCCCGCCGGGGTTGCGCGAGCGCGTCACAGCCGTGGCCCGCGCCGCCGGCCTCCACCCCGCGCCGACGGCGGTCCTCACCCTGGTGGTCGTGGCCGGCCACCACCTCCCCGAGTCCCTGGACCAGCTCATGGTCGACTCGGCGCCGCACCTCGTGCTGCGCCTCCTGCCCGACGAGGTCGTCGTCGGCCCCTTCGTCGCTCCGGGAGTGGGCGCCTGCGCGCGATGCGTCGCGGTCGGGCTGGCCGACGACTCCGACGACTCGGTCCTGGCGCTGGCACGCGCGTTCGGCGACCCGGATCCCCACGCCGGCTTGGACGCCGGCGCCCCCGGTGCCGCGTGGCATCTCCTTGCGCTCGGAGTCTCCCGGGCCGCATGCGAGATCGTGGCCTACGGCAACGGCGAGATCCCCTCCACGTGGTCGGCGACCTGGACGGCTGGGCTAGCTGCCCACGCCGATGTACGCCAGTGGCGGCGCCACGCGTGGTGCGGCTGCAACTGGTTTGACCTGCCCGCCGCGCTCTGACGCGGTGCCGCCGCACTCAGGAGGCGGCGGCTGGGCCCCTCACCACCACTCGGACTCCAACTTCGCCTCGATCGAGCGCAGGTGATCACGCGAGCACTCGTCGCAGTAACTGCGCCGCACGCCCCCCTCGACCGACGAGGTCCACGTCAGCGTGCTGGCCTCGGGCTCCTGACGCCCGCAGAAGTGACACGTCCGCACTCCTCGACCGTACCCCCGTTCAAGGGGCAGCGGAACGCCGCAAGCCGGCCGACCCCTGTGGTCGACCGGCTTCCGGCTTTCGTGCACATCACCCGCGATCAGGGTGAGTCTGGGCTCGCCTCAGATCGCACGGGCGAGGGCGAGGCGTGCAGCCTGCGCGGCCTGCTCGGCCTTGCGGCTCATCCTCCGCGCAAGGGCCATGTGGTGGCCGCGGCGGAGTGCGTGCGCCTCTCCCAGGCGCGCGGACATTTGTGCGCGGGCCAGTTCTTCGGGCATGAGATTCATCTCGGTACGTCCGTTCGTGGTGTCGTTCATGTCAGTGGATTCCTAGAGGTGTGCAGAAGGGATGGATCAGGCGGCTGCCTCAGATTTGCGAGGCCGGCCTCGCGGCCGCTTGCGCGGGATCACCACCCCTTGCAGGAAGAGTTCGCCGCCCCAGACGCCCCACGGCTCACGCCGTTCGAGGGCCCCGTCGAGGCACATCGCCTGCACCGGGCACGCCTGGCACAGGGTCTTGGCGGACTCCACGTCGGTGGGCAACTCGGCGAACCAGAGCTCGGGGTCGTTCGCCCGGCACGGGATCGCGGAGTCGGCCGCATCGTTGACTCGGTCGAGGAGGAGTCCGAGCACCGGGGGTGCCGAGGTCTCCGCAACGCGGTCGCGGTCGAGAACGCTGATGGTCATGTGTGTCACCTCCTTCTCACTGACCTGATCGCTGATGTGCTGATGTCGTGAAGCTGTGTCTTCAGGCGACCCGGCCAAAGAGAAAGGCCGCGGACCCTGATCGGGTTCCGCGGCCTGGAGGCGTCGTGCGAGCTGTGTCAGCTCGTGATCATCCTCCAGGCAGGGTCGCCCGTGTTTCCACGCTTGACGGCGGCGCCGGCGAGGGCAATTGCCTCATTCGCCTGGTTCCACGGGCGCACCACGGCGTGGGCGCACACGAAGGCAGAACCAAACACGGGCATGCCGAGAGCCGGCGTCGAAGCCGTCGTGCTCATCGTGTAAATCTCCATGGGTTCCACCTCCTTCAGTGGGTAGGGCGCCGACCAGTGTCAGTGGCCGCGTGCGCAAGGCGTACGCGAGAACGCTAAACCGCCGGTCTCAGATCGCGCAAACCATTTAACGGATCTTTTTTGCCGATCGCCTCACACGTGCGCTGCGACGATCCTCAGGACGTCTGCTCCGTAGCGTTCAACCTTGGCGTTTCCGACCCCGCTCACCTTGCGCAGCCCCTTGTCGTCGCGCGGCATTGCTTCCGCGATCAGCTCCAATGTGGCGTCGGTGAACACCACGAATGCGGGCACTGCGTCATCGCGGGACCGGTCCAGTCGCCACTGACGCAGCGCCTCGAACAGCGCCACGTCGTACGGGAGGGGGCACGAGGTGCAACGACCCGTCTTCTTCTCCGCCGCGGACGCCAGCGCCGCACCACACGACTTGCAGTGCAGAGCCCGCCGGTTGCGCGGGGACGCGGACTTCGCCTGCCCGGATCCAGCCTCTCCGGTCTGGTCGGCGAAGAACCGTGAGGGGCGGCGCCGACCGTTGCCTCCGGGGTTGCGCGAGGAGGCCCAGGAGACCGTCAGCTCTGAACGTGCCCGGGTCATGCCGACATAGAGGAGGCGACGCTCCTCCTCGACGGCGTCGGCGTCCTTGGCGTGCGCGATCGGCATCATCTGGTCGTGCATGCCGGCCAGGAAGACGGTGTCCCACTCCAGACCCTTGGCAGCGTGCAGTGTGGCCAGGGTGACGCCGGCCGCGACGGGGGCGTGCTGCTCCGCGGCGCGGCGGTCCAGATCGGACACGAACGCCGCCAGGCCGCCGACGAACTCGTCCGCCTGATCCACCAGCGCCTGCAACGACTCCCAGCGATTGCGGGCTTCTCCGCGCGCCTGCGGTGGCGTCGCACTCCACCCCATCTGCGACAGCGTGCTTCCCACGAGATCCGCCAGGTCGCCGCTGTCGTGGGTGCGAGCGGCACCACGCAGCAGGGTGAGGCCCTGTCGCACTTCTGGGCGATCGAAGAACCGCGCCGCCCCGCGGATGACGTACGGGATGCCGCGCGAGGTCAACGCGTCCTCGAAGCGCTCCGACTGCGCGTTGATCCTGAAGAGGACCGCCATCTCGCTCGCCGGGCGGCCTTGGGCGATCAGGTCGGCGATCCGGGCAGCCACCCCCGCTGCCTCGGCCTCCTCGTCGTCCTCCCGGATCCAGCGCACCGCAGCTCCAGCGGGGCGGTGTGCCTGGAGCTCCACGCCCTTGCTCGCGGTGCCGGCCAGCAGGTGGTTGGCGGCGGCGACGACCTGAGGGGTGCTGCGGTAGTTGCGGACCAACTCGACCGACGTCGCCCCGGGGAACTTCGCCGTGAAGTCCCGCAGGTAGCTCGCGTCGGCGCCGGCGAACGAGTAGATGGTCTGGGCAGGATCCCCGACCACGCAGATCTCATCGCGCCCGCCCAGCCAGAGGTCGAGCAGCGCCGACTGCAAGGGGGAAACGTCCTGGAACTCATCGACGACGAACCACTTGTACTGGCGGCGCACCTGCGCCGCGACCGCCTCCTCCTCAGCCAGCATCCCGGCCGTGAGCAGCAGGGCGTCCTCCATGTCCATGCGGCCCTGCTCGGACTTCACGAGCTCGTACGCCTCCAGCACCCGCGCGACCTGCTCGAGCTCCAGACCAGCGACCTGCCGGTCCGTGCGGGCAGCGAGGGTGGCGTACGACTCAGGGGTCACGTTGGAGACCTTGGCCCACTCGACCTCGCCGGCGAGGTCGCGCAGGAGCGCCTGGTCCGCTCGGATGCCGAGGCGCCGGGCGGCCGGCCCGAGCATCGCGAACTTGGACTCGACCAGCTCAGGCAGCTCGCGCTGATGCACGCGCGGCCAGAAGTAGCGCAGCTGACGCAGGGCCGCCGAGTGGAAGGTGCGCGCCTGCACGCCTCCGGCTCCCAACCCACGCAGCCGCTGACGCATCTCGCCTGCCGCTCGCGTCGTGAAGGTGACGGCGAGGACCTCGGTGGGTGCGTAGACGCCGGTGGCCACTCCGTGGGCAATGCGGTGGGTGATGGCCCGGGTCTTGCCCGTCCCAGCCCCAGCGAGCACCCGCACCGGGCCGCGCAGGGCCTCCGCGACGCGGCGCTGCTCGGGGTCGAGTGCGGCCAGCAGAGAGTCGGGGGTCGGCACGGTGCGGAACAACTCCTGGCGCTGCGTGGTTGAGTGGTTCTGAAAGCCTAGACGCGAGGTAGGACAGTTCAACCATGACCTTCACGATGTACAGCACCCCCTGGTGTGGCTACTGCCACCGACTCAAGTCCCAGCTCGATCGCGAGGGGATCGCGTTCGACATGGTCGACATCGAGCAGCAGCCCGAGGCCGCCCTCATCGTCGAGCAGGCAAACGGCGGCAACCAGACCGTCCCGACTCTGGTCTTCTCCGACGGCAGCGCCATGACCAACCCGTCGCTGGCCCAGGTCAAGGACAAGCTGGCCGCGCTCGGCTGATCCCTCCGTACGCGCCCCAGCGCCCCCGGCCCGGACCTCCGGACCGGGGGCGCTTGCTGTCTCGGTCTGCGGCCTCAGCGGCTCACCGCCCCCAGATGTCCGGCCCGGGCAGGTCGTCGCCGTACCAGTTGCGCAGCAGGGACGCCGAGATCGAGACGCTGCGCGGCACGGTCACCGTCCCCGCAGCGATCCCCTCTGCCAGCTCCTCGCGCGTGAACCAGCGCGCATCCGCGATCTCAGCCCCGTCCACGCAGATGTCGGTGGTCCGCGCCCGCCCGGTGAAGCCCACCATCAGGCTCGCGGGCAGCGGCCACGGCTGGGACCCGAAGTAGTCGACGTCGCCGACCTCGACCCCGGTCTCCTCGTACGTCTCGCGCCGCACCGCGTCCTCCAGGCGCTCGCCCGGCTCGCAGAAACCGGCCAGCGTCGACCACTGAGTCAGCGGCCACGCCGCCTGTCGACCGAGCAGCAGCCGCTCCTCGGCGCTGCCGGGCTCGCCGTGCGTGATGGTCATGATCACCGCCGGGTCCGTACGCGGGAACTGGGAGCGGCCGCAGCCGGCGCACACCAGCTCGTGTCCCCCGGCGCGCATCTCGAGCCCGCCCCCGCAGCGAGGGCAGAACCGAGTCGCACGTCGCCATTCGGCCAGGCCCACCGCGTGGAACAGCCACGGAGCCTCCTCCGCGGCCTGGGCGGTCCCCGACGACAGCAGCCCGAACATACCCCGCAGCCCCACCCAGTCCTCGGTCCCCCCGGGCACGTCGTTGCGGTCGGCCAGCACCGCGAACCGGGTGACCCCGTCGCGCTGGCCCAGCAGCACCCGCTCCCCCGCCGGGGCTCGGTCCGTCGAGAGCCACACCAGGTGGCCCTCGGCGCCGTCGACACGACCTCCCGAGACCACGAGGACGCGGGTCGCCGGCGACGCCCACTGGGCGTCGAGCCACTCGGAGTCCGTACGGTGCAGCCCCTCCCGGTTGTGGGCTCTCACCGAGAGCGCCAGGTGGGGCAACGTGGACAGTTCCTCGCGGGTCACGGGGCCGAGGCTACCGCCCCACCGAGCCGGTGAAGCGGGGTACTTTGCTGTCCATGAGCACCCACATCGGCGCCCAGCCCGGCCAGATCGCCCCCACCGTCCTGCTCCCCGGTGACCCGTTGCGGGCACGCTGGATCGCCGAAACGTTCCTCGAGGACGCGACCTGCTACTCCCAGGTCCGAGGCATGTACGGCTACACCGGCACCTACCGCGGGCACCCCGTCTCCGTCCAAGGGTCCGGCATGGGCCAACCGTCCATGGCGATCTACGTCAACGAGCTGTTCACGGACTACGACGTGTCCACGATCGTGCGGGTCGGCTCGTGCGGTGGAGTGAGCGAGTCCATCGGGATCCGCGACATCATCATCGCCTCGGGAGCGTGCACGGACTCCTCGATGAACCGGATCACCTTCTCCGGTGCCGACTTCGCTCCGGTCGCGGACTTCGGGCTGCTGCGCGCGGCCGTCGACGCAGCCGAGGCACGCGAGAGCGGGTCTCCTCACCACGTCGGGCTGATCTTCTCGTCCGACTCGTTCTACCCCTCGCGGCCCGAGATCCTCGGCCAGATGATCCCGTACGGGGTGCTGGGGGTGGAGATGGAGGCCAGTGGGCTCTACACGTTGGCGGCCAAGTACGGGCGTCGAGCGTTGGCGATCTGCACCGTGTCGGACCACATCGTCACCGGCGAGGAGACCTCGTTCGAGGAACGTGAGCAGACCTTCTCCGAGATGGTCGAGATCGCCCTCAGCGCCGCGCTCGCCTGACGGCGCCACCGGCGCCCTCATCCGCCGAGGATCCTCATCAGCGCACGCCGATCCGGGAGGTCGTCGAGCACGACCAACTTGTCGTCGCGCACGTAGTGGAATCCAGCGCGGACGCGCTCCACGGGCACCCCCTGGAGCTCGGCCCACGCGAGGCGATAGAACGCCAGTTGGAGCGGGTCCGCGTTGTGGCGCTGGTTGGTCTTCCAGTCGACCACGAGGAACGACCCGTCAGGCTCGGCGAAGACCGCATCGATGCGCCCGCGGACGACGTGGCCCGCCAGGACGAGCGAGAACGGGGACTCCAACGCGTACGGGGCCCGCTCGGCGAACTGCCCCGCCTCAAACGCCCTCTGGAGCGCGGCCAGGTCCTCGTCGGAGGTGATCTCGGAGTCGGCGCGGCCGGGAAGGTCGTCCGGATCGAGAAGACCCTGCTGGCCGAACCGTGCCTCCACCCAGGCGTGGAACCGGGTCCCGAACTTGGCAGCGGGCGCCGGCGGACGAGGCATGGGTCGCAGCAGGTCGAGAGCAAACCCCTCGGGATCGCGCTGGAGGGCGAGCACGGCGGTCGTCGACAGAGTCGAAGGGAGCAGCACCTTCGCCTTCGACGATCGCTGGCTGCGCGCCTCCGCGACCAGCCGCCCGATCTCGTCGTCCCAGCGGCGCAGCGTCTGGAGGTCCTCGGGGCTGCACGCATCGAGCTCGTCAGGAGCGTTCGGGTCCGCTGCGTAGACCTGACGAGCGGCGCGCTCACGATCGACCCGGTCGGCGGAGTCGTGCGGAACGGGCCACTCAAACGACGCCGGGGCCTCCCTGCGCGGGTTGGGTTCCCCGTCCTCGGGGACGTACCACACCTGTGGGGCCTCGCCCCACGCGTCAGTGAGCTCGCGCACGGTCAGTTGGTAGGGAGACGGCTTGAGCGGCTTCTGCGTGGTCGTCCACACATGGCTGGACACGATGAACTCGTTCTTGGCGCGGGTGTAGGCGACGTAGCCCAGTCGTAGTTCCTCGAGGGCCTGGTGCCCACGCGCCCGGGCGTCGAGCGAGTGATCGGCGCCCTTGACGTCGTCGTGGGTGTAGCCCTGCAGTTGCGGCACAGATGCGGCATCGCCTCGTAGGGGCGAAGGCATCTCGTAGGAGACCGACGTCCACTGCGACCGCAGCCGACTGTCGGGGAACTTGCCCTCCCCCGTGCCGATGAGGATGACGAGGCCGTACTCGAGGCCCTTCGAGCGATGCACCGTCAGGAGCTTGACTGCGTCGGACTCGCTCGGCGGCGCCAGGTCGAGGCCACCGCCGTACTCGTCCTCGGTCTCGAGCCAGGCGTTGAGGGCCGTGAGGGTGACGGTGCCGTCGACGGCCTGGAAGTCGGCCACCGCCTTCACGAACAGGTCCAGGTTCTCGCGCCGCGCCTGGGCCGCGGGCGAGAGCGAGGAGGCCAGCTCGGTGTCGAGACCGGTCACGTCCATGATCCGTCGCAGCAGGTCGAGCAGCGGCTCACCGACGAAGGAGCGCAGGTGCCGCAGCTCGGCTGCGAGCCGGGAGAAGCGGGCGAGTGCCTCGGGCGAGTACGGGAGGTCTCCGGGCGACTCCAGCGCCTCGTTGAGCGACGGGAGCTCAGTCGGGTCGGCCCCCTCCACGGAGTCCGACAGCTCCTCGTCGACCGACCGGTCCTCGGAGTCATCACGGAAGCCCTGCCCGGCGATCTCTCGCGAGCGTTGCCCGAGCAGCGCCAGGTCACGCGGCCCGATCTCCCACCGCGGGCCGGCCAGCAGCGTCAGCAGGGCCGCGTTGTCGGTCAGATCGTCGAGGAGGCTCAGAGTGGCGACGACCTGAGCCACCTCGGGCAGGCGGATGAGCCCGCTCAGGCCCACGATCTCGACCGGGATCTGCGCCTCGGAGAGGCGGTCGTACGCGGCCGCGCCGTGCTTGTTGGTGCGCACGAGGACTCCGATGTCACCCCACGCCATGCCCCGGTCGTGGGCGGCGCTGACTTCGTGGGCCAACCAGTCGAGCTCGTCGAGGTCGGTGCGGTGCATCACCGCGCGCACCCGCCCCTCGTCGGCGTCCGGCTTGGCCTCCAACGGCTCGACCAGCGTGCCCTCCTCGTCCAGCAGCGGACGAGCCAAGGTGTTGGCGACCTCCAGGATGCGCCGGTCGGAGCGTCGGTTGACGGTGAGCGAGAACCGCTCGGCGGGCGAACCGTCGGCCTGCGGGAACTGCGTACGGAAGTGTTGGATGTTGGCCACCGAGGCCCCGCGCCACCCGTAGATCGCCTGGTTGGGATCACCGACCGCGGTCACCGCGTGGCCGCGGCCCGACTCGGGCGTGGCGCCGCTGAAGAGCCCACCGAGCAGGCGCGCCTGAGCCACGGAGGTGTCCTGGTACTCGTCGAGCAGGACCACGCGGTACTTGTCGCGCTCCGCCTGCCCCACTTCGGGGTGCTCGGTGGCCAACCGAAAGGCTCCGGCGATCTGGTCGGAGAAGTCGAGCAGCCCGAAGCGCTCCTTGAGCGCCCGGTATGCGACGACCAGGTCGAGCAACTCCTCGCGCTGGTCCATCTTGTCCACGACGGTCTGCAGCACCTTCTGCTTGGTCGCGGTCCTGCCTCCTTGGGCCACCAGCTCGGCCAGCGACCGGACGAACTGGGGTCGCTGGAGGTCGTGAAAGCCCCGTACGTCGGCGATGTCGACCAGATGCTCACTCAGCTGACCGTCGAGGGCGAGCAGCCACTTGATGACCGTGGCCGGGTGATCGGACAGGTGCGTCACCTGGCCCCGATGGGTGGCGATGACCCGCTGCGCCAACTGGAACCGGGAAGCATCGGCCATGACGCGTCTGTCCGACTCCTGGCCGATGCGGAGTCCGTGATCGCTCAGGAGGCCCGCCGCGTAGGCGTTGTAGGTGGACACGACCGGCTCCAGACGCTCCCCCGCCACGCCGGGAAGCTGCTCGCTGCGGTCGAGGCCGGCGCGGGCCAGCGCGGAGCGCACCCGGTGTGACAACTCTGCAGTGGCCTTGGTGGTGAAGGTCAGCCCGAGCACCTGGTCAGGGCGTACGAAACCGTTGGCGACGAGGTAGATCACCCGCGCCGACATCAGCTCGGTCTTGCCGGATCCGGCTCCGGCGATGACCACACCCGGCACCGGGTCCGCGCTGATGGCCGCCCACTGCTGGTCGGACACCGTGAACGAGGCGTCGGTGACCTCTCGCAGATCCGCGGGCGAGGCGATGCGGCGAGGTGAGTTCATCGGATCACTCCTGGAGTGGTCTCGGCAGGGCACATGGCCTTGAAGGCGCAGAACTTGCAGTGGTCCCCCGCCACCGCGGGGAAGTGCTCCGAGCGGATCGTGGTGACCGTCTCAGCCATCTGACGCTCGGCGAGCACCCACCCGTCGTCGTCGGGCTCTTGGGGAGCCTGGACCTGCACCTTCGGCCGGTCGGTGGTGCTCTTGCGCAGTTGCCACAGCTCGGCACCTCCCGCGGTCGCGCCCTCCCCGACCAGGTCCGCGAAGGCGCCGTGGTTGACGGCGTACTGGTAGAGGCCGAGCTGCGGGTGGGCGGCCAACTCGGCTGCAGTGGGGGCGTACTTGCCCGTCTTGAGGTCCACCACGACCACCTGCCCCTGCGAGTCGACCTCGATCCGGTCGGCGAACCCCCGGATCAGGACCTCCTGACCGTCGGGCAGCGTGGATCGCAACGTGAACGAGCGCTCGGAGTCGAGGACTGTGCGCGCGTGCGGGTCCCGGTGATGGGCGAGGAAGCGCTCGACAGACTTGCGGGCCTCGTCGCGCTCCTTCTCCCGCGACCACGGTGTGCGGAACGGCAGGCGGTCCCACACGCCGTCGACCAACTCCATCAGTTGGTCGACGCTCGCCTCGGCCAGGCTGCCGCCCACGACGTGCTCAGCGATCTTGTGGACGATGTTGCCGAAGGCGGCTGCCTGCCCGGAGAACGTCGCTCCCCCGGCTTCGTGCTCGAGGAACCACCGGGCCGGGCACTCGGCGATCGACGTCACCGTCGACGCGGAGATCTTGACCGGCTCGTCGCTCGGTCGCACCGGCGTCTCGCTGGCGCTGCGGGGGTGCGTCCCCCACCAGTTGCCCGGATCGGCCGCGGGCACGAGGGCGCGGCCGTCGACCTCCTCGCGTGCCAGCGCCGACAAGCGTCTGGCTGCTGCCGCCCGCAGCGGCTCGGCCGTGGCGGGATCGGCCACCACACGCCGCAGATCGCTCACCACGCCGGCCAGGGTCAGGGGACGCGGCGGGCGACCCACCACGTGCGGAACCTCGGCCCGCCGACGAACCAGCCGCTCCACGCCGTCGTCGCCGACTTCGGGGACCTCCACCTCGCCCATGAGCTCGTCGAGGAACCGGGACGCCTGCTCACCGTCCTCGCTGCGCGAGGCGACGGCTGTGACGACTAGACGCTCCCGCGCCCGGGTGCAGGCCACGTAGAACAGGCGGCGCTCCTCCGCCAGCAGGGCAGCTGCGGAGAGGTCGTCGCTGGTCACCAGGTGGCCGTACGTGTCTGCCGTGAGTCGATCGGCCCCGAGCAGGCTCGCGCGCCGGCGCAGATCCGGCCAGGCGCCGTCCTGCACGTGGGCGACGACCACCAGCGGCCACTCCAGGCCCTTCGAGCGGTGGGCGGTGAGCAGGCGTACGGCATCACCCCGCACACCCTTGTCGGCGAGGGTGTCCGCGGGGATCTGCTGCGCCTCGACCTCGTCGAGAAAGCTGAGGGCCGAGGTGCGCCCGCGCTGCTCCTCGGTCTTGGCTGCCAGCTCGAACAGCGCGCACACGGCATCGAGATCTCGGTGCGCACGGCGAGCCGCGGCGCCACCGCGCAGCACCGCTGCGCGCAGCGTCCGGCTCCATGAGGTCGCCGACCACAGGTGCCAGAGCAGCGACTCCACGTCCTGGCCGGACGCGGCGCGCTCGCCCGTGGTGAGCAACAGGTCGGCGAGAGCCCGGGCGCGCTCGACCACCTCGTGGTCGAGTCCCTCGAACTGAGACGGGTCCACCAGGCACGCGGCGATGAGCTCGCCCGACGCGCGGGGAGGGCGTCGCTCGGCGACCGCAGAGGCCACTTCGCGGCGGCGCAGTACCCGGCCCAGCGCGCGCAACTCCATGGCCGACAACCCGCCGAGCGGCGAGAGCAACAGGGACTCGGCGACCTCCGCCGTCGGCGCGAGCGGCGGATCCTCGACGGCACCGGCAGCGGTGCGCAGCGCCTCACGCAGGGGGCGTACGCCGGGTTCGTCCGCCAAGGGGATCTCGTCGGCGGCGACTTCCACCGGGACACCGGCGTTGGCCAACAGCCGTCGCAGCACGGGCAGTGTGGCCCGACCGGAACGGGCGAGCACCGCCATGTCGGACCACGGCACACCGTCAGTGAGGTGCGCACGCCGCAGCAGGTCGGCGATCCGCTCGACCTCGGCACGCTCGGTGTCGAACGTCGCCACCTCCACCGATCCCCTCGTGCTGGCATCGGCGACGTTGGGTCGCGAGAACCGGGCCGCGATGTCGGCGGGAATCGAACCCGTGAGGGGCAGCTGCGCAGCGATGCGGCCCGCGGCCTCGGCGATGGCCGACCCGAAGCGGCGCGTGGTGCCCAGCACGACCACCGGCGCCCGCTGCCCCGCCGAGTCGGGGAAGGTCGTCGGGAAGTCGAGGATGCCGCGCACCTGGGCGCCGCGGAAGCCATAGATCGACTGGTGCGGGTCACCGACCGCCACCAGGTTGCCACCGTCTCCGGCCAGCGCCCGGAGCAGGGCGACCTGACCGGGATCGGTGTCCTGGTATTCGTCGACGAACACGTGGGTCAGCTCACGGCGCAACACCTCACGGTGCGTCTGCGCCTCGATGACCGCCCGCCGCACGAGGTCGGGGTAGTCGGTGGAGCCGTGGTCATCGAGGCTGTCGAGGTAGTGCCCCAGGAAGACGCCGGCAGCGACGAACTCCGGGACCTGCTCGGCCTGCCCGAGCGCGATCAGCTGCTCGTGGTCGGCGCCCTTCTCCCGCGCTCGGGCGATGACGGCCGACACCTCACGGGCGAAGCCCCTCGTGCGCGCGGCGACCGCCAGACCGGGAGGCCAACCCACGCCTTGACCATGCATCTCCAAGAGGTCGCGGATCATGACGTCTGCCTGCGGGGCGCTCAACAGCCGCAGGGGGGCGGAGTAGAGCTCGGCTGGCGTGAAGCGCTTGACGAGGCCGTAGGCGAACGAGTGGAAGGTCATCGACAGAGGGCTCGCCACCGTGCGACCCAGTCGCGCGGTCACGCGGTCGCGCAACTGCTCGGCGGCCTTGCGCGAGAACGTGAGGGCCAGGATCTGCGACGGGTCGACGCCGCGCCCCTCGATGCGCTCGACGATCGCCTCCACGAGCGTCGTCGTCTTGCCCGTGCCGGGGCCGGCCAGGACGAGCATCGGCCCCGACGGGTGGTCGACGACCTTGCGCTGGTCCTCGTCCAGCGCGGGCGCGGCGAGCACCTCGAACGGGGTGCGCACGATCTCGACGGCGGCGCCTGCGGGAGTCATGGGCACACCTCATCACATGCCACTGACAATCACGTCCGACAGCAGAGCCTCAGACGTCGGCCGGACGCTCGTTGTAGATCCCCGCTGGTTCTTGACCGCTCAACTCCCCCACTGCGGCCATCACCTCGTCGGTCAGGAGCCGGCGGGCCTTGCCCAGCGCCATCGACTCGAACCGACCAGCCACCTCGATCGGCGCGCCGAAGGCGATGCGCACCTTCGCCAACCTCGGCACGCGCGCTCCGACCGGTTGGATGTCATGGGTGCCCCGCAGCCCGACCGGCACGATCGGGCATCCGGCGGTGAGCGCGAGGTGGGCGGCGCCCGTACGGCCCCGGTAGAGCCGTCCGTCGCGTGACCTGGTGCCCTCGGGGTAGATGCCGAACGCCTCGCCGCGCCCCAGGACCTCCAGGGCGGTGCCCAGGCTGGCCATCGCCGCCTTCGTGTCGTCACGGTCGACCGGCAGCATGCCGAGCCCCTCGAACCACGCCTTGGTGAACGCTCCCGTCAGGCCCTCACCGGTGAAGTAGTCCGACTTCGCCAGGAACACGACCTTGCGCGGGACCACGACCGGGATCACCACCGAATCGATGAAGGACAGGTGGTTGCTCGCGAGGATCACCGCCCCCGAACGCGGCACGTTGTCCAAGCCCACGACCTCGGGCCGCCACAGCGCCTTGGCGACGGGCGGCACCACGCGGTGCAGGACCTGGTAGAGCATGCGCCCATCCTTCCAGCGCCTGCCGGTTACCCGCGAGTCTCGATCGGCGCGCACGCCGGCACGAACGCGAGCGCGAGGTCCACCCGACCGCTGGCCCGCAGCGGCGTACGCTCCGCGCGGTACTCCTCCAGCGCCCGCTGGTCGTGACTCGCGGGCAGGCTCCCGTCGGCGCGCACGACTCGCCACCACGCGATGCTGCCGCCCTGCAGCGCCATCACAGCGCCGACCTGGCGCGGACCTCCGCCCCCGACGACCTCGCCCACCGCCACGGCGATGGAGCCGTACGTGGTCACCCGCCCCGCGGGGATCTGCTCGACGCAGGACAGGACCAACTCGGCGTACAGCTCAGGGTCGATGCGCGCCACCCGAGCACGGTAGCGGCTCCCTCAACGCAACAACGTCATACGGTCGGCGCAATCGCTCGCGCCGACCGTATGACGTTGAAGGGGCTCAGTACGTCGGCTGGCTGGTGTCGATCTGGCTGACCCACGCCACCACGCCGCCGCCCACGTGGACGGCGTCGTCGTAGCCGGCGCCCTTGATGACCGCGAGGCACTCAGCCGAGCGCACGCCGGACTTGCAGTGCAGCACCACCTGGGTACCGGAGTCGACCGACGGCAGCTGGCCCAGCGCGGAGCCGTTGAGGAACTCGCCCTTGGGGATGAGCACCGAGCCCGGGATCTTGTTGATCTCGTACTCGTTGGGCTCACGCACGTCGACGAGCACGAAGTCGCGCGTGCCTGCCTCGCGCTCGGCCAGCATCTCCTCGAGCTGCTTCACCGAGATCGTCGAACCGGCGGCGGCGTCGGCGGCCTCGTCGGACACGGCACCGCAGAAGGTGTCGTAGTCGATGAGTCCGGTGACCGTCGGGTTCTCACCGCAGAGCGCGCAGTTGGGGTCCTTGCGCACCTTGAGCTTGCGGTACTCCATCTCGAGCGCGTCATAGATCATCAGCTTGCCGATCAGCGGCTCGCCGATGCCCGCGAGCAGCTTGATGGCCTCGTTGACCTGGATCGAGCCGATCGAGGCGCACAGCACGCCGAGCACGCCGCCCTCGGCGCACGAGGGCACCATGCCGGGCGGCGGGGGCTCGGGGTAGAGGCAGCGGTAGCACGGGGCCTCGGCGTCCATGCTGGGGGCGAAGACGGAGGCCTGGCCGTCGAAGCGATAGATCGAGCCCCACACGTACGGGATCCCGAGCAGGTACGCCGCGTCGTTGACCATGTAGCGGGTCGCGAAGTTGTCCGTCCCGTCGACGATCAGGTCATAGCCGGAGAAGATCTCCATGACGTTGTCGTTGTCGAGTCGACCCTCGTGGAGCACGACGTTGACCAGCGGGTTGGTCTCGGCGACGGACTCCTTGGCCGAGACGGCCTTCGGCTTCCCGATGTCGGACTGGCCGTGGATGATCTGGCGCTGCAGGTTGGACTCGTCGACCTCGTCGAACTCGGCGATGCCGAGCGTGCCGACGCCTGCCGCGGCGAGGTAGAGCAGAGCGGGGGAACCGAGACCGCCGGCGCCGATGACCAGCACCTTGGCGTTCTTCAGCCGCTTCTGCCCGGCCATGCCCACGTCGGGAATGATCAGGTGGCGGCTGTAGCGGCGGACCTCGTCGATGGTCAGCTCCTCAGCGGGCTCGACGAGCGGCGGGAACGGCACGGGGGTCTCCTTCGGGTGTCGGACAACGCGTCTGCGCGGTATGGGTGCAACCGCGCCGACGCTTCCCATGTTCCCGTCCAGCACCTCTCACACCGACTGCATCCCGCATTTCGGACCATGGGTCCACCATGTGGAATTACCAAAGAGTAGGGTCGCTGCCCCCACGGCTACGCGTGCCGCGTTAGGCTCCGACCGGAGCACCTGCACGCGTGCCCCGTACGCCTGAGGAGGGGTCGTCCACGTGACGAGTGACAGCACCGAGATCGCCGACCTGCGGCCACGCGGCGGGCGCATGCCCCGCAAGGAACGCAGGGCACAGCTGCTGGAGTCGGCGATGAACGCCTTCGTGGCGCACGGCTACCACGCCGCCGCCATGGACGAGATCGCCGAGCGCGCAGGCGTGTCCAAGCCGGTGCTCTACCAGCACTTCCCGGGCAAGCTCGACCTCTACCTGGCCGTGCTCGACACGTCCTGCGACGCGATCGTCGACCACTGCCGCCATGCCCTCGAGTCGACGCACGACAACAAGCTGCGCGTCGAGGCGACCATTCGCGCCTTCTACGACTTCGTCGGCAACGACACCGGCGCGTTCCGCCTGGTCTATGAGTCCGACCTGACGAGCGAGCCCGCCGTACGCGCCCGCGTCGACCGTACGACCACCGAGTGCGCCGCGCTGGTTGCCGAGGTGATTCGCGAGGACACCAGCCTGCCCGCCGAGGCAGCCCACCTGCTGGCAGTGTCGCTGGTGGGAATGGCACAGGTCTCGGCCCGGTTCTGGCTGGACGAGAACAACGACATCACGCTGGAGCAGGCCGCTGGCCTGGTCTCCGGCCTGGCGTGGCGCGGCATCGCCGGGCACCCGCTCAACGAGGACGCCTGAGCGTCACCGCACGACGAGGAGGAACCATGGAACTCAAGATCGGCGTTCAGTACGCCCAGCGCGAACTGGTCGTGGAGACCGACGAGAAGACCGAGGCCATCGAGGGCCGGCTCAACGACGCCCTCGCGGGCGGCACGGTGTTCACGGTGACCGACAGCAAGGGACGCCAGATCCTGGTTCCCGGCGACAAGATCACCTACGTCGAGATCGGCACCAACGTCTCTGGCACCGTCGGCTTCCGCTGAGCCGCAACCCGACGTACCAAACCCCCGCTCCGGCGCTCCTCTGAGCGCGGGACGGGGGTTTTGGCTGTGCGGCTGTCCGGGGTTGCGGACCCGTACGGCGGAGGACCCCCGCCTGAGCGGGGATTCATGCACGTTGTGGTCGTTGCAAAGCCCACAACGTGTCGGGATCGCCCACCCAGTCAGCCCGTACGCGGAGCAATCAGGCGTCGAGGCCCAGTTCACCCATGCGCTCGGTGTGACGCTCGGTGAGCCGGGTGAGCATCCGACCCAACGCGGCGAGATCGAGGCTGGGCCGGTCCACTCCGCCCGTGAGCAGGGCCGTGAGTGCGTCACGCTCGGCGGCGATCCGCTGGGCCTGGGTGAGCGCCTCCCCCATGATCCGGCGCCCCCACAGCGCGAGGCGGCCGGCGAGGCGCGGGTCCTCAGCGATGGCCTTGCGGACCCGGTCGACGACGAAGGCCGAGCGGCCCGAGTCCTCCAGCGACGCAACGATCAGGTCGCGGGTGACGGGGTCGAGGTAGGCGGCGATCTCGCGGTAGAAGTCCGCGGCCAGCCCGTCACCGACGTACGCCTTCACGAGGCCCTCGTAGAAGTCGGAGGGCGCGGTGTGGTCGTGGAAGTCCTCGAAGCTGGCGTCGAACTCGGCCATCGCCGCGTACGGGTCCGCACCGAGCTCGACGAGCCGGTCGCGCAGGTCGAGCAGATGCTGCAACTCGGTCGCGGCCATCGCCGCGATCTCGATGCGGTCCGCCATGGTCGGCGCGAGCTTGGCGTCGTCGGCCAACCGCTCGAAGGCGGAGTACTCACCGCGGGCGATGACGCCGAGCAGGTCGATGGCCGCGAAGCGGTAGTCCTCGTCGTGGGCGAGGTCGTCGCCGGGGACGTGCTCGGGGGACGCTCCGGCAGCGGATTCAGTCATGAATGCAGCCTACCGATAGCATGGGGTTGATCAGCCTCCGGCGGGGCCACCCGGCTCCGCGTGCACGAGGACGGATCGCGCCCCGTCCGGGCCGAGACCACTCACCCGGATCCGCAGGGTGCAGGCATGTGCGCGGCCCACCACAGGAGTCGGCCGCACATTCGGACGTACTCCTGAAGAAAGCGACCACACCACGTGACCACGTTCCGCGAACTCGGGGTCCACCCCGAGATCTGCGACGCGCTCGAGCGCGCCGGCATCACCACCCCCTTCGCCATCCAGGAGATGACCCTCTCGGTCGCTCTGGTCGGCACCGACCTCATCGGCCAGGCCCGCACGGGCACGGGCAAGACCTTCGCCTTCGGCATCCCGGTCATCCAGCGCTCGGTGTCCCCCAAGGACCCCGACTACGCCGACATGCCGCAGGGCAAGCCGCAGGCCCTCATCGTGGCGCCCACGCGCGAACTGGCCCTCCAGGTCTCCAACGACATCGAGCTGGCCAGCGCCGACCGCGGCCTGCGCGTGCTGACCGTCTACGGCGGCGTCGGGTACGAGCCCCAGCTCGAGGCCCTGGACGCGGGCGTCGACATCGTCGTCGGGACGCCCGGTCGTCTCATCGACCTGGCCAACCGCAAGGCGCTCGACCTCTCGCACGTGCACGCGCTCGTGCTCGACGAGGCCGACGAGATGCTCGACCTGGGCTTCTTGCCCGACGTGGAGAAGCTCCTCAAGCTCACCCCCGAGACCCGGCAGACGATGCTGTTCTCGGCGACGATGCCGGCCGCGATCATCGCCCTGGCGCGCATGCACATGCGCCACCCGATGAACATCCGCGCCGAGTCCTCGTACGAGAACGCGACCGTCCCCGCGACGGCGCAGTTCATCTACCAGGCCCACGACCTCGACAAGCCCGAGATCATCGGCCGCGTCCTGCAGTCGGCCGACATGGAGAAGCTCATCGTCTTCACCCGCACCAAGCGGCAGGCGCAGCGGGTGGCCGAGGACCTTGCCGAGCGCGGGTTCAAGGCCGCTCCCCTCCACGGTGACATGGCGCAGGTGGCCCGCGAGAAGGCGCTCGCGAAGTTCCGCGAGGACAAGCTCCAGGTCCTGGTCGCCACCGACGTCGCCGCCCGCGGCATCGACGTGCGCGGCGTCTCGCACGTCATCAACTACACGTGCCCCGAGGACGAGAAGACCTACGTCCACCGCATCGGCCGTACGGGGCGCGCCGGCGCCTCGGGCACCGCGATCACCTTCGTCGACTGGGCCGACCTGCACCGCTGGAAGCTCATCAACAAGGCCCTCGACCTGCCGTTCGACGAGCCGGTCGAGACCTACTCCACCTCCCCGCACCTGCTCACCGACCAGGGCATCGCCGAGGGCACCAAGGGCCGCATCGCCGACCCGGCGCCCGCGCCCAAGCGCGACTCCGAGCCGCGTCGCGAGCGCTCCGAGCGGCCCAAGCGCGAGCGCACCCGCCGTCGTACGCGCTCGGGCGAGACCGTCGCCGGGGACGCCCCGGCGAAGGCGGACGCGCCCGCGGCCGAGGCCGGCTCCGCGC
>JAEWOG010000078.1 GCA_023460975.1 Actinomycetes bacterium
AGATCGCCGCCAATGAGGTGGGGATCGACGGCTTCGACGACCTGCTGACCGGCCCGACCGCCATCGCCTTCATCAACGGCGACGTGGTCGAGGCGGCCAAGGGTCTGCGTGACTTTGCCAAGGCCAACCCCACCCTTGTCATCAAGGGCGGCGTCCTGGACGGCAAGCCCCTCGACGCGAGCGAGATCGCCAAGCTGGCCGACCTCGAGTCCCGCGAGGTGCTCCTGGGCAAGCTGGCTGGCGCGATGCTCGCATCGCTCAGCCAGGCCGTCTACCTGCTCAACGCGCCTCTCGCCCAGGCCGCCCGCCTCGCGGGTGCGCTCCAGGCGAAGGCCGAGCAGGACCCCTCGATCCTCGCAGGTGGTGCCGGCACGCCGGCCGCTGCCGAGGACGCTCCGGCTGCCGACGAGGCCGCTGCGGAGGAGGCTCCCGCAGAGGAGTCCGCCCCCGAGGCGACCGACGAGGCCGCCGAGTCCACCGACGCCTGACCCAGGCCGACGTACACCACCTGAAACCCCCCGGTCGTCCGCAACGAGCGGCACGACCATGAATGGAAGGAATCGCCCATCATGGCGAAGCTCAGCACCGCAGAGCTCCTTGACGCCTTCAAGGAGATGACCCTCATCGAGCTCTCCGAGTTCGTGAAGGAGTTCGAGGACACCTTCGGCGTGACCGCCGCCGCTCCCGTCGCCGTTGCTGCCGCTCCGGCTGCCGGTGGCGCCGCTGCCGGTGGCGAGGCCGCCGCTGAGAAGGACGAGTTCGACGTCGTTCTCGAGGCCGCCGGTGACAAGAAGATCAACGTCATCAAGGAGGTGCGCGCCCTGACCTCCCTCGGTCTGAAGGAGGCCAAGGACCTCGTTGAGGGTGCCCCCAAGGCGATCCTCGAGGGTGTCAACAAGGAGGCCGCTGACAAGGCCAAGGAGGCGCTCGAGGGCGCCGGCGCCACCGTCACCGTCAAGTGACTTCTGCGCACTCCTGAGACTCACCGAGTTTCATCCGCCGAGGGCGGCCACCCCACTGGGGTGGCCGCCCTCGGTCGTTGGTTGAGATCGATCGCTGGTTGGGCCTGTCGAAACCGGGCTCCTGACTGCGTACGGGGGTCTCGACGAGCTCGACCAGCGGTGTGGCTGGTTGAGCCTGTCGAAACCGGGCCCCGACCGCGTACGGGGGGTCTCGACGGCTACGGCCTCGCTGGTTGAGCCTGTCGACACCAGGTCCTGACCGCGTACGGGGGGTCTCGACAAGGTCGACCAGCGGTGTGGTCTCGACAAGCTCGACCAGCGGTGTGGTCTCGACAAGCTCGACCAGCGGAGGGGCGACCAGCGGAGGGGGCTTGGCAGGCTCAAACCGGCCCAGGCGCTGCGAGCCTGCTTGACCGGAAGGGCGCCTGCGTTCATCATCGTTGTCTGAGCGGAGGCTCCCCAGAAGGGGATTGACTCCGCACTTGTGGCGCGTCCTCATTTGCGCTAAGGTGGTGCGTTGCGCCTGCCCTCATATGCCCACGTCCTGCCGGACGGACGTAGTGGTGGTTGGTTGGCGCAAGATCAACTGATCGATTTCGTGAGGAAACCTCTTGGCCGCGCGCAGCTCTGCTGGTAATTCCCGTCGCACTTCCTTCGCAAAGATCACCGAACCTCTCGAGGTTCCCGCTCTCCTCTCGCTCCAGACCGACAGCTTCGACTGGCTGGTTGGCAACGAGCGCTGGACGGAGACGGTGGAGGCCCGCGTGGCCGCCGGTGAAGATGTCTCGGGGAAGTCTGGTCTTCAGGAGATCTTCGAGGAGATCTCCCCGATCGAAGACTTCTCGGAGACGATGATGCTCTCCTTCGACAACCCGGTCTTCGTGGACCCGAAGTACACCGAGGAGGAGTGCAAGGAGAAGGACTTCACCTACTCCCGCCCGCTCTACGTCTCGGCTGAGTTCATGAACCACGAGACGGGCGAGATCAAGGGCCAGACGGTCTTCATGGGTGACTTCCCCATGATGACCTCGAAGGGCACCTTCATCATCAACGGCACCGAGCGTGTCGTTGTCTCGCAGCTCGTCCGCTCGCCGGGCGTCTACTTCGAGCGTTCCGCCGACAAGACGTCGGACCGCGACATCTACACGGCCAAGGTCATCCCGAGCCGCGGCGCGTGGCTCGAGTTCGAGATCGACAAGCGCGACATGGTTGGTGTCCGCCTCGACCGCAAGCGCAAGCAGAACGTCACCGTCCTGCTCAAGGCGCTGGGCTGGACCCCCGAGCAGATCCGCGAGGAGTTCGGGCAGTACGAGTCGATGATGCAGACCCTGGAGAAGGACGCTCCCCAGACCCAGGACGAGGCGCTGCTCGACATCTACCGCAAGCTGCGTCCGGGCGAGCCCCCGACGCGCGAGGCGGCGCAGACGCTGCTCAACAACTACTACTTCAACCCCAAGCGCTACGACCTCGCCAAGGTCGGCCGCTACAAGATCAACAAGAAGCTCGGCCTGCACGAGGCCTTCGACCAGCAGACGCTGACGGTCGACGACATCGTGGCCACCATCCGCTACGTCGTGCAGCTGCACGCCGCTGGCATGTCGGTGGAGACCCCCGAGCTGGTCGACGCCGCGGGCGAGGTCGTTCCCGGCCCCGACGGCAAGGCGATCCCCGTCCTTGCTGACGACATCGACCACTTCGGCAACCGCCGCATGCGCACCGTGGGCGAGCTGATCCAGAACCAGCTCCGTACGGGTCTTGCCCGCATGGAGCGCGTCGTGCGCGAGCGCATGACCACCCAGGACGTCGAGGCCATCACGCCTCAGTCCCTGATCAACATCCGCCCCGTGGTTGCTGCGCTGAAGGAGTTCTTCGGAACCTCCCAGCTCTCGCAGTTCATGGACCAGACCAACCCGATCGCGGGTCTGACGCACAAGCGTCGCCTGTCCGCGCTCGGCCCCGGTGGTCTGTCCCGCGACCGCGCCGGCATGGAGGTCCGTGACGTCCACCCGTCGCACTACGGCCGCATGTGCCCCATCGAGACCCCTGAAGGCCCCAACATCGGTCTGATCGGCTCGCTGGCCTCGTACGGTCGCATCAACCCGTTCGGGTTCGTCGAGACGCCCTACCGCAAGGTCGTCGACGGCGTGGTCACCGACCAGATCGACTACCTCACGGCTGACGACGAGGACCGTTACGTCATCGCCCAGGCCAACGCCTCGCTCGACGACAACAACAAGTTCGTCGAGGAGCGCGTGCTGTGCCGTCAGGGTCACGGCGAGGTCGACGCGGTGCTGGCCGGCGACGTGCACTACATGGACGTCTCCCCACGCCAGATGGTCTCCGTGGCCACCGCGCTGATCCCCTTCCTCGAGCACGACGACGCCAACCGCGCGCTCATGGGCGCCAACATGCAGCGTCAGGCTGTCCCGCTGATCACCAGCGACAGCCCGCTGGTGGGCACCGGCATGGAGTACCGCGCTGCGGTCGACGCCGGTGACGTGGTCGTGGCCAAGGAGGCCGGCGTGGTCAAGGAGGTCTCCGCGGACCTCATCGAGACCATGAACGACGACGGCACGTACTCGTCCTACCGCCTGGCCAAGTTCCGCCGCTCCAACCAGGGCACCAGCATCAACCAGCGTCCGCTGGTCGCTGCGGGTGACCGCGTCGAGGTCGGCTCGCCGATCGCCGACGGTCCGTGCACCGACAACGCCGAGATGGCGCTGGGCACGAACCTCCTGGTGGCGTTCATGCCGTGGCAGGGCCACAACTACGAGGACGCCATCATCCTGAGCCAGCGCCTGGTTCAGGAGGACATCCTCACCTCGATCCACATCGAGGAGCACGAGGTCGACGCCCGCGACACCAAGCTCGGCCCCGAGGAGATCACCCGGGACATCCCGAACGTCTCCGAGGAGGGTCTGGCCGACCTCGACGAGCGCGGCATCATCCGCATCGGCGCCGAGGTCACCACCGGTGACATCCTCGTCGGCAAGGTCACGCCCAAGGGTGAGACCGAGCTGACCCCGGAGGAGCGTCTGCTCCGCGCGATCTTCGGTGAGAAGGCGCGCGAGGTCCGCGACACCTCGATGAAGGTGCCGCACGGTGAGTCCGGAACGGTCATCGGCGTGCGCGTCTTCGACCGCGAGGAAGGCGACGAGCTGCCGCCCGGCGTCAACCAGCTGGTCCGCGTGTACGTGGCGCAGAAGCGCAAGATCTCGGTGGGTGACAAGCTCGCCGGCCGTCACGGCAACAAGGGCGTCATCGCCAAGATCCTGCCGGTCGAGGACATGCCGTTCATGGAGGACGGCAGCCCGGTTGACGTGATCCTGAACCCGCTGGGTGTGCCGCGACGCATGAACATCGGGCAGATCCTCGAGCTCCACCTGGGTTGGCTCGCCAAGCAGGGTTGGGACCTCAACCTCTCCGAGGACAAGTCGGACGCTGCCTGGAAGCAGCGCCTGCTCGCGATCGGTGCCGACAAGGCAGCCGCCAACACCAAGGTGGCCACGCCCGTCTTCGACGGTGCGCGTGAGGACGAGATCACCGGCCTGCTCGGTGCGACCCTGCCCAACCGTGACGGCGAGCGCATGGTCAAGGAGGACGGCAAGGCCCGTCTCTTCGACGGCCGTTCGGGTGAGCCGTTCCCGGAGCCGGTCTCGGTCGGTTACATGTACATCCTCAAGCTCCACCACCTGGTCGACGACAAGATCCACGCGCGTTCGACCGGCCCGTACTCGATGATCACCCAGCAGCCGCTCGGCGGTAAGGCCCAGTTCGGTGGCCAGCGCTTCGGTGAGATGGAGGTCTGGGCGATGGAGGCGTACGGCGCGGCCTACGCACTCCAGGAGCTGCTGACGATCAAGTCCGACGACGTGCCCGGTCGCGTCAAGGTCTACGAAGCCATCGTGAAGGGCGAGAACATCCCCGACTCCGGCATCCCCGAGTCGTTCAAGGTGCTCGTCAAGGAGATGCAGTCGCTCTGCCTCAACGTGGAGGTGCTGTCCACCGACGGCTCGTCCATCTCGTTGAAGGACGCCGAGGAAGACGTCTTCCGTGCGGCTGAGGAGCTCGGCATCGACCTGTCGCGCCGCGAGCCCAGCAGCGTCGAGGAAGTCTGAGAAGGAAGAGGATTAGATAACAGTGCTGGACGTCAACTTCTTCGACCAGCTTCAGATCGGCCTGGCCACCGCGGATGAAATCCGCGGGTGGAGCCACGGTGAGGTCAAGAAGCCCGAAACCATCAACTACCGCACGCTCAAGCCCGAGCGCGACGGTCTCTTCTGCGAGAAGATCTTCGGTCCCACCCGGGACTGGGAGTGCTACTGCGGCAAGTACAAGCGCGTGCGCTTCAAGGGCATCATCTGCGAGCGCTGCGGCGTCGAGGTGACCCGCTCGAAGGTCCGCCGTGAGCGGATGGGCCACATCGAGCTCGCCGCCCCGGTGACCCACATCTGGTACTTCAAGGGCGTTCCGTCGCGGCTGGGCTACCTGCTCGACCTCGCCCCGAAGGACCTGGAGAAGGTCATCTACTTCGCGGCGTACATGATCACCTCGGTCGACGAGGACGCGCGCCACAACGACCTCTCCGCTCTGGAGGGCAAGGTCGGGCTGGAGCGCGAGCGCCTCGAGAAGCGTCGCGACTCCTCGATCGAGGACCGCGCCAAGAAGCTCGAGGAGGACCTCGCGGCCCTGGAGGCCGAGGGCGCCAAGGCCGACGCGCGTCGCAAGGTCAAGGACGGCGCCGAGCGGGAGATGAAGCAGCTGCGTGACCGTGCGCAGCGCGAGATCGACCGCCTCGAGGAGGTCTGGGACACCTTCAAGAGCCTCAAGGTGCAGGACCTGCTCGGCGACGAGCTGCTCTACCGCGAGATGAAGTCCTGGTTCGGCAAGTACTTCGAGGGCTTCATGGGCGCCACGGCGATCCAGAAGCGTCTCCAGGACTTCGATGTCGACGCCGAGATCGAGAACCTGCGCGACGTGATCGCCAACGGCAAGGGCCAGAAGAAGGTCCGCGCCCTCAAGCGCCTCAAGGTCGTCGATGCGTTCCGCAAGACCGGCAACAAGCCGATCGGCATGGTGCTCGACGCCGTTCCGGTCATCCCGCCGGACCTGCGTCCCATGGTGCAGCTGGACGGTGGCCGTTTCGCGACCTCCGACCTCAACGACCTGTACCGCCGCGTGATCAACCGCAACAACCGACTCAAGCGTCTGCTCGACCTCGGTGCGCCGGAGATCATCGTCAACAACGAGCGCCGGATGCTGCAGGAGGCTGTGGACAGCCTCTTCGACAACGGTCGTCGTGGGCGCCCCGTCACCGGCCCGGGCAACCGGCCGCTGAAGTCGCTGTCCGACATGCTCAAGGGCAAGCAGGGTCGCTTCCGTCAGAACCTGCTCGGCAAGCGCGTGGACTACTCGGGCCGTTCGGTCATTGTGTCCGGTCCGCAGCTCAAGCTGCACCAGTGCGGTCTGCCCAAGCAGATGGCGCTCGAGCTGTTCAAGCCGTTCGTGATGAAGCGCCTCGTCGACCTGTCGCACGCGCAGAACATCAAGTCCGCCAAGCGGATGGTGGAGCGCGCTCGCCCGGTCGTGTGGGACGTCCTCGAAGAGGTCATCACCGAGCACCCGGTGCTGCTCAACCGTGCGCCCACGCTGCACCGTCTGGGCATCCAGGCGTTCGAGCCGCAGCTCATCGAGGGCAAGGCCATCCAGATCCACCCGCTCGTGTGCGGCGCGTTCAACGCCGACTTCGATGGTGACCAGATGGCCGTGCACCTGCCGCTCTCCGCGGAGGCGCAGGCCGAGGCCCGCATCCTGATGCTGTCGACGAACAACATCCTCAAGCCGTCGGACGGCCGTCCGGTGACCATGCCTTCGCAGGACATGATCATCGGTCTGTTCTGGCTGACCACGGACCGCGAGGGTGAGCCCGGCGAGGGGCGTCACTTCTCGTCGCCGGCGGAGGCGATCATGGCCTTCGACCGTCGCGAGATCACGCTGCAGTCGCGCGTCACGATCCGCCTGGACGACTACGTCGCCGAGCGGGACGCGGACATCGCCGAGGCTGCTGTCGAGACCACCCTGGGTCGCGTGCTCTTCAACGAGACGCTGCCGGCCAACTACCCCTTCGTGAACTACGAGGTGGGCAAGAAGCAGCTGGGTGCCATCGTCAACGACCTGGCCGAGCGCTACACCAAGGTCGAGGTCGCGGCTTCGCTCGACGCCCTCAAGGACGCCGGTTTCCACTGGGCCACCCGCTCGGGTGTCACCGTGTCGATCGACGACGTGACCACGCCTGCCACCAAGGTTGAGATCCTCGGCGAGTACGAGGCTCAGGCCGAGAAGGTGCAGAAGCAGTTCGAGCGCGGTCTGGTCACCGACGAGGAGCGCCGCCAGGAGCTCATCGAGATCTGGACCCAGGCTGCGGCCGACGTGGGTCGTGCGATGGAGACCAACTTCGACAAGTCGAACCCCATCTACATGATGGTCGACTCGGGTGCCTCCGGAAACATGAACCAGATCCGCCAGGTTGCGGCCATGCGTGGTCTGGTGGCCAACCCGAAGGGCGAGATCATCCCGCGCCCGATCAAGGCGAACTTCCGTGAGGGCCTCTCGGTCCTGGAGTACTTCATCTCCACCCACGGTGCTCGCAAGGGTCTGGCCGACACCGCGCTGCGTACCGCCGACTCGGGTTACCTGACCCGTCGTCTGGTGGACGTCTCGCAGGACGTCATCATCCGTGAGGACGACTGCGGCACCGAGCGTGGTCTGCCCAAGCTGATCGGTGAGGCCATCGAGGGCGCTGACGGTCCGCGCGTGGTCAAGGCTGAGAACGTCGAGACCTCTGCGTACGCCCGTACGGCCGCCGTCGAGGTCGTCCACCCGACCACGGGTGAGGTGCTCGCTGCTGCCGGTGAGGACCTGGGTGACGTCAAGATCGCCGAGCTCATCGAGGCTGGCGTGACCGAGGTCAAGGTGCGCTCCGTGCTGACCTGTGACGCCCGTACCGGCACCTGCGCCAAGTGCTACGGCCGCTCGCTGGCCACCGGCAAGCTGGTCGACATCGGTGAGGCGGTCGGCATCATCGCCGCCCAGTCCATCGGTGAGCCCGGCACGCAGCTGACGATGCGTACGTTCCACACCGGTGGTGTGGCCTCGGCCGACGACATCACGCAGGGTCTGCCCCGCGTGGTCGAGCTCTTCGAGGCCCGCTCGCCCAAGGGTCGTTCGCCGATCTCCGAGGCCGCTGGTCGGGTCGAGATCGAGGACACGGACAAGTCGCGCAAGGTGCTGGTCACCCCGGACGACGGCTCCGAGGTCCAGGAGTACCTGGTCTCGAAGCGTTCGCGTCTGCTGGTGGCTGACGGCGACCACGTCGAGGTGGGTCAGAAGCTGACCCAGGGTACGGAGGACCCGCAGGACGTCCTGCGCATCCTCGGTGTCCGTCGCGCCCAGGAGCACCTCGTCAACGAGGTGCAGGAGGTGTACCGCTCGCAGGGTGTGGCCATCCACGACAAGCACATCGAGATCATCGTGCGGCAGATGCTGCGCCGGATCACGGTCATCGAGTCGGGCGACACCAACCTGCTGCCCTCCGACCTGGTCGACCGGGTGCGCTTCGAGGAGGAGAACCGTCGCGTGGTGTCCGAGGGTGGCAAGCCCGCCGCCGGTCGCCCCGTCCTGATGGGTATCACCAAGGCCTCGCTCGCCACCGAGTCGTGGCTCTCGGCGGCCTCCTTCCAGGAGACCACCCGCGTGCTCACCGACGCGGCGATCAACGGTCGCTCCGACAGCCTGCGTGGCCTGAAGGAGAACGTGATCATCGGAAAGCTGATCCCGGCCGGAACCGGCCTGGAGCGCTACCGCAACATCCGGGTCGAGCCGACCGAGGAGGCCCGTGCGGCCGCGTACTCGGTCACCGGGTACGACGCCTACGACTACGACTTCGGTCCGTCGTCGCAGGCCGTCGCACTGGACGACTTCGACTTCGGCTCCTACCAGAGCTGAGCGAGTCCGCCTGACATCGATGGCCCCGGCCTCCCGCAAGGGAGGTCGGGGCCATCGGCGTTGTGGAGGGGGAGTGAGGCGCCCGTGATGGCGGGGGTTTCCCGCACGCGAGGGGTCGCTGAGACAATGGCGGGGTGACCCACCCCATCTCGACAGACGTCCTCGTCGTCGGCGCTGGCCCCGCGGGCTCGGCAGCAGCCGCGTGGAGCGCCCGCGCCGGACTGGAGACCGTCCTCGTCGACGCCGCAGTCTTCCCGCGCGACAAGACCTGCGGCGACGGCCTCACCCCGCGCGCGATCGCGGAGCTGGAGCGGTTGGGGCTCACCGACTGGGTGCGCTCGCATACGGTCAACCAGGGCCTGCGAGCCCACGGCTTCGGCCAGGTGCTCCACCTGCCGTGGAACGGCCCCAACCTCCCCTCGTGGGGCTCGGCGGTGGCCCGTACGGAACTCGACGACCACCTGCGTACCCTCGCCCTCAAGGACGGCGCCCACGGCATCGACGGGGCCCGTGCCGTCGACGTCCGCATGGACGGCGGCCGGGTGGCGGCAGTGGTGTTCAAGAGCGGCGCGGAGACCTTCGAGATCGCCTGCAAGCGTCTCGTGGTGGCCGACGGCGTGCGCTCGCCGCTGGGCAAGGTCCTGGGCCGCGAGTGGCACCGCGACACCGTGTACGGCGTGGCGGGGCGGGCGTACGTGACCTCCGAGATGCACGACGACCCCTGGATCAGCTCCCACCTCGAGTTGCGCTCCGAGGAGGGCGAGGTGCTGTCCGGGTACGGCTGGATCTTCCCCCTCGGCACCGGCGAGGTGAACATCGGCGTCGGCACGCTCGCCACAGCCAAGCGACCCGCCGACATCGCGATCAAGCCCCTGATGCACCACTACGCCGGCCAGCGCCGCGAGGAGTTCGGCCTGAGCGGGGATCTGCGGGTGCCGGCCTCGGCGCTGCTCCCGATGGGCGGGGCCGTGAGCAACGTGGCCGGACCCAACTGGGCACTGATCGGCGACGCCGCCGGATGCGTGAACCCCCTCAACGGCGAGGGCATCGACTACGGCCTGGAGACCGGTCGCCTCGTGGCCCAGATGATGGCCAGCCAGCAGAGCCTGGGCGAGGCCTGGCGGGCCACGCTGGTGGAGCACTACGGCGAGGCGTTCTCCATCGCCCGCCGGCTGGCCGGCGTCGCCACGGCGCCCCAGGTGGTGGCCAAGCTGGGACCGGTCGGGATGCGCTCCGACTTCCTGATGACGCTCGCGCTGCGTTGGATGGGCAACCTGGTCGACGACGCCGACCGCGATCGCTCCGCGCGCATCTGGCGCTGGGCAGGACGCCAGTCGATCGCCCGCGACGCGCGCGCGCCGTTCAGCTGAGTCGCGTGGGAACGGAACGGACCCACCGCGCGGTGAGCGCGGTGGGAGGCCTCGCGCTGCGGCTGCTGGACGTACGGGTGTCATCGACGGGACTGCACCACGTGCCCCTCGCCGGTCCCGTGATCCTCGCGTCCACGCACGTCTCGTACGTGGACTTCGTGTTCCTGTCCCAGGCGATGCTGAGGCGGGGCCGCCGCGCGCGGTTCATGTGCCGCCACGACGTGTGGGACACCCCGGGACTGGGGCCCGTGATGGACGCGATGGGACACATTCCCGTCGACCGGGCTGCGCCCGCGGGGGCGTACCTGCGCGCCCGCGCCCAACTGCGAGCCGGCCACGCGGTCGGGATCTTCCCCGAGGCGGGGATCAGCTACTCCCTGACGGTGCGCCCACTGATGCGGGGAGTGGCGTCGCTGGCACGCGAGACTGGCGCGCCCGTCGTGCCGGCCGCGATCTTCGGTCCTCAGCGCATCTACGGGGTCTGGCCTCTGGATGACCGCGGCCGCGAGCTGGGGCTCGACGCCACGCGCGGCCGTCGGGTCGACATGCACTTCGGATCGCCCTTCACCGTGGGGCCGGACGAGGACCTCGACACCGTCACCCACGCCCTGGGCCACCGGCTGACTGGGCTGCTGGAGGGTCTGCAACTGCGAGGCCACCACCGACCCCGGCCCGGCGAGTGGGCGCCCTGGTATCCGGCCCACCTCGGCGGGCACGCGCTCACCCGCGAGGAGGCGAGGGAGTGGGATCTGCTCCCGCAGGCGGCGCTGCCGGCGTCGTGGGGCCCGATCGCTCGCGACGCCTCCGTGTGAGCGCGCCCACCGGGTCGACGAGCCAGAACAGGCGCTTCGCGACCGGCGGCCACCCCAGCAGCAGGCCGAGGGCCACGCCCGTGGCCACGGTGATGGCGAGGATCGCCACCTCGTCGTCCGGCATCCACTCGGCGTAGCCCCACGCCTCCAGTCCCCGGACCACGAAACCGTGGATCAGGTAGACGACCATCGTCCACGCGCCCATGACACTGAACCGGTTCTCCTTGGTCGGCAGCAGGCTGAGCGCCGCGAAGGAGCCCGCGAGACCGACAGCCAGGAGTTGGGCGCGGATCTCGACGCCTTCGCCGAAGGAGACGCCGAGGTCGTCGTACGGGGAGCGGTAGTAGAGCCACTGCGTCGACCAGTGCTCATCCGTGGTGCCGGCCAGCCACCACAGGCCGGCGAAGATCGCCAGGCCGACGAGTCCGCTCCAGCGAGCCTTGACGACCCCCAGCATCCGAGGAGTCAGGTGCAGCCCCAGCACGAAGAACGGCAGCAGGCCCAGGGCGCGGTTGATGTCGAACAGCTCGATGTTCCAACGCCCGGCCACCAGGCTCACCACCACCGACACCGGCACGGCCACCCAGTGCCGGACCAGGATCGGCGTCGCCAGCCGCCACATGACCAGGACAGCCAGGTACCACATCGGCCAGTGCGGGTTGACCCACAGCGGCCACAGCGCGCTGAAGTCGGAGACCTCGCCGACCACGTACACCCGCCACAGGGCCATCAGCATTTCGAACACGATGTAGGGCAGGACCAGCATCGTGAGCAGCGACGTGAGGTGGCGCCGCGTCCACCGGAACGTGCGCGAGAGATACCCCGTGATCACCACGAAGGCAGGAATGTGGAAGTAGTAGACGAAGTCGTAGGCGCGCGAGGTGAGGTCGCCGGGGGGCATCAACACGATCATGTGGCCCACCACCACGACGACGACGAGCCAGATCTTCGCGTTGTCCAGCCACGGGTCGCGAGAGGTCTTGGGCATCCCCCGAGGCTAGCCAACTAGGTTGGAGCCCATGAACCCCCGTCCGAGACGCCAGCGTGTGGCCACGTACGCCGTGATCCTGCGGGAGGCCCCGCGCGGGCCGGAGATCCTGCTGTCCCGGATCGCCCCGTACGTCGTGCGCCACGAGCTGTGGACCCTGCCCGGCGGGGGCCTCGATCACGGCGAGGAGCCGCGGACCGGGCTGCTGCGCGAGATCTGGGAGGAGACCGGCCTCGACGCGACGGTGGGACACCGCCCGGACGTGCTGAGCGCGCACCGCCCGGACGCGGAGTTCGACGGGGTGCCCACCGACTTCCACGCGCTGCGGATCGTGTACGACGCCTGGGTGGACCGCGACGCGCCAGCGCCTCGGGTGATGGAGGTGGACGGGTCCACCGTCGACGCCCGCTGGTTTGCCCTCGCCGACGTCGTCTCGGGGGCCGTGCCGGTCTCCGCGGTGGTCTCGGACGCGCTCGCGGTGCGGGGAGTGATGCAGCGACAGCGGCTGGCCGCCTACGCCCTGATCGTGCGCGACGAGCGGGTGCTGCTGACCCAGCTCTCCGACCGCTCGCCCCACCCCGGCGCGTGGACCCTGCCGGGCGGAGGCGTCGAGCACGGCGAGGCCCCCGAGTCCTCGTTGCGCCGCGAGCTGGCCGAAGAGACGGGGTATGACTGCACCCCCGGGCGCCTCCTCGGCGTCCACGACGTGCACTTCACGGGCACCGCACCCAGCGGGCAGCTCCAGGACTTCCACGGCATCCACCTCGTCTTCGCCGCCGACGTGGACGGGGACGGGAACGCCCAGCCCATGGTCGCGGAGGTCGATGGTTCGACGGCGCGGGTCGCGTGGGTGCCCGTGGCCGAGGTGCTCGCGGGGCAGATCGAGGTGCTCGACGTGGTGAGGTTCGCACTCCAGCGACGGTGAGCGCGTCACGAGTGAGACCTAGACTGGCTCCATGAAGCTTCGCCAGCGCCAGCTCGTGATCCAGGTGGCTCTGGGCGCCCTCCTGGTCATCGTCGTCATCGCCGCGGTGATGCAGTGAGCGAACCCCTGCTGCGCGTCCTGGCCCGGATGCGCAGTCACCTCCTCGACCCCGACTCGCTCGTACGGGCCGTGGCGTCCGGACGCCAGCGCGGCACGCAGCCGCCGTGGCGGCGGGTGGAGTTGCGCTGGGTCGACCTCAAGGCCGGCCGGCACCTGCAGGTGGTGGCGTACGACGACACGCAGGCCCACACGAGCAACCACGCCGTTGGCGACGCGGCCCGCGACGCCGTCGACGACCTGCTGGAGGTCCCCTTCGGCAACTGGCACGTGGAGACCACGACCGAGATCCACCAGGTCCGGGTCACGAAGAAGCTGGAGGCGGTCGTCGCCACGCAGCGGCGGGCCCAGGAGGCCGCGGCGGACCGTGGCCACGACCGGGCCAAGCAGCGGCTCATCCCCGAGGACGCCCCACTGCTGCGCGTCCTCGGCATTTCCGATGCCCAGGGTCGGGTCAAGCCCACCCGACGCGACAAGTACCGCCAGGTCGAGGAGTTCGTACGGCTCCTCGACGCCGCGATCGCAGACGCCCGGGCGAAGGGACACCTGCGCCGGGGGACGCCCCAGGACCCACTGCGGGTCGTCGACCTGGGGTGCGGCAATGCCTACCTCACCTTCGCCGCGTACGAGCATCTGCACCGCACCCTCGGCCTCGACGTGCGCATCACCGGAGTCGACGTGAAGCAGCAGTCGGCGGACCACAACGCCCGGGTGGCAGGCGAGCTCGGCATCGAGGCCGACTTCGTCGTGGGTTCGATCGCCGACGTCGAGCTCGACCCCGCCCCTGACGTCGTGCTGGCGCTGCACGCCTGCGACACCGCGACCGACGACGCGCTGGCCCGGGCCATCGCCTGGGAGGCGCCGCTCGCGCTCGCCGCGCCGTGCTGCCACCACGACATCGCCGCCCAGCTGCGGCGCAACCCGACACCGGAGCCGTACGCCATGCTCACCCGCCACGGGATCCTGCGCGAGCGTCTGGCCGATACCCTCACCGATGGTTTGCGTGCCTCGCTGCTGCGCATCCACGGCTATCGCACGGACGTGGTCGAGTTCGTCGACTCCGCGCACACGCCCCGCAACACGTTGCTGCGCGCGACCCGCACCGGGGCGGTCCTCAAGGGCGGCAGTGTGCGGCGGGAGTACGAGGAGCTCGTCGCCGCGTGGGGCATCCAGCCGCGGCTCGGCACTCTGCTGGGCGTGACGGCGGGCGAGTGAGGCTCGTGCGGGCAGCGGCAGTCCTGCTCGTGGCGCTGCCCTTCGTCGCTGGAGCTGTGGCCACGGCCGCGGACGTCGGCCCGGATGCCGAGGAGGCCGCGAGGTTCGCCGACCCCGCGATCACCGAGTCCAGCGGACTCGCGGTGCTGGGGGAGGGCTGGGTCACCGTCAACGACTCCGGGGACGGCGCGCGGATCTTCGTGGTCGATCCCGCCACCGGGGAGACGGTGCGCACGGTGACGTACGCAGAGACCGCCGTCGACGTCGAGGCGCTGTCCCCCGAAGGTGACGACGTGGTGTGGGTGGGCGACATCGGCGACAACTTCGCTCGCCGGGAGCACGTGAGCCTGTACCGGGTTCCGCTGGACGGCTCGCCGGTGAGCAGGCTCGACGTGCGCTACGACGACGGGCCGCGCGACGCCGAAACGCTCGTACGCGACCCCGCCACCGGAAGCCTGTGGATCCTGACCAAGGGGGTTCTCGGAGGGGCCGCCTACCGGGTGCCGGACAGCGGCGAGGGGGTACGGGTGGCCGAGCGAGCCGGCGACGTTCCTGCGTTGCTCACCGACGGCAGCTTCACGGCATCCGGGGACGCCGTGCTGGCGCGTAACTACACCCGCGGGTTCCGCATCGAGTGGCCCTCGCTCGAGGTCACCGCCACCCTCGCCCTGCCACGCCAGGAGCAGGGGGAGTCGCTCGGCATCGAGCCTGGCGGCGACGTACTCATCGGGTCGGAGGGCGCCGCAGCACCGGTGCTGCGCCTGCCCGCGCAGGCGTGGGACGCATCCCGATCGACCCCCGGCACACCGTCGCCGAGCACCGAGGTGTCGCCGCCGGCGCGCGAGACACCCACGTCCACCGCCGACGGCGGCTCCGGTGGCCCTAGTGCGTGGGGCTGGTGGGCGATTGCTGCCGGCGCTGTGGGGGCGGTGGGACTCGGCGCGGCCTGGTGGGTGCGGGGGCGCCCTCGCAGAGACGACAAATGACATCGGCCCCCACCGCGAGGTGGGGGCCGACGTCAGTCGTACGGGGTCAGGCCAGGGACTCGACGACGAAGTCGATCGCGCTGGTGAGCTTCTCGACGTCGGCGGGGTCGATCGCCGGGTACATCGCGATGCGCAGCTGGTTGCGGCCGAGCTTGCGGTAGGGCTCGGTGTCGACGATGCCGTTGGCGCGCAGCACCTTGGCGATCGCCGCGGCGTCGATGGCGTCATCGAAGTCGATGGTGCCGATGACCAGCGAGCGGTCCTCGGGCTTGGCCACGTAGCAGGAGGTGTACGCCGTGCGCTCGGCCCAGCCGTACAGCGCGTTGGAGGACGCCGTGGTCCGCTCGACCATGCCGGCCAGACCGCCGTTGGCGTTCATCCAGTCCAGCTGCTCGGCCATCAGGAACAGCGTCGCCACGGACGGGGTGTTGTAGGTCTGGTTCTTGCCCGAGTTGTCGATCGCGGTCGGCAGGTCGAAGAACGGCGGGATGTAGCGGTCGCTGGCCGCGATCTCGGCGGCACGCTCGAGCGCCTTGGGCGACATCGCGGCGATCCACAGGCCGCCATCGGAGGCGAAGCACTTCTGCGGCGCGAAGTAGTAGGCGTCGACCTCGGCGAGGTCGACGGGCAGGCCGCCGGCGCCCGACGTCGCGTCCACGAGGACCAGCGCGTCGTCGTCGATGCCGGCAGGGCGGACGACCGGGGCCATCACGGCGGTGGAGGTCTCGTTGTGTGCCCAGGCGTAGACGTCCACGCCGTCCTCCTTCACGGCCTCGGGACGCGACCCCGGGTCGGAGGAGATGACGGTGGGCTCGGCCAGCCACGGCGCCTTCTTGACCGAGGAGGCGAACTTCGACGAGAACTCACCGAAGGCCAGGTGCTGCGACTTGTTGCGCACCAGGCCGAAGGCGGCGATGTCCCAGAAGGCGGTGGCCCCGCCGTTGCCGAGGACGATCTCGTAGCCCTCGGGGAGGCTGAACAGAGCGGCCAGGCCCTCGCGGACGCGGCCGACGGTGTTCTTGACGGGCGCCTGACGGTGCGAGGTGCCCATCAGGGTGTCGCCGGTGGCGGCGAGCGCGTCGAGGTGGCTGGTCTGGATCTTCGAGGGACCGGCACCGAACCGGCCATCGGCGGGGAGCAGGTCGCTGGGGATCTGGAGGGCGTCGTTCACGCCGGGTCCTTTCGGAGAGGTCCAAAGAGTGTGACCTGACGGCGCTGTCAGCGCCCTCATTGTGTCACCGCCCCTGCGCCATCCCCAATCGTGGTCCAGTCCCTGCGACTGCCTAGGCTTCGCTCGTGGAACCGCTCGATCTCGTCCGTGTCAGCCTCGACCATCCGGATGCGCAGGTGCTCGTCGCCGGCGTCCAGCAGGTCTACGTGGAGCGGTACGGCGGAACCGACGACTCGCCCATGGATGTGGCCGCGTTCGAGGACCCGACGGGCGAGTTCTACGTCGGCTACCTCGACGGGGTCCCGGTCGTGTCCGGTGCGTGGCGCCGCGAGAGCACCCCGGCCGGTGTCGCGCAGGGGCCGTGCGCGGAGGTCAAGCGGATGTTCGTCGTCGAGTCCCACCAGGGACGCGGCCTCGCGCGAGCGATGCTCGCGCACGTGGAGAGGACGGCGTACGCCGCCGGCATTGCGACGCTGATCCTCGAGACCGGGCTGCGCCAGCCGGAGGCGATCGGGCTCTATGAATCGTCCGGATACACCCCCATCCCCAACTTCGGTTTCCACCGCGATGAGCCGCTCTCGCTGTGCTACGCGAAGGCGCTGGGAACTACGACTCTGTAGTTCGTACAACTCCCGGACAGCCCCGCGAGGGCGACCTATGTTCACGGTGTTCGGGAAGTGGCACGAGTGACGTCTGGGGAAGGACATCACGCATGGTGACAAGCTCGCGCGCACGGGCCAGCGTGCGCCGCGCAGCCCTCGCGGCTGCTCTGACCAGCGGTCTGATCGCACTCCTCGGAGGCCTTCTCGCCGCGCCCGCGCAGGCCACCACGGAGGAGGTGTCCTACCCGACAACCGCGGAGGGGTACGCGCCGTACCAACCGCAGACCAAGTGCATCCGCACCCCGCGCTCCGGGATCCTGCTGATGGCCGACTGGCTCACCGCCCGCGGCGGCGGGTTCGGTCCCATCTCGCGCTCGTGCACGACAGGCGGCATCACCGAGCACAAGGAGTCGCGCGCCTTCGACTGGATGCTCGATGCCACCGATCCCGCCGACGTCGCGCTGGCCGACGAGATCCTTGCGGAGCTCTTCGCCACCGATGCGGAGGGCCAGACGCACGCGGTCGCGCGGCGGATGGGCGTGATGTACGTGATCTGGAACGACCGCGTCTGGGCGTCCTACCGCAACTTCGAGCCGAGGGCCTACCTCAACTCCGGCTGCCGCAACCGACGTACGTGCTCGACCACGCTGCGGCACCGCGACCACATGCACATCTCGCTGGTGCGCAAGGGCGCCAACGGGCGCATGAGCTGGTACCTGGCGCAGCACAGCGACTGAGCCCGGCAGGCGGGCGTACGGACGACAAAGGCCCCGGCACCGTGAGGTGTCGGGGCCTTCGCTGTGGGATCAGTTGCCCCAGCTGGGGTTCCACCCGTCGACGTCCGAGGCCGGACGCGAGGCCGGGCCGGTGTAGATCGCGGAAGGCCGGATCAGTCGACCGGTCTTCTTCTGCTCCAGGATGTGGGCCGACCAGCCGCCCGTGCGGGCGCAGGTGAACATCGAGGTGAACATGTTGGCCGGCACCTCGGCGAAGTCGAGGACGATGGCCGCCCAGAACTCCACGTTGGTCTCCAACACGCGGTCGGGACGACGCTCGCGGAGCTCGGCCAGCGCGGCCTGCTCCAGCGCCTCGGCGACCTGGTAGCGGGGGGCGTCGAGCTCGCGGGCCGTACGGCGCAGCACGCGGGCGCGGGGGTCCTCGGCGCGGTAGACGCGGTGACCGAAGCCCATGAGGCGCTCGCCCTTGTCGAGGAGGTCCTTGACGTACGCGCGGGCGTCGCCGGTCTTCTCGACGTCCTCGATCATGCCGAGCACGCGCGAGGGGGCTCCGCCGTGCAGCGGGCCGGACATCGCGCCGATGGCGCCCGAGAACGCCGCCGCCACGTCGGCGCCGGTGGAGGTGATGACGCGGGCGGTGAACGTGGAGGCGTTCATGCCGTGCTCCGCGGCGCTCGACCAGTAGGCGTCGATGGCCTTGACGTGCTTGGGGTCGGCCTCGCCCTTCCAGCGGATCAGGAACTTCTCGGCGAGGGTCGCGCCCTCGTCGACGAGCTTCTGGGGGACGACCGGCTGGTGCAGGCCGCGGGCCGACTGCGCGGCGTACGAGAGCACCATGACGGCGACGCGGGCGAGGTCCTCGCGGGCCTGCTCGTCGGTGATGTCGTAGGTCTGGCCGAAGCCGAAGGCCGGCGCGAGCATCGCGATGGCTGCCTGGATGTCGACCCGGACGTCGCCGGTGTGGACGGGCAGGTTGAAGGGCTCAGCGGCCGGAAGTCCGGGGGTGTAGGTGCCGTCGATCAGCAGACCCCAGATGTTCTCGAACGGGACGCGGCCGACGATGTCCTCGATGTCGACGCCGCGGTAGCGCAGCGCGCTGCCTTCCTTGTCGGGCTCTGCGATCTGGGTCTCGAACGCGATGACGCCCTCGAGTCCGTGGTGCACCTCAGTCATGGGTGACGCTCCTTTGCGTGCGGGTACGGGCCCGGGCCGGAACCGGCCGCGCGGGCGTGGGCCCCATTCTGCCCCCGCTCGACGGGTCACGGTCAGTCCCGGTGGTTACCGACCAGTAACCTGATCGGCCCCTGCGCGGCCTGTCAGCGCCCCCACTTATGGTCGAGCCCATGCTGGCCCGACTCGGATTCCCCTCGGTGGGGGAGCACCGCAGGTTCGTGAGTGCCATCGTGGCCGACACGATCGGCAGCGGGCTCTTCATGCCGATCACGCTGCTCTACTTCGTCCGGATGACCGACCTCAGCCTCGTACAGATCGGTTCCGCGCTGTCGGTCTCGGCGTTGTGCACGATCCCGGCCAGCTTCTTCGTCGGCACCATGGTCGACAGGTTCGGTGCCCGGCGCATGATGCTTCTGGGCAACGTCGCCCAGGGCGCCGGAATGCTGGCCTACCTGTGGGCCGACTCGTTCGCCGAGGTGGCCTTCTGGACGATCCTGCTCAACGTCGGCCGCCAGGCGTTCTGGGGTTCGTTCGGCAACGTCGTCACCGCGATCACAGCCCCCGGGGAGCGGGAGACGTGGTTCGGGTTCCTGCAGGCCCTGCGCAACCTGGGCTTCGCGCTCGGCGGGCTGCTCGCGGGCGCCGTGCTCCAGGTCGACGTGAGCGCGGTCTACCACGCGGTCGTCGTCGTCAACGCGCTGACGTTCGCCCTGGCGTTCTTCCTGCTCCTCGACGTCCCCGACCACCGGGCGCACCACGGGGAGGAAGTGCCCACCGAGGGATGGGGCGTGGTCCTGCGTGATCGCCCCTACCTCCGCCTCGTCGCGGGCCAGTTCGCCTGGTGCATGGGCATGATGGTGCTCAACTTCGCGCTCCCGGTGTACGCCGCCGAGACGCTCGAGCTGCCCGGCTGGCTGGTCGGCGCCATGTTCACCCTCAACACGGTCATGGTCGGGCTCGGGCAGGGCCTCACCGTGCGCTGGATGTCCGGGCGCGTGAGGGGCCGGATGATGGCGCTGTCCAACCTCTTGTTCGTCGCTGGTTATGCCGTCTTCGTGATCGCCGGTGCGCTGCCGACCTGGTTCGCGGTCGCCGCCATGCTGCTGGGCGCTGGCGTCTACACACTCGGCGAGCTCGTCGGCGGCCCGGTCCTGCAGGCCACCGCCGCCGAGGCCGCGCCCGACCACCTGCGCGGGCGCTACCTCGGGCTCGGCCAGCTGAGCTGGGGCGTCACCGGGGCCGTCGCCCCGGTGACCTTCGCGTGGCTGCTCACCCACGGCACCTACACCCTGTGGTGGGTGATGGGCGCGCTCGCGCTTGCCGGTGCCGCGTACGTCGCCCGGCTGCCCAGGGTGTTGCCGGCAGCGGCAGCGCAGGTGACCCACGCCGCCTGAGTGGGCGTGGTCCTAGTCTCAGGGCATGATCAACCCAGACCCGATCGACCTCGCCGCGCTCCGTGAGGAGTACGCCCGCGGGGGACTCGACCGCGATGATCTCGCCGCGGACCCGTACGCCATGTTTGCCCGGTGGATGCGGGACGCCATCGCGGCCGGGGTGCACGAGCCCAACGCACTCGTGCTCGCCACGGTCTCGCCGCAGGGCCAGCCGTCTTCGCGGATGGTGCTGCTCAAGGAGTTCAACACCACCGGGTTCGTCTTCTACACCAACCAGGCATCGCGCAAGAGCGGGGAGCTGTCCGCCAACCCCCGGTGCGCACTGCTGTTCCCGTGGCACCCGTTGGAGCGGCAGGTCCGCATCGAGGGTGAGGCGGAGCCCGTGGCCGACGCCGAGGCCGACGCGTACTTCGCCGTCCGTCCGCGCAGCGCCCAACTCGGCGCCTGGGCCTCACTCCAGTCGAGCGTCGTGGCCGACCGCGACGCGCTGGCGGCCTCGTACGCCGAGGTCGAGGCCCGGTTCGAGGGGGCCTCGGTGCCGCGCCCGCCGCACTGGGGCGGCTACCTCGTACGGCCCGCCTGCGTGGAGTTCTGGCAGGGGCGCCCGGGGCGCATGCACGACCGACTGCGCTACGAACGCGACGGCGAGACCTGGCAGGTCGTCCGCTTGGCGCCCTGAGGGCTGGTTGAGCGTGTCGATACGCCACGTCTCGACAGGCTCGACGAGCGGGTGGCTGGTGGTTGAGCGTGTGGAAACCCCACGTCTCGACAGGCTCGACGAGCGGGTGGCTGGTGGTGAGGGGCGGCCCAAAAATCGGGTGGTCTCGTCAGTGGTGTCCGTTAGCCTCGGAGGTCGGCCCTGAGGGGGGCCTGTTTGCCGAATGGAGTCCGGATGCTGCTGCGACTGATACGCGACCGCATCAGGCCGTACGCCGGCCACCTGGCCGCGATCGTCGTCCTCCAGTTCTTCGCCACCGTCGCGATGCTGTTCCTGCCCAGCATCAACGCCGAGATCATCGACAACGGCGTGGTCGCCGGAGACGTGGGCTACATCTGGCGGCGTGGTGGCGTGATGCTGCTGGTTGCCCTGGGACAGGCAGTGTGCGCGGTCATCGCCGTGTGGTTCTCGGCGCGCATGGCCATGGGTTTTGGCAGGGATCTGCGCGCTGCCATCTTCGGGAAGGTCGGGACGTTCTCAGCGCGCGAGGTCCAGCACTTCGGAGCGCCGTCGCTGATCACCCGCGAGACCAACGACGTGCAGCAGGTCCAGATGGTCGTGCTGATGACCGGCACCGTGATGGTCAGCGCGCCGATCATGATGGTCGGCGCAGTCGTGATGGCGCTGCGGGAGGACGCCGGGCTGGCGTGGCTGGTCGCCGTCGTCGTCCCCGTGATGGCCGTGATGATCGGGTTCATCGTGTCCCGGATGGTGCCCAGCTTCCAGCGGATGCAGACCCGCATCGACGAGGTCAACCGGCTCCTGCGCGAGCAGATCACCGGCGTTCGGGTGGTGCGGGCCTTCGTACGTGAGCGGCACGAGGAGTCCCGCTTCGCGGTGGCCAACGACGACCTCACCCAGGTCTCGGTGACGGCCGGGCGGTGGGCGGCCGGGATGTTCCCCGTCGTGCTCGTCGTCTCCAACGTCGCGACCGTCGGGGTCATCTGGTTCGGCGGTCACCGAGTCGAGTCGGGGGCGATGGAGGTCGGCGCCATCACCGCGTACATCTCCTACGTCATGCAGATCGTGATGTCGGTGATGATGGGCACCTTCATGCTCATGCAGCTGCCGCGCGCCGCCGTGTGCGCCGAGCGCATCAGCGAGGTGCTCGACACCGAGGCCTCGGTGCTCGCCCCCGAGCACGGAGCCTCGGAGTTCCCCCGCCCCGGACACCTCGACCTGTCCGCGGTCACGTTCGCCTATCCCGGCGCCGAGCAGCCGGTGTTGCGCGACGTCGACCTCGCGGCCCGTGCGGGCGAGACAGTGGCCATCATCGGTTCGACCGGGGCCGGCAAGTCCACGCTGGTCAACCTCGTGCCGCGACTCTTCGACGTGACCGGCGGCAGCGTACGAGTCGGTGGCGTCGACGTGCGCGAGCTCGACCCCGAGGCGCTGTGGAGTCAGATCGGCCTGGTCCCGCAGAAGGCGTTCCTGTTCTCCGGCACGGTCGCGGACAACCTGCGCTACGGACGCGCGGAGGCCACTGAGGAGGAGATGTGGGAGGCCTTGGAGGTCGCCCAGGCGCGTGACTTCGTGGAAGCGATGCCGGGCGGCCTGCAGGCCCCCATCGCGCAGGGGGGCACCAACGTCTCGGGAGGCCAGCGCCAGCGGCTGGCGATCGCCCGGGCGGTGATCAGGCGCCCGGCGCTCTACCTCTTCGACGACGCCTTCTCGGCTCTCGACCTCGCCACCGACTCACGGCTGCGGGCGGCTCTGCGCGCCATCACCCGTGACGCGACGGTCGTCGTGGTCGCCCAGCGGGTCGCCACGATCCGCGACGCCGACCGGATCGTGGTGCTCGAGGACGGCCGTGTCGTCGGCACCGGGACCCATGCCGAGCTCGTGGCGTCGTGTCCGACCTACGTCGAGATCGTCACCTCGCAGGAGACGGGAAGTGACGCCGCATGAGCACGCGACCGGGCAACGACGAGTCGGGGGTCTCGACAAGCTCGACCCGCGGGGTCGGCTCGACCAGCGGGTCGGGCTCGACCAGCGGGGGTGAGGGGTTGGGGGTCTCGACAAGCTCGACCAGCGGGGGCGGCTCGACCAGCGCGTCGGGCTCGACGAGCGGGGATCGCCCGGTCAGCGGCGACCTCAAGCAGACCGAGCGCATCCAACGTACGGGTGGGCCCGGGCACGGCCCCGGCGGCATGGTCGGGGAGAAGGCATCCAACTTCAAGGCGTCCGGGCGACGGCTGCTGGGGTTGATGCGGCCCGACCGGGTGCGGCTGTGGCTCGTGGTGCTCCTGACAGTGGCGAGCGTCGCGGTCTCCGCCGTGGGGCCGCGGATCCTCGGGCACGCCACCGACCTCGTCTTCAACGGCCTCTTCGGCGCCCGCCTGCCCGCAGGCATGACCAAGGCGCAGGCCGTCGAATGGTTGCGCGACCAAGGTCAGGGTCGGGTGGCCGACATGGTCTCTGGGATGGACGTCGTCCCCGGCCAGGGCGTCGACTTCGAGGCCGTGGGCCAGGTGCTGGTGCTGGTCCTCGGCCTGTACGTCGTGGGGGCCGCGGTCGCGTGGCTCGCCGGGTTCCTGCTCAACGACGTGGTGCAGCAGACCGTGCGCCGGCTGCGGGGCGACGTCGAGCACAAGGTGCATCGCCTGCCGCTGTCCTACTTCGACCGCCAGCCCCGGGGGGAGTTGCTGAGCCGGGCGACCAACGACATCGACAACCTCGCCCAATCGCTGCAGCAGACGCTCAGCCAGTTGCTGACCGCCGTCCTGACGGTCTTCGCGGTGCTCGGAATGATGCTGTGGATCTCGCCGCTGCTGGCCCTGATCGCCCTCATCGCGGTGCCGCTGACGATGCTGCTCACCGGGCAGGTGATGAAGCGCTCGCAGAAGCTCTTCGTCGCCCAGTGGCGCCAGACGGGTCGCCTCAACGCCCACATCGAGGAGGCCTTCACCGGGCACTCCCTCGTGCGGGTGTTCGGACACCGCCGGGCGAGCGAGGCGACGTTTGGCGAGGTCAACGACGAGCTGTACGAGGCGGCGTGGAACGCCCAGTTCGTCTCGGGGCTGATCATGCCGATCGCGATGTTCGTCGGGAACCTCAACTACGTGCTGGTGGCGGTCGTCGGTGGTCTGCGGGTCGCGTCCGGCTCCTTGTCGCTGGGCGAGGTGCAGGCGTTCATCCAGTACACGCGCCAGTTCAACCAGCCCATCTCCCAGATCGCCTCCATGGCCAACCTGCTGCAGTCCGGGGTTGCCTCCGTGGAGCGCGTCTTCGAACTCCTGGACGCCCCTGAGGAGGACGACGAACCGACCGCACACCTCGTGGCCGATGGTCCCGGCGAGGTGCGGTTCGAGTCAGTGTCCTTCTCGTACGCCCCCGACCAGGAGCTGATCGTCGACCTGGATCTCGTGGCGAGCCCGGGTCAGACGGTGGCCATCGTCGGGCCCACCGGCGCCGGCAAGACGACGCTCGTCAACCTGGTCATGCGCTACTACGAGGTCACCGGGGGGCGCATCACCCTCGATGGCGTCGACATCGCCACGGTGCCGAGGCCCGAGTTGCGTGCCGAGATCGGGATGGTGCTGCAGGACACCTGGCTGTTCAAGGGGACCATCGCGGACAACATCTCGTACGGGGTGCCCGACGCGACGCGCGAGCAGGTCCTCGAGGCGGCCAAGGCCACGTTCGTCGACCGCTTCGTGCACTCCCTGCCTGAGGGGTACGAGACCGTCCTGGAGGAGGACGGCGCGAACCTGTCGGCGGGGGAGCGGCAGCTGCTCACGATCGCGCGTGCCTTCCTGACCGACCCGGCCCTGCTGATCCTCGACGAGGCGACCAGTTCGGTGGACACTCGCACCGAGCTCCTGCTCCAGCAGGCGATGTCCGCGCTGCGTGTCGACCGTACGTCGTTCGTCATCGCCCACCGGTTGAGCACGATCCGCGACGCTGACCTGATCGTGGTGATGGACGGCGGTCGCATCGTCGAGCAGGGCACGCACGACGAACTCATCGCGGCGGGCGGGGTGTTCGCACGGCTGTCTGCCGCCCAGTTCGCGGCGGCGGCCGGCGACGAGGGTGAGGCGCGCATTTAATCCGTTGGCTCAGCGCGGATGCAGGCGTACGGTTGAGGTACACGGAAGGGAGGTGATCCGAAGCAATGAAGTCTTTTCGGATGAGTGAGGTGGCTGTCCGCTGACAGCGCCCGCCCAGCCCGGCTGGCTGCCCGGCGCTGGAAGCGAATCCAACGCAGTCACCCGACCCGCAGGTCCCGGAAATCATCCACCGGAACTGGTCCGCAAGGACTGACCTGCGGGTCGTCCCATTTCCGGACGACCTCGGGGCGCCAGGGCTCGGGCGTGCCCAGGGCGGGACCCGCGCGGCCGGACCCACTCGGCGGGACGGGGATTGGGGTCGAGGGGCGAAACCGGATATGGTTGTAAGTCGCAACTAATATTGTTGACTACGACAACCTTTTGAAGTGAGACGTTCCTTGACCCAGACTCCCGCCACGCCGCTGCCGGCGTCCGCTGAGCAGAGCGGCGAAATGACCCACCGTGAGGTGCTGCGCGCACTGTCCGGCCTGCTGCTCGCCATGTTCACCGCGATGGTCTCCAGCACCATCGTCTCCAACGCCCTCCCGCGCATCGTCTCCGACCTCGAGGGCAGCCAGACCGGCTACACCTGGGTCGTCGTCTCGACGATGCTCGCCATGACGGCGACCACGCCGATCTGGGGCAAGTTCGCCGACCTGTTCGACAACAAGCTGCTGGTGCAGGTCGCGCTCGGGATCTTTGCGGTGGGCTCGCTGCTGGCGGGCTTCGCGCAGTCGATGGAACTGCTGATCGGCGCCCGGGTGATCCAGGGCCTCGGCATCGGCGGTCTCACCGCGCTCGTGCAGGTGGTCATCGCCAAGATGGTCTCCCCGCGGGAGCGCGGCCGCTACTCGGGCTACATCGGCGCGGTGTTTGCCATGGCGACCGTGTCCGGCCCCCTGATCGGTGGCCTGCTGGTGGACACCGTCGGCTGGCGCTGGTGCTTCTTCATCGGCGTGCCGATCTCGATCATCGCCTTCTTCGTCCTGCAGACCCAGCTCCACATCCCGTTCGCCCGTCGTGACGTCGCGATCGACTACGTCGGCTCCGTCCTGATCATGGCCGGCGTCTCGGCCCTGCTGATCTGGGTCACCCTCGGCGGAAGCCAGTTCGACTGGGTCTCGGTCCCCAGCGCCCTCCTGGTCGCCGGTGCGGTGGTCCTGGTCGTCCTCGCAGTGGTGTGGGAAGGCTTCTTCGCCACCGAGCCGGTGATCCCGCTGCGCCTGTTCCGCGACCGTACGACGACCCTGGCCACGCTGGCCTCGATCCTCATCGGTGTCGCGATGTTCGGCTCGACGGTCTACCTCAGCCAGTACTTCCAGATGGCGCGGGGCATGAGCCCGACCAAGGCCGGTCTGATGTCGATCTTCATGGTCGGCGGCCTCTTCGTCACCAGCGTGGTGTCGGGTCGCATCGTGACGACGACCGGACGGTGGAAGCGCTTCCTGGTGGGCGGCATGGTGCTCGTCATCGCCGGTCTGGCCCTCCTCGGCACGATCGACGCCACGACGAACCTGCTGCGTGTGGGTCTCTCGATGACCGTGCTCGGTCTGGGTCTGGGCATGACGATGCAGAACCTGGTGCTCGCGGTGCAGAACAACACGGCGAACGCCGACATGGGTGCCGCGTCGTCGGTGGTCGCGTTCTTCCGCTCGATCGGCGGCTCGGCCGGCGTCGCGGCGCTGGGTGCCCTGCTCTCCCACCACGTCGCCACCGACATCCCCAAGGGCATCGCCGCGCTCGCACCCGAGCAGCAGATGGAGGCGGCCAAGATCCTGGGCAGCGGCTCGTTGCCCAGCGTCAAGGACCTGCCGGACTTCCTGGTGCCCGTGGTGGAGCACGCCTTCGGCTCGGCCATCGGCGAGATCTTCCTCGTGGGCGTGCCGTTCGCGGTGCTGGCCCTGATCTGCGTCCTGTTCATCAAGGAGGTCCCGCTGCGGACCACGGTCCTGCGCTCCGACGAGCTCGTCGCCGAGGGCCCCGGGCCAGAGGCCAAGTGAGCCGGACGTGGATCGCGTAGAAGCCCTGCAATCACTCGAGCGGGAGGTCGGCGTGCTCATGCGCCGATCCCGCCGGGTGGTGCGTGAGCGTGCGGCGATGGTCCACCCGGACCTGTCCGGGCCGGCGTACATGATGCTGACCTTCATCGTCGGTCACGGCGCGAGCCGAGCCTCCGACATCGCAGAGGTCTTCCAGCTGGACAAGGGCGCCGTGAGCCGTGCGGTGCACTCGTTGATGGAGCTGGGTCTGCTGGAGAAGGAGTGCGACCCCGACGACCGCCGGGCGATGATCCTGAACGCCACGCCCGAGGCCACCCAGCGCATCAGGGAGATCTCGCAGCAGCGCCTGGCGCGGCTGGGGTCGCTGCTGGAGGAGTGGACGGTCGAGGACATCGAGGAGTTCGTCGCCTCGTTCGGGCGCTACAACGACCTCCTCGAGGCCAGCCTCGAGCCCGCCCGCCACTGAGGGGGAGCCCCGCCTCAGGCGGGGGCGCTCACCCACACGGCGGTGTCGGGCCCGAGGCCGCCGTCAACCGGCCCGCTGGCCAGCAGCAGGTCCCCGGCAGGCAGGGCCACGGCGCGCGTACCGCAGTTGAGCGCGACGGTCAGCGGGCCGCGGCGGAAGGCGAGGACGTCCGCGCCCAGCTCCAGCATCTCGACCTGGTCGCCGAGCTGGGGCAGGAGGGAGCGCCGCACCGCGAGCGCGCGCCGGTAGAAGGCCAGCGTCGAGGTGGGGTCGCCTTCCTGGGCGGCGACGCTCAGGTCGGCCCAATCCGCGGGCTGGGGGAGCCACGGTTGCCCCGGCCCGGGGCCGAAGCCGTACGGGGGCTCGGCTCCGCTCCACGGGATCGGCACCCGGCAGCCGTCGCGGCCCACGCCCATGCGGAACCAGGCCGGGTCCTCACGGTCGGCCTCGGGTACGTCGACCTGCTCCAGCCCGAGCTCTTCGCCTTGGTAGAGGTACGCCGAGCCCGGCAGCGCCAGCATCGCGGCCGTGGCGGCCCGTCCACGCGCCAGGCCGACCTCGCCCCCGCCGTAGCGCGTCACGTGCCGCTCGACGTCGTGGTTGCTCAGGACCCATGTCGGCGAGGCTCCCACGGGAGCGACCGCGGCGAGGGTGTCGACGACGACGTCGCGGAACGCGGCGGCCGACCAGGGGGCGGAGAGCCACGCGAAGTTGAAGGACTGGTCGAGCTCGTCGGGGCGGATGTACCTGGCCATGGCCTCGGGGGTCTGGGTCCACGCCTCAGCGACGGCCATCCGTTCGCCCGGGTAGGAGTCGAGGACGCGGCGCCAGCGGCGGTAGACCTCGTGCACCTCGGGCTGGTCGAACATCGGCTCGTCCTGCAGGGGCCGATCGACCATCGACGTCGCCTCGGCCACCGGCGCGGTGTCCACCTTGTCGCGCAGCGAGGCCTCCTTGAAGAGGCCGTGTGCCACGTCGATGCGGAAGCCGTCGACGCCCCGGTCCAACCAGAACCGCAGGACGTCCTCGAACTCGTCGCCCACCTCCCGATTGCGCCAGTTCAGGTCCGGCTGGGAGGGGTCGAAGAGATGCAGGTACCACTGGTCGGTCTCACCGACCCGCGTCCACGCGGCGCCTCCGAAGACCGACCCCCAGTTGTTGGGGGGCTCCTCGCCGCCCGCGCGGCCCGTACGGAACAGGTAGCGCTCCCGTTCGGGCGAGCCCGGCTGCGCGGCGAGTGCCGCGACGAACCACGGGTGGTCGCTCGAGGTGTGGTTGGGCACCAGGTCGACGATCACGCGCAGACCCAACTCGTGAGCCCGGGCGAGCAGGTCGTCGGCGTCGGCGAGCGTGCCGAACAGCGGGTCCACGTCGCGGTAGTCAGCCACGTCGTAGCCGTGATCGCGCTGCGGAGACGTGTAGAACGGCGTGATCCACACGGCGTCGACGCCGAGGGTGCTCAGGTGCTCCAGTCGGGCCGTGATGCCCGGCAGGTCGCCGATTCCGTCGCCGTCGGAGTCGGCGAAACTGCGCACGTACACCTGCGCGACCACGGCGTCGCGCCACCACGGCGCGCTCACGGGGTCTCGCCCCCGAACTGGCTCGGGTCCACGGCGATCCACACGTGCTCGGCGGTGGCGACGACGCGCCCGTCGGAGTCGTACAAGGTGCTGGCCGTGAACGTCTTGCGCCCGTCCTGGCCGCGGGACTCGCCCACCACCACGTGGTCCTCGCCCACCACCGGCAGGGTGTCGAGTTGGGCCGTCATCCGTCCCAGCACCATGAGGCGTTCAGTCAGGTCGCCCGCCCAGCCGCCCACGCAGTCGAGCGCCGCCCACGTGGCGGCGACGCAGGCGCGACGCTCGGTGTCGGCGTAGGTGTGCCAGTCCTCGTTGGTGCTCTCGTGCGGGGTCCACGGCGCTGCGACGAGCGGGCTCGGGGCGCCGTCGACGACTCCGGGGAAGATGCGCAGGCCGTCGCCCTCGGCGCGCGCGGTGCCACACGAGAAGCACGTCGGGAACGGGTGGAAGTCGAAGCCGGGATAGGACCTGCTGGCGTGGGTGGCGGTGGCGTGGTCGACGCCCTCGACGACGCTCAGGGCCCCTTGTGCGCGTCGCGCGACGAGGACGTCGGCTCCGTCGTGGGTGGCCCTCCACGTGCCGGCCTCACTGTGCACCGGCATCGGTGTGTCGAGCGGCGGGGGCTGGCGCAGCGACACCTCGATGGCGGGCCACGCGCCGTCGCTGACCTCGGGGCGGTCCAGATCGTCGAGCCCGGCCAGCGCGCCCGCGCTCCAACCGCCGTTGCCGGAGTGGGGTGGTCCGCAGAAGCGCTGCGGGACGATGAGTTCGCTCACCCTCACACTGTGCCACGCCTGAGCCGGGAGCCGGTTCGTACGCCACGTGGTCGTTGTCGGTCCCATGGGACACAATGGGCCACGTGAGTGACCTCATCGACACCACCGAGATGTACCTGCGCACGATCTATGAGCTCGTGGAGGAGGGGATCGTCCCGTTGCGCGCGCGCATCGCCGAGCGCCTCCACCAGAGCGGCCCGACCGTCTCGCAGACCGTCGCCCGCATGGAGCGCGACGGCCTGCTGACGGTCGAGGGCGACCGCCACCTGCAGCTCACCGAGGAGGGACAGCGGCTCGCGACCCGAGTGATGCGCAAGCACCGGCTCGCCGAGCGCCTGCTCACCGACGTCATCGGCCTCGACTGGGAGCTCGTGCACGCTGAGGCGTGCCGCTGGGAGCACGTGATGTCGGAGACCGTGGAGCGGCGCCTCATCGAGCTGCTCGGCCACCCGACCGAGTCGCCGTACGGCAACCCCATCCCCGGCCTCGACGAGCTGGGCCAGCCCGGCAACGACGAGGAGTTCATGGAGGGGGTCCAGGCCCTGGGCACGATCTCGCTGGCCGAGGAGCGTCGGGTGCACGTGCGCCGCATCTCCGAGGAGGTCCAGAAGGACGAGTCGTTGATGAGCGCCCTGCGACGCGTCGGCGCGCTCCCCGACAAGACGGTCACCGTGGCGGCGACCGAGCACGGGGTGCTCATCGGGTCCGGCGGCGAGACCGCCGAGATCCTCTACGAGGCGGCCGACCACATCTTCGTCCGCCTCGTGTGACCCCAGGGGTCAGTTGACCGCTCGGTCGAGACCCTTCCAGTACGGCTCGCGCAGCTTGAACTTCTGCAGCTTGCCGGTCGCCGTGCGCGCGAGCTCTGTGCGGAACTCGACGGACGTGGGGGCCTTGTAGGACGCCGCACGGTCCTTGCACCACGCGATGAGGTCGCCCTCGGTCGCAGTGGAGCCCGAGGTGAGCACGACGAGGGCCTTGATCGTCTCGCCCCACTTCTCGCTCGGGACGCCGATGACGGCAACCTCGGAGACGTCGGGGTGGGAGAACAGCACGTCCTCGACCTCGATCGAGGAGACGTTCTCGCCGCCGGTGATGATGACGTCCTTCTTGCGGTCGCTGATGGTGAGGTAGCCGTCCTGGGTGATCCGGCCCCCGTCCCCGGTGTGGAACCAGTCGTCGGCGAGCGCGGCGGCGGTCTCCTCGGGCTTGTTCCAATAGCTCTTGAGCACCATGTTGCCGCGGGCCAGGATCTCGCCGGTGACCTCGTCGATGCGGAGTCGTACGCCGATGGCCGGCGCCCCGGCGCGTACGAGCCGGCTGGCGCGTTCCTCGGCGTCCAGGTCGTCCCACTCGGCGCGGCGGCGGTTCATGGTGAGCAGCGGGGCGGTCTCGGTCAGGCCGTAGATCTGGATGAACTCCCAGCCCAACTCCTCCTCGATGCGCGCCACGGTCTTGGTGGGCGGCGGGGCCCCGGCCACGATGATGCGGACCCTGTCACGCCCGGGGATCTCGCCCTCCCAGTCGGCGAGCGCGTCGAGCACCGCTGAGCACACTGCGGGGGCCGCGCACATCAGCGTGACGCCGTGGTCGCGGACGCGGCGCAGGATCTCGGCGCCGTCGACCTTGCGCAGCACGATCTGGGTGGCTCCCATTCCGGTCAGGGCGAAGGGCATGCCCCAGCCGTTGCAGTGGAACGTGGGAAGGGTGTGGAGGTAGACGTCGCGATCGTTGACGCCGGCGTGGAAACCGAAGGTCATCGCGTTGACCCACAGGTTGCGGTGCGTCATCTCGACGCCCTTCGGCATCGCGGTGGTGCCGGAGGTGTAGTTGATCGTGGCCGTCGCGTTCTCGTCCGGCTCCCAGGCAGCGGGCTCGACGCCGGGGGCGGCGTAGATCGCCTCGTCGTCCCCCAGGACGTGGCGGAACTCGGCCTCGACGTCGGCGAGGTCCGCGTCGAGCTCGGGGTCGATGAGCACCATGCGCGCGCCGGACTGCTGGACGATGTACTGGACCTCGGCGGGCCGCAGGCGGAAGTTGATGGGGACGAGGACGCGTCCGTACGCGCTCACCCCGAAGTACGAGGTCAGCAGGCGCGCGGAGTTGTGGCTGACGATCGCCACGCGTTCCCCGAAGCCGATGCCGAGTTCGTCGAGCTTGGCCGCCTGTCGCCTGCCCAGCGCGGCGACCTCGGCGTAGGTGAGCTCACCCTGCGACGGTGCCGGCTGGTCCGGCTCATCGACGATCCCGACCCGGTCGCCGTACACCTGCTCGGCGCGGGCGATGAAGTCGTTGACGGAGAAGGGGACGAACACGGGACCTCCCGGTGGTGTGGTTCAGGCCACACCATTCCAGGGCCTCGGGGCGTCGGTGGCAACGGTTGCGCGCCGAGCGGGCGGTTGGGCTGGCCCAGCGGTCGTCGCGTGACGGTGGCCGGAAGGGCTCAGGCGCCGTACCGCAGGCGTGCGCGAGCCCGTGCCTTCTCCGCCTCCACCTCGCGGTTCTTCGCGGGCGCCGTGGTCACCAGGCTCTCCAGGAGATGCTCGGTGATGTGCGCGATCTCGGCGACGGCCCGGTCGAAGGCTGCCTCGTTGGCGGCCGACGGCTTGGTCGCTCCGGACACCTTGCGGACGTACTGGAGCGCGGCGGCGGCGACCTCGTCGGAGGTGGCCGGGGGCTCGAAGTTGTTCAGCGGGCGGATGTTGCGGCACATGCCTCGACCCTACGCCGAGACGGCACCCGCTCCCGGGCGCTCAGATCGCGAAGAACTCCACGTCCCCGGAGGTGACGAGCGCGACCCTGCCGTCAGCCAGGGGGACCGTACGGATCCGTTCGACGTCGTCGCCGTGGTCGACTTCGACCATGCGGTTGCGCATCGCGCCGTCGGCCAGGGAGAGGACGCTGACCCAGCCCGTGCGGCCGTTCCAGCCCTTGGTGACGACCGTGAGGGCCGTACGGTGCTCGGGCAGCCATGTGAACTGGCGCGGGTCGAGGGCCGCTTGGGCGGCGGTCTCGGGCTCGTACGTCACCACGTCGAGGCGACGCACCTGCGCCAGGTCGGAGACGTCGAAGAGGGCTGCCTGGGCCCCGGAGGTCTGTCCGGTCTGGGGGTTGGCGTCCTGGCCCATGCCGATGAGGCGTTCGGAGCCGAGCGGGTGGAGGTATTCGGAGAAGCCGGGGATCTTGAGTTCGCTCAGCAGCGCGGGGGCGGCAGCGTCGGTCAGGTCCACGGCGTACAGCGGATCGGTCTGGCGGAAGGTCACGAGGATCGCCAGGTCGTCGAACCAGCGCACGGACTTGATCTCCTCGTCCTCGCCGAGGTGGTCCACCCGGCCGATCTCGCTCAGCACCCCGTCGTCCTCGGCCAGCGTCACGACGGAGTTGAAGTTCCCGGTGGCGCGCGAGGGACCCAGCGCCACGCGCAACGATCCGTCGGCCGAGTCCATCGCCCACCGGTCCCTGACGACGCCGTCCACGTAGCCGCTGGCCAGCCAGGTGGTGTCGGTGGCATCGATGGCGAAGGAGTCCAGGCGGGTGCGCCCGGTGTCGCTCGCGCACCCGTTCCAGCAACTCAGCCAGCCATCCGGGCCCGGCTCGGTGGAGGCCAGATGGATCCGGTCACCGGAGACGTAGGTGGTGTCCACGCCCACGGCCACGCCGGCCGCGGTCCGGATCGGCGGGGCCTGGAGGACCTCTGACGCGCCCGGCTCGAAGGACGTGACGACCGTGGCGCCGAGTCGGGCATCGTCGGTGGGGACGGCCATCCGTGCGCAGTCGACCACCGGCGTGCCATCCACGCTGGGGAGCCAGTCGCTCAACTCGGTCCTCTCGACGAGGTCCCGGTTGGCCCGTGTGGCAGCCCGCTCGCTCCGGTCACCATCGGGGAACACGAAGTCGAGGTCGGGCAGGGGCTGGGTGAGCACCATGTGGACGACGCCGTCGACCAGGCGTACGGCGTCGATGTCGCCCTCGATCTCGGCCTCCTCGGTCACGGCAGGCGCACTCGGATCGCTGAGGTCCACCGTGGTCACGAGGGCCTGGGGCTGGTCCCCGGACAACGGCTCGGCGAAGACCACCGCTGTCTCGCCGACGAGCAGCAACTCCTCGGGCGTGGCCGAGGGAGAGAACGCAGCCAGTGAGGGCGTCTGGGCGCTGCCGAGCAGTCGCGGCTCCTGGCCCGCCATGTCCCAGGTCTCCAGGCCGTCGTCGGAGAGCCGTACGAGGAGGTCGCCGTCGACCTTGACCACGTCGGGCTCGTCGACGCCTTCCTCCTGCACGTTGGTGCCCTGGGCGTTGCTGGTCGCCCTGACGCTTCTGGCGTCGCTGGACTCGGACGAGGCGGCCCCGGCGGTGGCATCGGAGAACACGGGCGACCCGCCCCACACCTCCCAACCCCACGCGCCGACGATGTCTCGCCCGCGTGCCTGGAAGTCCTCGAGGAGGGTGTCGCAGTCGGCGGCAGGGGTGAGGTCGGTGGCGGCGGCGAACGGGTGGCTCGCGGCCACGATCACGGCCGGCGGCTCCGGCTCAGCGGACAGGATCCAGCCCGCGCCGAAGGCGCCGACCAGCGCGGTGGACAGGGCGGTGGCGGCGGCGATGCGGCGGGCGAGGGTCATGGGTCTGGGACGAGGAGGGGCACGAGATCGTTCCCGCGTACGCCGAAGGGCCCCGGGGTGAACACCCCGAGGCCCTTCGTTGCGGCTGCGTCAGCGCGCCCGACCGGCTGCGCTCAGAAGAGTGCGCCGCAGGCCGACTTCTTGCCGCTGGGGCGCAGGCCGACGGTGACCTTGCGGGTCTTCGAGTCGTACCAGACCGCCTCTGAGGCGGCCAGGCCAGCGGTGGAGTTGGTGGCGCGGACGCAGTGGGCGCCGGTCTTGGCGTACTTCACCGCCACCTTGGTGCCTGCGCTGGGCTTGAGGCCGAGCTTCTTGAGCTGCTTCAGCGTCGGCTTTGCCTTCCGTGCACCCTTCTGGGCCTTCTTGATCAGCTTGCCGGCCTTCTTCACGTCCTTCTTCATCCCCGTCACGACCGCAGCGTTCACCGAAGGCGTGGGCGTCGGGGGCTGAGGGGTCGGCGTCGGCGCGGTGGGCGTGGGCGTGGGGGTGGTCGGAGCTGGCGTGGTCGGAGCCGGGGTGGTCGGCGTCGGGGTGGGGGTGGGCTCGATGGGCGCCGGGACGTACTGCCCGAACTCGCTGGCGCGGATCGCCTTCATGCACGCGCCCGCTTCCCGCTCGGGGGAGAGGTCGGGCACGAAGACCTCGTTGAAGACGGAGTCGTAGAACAGGACGTCCTGGACGTCGATGGGGCCGGGCGGGGTGGAGGCGAGGCCGCGCACGGCGTCGCCGTTGGCTGCGGCGATGCAGTAGCCGGAGTCGTCTCGCAGCATGCCGTAGAGGATGGAGTCGAAGATGATGTTGACGGGGTACTTCTGGGTGAACTGCTCCGGCGTGGTGCTCGGGTTGGCGTTCACCCAGGCGGACATCTCGGCGAGCTTTGCTCGCGCTGTGGAGTCCTGTCCCGGGCTCATCGCGGCGTGCCCGGCCAGTGTTCCGATGGCCAGCAGTCCTGCGGTGGTGGTGGCTGCCAGGGCTCGCGTGAGGCGGCGGATGGTCATGGTCTTCCCTCCCAAGAAGATCCGGCTCCGGTGAGCGCGGTCGCGTTGGCGCCTCCCTCCCAGGGGCACCGCGCAGCATCATGTCGGATCCCGGCGGGAGTCTCAATGGTTGCTACCCGCCAGTAGCCACCATGTGGGACGTGGCTCAGGGCTGGTTTTCGCCCCATGGCCGCCGGGGGAGGCTAGCGTGCACGGGCGCACCGCAGCGCTCGACGAGATGGGGGACCTGATGAGCGACCAGCAGCCGTACGGGCACGAGCAGCATGGCCAGCAGCCGTACGGACAGCAGCCGTACGGACAGCAGCCGTACAGCCAGGGCGGACTCGTTCCTGCGCCGACGCCGTACGGCTCGCAGGCGATGGCCCCGCACGCGATGGGGCCGTACGCGATGGGGCCGGGGCCGATCGGGCGGGTGCGCAGCACGGGGTTGTCCATGCTGCTGTGCGTGGTGACGCTCGGGATCTATGCGTGGTTCTGGTACTACGCGGTCCACGAGGAGATGAAGCTGCACACCGGCCAGGGCATCGGAGGCGTGGTCGCGATCCTGCTGGCGATCTTCGTGACCCCGGTGGTGCCGTTCCTGACCTCGAGCGAAGCGGGCCAGCTGTATGCGCGCGCTGGACACCGTCCGCCGGTCTCGGGGCTCACGGGCCTGTGGTACTTCCCGGGCATGTTCATCCTCGTGGGGCCGATCATCTGGTTCGTCCAGACCAACGGCGCGATCAACGAGTACTGGCGTTCGCGCGGTGCGGCCGGCTGAGACCGGCGGTGCGGTGATGTCATCGGACACCACCTGGTGCCCCAGGCAAGAGTCGAACTTGCGACCTTTCGCTTAGGAGGCGGCTGCTCTATCCACTGAGCTACTGGGGCGGCACCGTCCGGGGATCGCCCGGATCGGCGGGTCCATCTTGTCAGGCCGCTGAACCACATGCGCTTGCGGGCCGTCCAAGTGAGGGGGCAGGTGGACTCTCGTGCGCGGCAAGGGGGAAGATTTGCTCCTGTCGACTACCGTACGACCGATGCTTTTCGTTATGTGATTGTGAGGCTCGTCTTGACCGATGTCGTGCGCCCTTCGCCGGCGCCATCGGCCCCGAAGCGACGCGGGAAGCCCAAGCGCAGCCGCACGGTCATGCGCGTGGTGGTCTCCACGCTCGCGGTCCTCGCGCTGGTCACGGGCCTCAGCGTCGTTTACATCTACCGCCACCTCAACGGCAACCTCGACGTCCAGAGCATCGAGGCCGAGCTCGGCGACAACCGCCCCGAGAAGGTCTACACGGGCAACGGGGAGCCGCTCAACATCCTTGTGATGGGTGACGACAGCCGCGACTGCGAGGGCTGCGACATCGACAACGAGGGTGGCGGTGGCTCGGACACGACGATCCTGCTGCACGTCTCCGGGGACCGCACCCGCGCGTACGGCGTCTCGATCCCGCGCGACTCGATCGTCGACCGCCCCAACTGCGGTGAGGACGACGAGTACGCCGGCGCCACGAATGCCATGTGGAATGCCGCCTACAGCGTGGCGGGCCCGGGCTGCACGGTGCGCCAGTTCGAGTCCGAGACGGACATCCGCATCGATCACTACGTCGTGGTCGACTTCAACGGCTTCCAGGGCATGGTCGACGCCATCGACGGCGTTCCGGTCTGCGTGCCGGAGACCTGGGACGACCCGGCGCACGGCATCTACATCGAGGAAGGCGAGCGCGAGCTCAAGGGCAAGGAGGCGCTGGCCTATGTCCGCGTCCGGTACGGCATCGGGGATGGCTCCGACATCGGTCGTACGAAGCGCCAGCAGGAGTTCATCGCGGCGATGATCAACAAGGTCGTCTCCGCGGGAACCCTCACCCGCCTCGACCGCGTGGTCGGATTCCTCGACGCCGCCACCAAGTCGCTCACCCTCGACGAGGGCCTCGGGTCGGTCACCAAGATGGGCAAGCTGGCCATGCAGCTGCAGAACATCGGCATGGACAAGATCCAGTTCATCACGATCCCCATCGCCTACTACCCCTCCGACTCCGAGATGCGCGGACGCGTCTACTGGACCGAGGACGCCGACAAGGTGTGGGCCCGCATCAAGGCAGACAAGCCGCTCAGCAGGCAGCTGACGAGTGGCTCGATCCGGGCGGACAAGGTGCCCGGCGCGGAGACCACGCCGACCCCGACTGACACGCCCAGCGACACGCCCACGGAGACCCCGACGGAGACTCCCGGCGAGACGGAGCCGTCCACGCCTGGTACGACCCCGCCCGTCCCCACGCAGACCCAGACTCCCGAGGAGGCCGAGGCGGAGGCGGAGGCCCGTCGCGCTGTCGGTCTGTGCGCATGAGCGAGTCCCGTCCCTCAGAATCCTCCCCGGCCGCCACGCCGGAGCGGGAGCCTGAGTGGAAGCGCCAGCGCCGTCTGGCCTCGATCTTCGGAGACGTACTCCCCGAGCAGACCAGCGACGACGCCACGAACGAGGGTGGAGCGGAGCGCGGCGAGTCCGCGGGGGACCGCTGGCTGCGTGAGCAGGTCCCTCCGCACCACGGGGGCTGAGGGGTTTCGCTCGTCGAGCTGGTCGAGACGCGGGGTGTGCTCGTCGAGCTTGTCGAGACGCCTGGTGCGCTCGTCGAGCCTGTCTTCGATCGTCGAGCCTGTCGAGACGCCTGGTGCGCTCGTCGAGCCTGTCTTCGATCGTCGAGCCTGTCGAGACGCCCGGTTCGATCGTCGAGCTTGTCGAGACGCGGGGTGCGCTCGTCGAGCCTGTCTTCGAT
>JAEWOG010000079.1 GCA_023460975.1 Actinomycetes bacterium
CCTCACGCTCGGCGGTTGCCTTGTCGCCATCGGTGAGGATCAGCACCTGCGAGCATAGTTCGGGCACGTCGGTGAAGGGATTGCCGATCATGATGCCGGCCGCGACCGCCCGCCCCTCCTCCTCCAGCCGGCGGCATTCGGCCAGAAGCTCGCCATAGCAGCCGGTCTTGGTGATGAGCTCGTCGCCACGCACCAGAGCGGGAATGACGACGCGGGCGGCGACGGGCCGGATGCCGCCCGCCATCAGCTTCAGCAGCAGTTCGGCGGCGCGCCGGCCGGTATCGGCGAAATCGACATGCGGATAGGTCCAGTAGCTCGCGAAGCCGTCGACATTGCGCAGGATGCGGTCGGTCAGGATGCCGTGCAGGTCGAGCGAGATCACGATCGGCATGTCCGGGCCGACACGCTGGCGCAGCTTCTCCAGCAGGTAGCCTTCCGGATCGAGTTCGCCATCGGCGCCCATCGCGCCGTGCAGCGAGACATAGATGCCGTCGATGCGGTCGAGCCTGGCGAAGATCGCGGCGAGGATTTCCTCGGAGAGCTTCTTCCAGCCTGCCGCCGAGAGCGGCCCGGCGCTGCCGGAGCGCGCGCAGATCGTCGGGACGATCTCGATATCGGGCCTCGCCTCGAAGACCGCGAGCGCGCCGCCCAGCTCCTGGTTCTGGCCGCGCTGGACGTAGAGGCCATCCCCATGGTGGATCAGGAAGTTCTCGTAATGCGACGGCAGCGGGTTGAAGGAGGAGATCTCCTGCTTGCAGTCGGCGATCAGGATGCGCTTCATCGGGCGGCTCCTAGAATTTCAGGCGGGGGTCGAGCACGTCGCGCAGGCCGTCGCCGAGCAGGTTGAGGCCGAGGACGCAGGTGATGATCGCGAGGCCCGGAAACACCGTGATCCACGGGGCCTCGCGCATGAAATCGCGCCCCTGGGCGATGATCGAGCCGAAGGAGGCTGCCGGCGGCGGCGGGCCGGCGCCGACGAAGGAGAGCGCGGCTTCAGCCAGGACCGCGATGGCGAAAACATAGGTCAGTCGTACGATCAGCGGGCCGGCGACGTTGCGCAGCACATGCTTGAACAGGATGGTCCATTCGCCGACCCCGATCGAGCGGGCGGCAGCGATGTATTCCTGCTCCTTCTCGAGCAGCACCGAGGCACGCACGATGCGAGCCGTATGCGGTGTCGTCGCAATGGCGAGCGCGATCACGACATTGGTCAGCGATGCCCCGAGAACCGCCGAGACGACCATGGCGAGCACGATCGACGGGAACGCCATCAGCGCATCCATGATCCGCATGATCGGCTGGTCGAGATGATGGAAATAGCCGGCGATGGCGCCGCTCAGCGTGCCGGCGATGCCGGCCAGCACCACCGTGAAGGCGCCGATGGCGAGCGAGATGCGGGCGCCGATCATGACGCGCGAGAGGATGTCGCGGCCAAAATGGTCGGTGCCGAACCAGTGCACGGCGCTGGGCGCCGCGAGCCGGGCGCGGACATTGCTCTTGAGCGGATCGAAAGGCGTGAGCCAATCGGCGGCAAGCGCGACCGCGACCATGACGAGCACGAGCACCGCCCCGATCACGAACGAGCGGTTGCGAAAGAGGCGCCCCCAGAGGGCGCGGCCGACGAGTGGCGTGCCCTGCATCAGGCCAGCCTCACCCGCGGATCGACCACGGCGTAGAGGATGTCGACCACGAGATTGATCGCGAGATAGACGACGGCGAGGAAGAGCAAGCCGCCCTGCAGCACCGGGAAATCGCGCGAAGCGATGGCGCCGACGATCAGGCGACCGATGCCGGGGATCGAAAAGACCTGCTCGACGATCACCGCGCCGCCGAGCAGCGCGCCGGAGACGATGCCGATCACGGTTAGGATCGGGATCATCGCGTTGGGCAGCGCATGGCGCAGGACGACATGGAGCTTGGCCAGCCCCTTGGCGTCGGCAGTGCGGACATAGTCCTGGCCGAGCGTGTCCAGCATCGAGGCGCGCGCCATGCGGGCGATGAAGCCGACCTGCACCAGCCCGAGCGTCAGCGCCGGCAAGATCATACCGCGCAGCCATTCCGTGGGCGATTGCAGGAAGGGCGTGAAGCCGCCGCTCGGCAGCCAGCCAAGCGACACCGCGAGGACCAGCACCATGACGAGGCCGAGCCAGAAATCCGGCACCGAAAGCCCAAGCAAGGCCGTGGTCATCACCGCCTGATCGGGCCAGCGATTGTGATTGACGGCCGCGATGATGCCGGCTGCGACGCCGAAGAAGACGGCAAAGGCCAGCGCCAGCGCCGCCAGCGAAAGCGTGACCGGCAGCCGCTCGATCAGGGCCGCCGTCACCGAGCGGTTGAGCAGGATCGACTGGCCGAGATCGCCGCTGAGGATGCGCCCGTACCAGCCGAGCATCTGCTGCGGCAGCGAGAGATCGAGCCCGAGCGCACTGCGCAGCTTGGCGACCTGTTCCGGCGTCGCCGAGGCGTCGAGGAAGGCTGCCGCCGGATCGCCCGGCACCAGCCAGATCAGCGCGAAGGACAGCAGCGAGACCAGGACGAGCACGAGAAAGGCGCCCGCGAGCCGGCGGATCAGGAAATGTCCCATGCCGCCCTCCTTTCGAGCGTCAGGCCTTAGTTCTGATAAATGCGCGTCATCCCGGGCGACCGAAGGAAGACCCGGGATCCATTCCGGAGCGTT
>JAEWOG010000080.1 GCA_023460975.1 Actinomycetes bacterium
GCCTCGGCAGCCGCGCGGCGCTCTCGAAGGCGTTCACCGTCAAGGGCGAGACGCTCGACGAGGCGCGAAAGGTGATCACCGCCGTGCGCAACCACCTCCACGCGAACCTGCCCGACCGCAAGCAGGATGACGATCTGCGCGACTACGGCTTCACCCCGCATCAGCCCGGCGGCCGCCCGCGGGGCGTGGTGGAGGAGGACGAGGACGACGGAGAGGACGACGAGGATCTCGAGTCGTAGCGACGATGTGGCACCGCCTGCGCGCCTCGGCGCGGGCGGTGCCGGCGTCAGAGGGGGTAGCGCTCGGCGGGGTGGACGGCGTCGTCGCGGAGGTCGTGGGCGAGGACCGCGCGGGCCTCGAGGTCGACGACGAGGAAGCCCTGAGCGCCGTCTCGGTGGAGGGTGCCGGCGTTGATCGCGGTGAGCCCCTCGAGCTTGCGCACCATCCGCTCGTGGGTGTGCCCGGCGAGCATCAGCGCGACGTCGGGATCGCGCTGGAGCTCGGTGAGCGCGGTGAGCCAGCGCAGCGTGTACGCATCGGTGTGGCTCTTGAGCACCGACATGTCGTCCTCGCCGATGCCGTGACAGAGCAGGAGCGGGCCGAGCGGCGTCTCGAAGCGGCGGGCGGCCGGGAGCGAGGCCAGCCAGCCTCGATTCGGCTCGCTGAGATCTCTGGTGATGACGTCGAGGCCGCGCATCGAGCCTTCGAGGAACCAGCGGTCGTGGTTGCCCCGCACGGCCAGCACGCCGTGATCCTGCAGGAGCGCGCAGCAGCGGTCGGCGTCGCCGAGCCCGTCGGTGATGTCGCCGGTCGCGACGATGGCGTCGAGCCGCTGGCTCCGTAGAAAGCTCAGCGCCGCGACGAGCGACTCGTCCTCCGCGTGGATGTCTCCGAGGGCCCCGATCCGAGCGAGCACGAGGGAGCTCTATCACGCCGGCGAGGAAGCCGCGCTTTCTCGCCGGCGGCGGGACTCGAGGGCCTCGAGGCCGAGCTCGCGCAGGCGCGTGGGCGCGATCGCGACCAAGAGCGCCTCGGGCGTCCACGCCCCCTCGCGCGCGTCGGCGAGCCCGCGGCGCATGAGGGGCTCGCCCGGCAAGCCTCGCAGCGCGTCCTCACTGATCGCTCGCTCCGAGGAACCCCCGCACCCGCCGCCGGAACGCGTCGACGAGGAGCGCGGTGGCGCCGCCGGTGAGATAGATCCGCCCGGGGCCGCGCGCGCGCCAGCCGAGCTCTCGCATGAAGCGTCGCAGCCTCTGTGGGTCCACCGGGGCGCGCATGTCCGGGAGCGTAGGCGCGCGCCGCGCGTCGGGCGAGCGTCCGCTCGAGACGGCGGCGCCAGAGGCGAATGCGACGCGATCGAGCGCGGAATAGCTCGCCATGTCACGAGCGATCCGTCGCGAACGATGAGTTGTCTGGCGCGTCGATCTCCGCTCTAATGCCCACCGCCTTGTCGTCGTGCGGTGCACCATCGAGCGGCGACCGGTCGATGGCAGCCTGCACAAGGGAGGGAGCCGAATGTCACGCCGCTACGTGATCCTCACTGCGCACGGGAGCTTCATTCCGCAGCATGCCCGGGCCGACGACGCGGATGCCGGACTGCTCCGGCAGAACCGTGCCTGGGCGGAGCAGCTCGATGCGAGCGACGGCCGGCTCACGCCGGACGACGGGCCCACCCGAGCGGACCGCAGCCAGGAGGTCTTGCTGGTGCGGATCCACCCGGCTCCGGCCGGTGAGGAGATGCTCGCGAGCACGCTCGAGGGCTATCGCGAGGCGGCGCGTTGGGCGGGACCGCGGAACGCCATCGGCATTCTGGTGGGTCATGGAGATGCGGCCACTGTGAGCGCCACCGCGTGGGTGGACCTCGCACCGAGCCGGCATCTCCGGGTCACCCTCGAGATGCTCTTGCAGATCCGCAGCCGACCCGCTGCCGATCTCACCGGGGAGCAGAACACAGTGGTCCGGATCGGCGAGGCGCTGCGGAGGGAACGGATCGGGCGGGTCGATCTGCTGACGTGCAGCACCGGGTACGGGGGGCTGGGGCAGCGTCTGCTCGACGAGCTGCATGCGGTCTGGCGGGTGCGCGTCCGGGGGCTCCGCGGGAACCTCGCGAGCACCACGGATCAGCGTGGTGTCGGCATGTGGGTCGAGGCGCCGACGTTCGGTTGCGCGACCCCGCCTCGCCCCGATCCGAGTCACGTCTATTACGACCGCATCCCGGACGACTCGGAGTGGACTTCGTCGCGTGGCCGTTAGGCTCGTGGTCGCGGCGGTGGTGCTCTTCGCGTGCGGGCCGGACGATCCGGCGCCGGTCGCTCAGGAGACCGCATCGCATGCGGCGTCATCGCCGGCTCCGCTTCCCCCGCAGCTCGCTCACCACCGCAGCATCGTCGTGGGTTGGCTCGTCCAGTGTGCGGCGTATGCCGACGAGCTCTTCTGCTGGGGGAGCACCTGGGATCTCCCCAGGTTTCCAAGCGTCGATGTCACGCGTCAGTGGGAGCGCTCTCCGGTGACTCGCATCGCCGTCCATGACGCGCCGCGGGCCGTCGCCGCCGGCTCGAGACACATCTGTGTTCTCCACGAAGACGGAGCCGTCCACTGCTCCGGGCGCGAGGGCGGCGATGGGTTGCTCGGGTTCGAGACCTGTTGGGTGCGGTACGAGGTCGATCACCCGGTGCGCCTCCTCGCGCCGGCCACGGACATCGCGATTGACGGCGGGTTGACCTGCGCGCTGCTGGATGACGGGCGCGTCGAGTGCTGGGGCCTCCCGTCGTCGCTCGGGGGAGCCGCGATCTGCGGGCCCCGCCTCGTCATGACGGAGACCGGTCACGAGCTCCGCTGTGCGCGTCTCGACGCCGGCGCATGTGTGGATCCGGACGGTGCGGTCTGGCTCTGGGGCGCGCCGGCCGGGCGACGAGGCGCCGACGCGCTGACCGCGACGCGCGCCGAGGGCCTCGCTCGCGCGCGCGAGGTGGTGGTGACGAACGAGGTGGTCTGCGTCATCGACGACGACCGCGCCGTGTCCTGCACACGCGGTGGCCTACCGCTCCCGGTCCCCTTGCGCGCGAAGGCCAGCGCGATCGACTGCGCGGGCGACGGCTGCTGCGTCATCACCGCCGATGGCGCGCTGGCGTGCTGGGGTGCTCCTCATCTGAGAGCGCTGAGCACCGCTGCGTCGCCGGCGACGGATGTGCGGGCCCTCGCGCTCGGCGGGGAGACGCTGTGCTGGTCGACCGGCGATGCGCACGAAATCTGGTGCGCCAGCCGCGCCCCCTCGGCGTTCGGGACGGGGATGCGGGATGATCCGATCTTGGCCGCACCCGAGGCGAGGCCGATCGCGCTGACCTCGCGGGCGGGACCGGACGCGCACGAGCGTTGACGCACCGCGAGGCGGATCTCGAGGGGCTCTTCCAGTGGGGATCGGGTGGCCCGGAGCACGACTGGGCGATCGGTGGGCTCTCGTCGCTTCCGGGCGCGCCCTTCGCGCGGAGCTCCTTCGAGCTGCTCGAGCGGCTGCTCGACCTGGCGCTGTCCCGGATGCCGGACCTGCAAGAGATCATCTTCGCGGGGCAGTCGGCGGGCGGCCAGCTCGTGCAGCGCTACGCCGCCTTGAACGACTACGAGTTTCCCTCCGGCGTGCGGGTCCGCTACGTCCCCGCCAACCCCTACGCCGTGCTCTACGTCGACGGGCAGCGGCCGAACGTGAACGCGCCGGGGTTCAGTACGCCGACCTTCGCGAGCTGGCCGGGCGATGAGGTCTGCGCGCACCTGGGCAACAGCTGCAACGACTACGACGACTATCCCCTCGGCCTCCAGGCGATCCCGCCCTCGGCGGATCGGCCTGGCCCGCGCCGATCAGCGCGACCCACGTCGCCTTCGGAGACGTGGACGGAGACGGCCAAGAGGAGCTGGCGGTCACGCGCGACGCGGTCTCGGGCGCTCGCTGGTACGTCTACCGCTACGCGGCCGGCGGCGGGTTCGTGAACGAGCACCCCATGGAGCTCAGGCACAGCTCCGGCTCGGGGTGGGCGGCCGGTGTGCGCGCGAGCGACGCGGCCTTCGGCGACGTGGACGGCGACGGCTTGGACGAGCTCGTCGTCTCGCGGGACGCGCAGTCCGGGGCGCGCCTCTACGTGTATCAGCTCCACGGAGCGCTCGAGTCGCGCGCGATCGGCAGCGGGTGGATGACCGGCATCGTCCGGCACGTCGCGGTGGGAGACGTTGACCGCGACGGCGTGGCGGAGATCGTCTTCGGCCGGGACGTCCTCGTGGCCCACGACCCGCGCTGGGGCGTCATCGACGAGGCCGCGGGGTACACGACGACGCTCGGAGGAGGCTTCGACTGGCAGGGTGAGTCCATCGCGTCGCTCGCGATCGGGGCGATCGACAGATCGAGAGGCTATCCAACCCTCGCGGTGGGCGTGTCGGGCGGCGGCGCCTCGCGGCTCGAGCTCATGACGTTCCAGGTTCGCGACGACGAGCTCGGCGTCGGCGACTTCTCGCGTGGTTCCGCCCGGCGGAGCGAGCGTGCGGAGCGTCGCGCTCGGCGACGTCGACGGCCTCGGAGGAGACGAGATCGCCTACGGCGTGATGGCCGCGCAGCAGGCGGGTTACGGCGTGCGCGTGCTGCCGGCGCCCTGAGCGCTGCGTGGAGTGACCGCAGCGATGCACGACCGAGGACCGCCGGCGTTGACGGTGGTCTTCGGTCGTGTCTTGACTGGCGGCCATGGCTTCGGCGCCGAGCCTCGGTCGTGGCTGGGCGATCACCGTGGTCGCGACGGCGACGATGGCGGTCAGCTACCTCGACCGGCAGGTGCTCGGGGTGCTCGCGCCGTCGGTGCGCGAGGACCTCGAGATCAGCAGCGAGGCGTACGGGTGGATCGCCGCCGCGTTCTCGTATGCGTATCTGTTCGCGACGCCGATCGCGGGGCGGCTGCTCGAGCGGCTCGGCGTGCGGCGCGGGCTGGTCGTCGCGGTGCTCGTCTGGTCGCTGGTCTCGGCGTCGCACGGGCTCGCGATGTCGGTGCCGATCTTGTTCGTGATGCGCTTCGCGCTCGGCGTGACCGAGGCGCCGTCGTTCCCCGGCGCGACCGCGGCCATCTCGCGCGTCCTGCCGCCCGCGCAGCGGCCGCGCGGGCTCGGGATGCTCTACACGGGGACCTCGCTCGGCGCGATGCTGGCGCCGGTGCTCGCGACGGCGCTCGCGGCGTGGCTCGGGAGCTGGCGCTGGGCGTTCGCCGGGGTCGCGCTGATCGGTCTCGCGTGGGTGCCGCTCTGGCTCGCGGTCACCGCGCCGCACGGCGTGCGGAGCTTGCTCGACGCGCCGCCCGAGGCGAGCGCGCCGCGGCCGAGCCTGCTCGCGATGACGAAGCACCGCGCCGTCCTCCGCGCGGCGGCGCTGGTCGTCGCGAGCTCGCCCGCGTTCGCGTTCTTCTTCTTGTGGAGCAGCCTCTATCTCCACGACGCGCACGCGGTACCGCAGGAGGACATGGGCCGCTACCTGTGGATGCCGCCGCTCCTGCTCGACGCGGGCGCGCTCACCTTCGGCTTCCTCGCCGGGCGGCACGCGAGCCGGCACGGGCCGGAGCGCTCGCCCGTCTTGCTCGCGTGCGTCGCGATGGTGCTCGTCGCCGCGCTGGCCTTGCTGCCGCTCACGCGCGATCCCTGGTCGGCCACGCTTGTCTTCGGAGTGGTCGGTGTCGGGCTGTGGCTCGTGCCGGGCGCGCTGGTGTGGATCGCGATGCGACCGCGGGCCCTCGCATGAAGGAGCGGCTCCGTCGCTGGGCGCTGGACTCGCCGGTGAACCTCGCGATCTTCCGCGTGGTGGTCGGCGTGGTGCTGCTGCTGCTGCCCGACCTGCGCAGCGCTTTGCACTGGGCGGCGATGAGCGATCGCATGCGCACGCCGCCGGTCGGGCTCGAGTGGGCGCTCGGGGTCGTGCCGATGGGCGTCGAGGTGGCGCGGCCGCTCTACTGGATCGTGGTGGTCGCGACGGTGCTCGGCGTCGTCGGGCTCGCCACCCGCGTGGCGTGGACGGTGGTGGCGCTCGGCTCGCTCTGGCTGCTCGCGATCCCGCAGTTCGCCGGATCGGTCTTCCACTATCACCACCTCGTTTGGTTCGCGATGCTGCTCGCCGCGAGCCCGTGCGGCGACGCGCTGTCGATCGACGCGCGCATCGCGCGCTGGCGAGGGAGGCCGCCGAGCACCGAGCGTTCGCTCGCGTACGGCGTGCCGATCCGCGCGGCGTGGCTGCTGATCGCGCTCATCTTCTTCTTCCCCGGGCTGCACAAGCTGCTCGAGAGCGGCTGGGAGTGGATCTGGAGCGACAACCTGCGGAACCAGATGTACGCGAAGTGGCTCCAGATGCCGGAGCTCACGCCGCTCTTTCGCGTGGACCGCTACCCCACCTTGCTGCGGCTCGGCGCGCTCTCCGCGGTCGCCTTCGAGCTCTCGTTCGTGGGG
>JAEWOG010000081.1 GCA_023460975.1 Actinomycetes bacterium
GCTCCGCGGACCCCGCTCAGCCCGTGCGCGGGGTCTGGACCGGCAGGAGCGCGGCCATGATCTGGGTCATGAGGTGGTCACCGAAACGTGGTGTGGCCTCGCCCCACCACCCTTGGGTGATCCAGTCGCACTCGGTGCATCCCCAGGTGCTCGGGCCGGTCTGGATGAGGCTGTGGTTGTCGAGGATCTGGTTGATGGTCTCGATGTTGTCCTGTGCACTCACTGGTCTTCTCCTGCCGTGCGTTCGAGCCGCTCTCGCAGACCCGGGAAGGCGGGGCTGATGGATCGAGCCATGGCCAGGATCTGCTCGCGGGTGGCGTGGGAGCGGGCGAGATGGTCGGTGACCTCTCGCCAGGGCGTGGTGTTGGTGGTTCGGCTCGTCGCCGGGACCAGTGCGCTGGGAAGCGTGACGGTCTTGGCGTTGGCCCGGGTGACTGGGTACCAAGTGCCTCGGACTCGGACGAAGTCACCGGCCTTGACGTTCTCTCGGCTGTAGGGGACGTCCCCCGCCGCCGCAAGCTTTGCCTGGTGGTACGTGAGCTCGTCGGCGAGCTCTTCGAGCTGCACCTGGAGCCGGCCGCGGTATGTCCCCTCCGCCGCTGCCAGGTGCCGCTGGGTTCGGCGGATCTCGGCTTCAATCCGCTCGATGCGGTTGCCAATCGTGACGATGGTCTCGACTCCCTGGGCCGCGGCTCGGGCTCGTGCTGCGGCCTCGCGGTTGTCGCTGGCCTTGGCCTGCTCCGAGAGGGCCTTCCTCAGCCCATGGTGGATGCGGTCGAGGTCGCGCTGGTGGCGGCGTTGGCTGTGGTGTCCGAGGAGGATGGGCTGGCCCATGGGGATGCGGTCGGCCAGGTCGTGGGCAGCCTGTTCGGCTGCCTCAGCGCGCTCTTGCGCGGCGGAGGCCCTGGCGTCGAGCCGAGCGGCCCGCGCGGCTGCTCGGACTTGGCGCTCGGCCGCTCGTTCAGTTGCGGGTTGACGTGGGGTTGCTGACCGCTCGACCACGAAAGCCCCCGGGGCGGCGGCTTGGAGGGCGGCGACGCGCTGTTCCCTGGTCGCCAGGGACCAGGGCCGCGGTAGGTACCAGGCGTCGAGTCGACGAGACCATCGGAAGCCCTGGCCCTTGAGGGCTGCGATGAGGTCGACGTCGTCGCGGGAGGTGCCCACGACCAAGGTTCCGGTGGCGCCGTGCTCGATGACGGGGCGAGGGTTGGGTGCACTCGTCACGGGGGATCACGCCTTGGTGGGCGTCATGGCCGCACGGACCTCGCGGAGGACCTCGACGGCGTCGTACGCGAGTTCTCGGCGGGCATCGTCATCGGCCTGCCAGACCTTGGCCTCGGGGTCGCCCTCCTTCACCGTCGCGGCCGCCCAAGCCTCATCAAGCTCTTCGCTTCGAGCAATCACCTGCTCCACGCGACTAACGATGTCGGCTGCCACATCCGGGCCCGTCGCGGCGATCGTGGCCGCGATGTCGAGGTAGAGGCGCGAGCCATCCGGCTTGTTGGTCATGAAGGGAGCCCAGTACCGCTCACTGTGGCCCTCGAAGTTCCACGCCAGCCCGTCATAGTCATCCCACTCGATCGCGCCGCCCCCGGATCCCGTCAGGCCGTATACGTGCAGAAAGTCGCCTTGGTCACTCCACTCCAGTTCGACGTCCGAGGCCTCTGGATGCTCCTCTCGCGCCCGCAGGCACAGGAGCCGGAGAGCAGCGACCACCAGCCGCTCGTCAGCGCGCCGAGCCGCGTCTAGGGCTCTGTCGAGCCACGTCTCCGCGGCTTCCACCTCATCGGTGGTGATCGTGGTCCCGTTCGTCATGTTCGCTCCCCCATCCTTTTCTGGTCCCGGTGTTGGGCGTGTTCCCCGTACCTTACAAGGTGACCTTGTAATGTTCAAGGGACAAGGGTGCGCGCTCGCAATAGAACATGTGTTCGATTTAGTGGAATGATCAGGCCCGTGAAGGGTGGTATGTCCCGGCGCTCAGGCCCGACGCTGGCCGACCGGACGGCCCTGACCAGGGCGCGGTCCGCGGGTGTGCGCGCCGAGCACAGCAACCCTGGAGACGCCGTCTCGGTACAGGGCAAGCACTGCTGGGTCTATGCAGCTCCGATTTCGACCGGAGGAGGACGTACCGCGGCGTTGCTGGTGGAGTGGCGGCGGATCGCGAACGAGTGGGAGGGGCGTGTCGTCTACTCGGTCCAACTCGTTGACCAGGTCGCCGTCGTCGACACGTGGATACCCAGCTCTCTACTGGAACCGTGCACGTGACGGTATGTCCCCTACTCGAGTCCTGGTCGACCCGGGAGCAAGCAGACTCCCGACGTATCGTCTACCGACCGTGTATTCGACTAGGGCCGGCGGCAAAGCGTGGACGACAACAACACCGTGTCAACAGTTGCCTTGGTACTCCTCGCAGTGTTACCCACTGCCGCGGGTGCCGTTCTCACAGCACTCTTCACCTACCTGAGCCAGCGCCGAATCGACCGACGAGAGCACGCTCGATGGCTCCGACAGAGGCGCTTCGACGCGTATCGCGATCTACTCAGAACCGCCTCCGCCGTCAAGGACGCGATCATCGCCGCCTCGGGCTTCACTAGGAAGACGACTCCTTGGCGGGAGATCCGCCCGGTCCTACTTGAGCGGTATGACGAATTTTCACAGGCGGCGCAGGATGCCGGCCTACTTGCCTACACCTACAAGCACGGCGAAGACGACGAGGAAGTCTTCGTTCGTCTCGTTCAGGTGCTCGGAGAACTCACGTACAAGATCGAGCGACGCCGTGAGTTCGCAGGCGAGTACGAGATCGCTCGTATCGACACAGCGTTTCACCACGCGCGCCAAGTCATGGCGCACCGCTTCGCGAACGAGCCCAAGCTGCGCCCGCCTCGTGCAGGATCCATCGACCTCTATCTGCGGCGGCGAGACGGCTCAGACTGAACGAACTCAGCGGCCCCGGATGTGGCGGCCCTTGGGGTGCACTGGGCTGCTAGGAGTCGAGCGGCGCGGTGATCAGTGCGCGTGATGGGAAGCTCGTAGGCGATCGAGACCGCGAGATACCTGGCGATGTAGGTGCACCGGTAGCTGGCGTTGATGGGCAGCCACTCCCCCGGACCGCGATCTGACTTGCTGGAGTTCGCGCGGCCGCTGACCGCCACCAGGTTGGCCGGGTCGTTGGAGAAGGCCGCCCGCTTCTCTGCCGTCCATCGCCACGCGCCGAGGTCCCAGGCGCGGGCGCGTGGGACCAGGTGGTCGATCCCGACTTCCCAAGCGTCTTCCTTGCGGAACTCGATCTGCTCGCCGGTGTACGGGTCGTGCAGCAGCCCAGCGATCACGACGCAGTCGTTGGTGTCCGCTCGAAACACCAAGCGCGTCATCGAGCGGGCCAACATGTCGTTGCGGGTGTCACAGCCGTTGTGGCTCAGCGCCGCCGAGGTGTCATCGCTCCAGTCGGGGCCAAAGCTGCATGCGCGGGCGAGTCCGCACTCCAGGTCGTACCCCGCGATGTCAGGCCGGGTGGGCACGACCTGCACCTGGTCGAGGAGCTGCTGGAGATCTCCCAGCTTCGAGGGACGGTATGTCCCCTCCGTCGCACCAGTTGTGGAGCTGCTCTCGGGTCCCGCGAGCAACCCGTCCAGCAGGTCCGCCGGCCCCAGCCGGCCCAACACCAAGACTCCAGCCAAGAGAGCCAGCACGACCACTCGATGCTTCACCGGTCCGCCCCCGCCGCTTCGCGTACGGCCACAGGGAGGGTGTCGAACACCGCCGCGGCCAGTTCGACCAGCGGGGTGCTCAGAGGCACGGTGTGTTCCCAGCGCGGTCCCCAGGAGATCTCGTGGAACTGGCCCGAGCCCGAGAAGAGGACCGAAGCCTGCGGGTACCGGTTGATGTTGGGGTCGGCGTTGACGACCGCCCTGTCGGGAGCCCACACGTTCACACCTTCACTGCCTGGGCCCGTGATGTAGCGATCCGCCGGCACACCGAGACGGTTGAGCTCAGTGATCAGCTGCTCGGCCAGTTCGTCCAAGTCGTGCACCGTGACGGTGGCGTCTTCCATGGCGAGGTCTCCGTTCACTTCGATTTGAGGGGCGAGAACTGGGTGAGGTGTGAGACGTGCAGAACCTTGTGGGGTTGGTGCAGGAGGCGAGCAGTGACGGAGTCGTAGAAGCCCGCGTGATCGGCGAGGAGTCGGGCCACACGCTCGCGCGCGACGGCGAGCAGGGCATCTGTGGTGAGCGGACACTCGATGCCCGAAGGACGTGTGCCGGTGGAGATCACTGCGGCTGCCTCCAGGAGCGCAGCCTGGAGGTCGCTCATCGAGCCTTCGTTGTGAAAGCCGCCTTCGAGATCAGCGTGGTGGCCAGCCATGCTGATGATCAGCCGGAGCCAGGCCAGATCCGCCGGCGACCCGAGAGAGCTCGGCAGCCGATAGGTGCACTGCCCCCCAGTTCCTCGGCGAGCATCAGCGATGACGTCAGCGGCCACGTCCTCGGCGCCTAACCCGTGGGCGGCGGTGGCGTGGGCAGCCTCGTGTCGAGCTCTCTGTTCCAAGGAGACGTTGCCTCCTCGATCACCCCGAGGTCGCTGACCAGCTGCGCGCGGCGACGAGTTGGTGACGAAGGAGGCCGTGCGCCACATCCTTCGGACGCGAACGACGGAGCGGACTGCCAGCCAGAAGAGCACCCCGTTGACGAACAACCAGCGGGCGCCGCCCGGCTCATCGGCAACGACCACAAGAAGGTCCCAGAGAACCGGCGAGGCCACCAGCCAAAGCACGATCAGCGCGAGGTTGAACCCGATGCTCGGCGCTATCGACATGGTTCGAGCGAGCAGCGCCATCACACCCTCCCTGCTGCGTGGGCGGCGGAACTGGCGGGGTGGATCTCGTCGAGAATCCCCACCAGGTCCTCGACCAGGCCTTCGAGGCCGGGAAGCGGCTCAGCGACGGCGCGGAGTTCCGCCGGTACGCATCGCAAGCACAGGAGGAACGTCGTGTCGGGGTAGGCGACGCGGACCTCGGCGTCATCACCGCAGGATTCACATTCCAGGAAGACACAGGCGGTGCTCGTGGTGTTCATCGAAGGCCTCCATGGAGGATGGCGGCCGCAGCGAGGACGCGGGCCGCGGTGTTGATCTGGGGTGCGACCGTGCGCTGGAGGACGGCGGGGTCGACGTCGATGAGGGTCGATCCGTCCGGCCAGGTCGCGGCGGAGAGGATCTCCAGGACTGTGGCGGTCAAGGCGTCCGCGGCCGCGTCGGGCGTGTGGGCCAGCCACGGGTGCGCTGGGGCGGGGGTGCTCATGGCCGTGGGCCTTGCTCGAACGCCGCGGCCACCGCACGCTCCTCGCCGCATGATCTGCACAGATCGGAGCGATGGGGCATCGCCGTCCCGGCGGGGATCAGCTTGTGACAGCGACGGCACCGGTCATCCCAGTACCCGCAATCTGCGAGGTGGACCCCGAAGTACTCCTGGTGGTCGAGCACCGGCACCCGGCAGTCGGGGCAGCGAGGCTGCTCCGACTGCGGTCGGGAGGCTTGGGTGTGGCTGGCCTGGGCTTCCTGGATGGCCACAAGGACCTTCACCATCCCCTCGGCAACACCGCCGATATGACCACTGCAGGTGCCGCCGCGGCGGTTGTACTCGGCAAGCGCGGAGGTCATGAACCCCAACGGGATGCGGCCTGTCTCGGCACCAGTCATTTCCAGAGCTGCGCTCAGGCCGAGGTCCGCGATCAGTTCGCAAGCCATCGCCTGAACGATGGGATCGGCTGCGAGCCTGACCCTCGTCCGGGCGAACTCGGGAGACTCGATGACGTTGATGCGCTCGCTCATGCCGCCGTTCCGTTCGTCGCGGTGGTGACTCGGCTGGGCGCGCCAGCGTCCTGGTCACCGTCAACCTGGACGCCCTGGTCCTTGAGGAGCTTGCGGCGCTCGCGGGCGGTGAGTCCTCCCCAGATCCCTGAGGGCTCTCGGACCTCTAGGGCGTAGTCCAGGCAAACCTGACGGACTGGGCAGGCCGCACACACCGCCTTGGCTGCTCGGGGGGAGCCGCCCTTGTCCGGAAAAAACGCCTCGGGATCGGTCTGGGCGCACAGGGAGTCGTTCATCCAGGCGGCGTCCTCGTCGCCCGCGATGAGAATCACCTGGTCGACGATCGAGGTGGTGATGCTGGGCTCGTCAAGCATGTCGGTGTCTCCTTCGTTCAGCCATGGCCGAGGTCGACGTGACGGTCGTCGACGTCGGACCCATGCGGGTCGTGGTAGACGTGGCCACCCACGTGGGCGGCCTCGCGGATGCACCGCAACCCGGAGGGCGACCCCCACAGCTGGCGCTCGCATCCCGCGGCCGAGTCAGGCAGCGCGCGGGGCGACGGCGCAGACGCCGGGTGAACGGGTCTCGCTTCGTCATGCGTGTCAACACCGTTGCTTCGGGCCATGGGGACCTTCTCCTCCGAGGTGGATGGGTGCGGCAGTTCGATAACCAATACGTTACAAGGTGACCTTGTGAAGTCAACAGTTTGACCCTGCAAAGTTCGAGCGCAGCGAATGTGCGCTTTCCTCACCCGGGGAAGGTGCGCCCAGAGAGCCGATGTGTGACATCGCGCGCCGCCGAAATGACGAGACCCCCTGCCGTTGCAGCACGGCAGGGGGTCTCAATCAGAGAGAGGAAGAAGGGGGTCCTAGTCGGACTCGCCGGGATCTGAGGTCTCGGCGGCCCGCTGCTCACGCTCTTTGGAGCGCCGCAGGGCGCGAGCGGTATCACGAGCCCCTCGGCCCGGTCGAGCATTCGCCCAGGCCTGGACCTTGGCCTCGTCCCACAGTGGCGTACGGCCTATGTGCCGCACCGGACCGGGTGCCTGCTCGCGAGCGACGTACCCCGAGAAGGTGTCCGGACGCACGCCGGCGATCTCGGCCGCTTCGTCGCGGGTGATCTCTCGACCCATCAGACCTCAGTGCTTTCTCGGGGGCTGTCGTCGTGCGTGATGACCGGCACCAGGTAGCCGGTGCGCAGGAGCGAGTCGAGGTTACGCGCCCAGGTCGCCGGGTCTTCCTCGAAGGTGACCTTGCGCAGTCCACCCGGTTCGGCCACCAGGACGTGGAGGGCGGTGGGCATCAGGCCCTCGGGGTCGTGCAGCTCCACGTCGCCGGCGTCGTCGACGCGCAAGGTGGCCGCGACCTCGTACTCGCGCCCCTCCTCGGGGACTCGTTGCAGTTCGACCTCAATCATCGGAGTTCCTCCTCTCCAGCTGGTGGCACGGGAAGTGGGACGTGTTCGGCTATCCCTACCACAAGTTTACAAGTTCGCCTTGCATTTCAGAAGTCGGTCGTGATCCTGCCTGTGGCCAGCATCCGCTCGGCCCGCGCCTTGAGCGCTTGAGCACGCGCTGGTTGGAGCACCTCCTTCAATCCCATCAGCGACGGCGAGGAGACCAGGCGTTGCAGGACCTGGCGCTCGTCATAGCTGAGCGCGGGGTCACTGTCGCGACGATGCAGGGCCAGCCAGCTGTAGTTCTTGTAGTCGCCGGGGCGGGCGAAGGTGTAGCCGTGGTCGATCAGCGCAATCCGATCCCCCGAGACCAAGTAGTTGCCGGGGTGCCTGTCTTGCTGACCGATCAAGCTGTCGAAGAAGGCACTCTCGCGCCACTCCCCCGTGCTCCAGGGGGCCATCACCATGTCCTTGCCAGGACGGGCCAGGGCGAAACTGCCGAGCTCGCCGTTGATCTCGCGTACGACCACCGGCGGCACCACTTCGGACCAAGGCGGTCCCATTTCGCGCGCCAGCTGCCACGCCGCGACCTCATGCAGGGATTGCTGCGCGCTGTCCTGCCCAAACCCGGCAGCAAAGAATCCGTTCACGCCGGCGAAGGGCTTGAAGTAGCCGGTGACGCCGTTGTGGAGCTCGATACGACGGGTGGTGTTCGTGCCCCCTTCGGGACCGGACCCGGACTCGTCGGAACGCTTGAGAGTGACCACGTTCTCGGCGACGCCGTCCAGGAGGGCACGCTCGTCGCGGTGGCCACCCTGCTGGCTCATCGCGACGTTGATCTGCTCTCTTAGCTCTTGGGTACACCACGATTCAGTCGTCCAGCCAGACTGCTCGCGTGCCGGCATAACTGGAGGCGGGGTCGGCTGCCGGATTCCAGCGCCTTGTCCGCCGCCCCCTCCACGACCTCCTCCTGCGCCGCCACCAACACCACCGTGACCGTGGCCAGGCGCCGCGGGAGCCCCCGGCGCGAGCCGAGGCGGCGACACCGGCGGCGCGGCCGGGGCTGGTGGCCTCGGCGACGGTTCCGGGGGACCGATCGGCTCATTGGCGAGGGACTGATCTGGGATGCCGTCGAGGAACCTCTCTGGCACGACACCCCGATCGCGGGCCCACTCCTTGGCGACCTTGGGTGGCGCCTGTTCGAGCATCGCGATCTCGGTCTCCCCGTAACCCTCCCTGCGGGCCCAGGCGATGACGTTCTTCTTGATCGTCCGGTTGTTGCGGCGACGTTCGTTGTGCTTGGCCTTGCCCTCCGGCCCTATGCATCCGTGGCACCGTCGGCCCCCGCCGGGGCCGCCCTTCGCGCGACACATCGTTACTGCCCCCAGTCCATGTCGGTGTTCTTCCCTGCTGCTCCAGCGCGTGTCCGGCGCGCAGGAGGGTGTCAGCTGGCTCGTCGACCTCCCCGACCGGCACGGGGTACCGACCAGGTCGTCTTCTGCCGCTGGCCCTCCTCGTACGCGGCTCCCGCCGCCAGGCCGGTGTACTCCTGGGCTCGCGCCCAGTCCGCACAGCCCTGGAGTGCCGGGCAGCCATCACAGAACTCCCGGCGCACTTCCTCGATAACTGCCCGCGCCTGCCCGGCGCGGGCCAGTCGGTGTCTGGTCTCCAGATCTGTCCATCGGTCGCCCTGTCCCGCGCAGAAGCCTGGCTCCATCGACGAGGCGGCGAGACGGGCGGCCGCGTCCCGGGCCAGGACCTCACGGCTGAGCGGCCTCATCGGCGCTCCTGCTCTTCCTCGCTCCGGCGACGGGCGGCGCTCACCAGGAGAACGACCCCGAACAGCGCAATCGCGGCCACAACAGCCAGCCGCGGCGCGTCCAGCCCGGCCCCCTTGCTCGCCGGCACGCTCACCAGAGGCGACTCAGACGCCGCGACCAGGACCTGCTGGTCGACCAGGTAGGCCACCACCTTGTGCCACGTCGCCACCGTGAGCAGCGACGCGACCACCGCGGCGCCGATGCTGAGCATCGTCAGCTCCTCGAAGGGGCTCATGTTGCTCTCGCTCATGTCACACGCTTCCTTCCGGTCGTCGGGCGGGGATCAGCGCGTCCGTGGGGACGCTGAGTTGACCGCTGCTGTCTTGGTCGTCACGCCAGGCGATGACCAAGAACTCGTCGTCGTCGAAGTCGGCCATGGGTTCGTCCTCGACGACGGCCCAGGCGTCGAGTTCCGCGTCGACGCAGATCAGGTCGCCCACCCGCAGCGAGGCCGGGGCGACCGAGACGACAGCCGCATAGCCGTCGTCGAGCTCGAAGTCGTCGACGAGCTCGACGACGGCCGGGGACGTACCGTCGAGCTCGAGTTCGGCCCGGCGCGGCGGTTGAGCGCCGCGCTCGACCGCGGGTCGGTCCCCACCGAGGCCGAGCAGGGTCATCGGAGACGACAGCGACCGGCCATCAGTGCGAGGGGACGTCCCATCGGCCTGGTTGGCCAGCGGGTCGAGGTCGGGACGGTTGGCGGCGGTGTCCCAGTCGGCGCGGGCGTAGTCGTTGAACGTCGGATCCTCCGGCTCGTCGACACCCCAGTCGATCTCGGGCGGCACGATGACGAGTCGCTCCTGGAGCGACTCTGCTGGCCGGAGCGACATCAGGAGTTCGTGCTCTACGCCGCCCGGTGCGACGTCCTTGGGGTCCGGGACGCGGTAGCACTGCATCTCGACCGGCACCCCGTCGCTGTTGAGTCCGATCGCGCGGCCGATGCGGCCCCGGGGCAAGGTGACCCCGGTGACGGGGTTGTTCCACATCATCTGGGCTCCCTCCGGTGAGAGGGGACCCATCGAGGTGCGTTGTCCGAAGTTCTCTCGGGCCTCACCGGTGAGGATCTCCGCGTCGGGGCGCTGCATCGCCAAGACCATGTGGACTCGGGAGGTACGTCCCTTGCGGGCGATCGAGCCGATCTCCCCCAGGGTGGGCGGCTTGGTCGGGTCGCCCTTGACCTTGATCTCGGTGTACCAGGTGAGCAGGTTGGCCTTGAGGTCGGTGAACTCGTCGATGAACACGATCAGCGGCTCAAAGTCCTCCGAGCGGGCCATCCCGTCGACGACGAGCTGGTAGCGGTACTCCATCAGTTCCCAGGCCCGGCGAATCACCGCGACCTGCTGCTCGATGCGAGAGGCCACGATCTGGACGTTGGGCCAGTCCCGGAAGCCGAGGAACTCCACGCCCTTGCCGTCCGCGATCCACACCGGCCAGCCGTACTGGGTGATCCGGGCAAGGATCGCGTGCGTCGTCGACGTCTTGCCTGAACCCGTTCCGCCGGTCAGCAACCACTGAGGACTCACGGCGGGGCGCCACGTCATCACCTCACCGTCCTCGTCGACGCCGTAAGGGACCTCGACCGCGCGGTAGTTGCTCAGCGGATCCTCATCAGGCAACGGCAGCGCCGGGATCCACACGCTCTCGGGCAAGGTCGGTCGGACCTCAAACGTGACCCGGTCACCCTCCATGTCCCACTGCGCGCGCCACCGGCCGGGCAGCATCACCGAGACCGACCGTTCGACACGGCGGCGATAGCCGGGGGCGACAAGCTTCGACCCGACTTCGTGCTTGACGGCAAGGTGACGGACCTCGCCGGCCGCGTCGACGGCGACCTGGTCGAACGTGGCGGTGGAGCCGAGCAGCTCGTTGACTACTCGCTTGGCCCGGACCACCTGCGGGGTCTCAGGAGTCTCCTTCGCCTCGTCGACGACCGTGCGCAGCTTCAAGGTGAGCCGGCCACGCGAGGGATCGTTGTCGACGATTTGGTATGTCCCCTCCAGGCGACTGCCCAGGGCGCGGGCCACCTCGCCCGCCCACCTCTTGTCACCGATCTCGACCGCGGCGTCGGTGAGCTTGATCCGGCCGGTGCCGTAGTTGAGCTGCAAGCGACGGGGACGTCCAGGCCACCCGTTGGTCCAACGGCTGGCCTGGACCAGACCTTGGGTCTTCGAGTTGCTGACTCCTAGGAGCGGAGCGACTGCCGCACTTGCTCGATCGAGGAGTTGGGCTCGGCGCTGGCGACGGTGGCCAGCGGCGGCCACCCCGGTTCCGCTGAGAGTGCCCGCGGCTAGTGCCGGTAGCGCCCATCCGGGCTCACCCATCAGTGGTGCCGCACCCCAGCCGCCGACACCGGCGCACATCAGACTCAGCCCGTCTCGGATGTGTGTCCCTCTCGGGGACGTACCACCAGCGGCCATCGGACGACTTCCCTTCCCCGGCTACGCCCGCCGCGCGGGCCTTCTACCTGGGTGAAGGTGTGGTGGTGGCCCAGATGTGTGACATCGCCAGGTCGAGAATCTGACCCGCTCGCCGAGTTCGTCAGGGGTCCTTGCTGTGGGGGCAGGCCACCAGATGCCACCCCCACAGCGTGCTCGGGGGGCCTGGCATGGGGGCGCGGCCCAGGCGCCCGACATGGTGAGGCGCAATGGGGGCGGGCAAGGTTGCCCGCCCCCATTGCCCGCCACCACGCTTGCAATGGTGTTGAGCCCCTTCCTAAAATCGGGCCGTGGCATGGTTCTCGAAGAGGTTCTGACACGGACCCGATTTCCGGTTCGAGGCAGGTTCCGCGAAGTTCTAAGACGCCCCACGTCCTGCGGAGTTAGCCTCCCGCCATGGCCTCGACCCCACGTTCCGAGGAGGAAGAAGCAAAGCTGCGCCGGAACCAGAAGCGCGGAACCCTTCTTGCTCTGCTACTACTTGGGCTCGGCCTCGTGGCGACGTACTGGTCCGAACTCGTGGGCCCGGACGAGCGCTCTGTCCAGATGGGCACGGAAGCCGGTACGGCCTATGGAGAGATCTACGGAGCGATGTCTCGAACCGGCCTCCCAGAAGACAGTGGCACCGCCTGCCTCCACGGCCGGCCCACCCGAGAGGAATACCCCGAACTCGACGGAGCGGCCTACTGCGACGCCTTCAACGCGGCCGCCGCTATCGCCAGCGCCGAGGCAGCCGGCGACCCATCAACCGCAATCGGTGGAGCCGACGTTGACCAGACCACGCCAGCGCAACCAGCACCGACTCCCTCCGCCGGATCAGGACAAACCTGCGTCGAGAACTGCACCTGGACGCGCAGCGACGTGATCACCGACTTGGAGTTGATCCTGTGCGACGCCGACTTCGACATGACCCTTAGCGACGACGTCACCGAGCTCTACGACGCGGTGGACGCCGATCAAGTTCTGCTCTGCTCAGCTGGTGGCTCCATGGAAACAAGCCAGTACGGCATCGTCTACCTGTGGGACGAGTTCGAGGCCATCACCAGCAAGATCCTTGAACCATTCGCCATGTGTGACTCACCTGGCGCCGCGGTCTACGGGGGAAGCCCCGGCAATCCCGGATACGTGATCGCAAACATCCAGTCGCCCTCGTCGGTCACTGATGCCCTGGCTGCGGGTGGCGCTACAACGCTGTGCCCGCCATCTGACTAGAGAGCCTGGCCTCGGTCCCTCACATCAACTCGGCGGGGGCCGAAACTCTTCTATGCCATCTGCATCGAGAACCTGCGGTTCGTTGAGGATCAGTTGCCCCGCCGTGCGTCGCAAGATGGCATCAACCAACCGCTCTTCTTCTGTGTAATCGTCGTCGCCGAGAGTTGGCCGAGACGTTCCTCGAAACTCCCGTGGGGTTGGTCGACCTCCCGATCGGCTGGGCCCACCCCCCACCTCGCGGGTCAGCGTTTTCGCGAGTTCCAGTTCAAACTTGAGGACCTCGGCCTCAAGCATGTTGCGACGCCAGCCGCTTAACACTTTGGGGACAAACGCACCGAGTTCAGCTGGGTGCCGGAGGAAGTACACCAGCAATCCGGCAGCGGTCCCTGTAAGCCCCAGAGGGAGAACAGCATTCAGCGCTAGCTCAATGACAAGTGGCGAGCGCTTCGTGATCCCAACATCTTTGGGCCGCGGCACGGTTTGTGGTCCCCGCACGGTGTACACCTCACCGCCGGGAGTCCTGACCTCCGACAGACCGCCCACAATCACCGCGCGATCATGGAAAGCGGCGAGCGCCGCCGCGATCACCCAGACGCGATCCACCAGGAGGAGTTGACTGGAGACACCCCTCAACGTCGTGCGCTCGTTCCTCAACTGGAACCGCAACATGCGAATCTCAGTTTGCTGGTCCACTGTCACGAAATGTCCTCCCCCATAACCCGGCACCAATGCGCGCACACTATTCGGCAGGCGCCCCCCCGGTTGCGACCTTTGCGGGAAGACTGGTCAGTTGAGGGTTGCGGTGGTGGTGACGAGTGGGTGGTCTGAGACGCGGTTGGTCTTGGTGGAGTGGTCGCTGAGGTAGCCGGTGAACGCGGCTCCAGGGCTGCCCATGATCCAGTCGATCTCCATGTTCGGAGGTGGCTGGCACGGGCTGACGGTGCCACCGTTGGCGGCCACGAGTGGGCTGTTCTCGACGGTGTCGCAGTAGTAGCCGGCGCGGTCGTTCATGTCGCCCGTGAAGATGACGGGCACACCGGTGCGGTGCAGTCGCTTGGCGAGGGCGGCTTGTCGTCGCTCTGCCTCGTCGCGCCATTGCTGGGCTGGCCCGCGAGCGTCGGCGGGGTTGTGGAAGCTCGCGACCCACACCTCTTGGCCGGTCGCGAGGTCGCGTAGCAGGACGTAAGGCATGCCCTGCTCGTTGCCGTGGAAGTAGGGGATCTGGATGCGCTCGGCCCGCACGAGCTCCCAGCGGTCGGTACGCCAGGCGACGGTGTTGACGGTGTTCGCTGCTCCTGGGCGTGGGTAGACGTCCCATGTGCCGGCGGTCAGTTCCAGAAAGATCCGGGACTGGATGGGCTCGAACTCTTGGAGGCCGGCGAGATCAATGCCGGCGGCGTTGAGGGCCTGCACCGTGCCTTGCATGCGGGTGCGGGAGTCGGGCCAGCCGGGACGGTTTCCGCCGGGTTTGGTGTGGGAGTGGCCCAGGACGTTGAAGGTGGCGACTCGGGCGGTCCCGCCGCCCAGGGTGGTGCCGACGTTGGCGGCCAGCCATGGGGTGGGGTCGGTGTTGTCGGGACCGTACATGTCGCCGCCCTGGAGGTGGACCTCGAAGTGGAGGTGGCAGCCGGTGCTGTTGCCTTCCTCGCCGACCGTTCCGATCTGTTGGCCCGCGGCGACGGCTTGTCCGTCGCGGACGCTCACCGATTCCATGTGGGCGTACCAGGTGGTCAGCTGGCCGGGAGCGACGGCGACTTTGACCAGGGTGGGCCCTGACCATGTTTGGGTGGTGTCGATGGTGACGGTGCCGGAGTGAGAGGCCAGCACCGGGGTGCCGCATGGCACCGAGAAGTCGGTGCCGGTGTGCCAGCTGTTCCAGTTGCTGCCCGAGTCGCCCCAGTTGTCGCGGTTGGAGTCCTTCATCGAGGCTGGGACGGGGTAGACGACCGTTCCCCCGCCGCCGGGTGGGAAGCCGGTCCCGCGGTTGCCGAACACCGAGACGTGGACGTGGTCCATGTGCAGGCTGGTGTCGTCGGTGGCACCGGAGGGGTGGGAGTACGCCGACCAGTCCGGGTCTCCTAGGTTCCAGATCTGGGCTCGCCAGATGACGTACTTGACGCCCAGGGCGGTGGCGTTGGCGCGGACCCAGTCGGCGATCTGGTCGCCCTCGGCGATCGCTTCGGTATTGGCGTAGTCCTCGATCATCACGTCGACGGCTCGCCCGGCGGGGTGGTCTGAGGTCGGGTTGGTGGGGCGATCGCCCACTCCCCCGTAGGTGTGTCGTCCGAACTGCTGGTCGACGCAGCGCAGCACCAGCAGCGCGTCGGGCGTCAGACCTTCCTCCACCGGGAGACCGGTCGGAGGGCACGACAGGATGGTCGGGATCCCGAGCAGCTCGCTGCACGCTTCCTGTTCCTCGGGGGTGAGCTCGACCGTCTCGATCGGGTCCGTGGTCTGGTCTGGCGTCTGGGTGGTGAAGTGGGAGTACAGGCGCCGGGCGAGGGCCTCGTCGTCGGCGTAGGCGTCGGGGTGGGCCGACTTCTGCACGGCTTGGGCGGCTTCGGTGACCTCCATCGAGGTCCAGCCGGGGACATTGCGCAGGGCGTCGTAGAAGAGGCGTGAGGCGCCGGCGGGGTCCATCAGCTGTTCCATGACTGGTGACCACCAGGGCCACTGCTGCTGCATGATGCCCAGGGATCCGTGGTCGGAGCCGACTGCATCGTGAGGCAGGGCGAGTGAGGCTTCGATGCCAACCTGGTCGGGTTGGAGGTCGTTGCCCAGCCCGTCGTTTGCATAGACCTTGAAGCCTGACTCCTGGGATGCGACCGCCAGGGCGACCACGATGCCTCGCTCGCCCATGCCCATCTGTTGACCGGTAGCGAAGACCTCCGCGGCGTTGGCTACCTGGGCGGGGGTGAGGCCCTCGACCGGGCCGGACGGGGTGGGGTTCCCCGACCCGAGCAGGGCGTACGTCGTGGTGAGCAGGTGATGGTCGGAGTTCAGGTCGGTGGTGGTCTGGGTGGTCGGCACGGCCTTGTCGGACTGGAAGAACTGGTAGTCGATGGCGCCGCCGTCGTCGTGGGTGACCGTACGCCCGAGCACGTCCATCGAGGACTTCATGCCGACCGTTCCGAGCATGGCCTTGGGGCCCCAGGAGTTGTTGTCGGCGTACTGATAGTTGAGGTCGCCGGCGAGGAAGACCGGGCCGTGCGCGGTGAGGTCCTGGACGAGTTGCTGGACCCTCTCCAGGCCCTGACGGTAGAGCTGGCGGCGCAGCGGCTTGTTGGGGCCGTACTTCTTGGGGTTGATCATGTGGTGGGCCGAGATCATGGAGATCGTCGACCCGTCGGTGCGCTGGAGGGTGGCCCAGGTGGCGGCTCGGTCATGGTCCGACTCGTGCGGTCCGCTGGTGACCAACATGACGCGACCGGAGGCCGTCAGGGTCCATGTGTCGGTGCGCCAGAGCACGGCTGTGCCGTCCGGACCGTGGTTCGGGTCGCGCCACAGGCTGTAGCCAGCGGGGGTGATCTGTGCGTCGGTGCGGCGTCCGACCTCGTTGAGGGACACGACGTCGGGCTGAGTGGCGACCACGGTGTCCAGGTCCGAGGTGAAGGTCTCCAGCGGCATCGAGACCTTGAGGTTGGCCTGGGAGATCGTCAGCTCGGTGTCGGGCGTAGTGGGCCCGGGCTGGTTGTCGGCCCATGTCTGGCAGGCCGCGACGCTGCTGGACGAGCCAACGACCAAGATGATCATGAGCAGAGGGATGATCATGAGCACGGCCACCACGGCGACCGCGACCACCAGCAGGCGCTTCACGGGTCAGTCCTTGCGCTTGGGCGGAGGGAGAGCGATCGCTCGGTTGCGGCGATCGGCAAGGCGTGAGGCCAGTCGCTGGCTGGCGTCACCGCTGCTCGGCGAAGGAGCGCGGCGGACGGTCGGCGTGGTCGGAATCGTATGTGCGGCCGGCGGCTGCTGAGGGCGCCGTGGCACCAGGGCGACGGTTCCGTTGGCCTCGACGCGGTCGTAGCCCAGCGTCGCGGCAGGACGGTGCACCCGCGACTCCGGGGACGGTCCACTCGTGGCGGACCGAGCTCGTGGTTGGCCCGCGTTCACGGCGCCGCTCCGGCCCCCACCGCTCGGTGCGGACGGAGACACGGCTCCAGGGGTGCTCGATGGTGTGCTGACCGCGGGCAGCGCGACAGGCCGGAGACGCTGGGCGAGGCTGGCTCGGCGTGCCACGCTCGCCGCGGCCTGGGTGCCGGCGGTGCGCACCACGGTCGCTTGGACCACGGCCGAGGTGCCCCCGCTGGCGTAGGCCATCGCAGCGCTGGCGCCCAGGCGCACCAGCTGGCCACGCTTGGAGGGCTTGGGCTGGTCGAGACGCTGGTGAACTCGCTGGGCGGGGGTGAGCTGGGCCGGAGCTGCGGGTCGAGTGGCCTCGTCGGTGGTGTTCCATTGGCTGGCCATCGCCGATGCCCACCGGATCCGTTCCATGCTGTCGCGCACGGGCCTTGCGGCCGCGCGGCCCATCCCAGCGGCGGCACTCCCGGCAGTTGACCCGAGAGCAGCTGCACCGGAACCGACAACCTGGGCACCCGCGAGCGCCATCCGGCCCTTGTAGTAGACCTCGGTGGGATTGAACTTCCCTCGGGCCGGGAGGCTGGAGGAGCCGCCGCCGGGCCGTGTGGCCAGGGCCTGGGCCAGGCGGTCGGCGGCCACCTTGATCTTGGCTCGCCCCCGCCAGTACACGATGATCCCGACGACCAGCAGGATGTCGACGAAGAAGAACGTCTGCATGCGCGCGGTCTCACCGTCGACGAACACGGCCTGGATCAGCAGCAAGTACGCGGTCAAGAACACGACCGAGAACACGACGGTGACCAGCGCCATGACGAGGTCGGCGACGGACATCCACAGGCTGCCGCGTGCAGACCCGGGCAGCAGTCCCAGCACCAGGTCCACGATGAGCTTGAGGCCCCGGTAGAGCGCCTGCATGCCGGCGACCAGAACCGTGCCGGCGAGGATCGCGGCGAACACGAGCACGATGAAGGCGGCAGGGAACAGCACGCCGGCGGAAATGACCATGGCGCTGTTGGGGTTGTCGGCGACCGTCTTCATCGCGTCGTCGCACTCACCCATGGCGACACGGAGGTCGTCGTCCTCGCCGTAGGGGCCGTCTTTGACGGCCTCCGCCCAGTCCTTCTCGCAGTCGGTGCCGTCGACCACGCGGCCGAAGTTGATCATCTGCGTGGGCTGTCGGATGAACGTGTCGGCCAAGGTGGCGCTGACGTCCTTGCGCATGTCCTCGGCAGAGCCGCTGGTGTCGCCGTCGTTGACCAGGCCCGAGGAGACCGCGAGGCCGAAGTCGCGGGCCTGAATCAACATGCCGTCGGGTCCGGCGACCAGGCCGATGGGGTTGGAGAGAGCGCCCACGGCCAAGGAGGCGATCACCAGCGACAAGAAGAGCTCGAAGATGCCCAGGACCCAGCGACCACGGGCCATCCACAGCACCGAGGCGATCGCGGTGATGGTCAGCAGAGTGGGGACGAGGCCGAACTTGTCGACGATGACGGTGAGGTTCTGTCCCAGGCTCATCATCGGGCTGGAGATGGTGTCGAGCCAGTCGAAGGAAAGCACCCAGTCGATGAGCCAGATCGAGATCGCGACACAGGCGCGGTAGGCCTCCCAGATCAAGCCGGTGAGGCTGCTCCACAGGAGTTTGCCGGGGCTGGTGACGATGCTGCCGCCGTCGAGGGAGAGCTCGTACTTCCACACCGAGATCCCGCTGGAGTCCTTGATCTCCATCCACGACAGCGTGGAGGGAGCGCTGGCACCGTCGTCGGCGGCCGCCGCCGGTGCGGTGAGAAGCATCAGCGCGGGAAGGATCACGAACACCGCGACGAGACGCTTGGTGCGGTGCGAGAACCGGCTCCACGAGTTCGTGAGGCCCTGTGTGAGGTCCGTGGAGTTCATGAGTGGCTCTCCGTGCCGCTGGGGCCACGCGCGGCGTCCAGATCGCCACTCAGGGGGGTCTGCTCGGCGGGCGGGGAGGAACGCACCGCCTGGTTGCGGGTGGGCAGCGAGGGTGCCAGCACCTTGATACGCCCGACGTTGCCGGAGGAGTCACGCATGAAGGCCTCACCGCGACGGTGTTCGGGTACGCCGTTGGGGCCGACCGGGGACGTGTCGGCGATGAGGAGCTCCAGCAGGTCCTCGTCGTTGGGGTCCATGTCGAGCCAAGCCAGGCCGCGCCTGGCCAGGGTCTTGTCGCGGTGACGCATCAGGATCCGGGTCGGGATGAGGCCGCGCAGCGTGGCGGAGCCGAAGTCGGCCTCGGGGTCGTGGCTGCCGAGGATCACTGCAGCGGTGTGCTTGCGGCCGTCTCGGACGAAGTCGATGATCTCCCGCTCCCCCTCGGGCGAGCTGGTGAGGTGGTGGGCCTCGTCGACGGCGAATACGCCCAGGCGGGTGAGGTCTGCGAAGCAGATCTGGCGGGCAACGCCGGCGATGAGGGCGTACATGGCTCGCCCGAAGACCTTCTCGAGCCGCATCTGCTCAAACAGGTGCTCGGTCTCAAGCTCGGTCTTGCTGGGCAGTTCCAGGGTGTGGGTGCGGATGATGACGGCCGGTGCGGTCGGTTGGAGTGCCGGCAGGTCGTTGTCGAAGATGACGCGGCCGAAGTCGCGACGGGCGAAGACGTTCATCACCTTGGCCAGGTCGCCGGCTCCTGCCAGGGGGCACGCGGGGTCGCGCAGGTGTGCCAGCACGTCGCCCAGGCCGGTGAGGTGGTGCTGGGCCAGGTACTCGGGGTCGAGGACCTCTGACAGCAGTACGCCGCGGTCGCTGGTCGGGGCGATGTTCAGCAGGGGCGTGAGGAACGACTGGGTGATGCGGGAGCCGATGGTGACCCCGAACAGGCGCAGCGGGTCCAACGAGACGACCGGTTCGGCGACGTCAACGACGATGGCCTCGGTCACTGAGGTAGCCCAGTGGGCCCACTCCCCCATCTTGGTGCGGTCCGGGACGACGATCTGGCCGCCGCGGTCGACGACGTCGCCGCACAGCTTCTTCATGGTCAGCGACTTGCCAGAGCCGAGCTCGCCGACCAGTGCCATGGATCCGGAGATGTCGCGAGCCGAGGCGCCGGCGATGTCGTGCAGTACGGCGCCGGGGCGACCCGAGCTGATGTTGATGGCCAGCATCGAGCCGCTGGCATCGCCCAGGTCGGTGGAGGCAAGCGGCACCGTCGCAGACAGGGCACGGGAGGTGGTGATCTGGGCGAACTCGCGTACCGCCTTGGTGGCGGGGGCCCCGATCACCATGGCCCACCAGAGGTCTTCTTGGTAACCCAAGGGTTGGACGAGCTTGTAGCCGGCGGCGCCGAGGTAGTCGGCGAGACTGCGGGCCTGATCGGTGCAGTCTTCGGCGTTGTCGGCTGCGGTGCAGAACACGATCGTGGCCTGGGCTTCGACTTCGAGCTTGTCGGTGTCGAGGATCTTGGAGTACTCCGCGAGTTCCTCGGCTGCTCGCTCCAGCGTGTTGAGCCCGTGAGACAGCTCGCCCTCCCGCTGGGTGAACTGCTCGTTCAGATTGATCAGCGCCCGGCGGTTCTGCTTGGCGACCTGGTCGCTTGAGCGGACGGTGAGCCGCATCGCCCAGTCGACCTCCAGCCCACACTCGTCGATGCGGCCGAGGAACTCGGAGCCGGGAAACTGCATGCCGTCGGCGGGGACGTCGGAGAGCGTCAGGAGCGACTGGTAGGAGGCGGGCTGGGGTCCAGGCGCGTGAGGCTGGATCACCTTGAGGTAGCGCCGTTGCAGTGGGTTCCAGCTCTTGCGGTCCTTGCTGTCGACGTCGCTCTGCCCGCCCTCGTCGAGCAGCGGTTCGCTCAGCGCCGTACCGGATCGGGGGGTCAGGAGTTCGGTGGTGACGTCGCCCGGGTGCTCGGGCAGTCCGAAGTCGGCGAAGAGGCCACGCTGCTGGGCGTGCAGGTTGAGCCAGACCAACTGGGCAGGGGTCGCGGGCGTGGGACGAAAGAGGACGGGGATACCCTCGGCGACCGCGCGGGCCTGGCCCATGCGACGAGCGACCTCCTTGGCCGGAATCCCCGCGCGTGGGAGACCGAGCACGTCGCGCAGGTCAGCGGTCGCGGCTCGCCAGGGCTCCATCGCACGGTCGCGGCCGCTGGCGGCGTTGAGCGGAACCGCGAGCCAGTGGACGCGCTGGCCGATGCCGATGGCATCGAGGGTGTCGAGGGTGGCTTCGCATTCGGCTGCCCAGTCCTGGGCATGCTCCAGGTCGACTCCCTCGATCATCCGCTCGACGATGGCGGCGGGGTCCATCCCGGCGCACACGCTCAGGAGCATTGACTCACCCGGCATGGCCCGGATCAGGGCCTGGTGAAGAGCGCGGGCTTCGTGCTTGTCCTTGGTGGGCCGGTAGCCGTACGGCAGCGCCTGGAGGCGCCACACCGCCCACACGGATCCCGTGCGGGTCCACATCAGGTGTCCGGCGAGTGCTCGGGCGGGGGATCTCATCGAGGTGTCTCCGATCGCTGGGACGTCGTGGCAGATGCCAGGAGTGCCTGGATGCCGGTCAACGCCGGTGCCGGGTTGCCGGTCTGTGGCGGCGTCTGGGCCGGGGTCGAGGGACCTACCAGCGGCTGTGCCGGCGGCGCCTCCGCCGTCGAGGGACGTACCGCTGGCGGCGGGGTGGGAGCCGTGATCATCTGTCGCGTGGTGTCGAGGCAGATGAGCACCTTGTGCTGGAGCCGGTGCGGACGGCGGATCCGCACCGGCTTGCCGCGCAGGTGGCCGTGTCGCGGAGACGCGAGGGCCTTCCACAGGCCAGTGGCCACGATCAGGGGGTTGCGTGAGCCCACCGGGACCCGACCCAACGCGAACACGGTCGCGGCGGCCACCGTTCCTAGCACCACGAAGTTGCCCAGGAGGCCGTACCTCGCCCACAGCGACATGGTGTTGAGACCCACGAACAGCACCAAGATGAAGCCGCAGGCCTGCGTCATCGTGTAAGGCCCGCCCCACAGCTTCATGCCGTCGGGGGTACGCCCGATCAGCTGTGGGAACTTGCGGGCACGGGTGTACCACTTCACGACGTCGGGGGTCTGGGTGTCGGTCATGACTGCGTCCGGGTCTCAGCGAGGAGGTGCGGGCTGTCAGGACCGCGAGCTGGCGAGGGTCTGGGCGCTCTGACCGGGCTCCGGCGCACTGTTGATCTCGTTGTCGACGCGGTCACGGAGCGAGGTGACGTTGAAGACGATCCAGATGAACACCGCGGCGGCGAGGCCGGACATGATGACCCGGGCCATGGCGCCGCGGGAGGCGATGGCCTGGAAGATGACGAAGCCGATGCCGACCACGACCGACAGGCCGCGCAGGAGGCCGCCGGCCTCAGTGATCTTGCCGTTGCCCCAGTCCAGGATTCCGTCGCCACTGGCGGCGACGATCGTGTGGGCCACGTCGGTGACGAGCATGAGTGTGGACATGAGAGGTTCCTCCTCAGTTGGTGCTGCTGGATGGAGCCGGCTCCTCGGAAGCCGGGGTCGGGGTGATCGGCGACGATTCGTCGTCGATCTGCGATGCGTCGTCGTCGACGACGGGGGTGGGGGCCAGGTCGATGGCTTTGACCTCCCAGCGGCCGTCGCGCGCGGCGAGGGTGAGGGCGTACTGCACGCTCACGTCCTGCTTGGCCTGGGCGGTCACGGTGGCCGAAACCAGCAGGTGGCTCTCGGTGCCATCGGCAGGGGACGTACCGTCCAGGGGCTCCTCGGTGACCATGACGTCCTCGATCACCACGGTCGTGTAGGGCGGCGGGGTGATCGCGGAGATCTCCGAGCCCGGTGAGATGTACCGCGCGACGTCGCCCGATCCGGCCAAGAGCGCGGAGAGGAAGTCGTTGGCGGCCGCGGCGACGGGGTCGGTGATGGTGGCCCGGTAGCGGTAGTCGAGCCGATCGGGCTCGGCCTGGGTGGGGGCCGCGATCGGCGCGGGCAATGACGCGGCACTGAGCGCGGTGTCGCGGTAGCGCACCGGGACCTGGAAGTAGCGCCGGACCGGCAGCTGGTCCTTTCCCTCGTAGACAGTGGCGGCGACGGTCACTGCCCATACGCCGGCCTGGTCGGTGGAGGTGATCGCCGTGGTGGCGGGGTCTGAGACGGCCCAAGGCTTCTCGGGCAGGGTGATGGTGGCGGCGTCGGCCACGAACCGGTCCAGGGCCTTCTCCTGGCCTCGGGGGGTGGTGAGCCAAGTGACCACGAAGTCCTCGGCGAAGCCGCTCACCGCGGTGCGTTCCGCGGTGAGCGGGTCAGTGGTGTCGGCCTGGACCACCTGCGGTGCCGGAGCGGTGGTGGTGAAGTGGAAGGCCAGGGCTGCCGGTCCGGCCAGGAGCGCGCACCACAGCACGCCGGTGACCGCCTTGGTGGTCACCGCGGAGGCACCTGTCCACTGGTGGGGCTGGTTGTGAGTGTCGGCCTGCTCGACGTCGACGTCGTGCTCGACGTCGGTTTCCTGTGCGGTGTCCCGGCTCAGGCGGGACAAGAGCTTCATGCGACACCTCCGACGAGGCCGACTGCTCGATCGGACTCCTCGGCGTCGGGCTCCGCCGGCGGCGAGACCACCGTGAGTCGCCGAGGCTGGCGGCGGGGACGGGCGACGGCCGTCAAACGGCGCAGAGCCGCGCGCGCCTGGACGAGGTCAGCGTCAGCCAGGACCATCCGCATTCGATCCGCCGCTGCCTCGTCGAGAGGCCGGGCAGCAAGGTCCGCGATCGCGTCATCGACCGCGCGGGTCGCCGACAGGATCTCGGCCGCCGCGTCGAGGTCACGGCGGCCCTGGTCGTCGTCGTTCACGGGATGTCCCTTCGCCGGAGGAGTGGCCTTCTACCGGAGGAAGGTGCGGGGCTCCAGCCGATGTGTGACACCCGGTCGGGACTTTTTTCGCCGCATCCATGCGAGGCGTGTTTGTGCAGGTCACAGGGCCTTGGGCAAGGCCTGATCAGTCCTTGCCCACTCCCCCGGGCCCCGCCTGGCACGGAATCTGGGCAAGGGATTAGGCAAGGGCCACTTCCTTCGATGAGCCGCGTCAGGACCTCATCGCAGGAAGGGACCTACCGTGGCCATCACCACCGCACCCACCGCCGGCTCTCAGCCGTTCCGTCAGCACTCCCGGGCCGCCCTCCACCTCGCCTCTCCCCTGCTCCAGCAGCTGTGCCAGGAGTGGACCGAGCTGCACGCCTCCGAGACCGCGGCCGCCACCCTCGCTCGATGGGCCGACACCTACCCCGCGCTGGCGGGGCTGGACTCCCCCGGGGCCATCACCGACCGCATCGACGAGGCCGACCGCGCGACCAAGGACCAGATCATGCTGGCCCTGCTGGCGGCCTTCCACGACGGCGACCAGGTGGCCGGACGGATCCTGCTCCAGGCGATGCTGCCCGGCCTGACTCACCTCACGCGACGCATCCGAGTCCCACGTGGCACTCACCACGACGAGACCCTCCAGCGGACACTGACCGAGTTCTGGTGCGTGATCTCCAGCCAGGAGAACCTGCCCCCTCGCGGGGTCGCCGGGCGCCTCCAGTTGGACACCCTGCACCGACTCACCCAGCACCGGCGCACCCACGACGCCTGGGAAGAACACACCAGCGCGATCGCCGACGTGTTCGACGACGACGACGTCCCTCCCCCCGGATCCGCGACAACGGTAGGTCCCCTCCACTCCCCGGCCCAGCTCTCCCCCGCCACGGGGACCTACGACGCGGACGCCGGCCTTCTCGAGTTGCTGCTCCACGCTCGTGACACCTCGGTCATCACCGAGGACGACGCACGGTTCCTCGCCGAGGTCTACGTGGTCTCCGACAACATGGCCCACGCGGCACGTCGGCTGGGCAAGCAGCCCGCCGCAGTACGGCAGCGGTGCGGCCGGCTGCGCCGGCGGCTCATCGAGGCGGTCATGGCGGAGCACCAGGCGCAGGATAAGCGGCTCTCCGCCTGAGGGACCATCACCTCCGGCCCCTGCGATGACCATTGCGGATCGCCATAGCGTCACACCATTGCACCAGATGTGGGCATCGCGAGCCAGTGATGATCCATAGTCATGGACGGTGGCGGAGACCCATAGCGCTGCATGCGAGCACTTCCCCATTGGCAGCAATGGGAGCACGTAAGCAGAGCAGGCCATGGTGTCTCACCGTGGTTGCACGCCTATATTACCGTTCTATATGGCATAGCACTATTGCCAGGCATGGTGGCACGCTCCCATTGCTAATACTGGTTGCGCGACACAGAGGAGCGTCACCCTTGATCAGCACCATGACAGGCTATGGTGCTTGACACGCATTACTCGGGTATCTGGCACTGACGCCTTGCTGGCCCCCATTGCCCGCAATGGGCGCGGGTGCAAGCGGCAACAGGGCCCTTGGATCGACAACTCAGGAGGGGACCATGAGCGTCTACGCCGTCGCCCTGTCGAAGGGCGGCACTACCAAGACCACGACCGCGGCCGAGCTCGTGGCAGAACTCGCCCGCCGCGGACGGCGGGTATTGGCCATCGACCTCGACCAGCAGGGCAACCTCACCCGTCGCCTCGGAGTGACCGATGACACCGAGGTTGAGGCAGTTGCCTCCGACATCCTCACTGGGGAGGCCAGTGCCACCGAGGCCGCCACCCCGGCACCCGCAGTACCCGGTGCCTACATCGCCGCCGGCACCCACGACCTCGCCGAGCTGGAGACCAAGCCCGAGGTCATCACCTCGCTGCGCGATCACCTGCCCGAGGTGGCGGGGGAGTGGGACGACGTCGTCATCGACACCCCACCTGCGCTTGGCTTGGTCACCCTCGCCGCCCTCGCGGCCGCCGACACCGTGGTCGTAGCAGTTACCTGCGAGACCGAGGCGTTCGACCAGATCAACCGCCTCTCCGACGTCATCAGCCAGCGCATCGCGCCGCGCATGCGGCCCGGGCAACGCATCCACTGGATTCTGCCGACCCGTCACGACGCTCGCCGCCGCCTCGACCGCGAGGTCGTCGAGCTCCTGGGTGAACAGTTCCCCGGCCGCGTGACCTCCCCAGTACGCGAAGCCGTCGCCGCCAAGGACGCCTACACCGCCGGGATGCCGGTCTCGATCTACGACCCCCTCGCCGGCGTCTCCCAGGACTACGCAGAGGCCCTCGACTTCATCCTCGGCGAGCGGACCTCCAGTGTGCCCCAGCCGACCGGAACGGAGGTGCTGTGATGGCACGCCGAAGCCTGCGTGATCGCAACGCCAGCGCGATCGCGGCTGACCCCATCGCCGTCGACACCCAGACCGTGCCCGAGACGGCTCCAACGACCGCTCTCGCCGCAGTCCCGGACGCATCGGCAGCCAGGAAGGCGCCCCAGGAGCCTCAGAACGCCACTGAGACGCCTGCCAGCCCTCCGGTGGCCCCGACGTCCACCTCGGCCGCGACAGCCGCTCCTGGGCGGCCTGCGGCGGGGGAGGGGCGGTTGGTCCTGTGGACCCCTGAGACGATCCGAGCGCGCATGCAGGCCGAGCAGCGCCGCTCTGGCCGGCGCTACCTCGACCAAGTGCTCGACTCGATCGAAGCCACCCTGGAACAACTCCCAGACCTCGTTGCGCGCTCCGGCGAGAAGGCCCACGTCCGTGGCGCACTGTTCGAGCGGGTCGTGGAGACCGACCACCACGACCGCCGCGTCCAACTCACTATCCGCGGCGTCCTCGACAGCCAGCTCGCCGTCATCGACCAGCTCGTCGCCAGCACCGGCGCACAAAGCAGGTCAGCCCTCGTCAACGCGGCCCTCGACGCGCACCTGCCGTGAGGGACCGCGGCGATCAGCTGCCCACCATGGGGAAGGTTTGAGGGCGAACGTCCGGTTCAGTACGGGCCGCGTGTCGGGTGGTCCGTTTCGCCACCGAACAACCGACGAGCCAACTCGCCGAGATTGCGACCCGCCATCGAACCCCGAGGGCGGTCCCAGAGGTGATCGAGCGCCGACTCGCTCCGCTCGACCATGTTGACCAGGTCGAGGCCGAATGCCAGTAGGTCCATGGCCCGCACGTCGGGGCTGGCAGTGACACGGAGGTCGGCCTCAACGACCGGGGGAGAGGGAACCTTCCGGGAGTCCTCCCAAGCATCGGTACGGATCAGCCAGACGGGCTCAAACGGCACGATGCCAACCCGCACGCTGTAGTCAGAGGTGAGGTCGAGGTCGTCTCCCACCGTCGTGATCAGCGCTGCCATGAGGATCGCCATGACGTCCATGTCACTCTCACCCAGGGACGGGGCGGGCACACCTCTGACGGGTATGCCGCCAGAGGTGTAGCAAGCGCCTCGCTGCCACACGAGACCGATGGTTCCATCGTCGTGAACCTCCAAGACGATGCGGGCGGGCGGATCGGAGTGGCTGCCATCGTCAAGGGTGAGTCGGGCGGTCTCAGAGAAGATGTAGCGCCGCAGGCCACGGCGCGGGCCGCCGGCGCGTCTAAACAGGGTGATCGGATAGTCGTCCGAGGATTTAGCGATCTCTTGCTGCAACTGGTGGGCGAATGAGCCAGCGCCCTCGACGGCGTAGACGACGTCTCGATCTGAGTACGGCAGGGCCCCCGATCGCAGTCGGTGAGGTCGCGCCAAGAGCACCACGGATCCAGTAGTGGGTCTGTCTCCTCCCGCGTGGCGCTGGGTCAACTCGTCATGGAGTTTTCTGAGGTCGCGGGCCTGTCGGCGGCGGCCGTCGATCCGCTGGCGGTACGCACCCTCAAGCTGCTTCTCCAGCATGTTGTGCGTGTCGGGGCCTGACCGGTACGGCGCCATCAGCCATCCCTCGTTGCCCCCATCGCGCTTGGGCTGCACCAGATGGGGCGCATCCGGGCTTTCCGCGATCTCCACAACCAGGGCGTGGGTGCCGCCGTCGTCTTCGACCAGTTTGTGGCACTGCACCTGCACGGGCGGGTAGATCATGTTGTAGCCGACTTGGCGAATACGTCGCACCATGACGCCGTCGGAGAGGTCGGGAACACCTTTCAGCTCGACAGCCCGGTCGTTCTCATCGCGGACCCCGTAAACGAGCATTCCGCCGCGGGAGTTCGCCATCGCCGCAAGGTCCTTGGCCAGTTCAAGGGAGCGCGCCAGCGTCTCATCTTTGGTCGCATCACCCGCTGGGAGCGGCAGGTCCCGCTTGAAGTCCAACTGTTCGGTCTCGGGGATCTTCTGCTCACACGCCTCGCGCAATAGACCGATCGTCAGATCAGTGCCGGGCCGACCCAGCGCGGCGTGCAACGGAGTTGTCATGAGCCTGAACGCTAGCCGCCCAGATGTCGCGGGCCCCCTTGGGCAACGGCTGACCTTCGGACTTTCGCAGTTTCACTGACCAACTGACGTTGCTAGCAACACACTCTTACTTCAACCATCCACGGGGGAGATGCGAAGTGACCTGCCCAAACGGCCACGCCATGAGCGAGGGCGCCCGATTCTGCGAGCAATGTGGTCAGCCTGCTGTGGGTGCGCAGTCACCACTCTCTGACCCCGCCCCCTCGGCGTCGCCGGGGGCGAGGACGAGAAACCAAGCTGTGGGCCGACGACGACCGCTGTGGCTGCTGATTGGCGCCGGTGGCACGCTCATCGTGGTGCTTGCCGTTTGGTTGATGCTGCGAGTCAGCAGCGAAGGCGAAGGGGAACGTGACCGCGCCAAGTCGCCTGAGCCTCCAACGGCTCCTGCCACGCTCAACCCGGAAGATCAGTGCATTCTGGACGTCATGGAAATCGTTGCTGCTGGCCTGAACGACCAGGCCCTCAACGACGGTGCCAACAGACTGGAGAAAATGGTCTTCAAGTACGGCGCGAGCGATCCGGTCTTCGTTGCCGCAACCCAGCGCGTTCTCCCCAAGGCTTGGTTGGCTGCCCCGACGAAGGGGCTTGACGAGGCAGCCGCCGTAGCGGGCGAGGAAGCAGCAATCGTGTGCGCCGACCCGGCGGTGTCGGGTACAGACGACGGTGGCCCCGTGGTCGAACCAGAGGAGTCTGCGCCTGAGCAGGAGGAGCCTTCTCCCCCTCTCGACGAGCCAGAGGTTGACTGCTCGGAGTACGACTCAACGACGTGCGCGGAGGCCGTGGAGGTCTTGGAAGCATGCGGTGCGGACGCCTCCACCATCCGACTCACCGAAGAGAGCGGCGGCGGGCTGCGCACCTGGCGGTATGCGGCGGACGAGGGCTCTCGTAACGCGATCACGACTAGCGAGTACCCAGACGGGTACGTGCTCTCGTGTGGGCGGCAGAGCAATGGCATCGACGTCACATCTGTCTACGCGGAGATCGAGAGGCAGGCCACGCCCCTCCTAGGCGACGTCAGCATGACAGTGTGCCGTGCCTACTCCCCCTTGGACGAAGAGCCCGTGGGATCTGATGTGAGATGTGAGGCGTGGAATCAGGAAGGCAACACGCTTCGGTTGAAAGTTGAGGTCACGGCTGCCCTCCCGAATTTCCGGGTCACTGTCGACAACTGATTCTCAGGAGAGTGCCCACCTGCTCGACGACAGAGGTTCCGAGTGATTGGGGTGGTCAGTCTTCGAGCGGGGGAGTGGGGGACTGTGCGGTGGCGTACGCGATCCACTGTGAACCCAATTCGACGACGCGCTCGGTCACGGTGGACCAGATGACGTGCTTGTTCCCTCTGCGCTGACCGGGCTCGGCAGTGGCGATCACCAGGCCGGCGGCCTCCAGTTTGGCCAGGTGGCGGTGCACGCTCGCGTGGTGGACCTCCATTGCGTCGGCGAGGTCCACGGCGCTCATCGGCTGTCGAGCCAGGATGCGCAGGATCTCGGTGCGGGCGAGGTTGCCGATGACGTCGATGACTGCCTGCACCTCCAGTGGCATGTCGGCGGGCATCGACAGTCGGGGCATGGGCCGCATTCTGCCGGACACGCCACTCAGCCTGTATTGCACTAAGTGCGATGATCTGGGACGCTGACAGCGTATTCCACAGCTCTGACGAACGGGGCTGCTAAGGCGCCACTCGATCAGGAACAATGCGTTCCGGATCAACAACTCGGGGGATTGATCACATGGCTATTCGAGGACGGCACATCACGCCACTCGCAGATCCAGCCATGTCCCGCGAGGTCACCTGGTGCGCTCCTGAGGAGTTCTCTCCTGGGAGCGGCGTGGTGGTGGAGATCCGCCCCCAGATCCCCGCTGCCAACCCCGGTGCAGCTGCGTCGACCGTCCATCGGCGCAGCTGCATCCAGACCTCCGCCCTCCTGAGTGGGCGGCGGATCCGCGGCACGGTGTACCCGAGCGCCACCGCGGACCATGCCGGAACTGCGCCGGCACTGGACGCACGACCCGCACTCGGTGCGGGTCGTGCGTCCTTCACGTTTCACGACATCGGACACAGGGGAGGGGACCCTCGGGCCTCCTGCCCCGCTCAGGACCCACGTCGACTCGGCGACGTGGGCAGCCACGGGAGGAAGCAATGAGCCAGCCCAACCGCTACCGGACCAAGACCAGCACCGCCGTCATCACCACAGGCGCCGTGCTGCTCGCGCTTGCCGGATGCACCAACGGCGAGGACCCGGACCCCATCCCCGGAGGCACTGAGACCAGCGCGCCGACCACCAGCACCACCGAGACCCCGGAGGCGTCCTGGCGCGACGAGTACACCGCCAAGGAGCTCGCGGCGTACGAGGAAGCCCTCGACTCCTGGACCACCTTCGTAGCCAAGGAAGCTGTGATCTTGGAGGAGGGCAAGGCCACCCCCGAAGCCAAGGCGCTGTACGAGAAGTACTACCCCTCCAGTCAGGCCGAGTACTGGATCTGGGCGCTGGAGGGCCTAGAGCAGGTGAACGCCCACTACGAGGGGGTCGCAACGGTCTCGTGGTCCATTTCCCCGCGGATCAGCGAGAACAGCGTCGACATCGAGCAGTGCACCGACTACACCACGGTGCGTTCCGTTCAGAACGGCGAGGTGGTGCCCGGGCCGCGCAAGTACCTACGGCGCCCAGTGATTCGCACCATCAGGATGAATCGGATCCCTGAGCGGGGGTGGATGATCTACCAGAGCGGGATCCCCCCGAAGAAGGGCGTCCGGCGCTGCGACCCCGAGGTTGAGGGGGCGATCCTGTGAAGAAGATCCTCAGCGCTCTGACGCTCGTGCTGCTGGCTCCCTTGCTGTGGGTCATCACGACCGCCGCTCCAGCGCACGCCTGCCCGCCCGGGCAGGTTCCCCTTCCTGGCGGCGATGGAGTGCTCTGTATCCCGGCGTCTGATCCGGGTGACCCCGGTGATTCCGAGGACGGCGAAGAGGGTGGCGTCGGTGGTGGTGGCGGCAGCGGTTGCACGTTCAACGGTGAGAAGATCCCGTGCGTGACCTCGGACGGGGTCTGGTTCAGCGCTCATCGCTGCTACGCACGACCTGAGTCTCCTCAGCCGGCGCCCGAGGATCCTGTGTGGGGTGGCAACGATCCCACGCAGGGGCAGATGTGGACGTGTGGCCAGCCCAACGTCGGCGGCGGGATCTGGTATTTCTACGTCGCCAACGGGTCGACCCCGGCCTTGGTCGACCCGGCCGAGCTCGCCCAAGAGGCGCTTGAACGGATGCGTCTGGCCCGGCCGCGGCTCAATCTCGCGCCGACCGAGCGCACCTACGTTGGGCTGGAGACGTGGCTGTGGACCAACCCGCGCGCGTGGCGCACCCTCACCGAGTCGGCCGTGGCCGGTGGCACGACCGTCACCGTGGTCGCCGCACCCACCCGGATCTACTGGAACATGGGCGACGACAAGGGCCTTAACTGCCACAGCGCCGGCAGGCCCTGGACCTCGGACTTGGGCGATGAGGCTCAGACCGACTGCGGCTACACCTACCGCACCACCTCGAACGGACAGCCCGACGGCGTGTTCACGGTGACCGCGGCGGTCTACTACCAAGTCGACTGGACGTGTTCGGGTGCGTGCCTGCAACCCGCCGGGACGTTGGGTGAGGTGGTCGGGATCCCCCGAGCCACGACTCTCGACGTCGGGGAGCGTCAGAGCGTGGTCGTGGGTGGTGACTCATGAGCACCACCGCCAAGACTCCGGCACGCTCCGGCGGGTTCCTGGGAAGCGATGGCGCGAAGCGTGCCCGGACGGTACGTCCCCGCGCCCGGTCCAAGAGCCTCATCACCCTTGCCGCGCTGCTGGTGCTCGGGTTCGGCCTGGCGACGGCCTACATGGTGACCAGCGCCGGCGAGAAGGCATCCGTGCTCGTCATGGGCACTGACGTCCCCAAGGGTCACGTCGTGGAGCGTTCCGACCTGGTGAGCCAGTCCGTCGCAGGTGTCGTCGACGCCATCGCGGTCGAGGACGTCGAATCGGTCGTCGGGCACACCGCGACCGTTGACCTGGTCGAGGGGCAGATCCTCACCACGACCATGGTCACCTCCACACCCATGCCGGGGGAGGGGCAGGCCGTAGTGGGTCTCTCCCTCGACCCGACGCGGGTGCCCTCCTCGGGTCTGGACGCCGGAGACACCGTCGACGTGATCGCCGTTCTCGGGGGCGAACAGGGCGGCAAGCCGAACGAGGCCGACCTGGACGCCCCCACGGTGCTGACCAACGCAGCGACCGTGTACTCGGTCGAGGGACTCGCCACCGATGGCGGCCAGCTCCTGCTCACCCTCGTCGTCGACGCAGGTGACGCCAACAAGGTGGCCGCGTACTCCACCAGCAACTTGGTGGCCGTCGTCGAGGTGACCCCGGGTGGAGGAGGGGACAGCTGATGTTGACCGCGATCTGTTCGGCCAAGGGCTCTCCCGGAGTGACGTCGCTGGCGTTGGCTGTGGCGGCCTGGTGGCCGGGTGGAGCGACCGTGCTGGAGGCCGACCCCACGGGTACGGACCTGGCCTACCGGTGCCGTCACCAGTCGGGGCGCGAGGTCGCCAGCGCACCCAATCTGCTCGGACTGGCTACCGCGGTACGCAGCAGCCAGTTGGACGCCCCGCCCGACCCGGGCGTGCTGGATGAGCACGCCCAGCCACTGGCGTGTGGGGCTCGCCTGGTACCTGGGGTGCCTGCGCCGTCACAGGCACGTGGTCTGGGAAGCCTGTGGGGCCAGGTCGCACACGCGGCCGAAGGGTCATCCAGCGACGTCGTCGCCGACCTCGGCCGACTGGAGCGGACCAGTGTCACCACCCCGCTCGCGTCGGCCGCGACCGCCTTGGTGGTGGTGTGTCAGCCGCAACTCGAGTCGGTGATGCACGCCAAGGATCTGCTCGCCGAGGTGGCGCCGGCGTTGTCAGTTCGCAGGAGTGGACGCACGGTCGTGCCGGTAGTGGTGGGGCCCGCCAGGCAGGGCGCGGCCGACGCTGTCGACGTCGACCAGATCCTGGGCGGCTTGGGGCTGCCTGTCGCACGAACGGTCCCGATCGCCTACGACCCTTCTGCCCTCGCCGGCATCGAGGCCGGCGGCAACCCCCATGGACGCCTGGCTCGCACACACCTGATGCGGTCGGTGAAGCACCTGGTGAGCGTGCTGCAGTCGCTGGGTGAGCGCGAGTCCGCTCCCCAGTCCCCCTGGGAAGTGGGGCCGCGGCCATGACCTCGATGACCCCCGAGTCCGCCGGTGTGGACATGTTGTTGGTGCAGTTGATGCACCGCCGAGTCGGTGAGCGCCTCCAGGCCGACCAGGCCACCCGGAGGGGCCAGTCGCTGCCGCCCCTGACGGGCGAGTCCGAGCGGCAGTACGCCCGCAAGTTGATCGCCGACGAGATCACCGCGCACGTCGAGGCCGGGCTTGCTCGTGGCGACGCGCCGATGCCGTCCCTGATCGAGGCCGCCACCAGCGAGGCCGTCTTCGCGCGCATGTACGGTGCGGGCCGGTTGCAGCAGCTGCTCGATGACGACTCGATCGAGAACATCGACATCAACGGATACGACGAGGTGTGGATCCGGCGCGCAGGTGGCACCAAGGAGCAGGGTGCCCCGGTCGCGTCCAGTGACGACGAGCTGATCGAGCTCATCCAGACGTTGGCTGCCTACGCCGGTCGGTCGTCGAGGCCCTTCGATGCCGCGAACGTCGAGCTGGACCTCCGGCTCCCCGACGGGTCGCGACTTTCCGCTGTCCAGGAGGTCTCCGGGCGACCGGCAGTCTCGATCCGTCGCCACCGGTTCAGCAAGGTCACCTTGGCGGACCTCGTCGGTAACGACACGCTGAGCCAGGAGGTCGCCGACTTCTTGTCCGCGGTGGTGCGGGCCAAGTTCAACGTGGTGATCAGCGGCGGCACCGACGCCGGGAAGACCACGATGTTGCGCGCCCTGGCCTCCGAGATCGGGCCGGAGGAGCGCATCGTCACTGTCGAGAACTCCCTGGAGCTCGGACTGCGGGCCGACGTCGAACGCCACCCCGACTGCACTGAGCTCGAAGCCCGGGTCGCGAACTCCGAGGGGCGTGGGGCGGTCAACATGGACCAGTTGGTGCGTCGCAGCCTGCGTATGAACCCGGACAGGGTCATCGTCGGGGAGGTGCTGGGTCCGGAGATCATCCAGATGCTCCAGGCCATGAGCCAGGGCAACGACGGATCCCTGTCGACCCTGCATGCGCGCTCTGGCCGTGAGGTCTTCGAGCGCATCGCCACCTACGCCTTGGTCAGCGACCAGCGGATGCCGCGCGAGGCCGCGTTCTCCCTGATCGCCGGCGGTCTGGACTTCGTCGTGTTCTTGGCCAAGGAGCGCGGTTCTCGCAAGCGTTACCTGTCACAGGTCTTGGAGATCAACGGGTTCGACCCCGTCGCCGGGGTGCTGTCCTCGGAGTTGTACTCGGCCGAGGGCTACGGCCAGACCGCTCACAGCACTGGACTGGGCGTCTCCGACGCACGTCGAGAGGCGATGCTCAGTACCGGCTGGCGAGACACCACGGGGTGGGGAGGATGACCGCCCTGCTCGGCTTCGTGCTGGGCGCTGGCCTGGCAGGCAGCATCGTGCTTCTGATCGCTGCTGGGCGCGGTTGGCGACCCGCCGGCCGCCAGGGCGGTATGTCCCGGCAGTCACGGATAGGCGACGCCCTGGGTGGGGGCGTCGGTCGGCGGCTCCTGATCGGCCTCACGGCCGCGGTGGCGGTGGCGGTGGTGACTCGCTGGCCGGTGATGGCGGGCGCCACCTTGCTGCTGGTGTGGCTGTGGCCGGCCATGTTCGGTGCCGCCAAGGACTCCGCGGCCAAGATCGAGGCCCTCGAAGCGGTCGCTACCTGGACTGAGTCCCTGCGTGACACGATCGCGGGATCCATCGCGCTGGAGGAGGCGATCCGCAACACCGCGGCCGCGGCACCGGCACCGATCCAGCCCTCGTTGCAGCGCTTGGTCGGAGCCGTGTCGGTCCACGTTCCGCTGCCGCAGGCGTTGGCCGGGTTCGCTGAGGACTTCCAGGACGAGTCGATCGACCTGGTCGCGGCTGCCCTGATCCTCAACTCCCGGCTGCGTGGGCCCGGTCTGGTGGCCACTCTGTCGGCACTGGCCACCTCGACGCGCGAAGAGCTCGACATGCGCCGGCGGATCGAGCAGGACACCAAGACGCTGCGCCGCGACGCGCGCACCATCATGGTGACCGCTCTCGGGTTCGCTGGCTTCCTGAGCCTGTTCTCCCGCGAGTACATGGCCCCGTACAGCACCCTGCCGGGTCAGTTGATGCTCGTCCTGGTGCTGGGGGTCTTCATGGGCGGTCTGGTCTGGATGCGGCAGCTCGCGAACGTCAGACCCCACGAGCGGTTCCTGGTGGGGCCTGAGACTCTCGCCGCGCGCGCTCGACAGGAGGTGTCGGCGTGAACCTCACCGACCAGTTGATGCTGGCCCTGGTGGCCGGCGGCGCTCTCGGTGGTGCCGTATGGCTGTTGGTGGTGGCCGTACGCCCCCCTCGACCCGACCTCGTCGCGGCGGCAGGGCGTTGGGAGCAGCGACGCACGCGCTACCCGCAGGCCGACCAGGCCGACGACGAGACGTTCAAGGACCAGCTCGGGCACTGGCTGGTCCGCGAGACCCGCAAGCGTGGGGTGCTGTTCACCTCGATCCGCCAGGACCTAGCGCTCATGGACCGCAGCCTCGAAGCGCACTTGGTCTCCAAGTTGATGCTGGCCGGGTTCGGACTGTTCCTGCCCACCCTCGTCGTGATCGTGCTGGCGTGGCTGGGCATCGGGGCTCCGATGATCGGCGGACTGGGCGCCGGTCTCATCCTGGCGGCCGCGTTCTGGGTGGTGCCCGACTTCTCCGTTGCCGAGCAGGCCTCCCACCGCCGTTCCGATCTGCGCCGCGCGTTGGCCTGCTACTTGGATCTCGTGGCCATGAGCCTGGCCGGCGGCCGCGGCATCCCTGAGGCACTGCCCTCAGCGGCCGCAGTCGGGCAGGGGTGGGGTTTCGAGCTCATCGCGCGCACGATCGCCACCGCCCGCAGCTCGGGTGTGACTCCATGGGCCGCGCTGGCCGATCTGGGGGAGCGCACCGGGCTGGGCGAACTGCAAGACCTGGGCAGTTCCCTGAGCCTGGTCGCCAACGACGGCGCCAGGGTCCGCGAATCCCTCTCCAGCCGCGCATCCAGCCAGCGCCGGCGCCAGCTCGCCGAGGCCGAGGGCGACGCGAAGAAGGCCAACCAAGGCATGAGCAAGGCACAGATCGTGCTGATGCTCGGCTTCTTCCTGTTCCTCGGCTACCCCGCTGCGATCAACATCTTCGCCCTCTGAACGCACCACCAACCGAAAGGAAGACCGCCATGTTGAACGAGTACCGAGTGATGATGCTGTTCTGGGAGGCCACTGTCCGGTCGCTGCTCAACCCGCACGGCCGCAGTCGCAACGAGACCGGCGCGGTGTCGGCCGAGCAGGTCATCATCACCGCCACCCTGGCCGCCGGCGCCATCGTCATCGGCGCCATCATCGTCACCAAGTTCACCGACAAGGCGAACACGATCCCCACCGGCCCCTGACAGCCACGTGGATCACCCGTGACGACGCAACGACAGCAACACCGGCCGCCCCGTGATGGGCGGGGCTCCGCCACGGCCCAGACCGTCCTGGTGTTCCCAGCGCTGCTGTTCGTCATCCTGCTGATCATCCAGTTCGCGCTCTACGCCCACGCCGTGTCGGTGGCCGAGGCCGCCGCCCAAGACGGGGCCGCGATCGCTCGCCGAGCTGATGGCACCAAGGCAGGAGCCGAGGCGGCCGCGAACCAGTCCCTGGCAAGCCTCGGGCCCCGGATGCTCGACACCAAGAACGTGGTGGCTAACCGCACCGCCACGCAGGCCAGCGTGACCGTGACCGGCACGGTGATCTCCATCGTGCCCGGCGTCAACCTCACCATCCGTGAGACCGCCTCCGGGCCGGTCGAACGGTTCGTTCCTCAAGACGGCAGGCCCTGATGATGCCCCGGCCGACCAGCAGCCCTGAGCGCCGTACGCGAGACGAGCGCGGCGATGCCGCGGCCGAACTCACCCTGCTCGCGCCAGTCCTCCTGGTGATCCTGCTCTTCGTGGTTGGACTCGGTCGCATGGCTCACGCCAGCCAACAGGTCGAGTCAGTGGCCGCGGACGCTGCTCGCGCCGCCTCACTGGAGCGCAACACCGCCTCGTCAGCCAGCGTGGCCCGACAAGCCGCGCAGCGGAGCTTGGATCAAGCAGGCCTGTCGTGCAAGGCCATGGAGGTCGACGTCGACGTATCTCGGTACCGGCCCGGTGGAACCGTGACGGTGAACGTCACCTGCACCGCCTCCATGGGCGACGTCGCCATGGCCGGTTTCCCCGGGCAGCGGAAGTTCAAGGCCACCTCGGTGGTCCCGATCGAGTACTACCGGGCGGAGTGAGCGCCATGACCAACCTGTGCGCCCACCTGAGGGCCCGCCTCGCAGGCCGGGCTCGAGAAGAGCGCGGTGCCAGCACCGTCTTCGTGGTGTTCCTCGCTGTGGCGATGCTGGCCGCCGGCGGGCTGGTCATCGACGGCGGCTACGCCCTGTCTACTCGCCGGCAAGCGATGAACCATGCAGAGCAGGCCGCTCGGGTCGCCTCCGACGAGTTGAGCCAGGCTGCGCTGCGCAACGGGACCCCCCAGGTGAACGCTGCGCGCGCCCACACAGCCGCTCAGCGCTACCTCTCACAAGTCGGGTCGCGCGGGAGCGTGACCATCGCCGGCAGCCGCGTCACCGTGACCGTCTCAGCCGACTATGAACCGGCCATTTTGTCTATCGTCGGGATCACCCACATCAACGTGAAGGCACGTGCCAGTGCCGAGTCGATCGACGAAGAAGCCAACCCCTAACTCTCGGGTGGGAGCAGGGATCACACCTCAACCAGCAGAAAGGGGGAGTCGACGATGAAGGCCCTCAAAGCCACCGCCGCAGGACTCCTGATCCTGCTCATCACAGTGGCCCCGCCGCTTCTGTTGATCCGCTACATCGGCAACCCGTGGCCCGCCGAAGGGATCACGCTGAACGCCCCTCTGACCGATCACGCGATCTTGGGCCTCATCGCCGTCCTGGTGTGGATCCTGTGGGCCCAGTTCACCGTGTCGGTACTCGTCGAGCTCTACGCCGCGATCGCCGACCGGGACGTCGACGTGCGCCTTCCCGTGTTCGGGTTCCAGCAGGACTTCGCGCGCGTCCTGGTCGGCGCAGTCCTGGCCACCGCGGTGGTCGCCCCGACCATTGCCCACGCCGCGACCAGCCCCGCGGCCGCAGACACTCCCGCGCCCACCCCGCACGCCACGGCGTCGAGCACCACAGCGTCGTCGAGCACCACGGCGCCAGCAGCCACCAAGACTCCTCCCGCGCAGCACAACCAGAAGAACGTCGACCAGGTGATCCAGGTCCACGTCGAACGCGGAGACACCCTGTGGGCGTTGGCCGAGAAGTACCTCGGCGACGGCGACCAGTGGATGGTCATCGCGCAAGCCAACCAGGGCCGCGTCATGGTCGACGGGCGCACCTTCACCGCTGCCGACCAGATCATGCCCGGCTGGATCCTCAACATCCCCGGCGGCAGCGGCCACGACGAGAATGCCGGGGACGTACCACCCTCCGACCACACCACGAGCTACCAGGTCCGTCCCGGCGACAGCCTCTCCAGCATCGCCGAGGAGCAACTGGGTGACCCCAACGCCTACCCCACGATCTTCGCCGCCAGCCAGGGCATCATCCAGCCGGGTGGGCAGACCCTTAGCGACCCCGACCACATCGAGCCGCAGTGGACCCTGGCCCTACCCAGCGACGGCAAGCACCGCCAGGACAAGCCGAGCAGGGACCGCGCGGACGAGCGCGACAGCACACCCAACCCCACCCAGACACCGACTCCGGAGCCGGTCGACGAGGACGTCGAGGAGACTCCCGTCGCCGAGCCGACGAGCGAGCCGACTGCCGAGCCCACACCGGTCTCGTCGACGCCGACCGTCGACGGGGTCGAGGCCGGCGTCGACGAGGACGAGGGTTACCCGGTCAAGACGCTCGGGGGAGTGGGTGTGCTCCTTGCTGGCGTGATCGTCGGGCTACTGGCCCGTCGACGAGCCGCCCAGCGGCGCCGGCGTAAGCCCGGTGAGCGCCTTCCCCTGCCCGAGGTCCAGGCCGAGCGGGTGGAGACCGACGTACGGGCGGTGGGTGACGAGATCGGGGTCGAGTTCGTCGACCAGGCGCTGCGCAGCCTCGCGGCCTACTCGGCGACCATGCAGGCCGCTCTGCCCCAGTTGCAGGCCGCCCGCATGACGCCCCTCCAGCTGGACCTGTACTTCTCCGCAGCGCCTGCCACGGGGTTGCCGGCGCCGTGGCAGGCGACCAGCGATCCCGCTGTGTGGGTCCTGCCGGTCGACCAGCGTCACCAGCTCGACGACGTCGACCTCGACCTGCCGCAACTGTGGCCGGCTCTGGCCAGCGTGGGCCACGACTCCGAGAACGGCGTGATCCTGCTCAACCTCGCCCACCTCCAAGGGCTCGCCGTTACCGGCGATCACCACCTCACCAGCCAGGTGATGATCGCTCTGGCCATCGAACTGGGAACTGCCCCCTGGGCCACCGACATGGACCTGACCGTCATCGGATCCCTCGTCGAGCTCGCCGACGTCTTGGACCGCGGCCGGATGCGGTACGTCCCCACCTCGCACAACGTGCGCTTCGAGGACGACCGGGTCCACGTCGTCATCGCGATGTCTCCCCTCAGTGACGAGCAGGAGCAGCAGCTGCTCGACCGTGGTGCGGCCGTGGTCATCCAGACCCCCAACGTCGAGGAGCCGCATCACCAGGGGTGGACGATCGACCTCATCGACGCCGAGCACGCCACCATCCAGCCCATCGGTCTCCAGATCAACCCACAGCGCGTCGACAGCGTCACCTACTCCGCGATCCTCGACATGCTCACCGCCAGCCTGGCCGACCCCATGCGGCCCGGACAGGACCAAGTCGTTCTCCTCGACCGCGGCCAGGGCACCAACCCGACGCCTCCGTCGCCGCGGTCGGGAGAGGACATGAGCCGACACCCGAGCATGCGGGGCCGTGGCAGCGACGTCCCTCAGCGTCCCGCAGCGGGCGTAGGAAGCGATTCAGCGGCCGCTCACGACCTTGGCCACCACATGGTCCAGGGGAACACCGTCACCGCCACTAGGGCAGCAGACGAGCCCTCTCTGGCCCTCGTCGAGCATGACGTCCTCGATGTGCCTGAGGTCTCGGCCATCACCGAGACCGAGGACCTGATCGAGGTGGGGGACGTACCGCCCGAGTTCGATCAGAAGCCCGAGGAGCTCGACGAGGAGCAGGAGGAGGCACAGCACGACGTCGCGCTCGTCGAGCCGGCCGGACTTCTCGACACCGCCGAGCATCCGATGATCCGTCTCCTGGGACCCACCGTGGAGATCGTCGGCACACAGACCGACGCGCCCACCTCCGAAAGCCACCTGCGAGTCTGCACCCGCATCGCGACCTACCTCGCCCTCAACCCAGGCACCACCAGGGCCGCGCTGATCGAAGCGATCTGGAACGGCAGGCGCGTGTCGTCCTCCACCGTGGACTCGCGCATCAGCCAGCTGCGCAACTGGCTCGGTGACAATCCCGACAGCGGCGAGGCCTACCTGCCGCGCCGCAGCCTGCGGTTCAGCGACGCCGTCACCACCGACTGGAGCCACTTCTTCGACCTCGTCGGCACCGACCCCGCCCAGGCATCCACCGAAGCCCTGGAGCAGGCCGTACGCCTCATCCGCGGACGACCACTCGAAGGAGAGGAGTCCAAGCACTACGGGTTCGCGGAGTACTTCGCCCAAGACGTCATCGACATCCTGGCTGACACCGCCTACGAGCTCGCCCGTCGCCGCTACATGGCAGGGGAGTGGAACGCCGCCGGCGCCGCGGCCGCCCTCGGGATCCGCGTCGACCCCAGCAACGAAGCACTCTGGCGACTGCGGATCCACGCCGCCCACTCCGCCGGCGACGTCGCTGGCATCACCGAAGCTATCGACCGGATGCACGCCCGGATCACCGAACTCGGTTTCGACCTCGACGAGCAGACCACCGAACTACTCGACGCGATCGCCAACCACGACACGGACGCCATCGCCGGCGCGCGGGCGCAGATCTAGAAATGATTCTGCATCAGGTTTGCGGCGTGTCTGCGATGCTGCATCACTATCCAGTCCTAGTGTCCTTCTCATGATGAGTCGGAAGCCTGGTCAGCAGCCGAAGGGCGATCGCGCCGCCATCACGGTCCGCGTCCCCCGCAACCACTACGAGGCGTACTCCGAAGCAGCCCGCGCTGCCGGACTCTCGCTGAGCGACTACCTCACGGTTGTCCTGGCCGAGGCGCGAGGCCTACCCATTCCCGGTTACGTCTCGCGCTCCCGCAATCAAGAGGAGTTGCCAATCGGCGCCTAACGCAGATGAGGCCCCCGGCGGGCACCGGGAGCCTCATCTAAAAGTCATCCCCACCTGGCCGGGTGGGAATCAGTTACTCCGCAAGAGGAGTCGCAAGTGCGACCAACAGGAGTGTTTGTGAGCGTACCCCAATACTGTTTCCGAAACAGGTATCCCGCCTCGGCGTGTGGTATGTCCCCCCGAGGTCTTCTTGAGGCCCCTGGAGCCGTCCAGAGACTCACTCTGTTCTCAGGTGTCACACTTCCGACCCTGGCCGCACCTTCACCCAGCGTGAGGGCATTTTCGGGTACTCGATCGGTCCCCTCGTCCGCCGACGCGCGGCCGGGGATGAGTGAGAGCGTGGAGACATGCACGTACCGCAGCGCCGCGATCACCCGCTGCTGGTCGGCGAGGTGGTCGACCACCTCGACCCGGTCATGCAGCGGCGCGGCTTCGAGCGCCGCAGGCCTGAGTTGGGCGAGGCCCGAGAGAGCATGTGGGTGGCGAGTTGGGTTCGCTGGCCACCGGACGAGCGGTTCCGGTTGGGCGAGTGGCCCGATGGGGGCCGCGAGCTCATCGGCTTCTCTGACCACGTCACGGTGTGGACGGGTGCGACCGGGCACGTCATCTTCCAAGTCGCGGAACTCTTCGCGCGAGTCGAGTGGCGCAACTCCCCGCTGGATCCTGACGAGTTCGCCTACGTCATCGGGGGGATGGTCGACCAGGTCGACCGGTTCGCTGAGCACACCGGCCCGCCCCTACGGCCAGGCGGCTGGACGCGAGGGTGAGCTGTGAGCGCGGGGCGCGGGGGAGTGCCCCGTAGCTCGTTCGAGCGGTTCGTCGACGCGCTCGACTCCGCAGGGCTTAGGTCCCAGGTGCGTGGTGACCACGTGCAGTCGACCTGCCCCACCCATACCGACAATCAGCCCTCGCTCTCGGGGGACTACAAGGCCTCTGACGGTCAGACCGTCTTCATCTGTCACGCAGGGTGCCACCCCGATGAGGTGCGTACGGCGCTGGAGCTGACCTGGCCGATGCTGTTCGACGACTACGAGACTCCCGAGGTCTTCGCGGAGCGTCGCGCGCGCGAGCGCGAGGAGGACAAGAAGGCCGGTCGACGTACGCCTCGCTCCAAGCCGCAGCGCAAGACCACGGCCCAGGCACCGAAGACGCCGGCGCTGCCCAAGGGGCGGTTGCCGGACCGGTTGGCCGACGCCAAGCCGCGCCCGCTGGGCGAATGGGCTGTGACCACGACGTACGACTACTGCGACCTCGCTGGCGTGCTGGTTCAGCAGGAGGTCCGCCACGAGCGCGCAATCGAGGTTCTCGACGACGCGACCGGGCAGACCCGTCCCAGCGTCGAGAAGCGGTTCACCCAGCGCTGGCCGGCTCCCGACGACGACTCGTGGCTGGAGAAGACCCCGGCTGGGTTCGCACCGGTGCTGTACCGCCTCCCCGATCTGGCGGAGTGGATCAGCGACGGCAGGCGGATCTGGCTGTGTGAGGGGGCCAAGGACGCCGAGCGGTTCTTGGCCCTTGGAGAGGCAGCGACGACGAACCCGTCGGGGGCCATGAACTTCAAGCCGGCACAGGCCGCATCGCTGGCCGGTGGGCACGTCATCGCGGTGCTCGACCACGACCTGGCCGGGTACCGGCGCGGCCTCCGGCTCGCCGAGCTCCTCACGGATGTAGTGGCGAGTCTGCGGTTCGCGCTGCCCCGCACCGAGGGACACCATCAGGACGCCTCGGACCACTTCGACGCCGGCTACGGAGTCGAGGACTTCGTTCCTGTCGAGGCTGACCGGCTGGAGCAGCTGGCGTACGTCGCAGACGCCGAGGACGCCGCGAAGGAAGCCCGGCGTGCCACCGCAGAGGCCACTGCCCGCCAAGACCGCGTGCAGGCCGCGAAGTCGCGCGGCAACAAGACCACGATCGAGCGCGAGGAGCGGCACGCTGCCCGGTGGGCCGCGGAGGCGAGCAAGTACCTGGTGCGCGCCAAGTCGGTGTTCGACGCGCACGCCGCGGCCCTGGACACGGAAGAGCAGCAGCGCCTGGTCGCGGCCGTCTCGGCCTGTCAGAGCGCCACCGTGGACGCCTACGCTGCCGCCGAGGTGGCGGTGCCGGTCGAGATCGAGCCCTACCTGCTCGACGTGAGCATCCCGGCCGCCACGACCGTCGACGAGGCCGAGACCGAGGTGGACCGCGACGGGGACGTGATCCACCTGCGTACCGCCTCGCAGCTGCCGGCGCCGGAGCACACGCTGCCGATGATGTCGCGCGGCGATTGGGCCTACGAACTCGGCGGGGACCAGCGGCGACTGCGCGGCGTCTACTTCCGGCCTGCTCAAGCCGAGGCCAGGTGGCAGCGGGTCGCACCCCTGCCGTACGTGCACGCCCGGATCCAGCGCCGCGATGGAAGCGGCCGCCCGACCGGAACCTTCTTCTTGATCTCGGCCACCGAGGACGGCCCCACCGTGCTCATCGGGCACGACGAGCTGCGGACGCACTCGTGGGCCAACGTGCTCGGCCTGGCGATCGCGCAGGACGACAAGGTCCTGCGCGCCGCCTCCACGGCGCTACTCTTCGCGGCCGAGGAAGCCGAGTTGCGCGAGGCCACGCCCCGCATCGAGGACGGACGGATCAGCCTCCCCCTGGCCGAGACCATGCCGGTCGGCTACCTGGCCACCAGCGACCTTCCTCGCGCGGAGGCCCTGGAAGTGTGGGGCCGGATCGTCGAGCAGGCCGCGCTCAACCCGCGCCTGGCGCTGGTATTGGGTGCCTCCGCGATCGCGCCGTTCATCGCGACCATGCGCCACCAGTCGCACGTGGTCGCGCTCTACGGCGACCCCATGCAGGGCAAGACCACGACGCTCATGGCGGCCGCGGCGATGTGGGGTTACCCCGGCGGTGAGACCGACTCCGGGGTGTGCCTGTCGTGGAACGCAACCACGCTCAGCGTTCCTGCATTCTTGGGCGACCTGGGCATGCTGCCGGCGTTCATGGACGAGATCGGCCAGGCCGGCGATCTGCGCGACAACCAGTGGCACCAACTGATCTCCAACATCACCCAGGGTGCGGTGCGAATGACCCGGGCGCGCAACAAGCCCGGTGTGCAGCTGGGCCTGTCGTGGCGCGGGATCTTCTTCTCCTCGGGCAACGCCCCGATGGGCCACGGGGCGGCCGGTAAGAACTCCGGCGTCCCGCGCCGCATGGTCGAACTGTCGACACCGTTCACCAACTCCAAGGAGCACAGCGAGGCGATCGACGACCTGGTGCCTCAGGCGTACGGCCACATCGGCCAGGAGATCCTCGCCAGGCACACCGCGGAGACGGTACGTCCCTTCATCGACCAGGCCCACGAGATCCTCGGCGGCGGCTACGACAGCGACCACGAGGGCGCGATGGCCAAGCACCTGGCCGCCCACCTAGCCGGTGCCGCGATGCTCGACGAGCTGTGCGGCACCGACGGTGCGCTGCTCAACGCGGCGCTCGTCGCGGCCGGGGAGTTCCTCGACGACTGCGCACCGCCGCCACACGACGCCGACCGGGTGCTGGAGGAGATCTCCGACTGGATCGCACGTGAGCCCGGGGCGTGGCCCACCCGCACCCAGTACCTGACGCTCAAGGGACCCAAGACGTTCGAGGCCGACCACACTCTTCCCCAGCACGGGTTCAAGGTCGAGTACGCCGGCTACATCGAGACCAACGGCACCGTCATGGTGACCAACCGGGCCTGGCGGCGCATGGTCGACGAACTCGACGTCGCCTCCAAGGTGGCGCTGCGGACCCTGTCCGAGCGTGGCCTGCTGGAGACCCAGGAGAGCCGTCGCCGGCGCGGCGAGTGGTCGATCCAGTCGCGGGTGATGGGCTGCACGGTCTACGCGATCCGGCTGCCTGAGCCCGAGGACGTCGACGAGTCGCCCACGCGCGGACCCGCGACACCGACCGAAGACCCCAGCGACGGCCCCGTTGGGGGTTCCGAACCCCCAACGTTGGGGGCCGTTGGGGGTTCCGTTGGGGGTGAGAATGTGCCTCTGACCTGCGGTGTTGGGGGTGTTGGGGGTGTTGGGGGTGTTTCCTCACACGTGAGCGGGCGCGCGCGCGAATCCATTTCCCACCCCGTCGCCCAGGATGAGACCCCCGCTTCTCGGCCACGACCGGGGCACGGCGCCGGTGAGGTGCTGGTCAAGCTTCCCGAGCCGATGCCGTGCTCGGTGTGCGGCGAGGCTGCCGGCTACTCGATCGACGGTGTAGCGATCCACGCCGGCCAGTGCGCCGAGCAGGCTGCCAGCCTGACCGTCGAGGAAGCAGCCCCGGCGGTGGTCCCCGGTGGCGCGGAGGTGTCGCCGAGCCCGGTGGCTGAGTCGCCTGCCGACGACTTCGCCGTCCAGCCGCAGGAGCCGCGATCGGGTGGCCGGGAGCCGCGATTCGCGGCACCGGTGGCGATTCTCGAGCCCGAGCTGATCACCCTTCCTGGCCAGCGCACCGTGCCCTGGTCGGCGGCTGAGTGCGGGCACCTGGGCAACCTGGCGATGCTCGCTTCGGCCGAGCAGCTGAGGCTTGGCCACGGCGGCGGGGAGGTCCTCCCCGAGCCCGGGCAGTTGTGGATCACCAGCCCTGCTGTGCTGAGCGCGCTCGGGTTCCCCGCGGCACTGGAGTTGCCGGCCGACATCGACCGGATGACCCCCGACGACTCGCGCAAGGCGATCAAGGCCGCCCTGCGCGAGTACGAGGACCTGCCGGTGGTGGCCGACGCCGTCGCCGCGGGCTGGGAGATCAGCTGGGACGGGCACCTCGACGCCTGGACCCGGATCTCGCACCCCGACCTGTTGCCGCGCGGCGCGATGGTCGTGTTCATGCCCTGGGCTCGGATCCTCGACGTGCCTTTGATCGCCCGAGCCTCGACCGCAGCCCAGCTCGCCGACAACCTCGCCGACGCCGCGGCGACGTTCGGGGTTCAGTTCAAGATCCATCCCGGCATCACCTCGCACAACCTGATCAACCACACCCGCCCGCCACGGGCCGAGGCGCACTCCATCAGTGGCAACCGTGCCGACCGGGTCGCCCTGGTCAGGGGGGAGACCGCGGAGCTGCCGCCGTTCCTGCGCAACCCGCACGACCAGCGGTTCCGCTCCATCGAGGCCGACTACAACTGGTACCGGCCCTGGGAGACGCTGCTGCCCCATGAGCGGGAACTGGAGACCGTCGCCGCGTTCGACCGCCACGCCTCCTACCTCACCGAGTGGGAGACGAACCTGCTCGGCGTCGACGGCCTGGTGCACCTGGCCGGGAGCGAGGCGGCATGGGACGGCAAGAGCGAGCGTGCCGGGTACTGGCTGATCGAGCGTGACTTCACGTGGCCGCGGCTGCTGCCCACCCCGACGTTCGGCGCGGTCGTCGAGGGCGGCGAGAACGGGCGCGTGTGGGTGACCACCGCGACGTTGAAGGCGATGAAGCGGGTCGGGATCGAGCCCACCGTGGTGGAGGTGTGGACCTGGGAGACCCAGGCGCGCTACCTCGACATCGCCGCTGGACGGCTCAAGCAGGGCCTGACCCACCCCAACCCGGCCGTGGGTGCCACCGCCAAGCAGCTCTATGCGCGCGGCAGTGGCCGGTTCGCCCGGCAGAAGGGTGCCTTCGCCCACGACCACCTGTGGCGGCCGGACTGGTACGACCACATCAAGGCATGGGCGCGGTTCAAGATCCTGCTCGCGGTGCTCCACGGCGCCGAGCAGGGCGTGCACCCGGTCGCGGTGGCCCGTGACACCGTGGTCTACCTCGCCGACGGCGAGGCGGCCGCGGCGTGGCCGGGGCGGGCCACGCAGATCGGGCCTGAGCCGGGACGCTTCGAGCTCGAAGCCAGTGGCCGGGCCGCCGAGTGGGGTCCGGTGCACCTTCCGACGCCTCCTGCCGGGATGGGGTCGACGTGGCGTCACATCGCTGCGATCGAGGCCCTGACCAAGCACAAGCTGAAGAAGTGAGGTGAGACGTCGTGGTACCCGATGACCCCGAGCAGCCTCTTGCGCCATGGCAGCAGCAGATCCGTCAGCAGCAGCCTGAGCTGTCGTTCGAGGACACCCCGCGAGGGTCGGCGAAGATCTGGGAGCAGATCGCGCCGCCGGCCCAAGAGCGTGCATCCTCGCCGCGCACGATGATCACGCGCCTGTTCGGCAAGGGTGCACGCGGTGGGCCCAACACCAAGGCCGCGGCCGAGGCGCTGGGGGTGTCTCAGCGCACGGTGCAGAAGTGGATCCGCGACCGTCGGGTTCCGAACTCACCGGGTGGTCAGTCGCTGGCCTCCCGGCACCAGGACTGGCGCAACAACACCCCCCAAGGGCGCCGGCATGCGCTGGGTCGGATCCGTGGGGGCGAGAAGATCCGCGACCGGCTCAACAAGGCCCAGCGGATCTACTTCACCGGGAACGTGAAGATCTCCTCCGACGTACGTCACCGCAAGGGGATGCAGATCGACCTCGACGCCGGCGACATGGCGCTGATGCTCGACAAGGCCTCGATCAGCGACGAGGCAGCCCACGAGGCCCTGGAGTACCTGGTCGGCAAACAGATGTTCGGCGTGCACGACGACGGCAAGGTCGACGACGTCTACCTGACCATCGACGATCTGCGTTTCGAGTGAACGTTTACAGGGTCGCCCTGTAAACTGAGGGTGGATGAAGTGGAAGGAGGAAACCCTCGTGAGTGAGCAACTCCTCGACGTCGCCGCGGACCTCTCCGCAGCACGATCGGGCCAAGAGCCCAGCGCCGTCTCCTCCAACCTCTACTGCTGGCTGTGGGCCGCGTTCCCGCCCAAGCGCGGCCGTCTCGACGTCCCCCGCGCGGCCAAAGCCCTGGGCGTCAGTCCGAGCACGGTGTGGCGGTGGCTGCGCAAGCCTGACCACGAGCTGAGTCGGGAGCGGATGGTCGCACTGCACCGCCGCGCCATCCTGCGCGGCCGCGGCCACTACCTGTGGCCGCCCGTAGACGCCGCCACGCTGCGCCGCGGCCGACACGCCGCAACCACCGCCGAGCGTTCCCTGACCCGCACACCCAGCGACCGCGACGCCAAGATCGGGCGCACCCTGCCGCACGTCGTCGAGCTCATCTACTACCCGCGAGCCCACGTCTACGGCCTCACCGCCCACCAGACCCACAAGCACTCCCAACGCATCCGCAACCGCGGCGGCATCACCCTCGACACCATCGAGTGCCCCAGTTACTGGGCCGCGGTGCTGCTACGCGAGCAGCTGCTCGACCAGGTCGGCGCCGAACACCGTGTCATCGCGCCCAGCGACATGGTCCGCACCGGACGGACCCACACCTGGTTGGAGAAGGCCGGGCGCCCCTCGCTGCACCACGTCGACAAGGCAGCCGGCTGAGTCCGAGGGGACATACCAGATGTCACACATCGCGAACCTGCTCGCAACCTTCCTCCCGTGAAGGGCTCGGATGTGATCAGCGATTGACCAGCCCACGACACGGCGGCTGAAGCAGTCGATGACGACCGCGAGGAGAGCCAGCCCTGGCGGGTGCGGTGCTGGGTGACGTCGACGACGTAGAGCCGGTCCGGGCCCCGTGGGGCGAAGTTCCGCTCGCCCAGATCATCTGAGGGGGGTCGCGGCCTGGTCACGGCGGGTGCAGCCGGTCAGCCGGCGACGGTGCACGCCCTGCAGGGGGTTCCCTGATCGCGTTCTTGCGAAGGAACAGGATTATGTTCAACGACAACTACTACATCAAGGTCGAGTTGGATTATGGCGGTCAGACGTAAGGGGCTGGGTATGGATGTCATAGGCGGGGCCTCAACCTTCGTGCTCGTGGACGGGGTCAGCCTTTCGGCGGGCGGTGTAGCCGACGAGAACTGCTGGGTGACGCCGCTAGATCCGGATCTTGAGGTGGGGTGTTTGGCGCTAGGCCTGGACGACGCGGACAGCGTCGAGGTCGCCAGCGCTGTCGTAGATAGCCCTGTGCCAGAGGCGGCGGCTGCCGACGGGTCGGTCGAGGTCAGCCTTCAGGGCCCGTGCAGCATCGTTAACGACGCAGGTGAGTGGCATCCCATCACGCCACCTGAGCCGTCGGGAATTCATCGGGTGCGCTTCACGCGTACCCTCAATGGTGATCAGGCGCTGATCACGGCTGAGGCGTGGCCCGAGACGACGGGGCGGCCCATGAAGGTCTTCGGGCCAGTCACTGCCGGCATCCATCCGCTTCTGCTGATCCCCGAGGCGGGGCCTGGCTTAGCTGGGTCGCGTCGTATCGGGGGCGCGATCGAGGCTAACGCAGACTTTAGCCACGACAACCTGACCGGGGTCGCCCGCGCGGGGATCGAGGTACGCGGCCGAGTCCGCTATCTGTCGGAGTACTTTGAATCCGGGCACGTGTGGACACCCAACGAAGAGGGATACATGTGGTACACCTCCGCACCGATGGGCGTGACGTACCTGCGGATGCGGGACGAGAACCACCCCGACAGGCTGTGCGGTTGGGGCGGTGCCATAACGACGACTTCCCATCCCGACTCAGCTCCCCCCGGACGAATGGTGAACAACTGGAACTGGTTGAAGATCGGCCACGACCGCGCGGACCTGCGTTCAAACACTGTCCTGCCCCAAGACAGCGTTTGCGCGGTCACACTGAAGCAGGTCCCCGGGGACGTACCAAAGGTCAGAGTCGAAGTTGAGCACTCAGGGCTGCCTGAAGTGTGGGCGGCTGACATGTCCGACTGGTGGCAATACCAACTCGCAATCCGAGCACGCCGCGCTGAGTGACCCCGACGCCCGTCCGAAGTGGCCTTTGGCGCGCTTTTGCCAGCAGGGTTTTTGGGGGTCTCTCGCGGAGCGAAGGGACCGGAGGTCCAATCGGCCGCGGAGCGGCCGATACCGGGTGGAGCCCGACCCGGTCACCGGCGAGTTCATCGTCCTCGAAGCCGACACCGTCGACGAACTCGACGACCTGGTCGCCGCCAGGTTCCGAATCGCCGAAGCCGAGAGCGACTCCGACAGCAGGGAGTGATCATGCTAGATGCTGCTAAAGTTGGCGCTACCTGCTAACGCTGCATAAGTGTGCTAACCCCGTGGAGGTCCCCTGATGGCCCGCCAGCCCAACCCATTCCACCCGGGCTTCAACCTGCCGCCGGCGGTGCTGGCCGGCCGGGCCCGAGTGATCGAGGACTTCGTCGAGGCACTCGACATCGCCGCGCTTGATCATCGAACCCCACGCACCATGATCCTGGTCGGCCCGCGCGGCGTCGGGAAGACCGTCACCCTCGGCGAGCTCGCCGAGGTGGCGGGGAAGCGGCTCTCATGGCCCACGGTCCACGTGGAGGCTAAGCCCTCGACCTTCTTGCGTGACCTGGTGACACGGATGGCCGAGGTCACCGAGCTTCTTGAGTTGGAGGCGGCACCCCGCCCCGATCGTCGACGCCGCCAGCCACGCATCGCCGGCGGCAAGATCTCGGCCGCCGGCTTCGGTGTGGGCGCCGAACTGCACCTGGTCAACGCAGGGGACATACCGCCCTCGCCGATCGAGCAGCTCGACGAGGTCTTCGCTCGTGCAGCCGAGGCCGCCATCGAACGTGACGCCGGGATCGTCCTCACCCTCGACGAACTCCAGACCGCAAAGCCTGAGGACGTGGCCACCCTGGCCGCGGTCCTGCAAGAGCACGTCCCGCACGACTGGCCCCTGGTCGTGGTCATCGCCGCGCTGCCCTCGCTCCGCACAACCCGAGGCCCCAAGGCACTGCCTACCTACCTCGAACGCGCCCAATGGCACGACCTCGGCCCCCTCGACGAGGCAGCGACCCACACCGCGCTCACCGAGCCCGCCAGCATGGCGGGACGCCCCATGACCCCCGAATCCGCCGCAGCGCTCACCGCGCTCAGCGGCGGCTACCCGTACGCCATCCAGGTGTGTGGACACTTCGCATGGCGCGCCTCTACCGGCAGCGACACGATCACCGCCGAGCACGCCGAACTGGCACGGCCGCGGATCGAAGCCGACCTCGACCAGCTCTTCCGCAGCCGCTGGGAAGACGCCAGCCCCAACGAACGCGAGTACCTGATCGCCATGGCCCGAGCCGCAGCCGATCGCGCACCAACGAGCCGCGCTGTCGCAGACGAGCTGGCAACGACGACACCCCGCGTCGCCTACCTGCGCGATCGCCTCCTCAAGAAGGGCACGATCTACGCCACCGGAGACGGCACCATGCACTTCATCACCCCCGGCATGGGGGAGTGGCTCCTGCGACACCAGGACAGCGGCTGAGAGGCCCCAAGAGCCGACACGGAGACCCCACCGAAAGCCCACCCGGCCTCCTTCACGAAATCCGCGATGATGACCACCATGGCGAAACGCAAAAAGCGGAACCGGGCCACACGACGTCATCGAGGGACGTCCCAGCCGATCTCCCTACCAGCGAAGGGGAACGACCGCGACACGGTGGAGCCTCTCAGCTGCTCACAGGGCCGCTGGGGAGCCCTCACGCGCCCCGGAGAATGGGGGAGAGTTGATGGTCTACCCAGGACGTCCACAGCTCAAGGGGACCGCGTCACCACGAGGCCAGGCCGCCGAGCAGCGGGCTCGCCTGCTGGAGTTCGTACCCGCCGGCTACCGCGACGGTTAGGTCCCTGCGCGAGCTGGCTGAGAATCCGGCGCGAGAAGGACACCGACCACCGCGTGGTGTTCAGCCTCCCTCACCGGTCGCAGCCAGTCCGCCGTACGCCGAGCACTCGACCTGGTCGGCGTTCCCGCCGCGGCCGCGGCACCCCGCGAGTCTGGGAAGAGCACCAGGACCCACTCGTGAGCACCGCATGACAGTGGCGATCGCCGTCGGCGCCGGCCAGCGCCGACGGCCTGCTGGTGCCGTGGATGATCCGGGACCTACCATGGGCCTGATGACCGCGATCGCCGTAGTGGCCTGGGCCCTGGCCACTACGGCGGCTCTGCTGCTCACCTCAACCATCGGGGTCGGGTGACCAACGTGGCTGGTCTTCCTCGATCATCGCCAGCGGCGCTCGACTGGGTGCTGAAAACACGTGGTTTCGTACTCGACGACGGCTCTCCACTCGCTCAGATGGCCGAGGAGGTGTGGGACACCTGGTGGTCACGATGGCGAGCTCCGGACGCTCCCACGGCCACGGAACACATCAAGGCAGCTTTAGCGGCACCTCGGCCGGTCTTCCACGGGCTCGGCAACTACAAGAGCTGCAACGCGATGGCATGGCTGCGAACGCGCGACCACATCGTCACCGTCGACACTCCGTTCCCGCTCCATCACACAGTGGAGGGAATGGGCGACTACCTCTCGGGCTGGACGGCCGACAAAGCCCGGAATGAACTAGCGGGCGCCTCCTGGAAACTGATGGAACGGCCGGACGGATGGGCAAGCACCGTGGTGACCAACGGTCGGCATCGGAGCCTGCTCGCTCTCGCCGCGGGGGTGCCGGTCGTTCCCGTCCGGCTCAGCGAAACCACAGGAACTGCCGGCGGGCCCTACACGCTGACGGATCCGAGCGACAGCGGGCCGCAGCCCCGAATCGGGCAACGGCTACGAAACCGGGTCACCATGACTAGCGGTCGGTGGTCAGCAACCACCGTCACAACGCTCGCCCGCCTTGCTAGGGAGGGCCTTTGTGCTCCGGTGCATCAGGATCAGATCACCCAGGCCCGCAGCAGCATGTATGGCGATGTGGAGGTGCCCTGGGTAGACATCGAGTTCCCGTGGATCGTTGCTGAGACTTGGGAGGGAGTACAGAGAAGGCGAGCTGATCTTCAAGGATGGTCGCGGCGCCGATTCCCTGCAACGCACGGCAGCAAGGGTCCCCTGCAATAGTCGGGTGCAATATGTGAAGCGCGTTTGAAGATTGACGCATCTATTCCGTTATCGGACAATATGCGTCATGGACATCACGGTGACTGAGGCAGCGGAGGAGCTCGGCCTCGACGAGCGGACCGTCCGTGCTCACGTGATGTCCGGAAGGCTCCAAGTCACCCGAGTGATCGGCCGCACTCAGCTCATCGAACACGCTGGCGTCCAGGCTCTCCAGCGGGGGTCCGGCCGTGGTCGGTTGTGGAACGCGACAACCGCCTGGGCGGCCCTCGAACTGCTCGACATACGCACCACTCGCCGACTTGGTGGCAGCGAGCGTTCTCGACTGCGTGCACGGCTTCGCGGGATCAGCGTGGCGCAGCTGGCCCATCTGGCATCGGGCCGCGGCCGTCTTCGCCGATTCGCTCAAGTCAGGGGAGACCGCGAACGGCTGCGTGCCCAGGTTCAACTCTCCGGAGTTACTGCCCTCGAAGACGAGGATGTCGCCTCGGTGTTCGACCTCGTGGGATCTCCCTCGCGGCTGACAATGGGGTATGTCCCCGACCTTCGCGAGGTGGCTCTGCGCAATGGCCTGGTCGAGAGCGCCGAGGGCGACGTCTTCCTGCGCGAGCTCGGCGAGCACCAGGCGTACATTGGCCTGTCCACCATCGCACTGGATCTCTACGAGCTCGGCGACACTCGTGAGTCCGCGGCTGGTGCCCGATTCCTGGGATCCAGGCTCCAATGAACGACCCCGAGTTCTGGCACGTCCGCGAGGCCTCCCGAGTGTGGGGGAGACCCTGGCAGCAACTCCTCGAACTCCACGACGCGCTCCCATCGAAGTCGTGGACCTTGGTGGGAGGTCTGATGGTGCGCATCCACGCCGAGCACGCCGGCGTGCATGACTCACGTACCACCCGCGACGTCGACGCGGTCCTGCACCTCGAAACCGGGGTGATCACCTACCCCCCGGCAGTGCACCGGCTCGAACAGCTCGGCTACGAGCACCAGGAGCCGGTGGGCGACGGGCCCACGCACCGCCTCTCACGAGGCAACGAGCACGTAGACCTCATGGTGGCCGATCACTTGGCGCCGGCCATGCGCCCCAGATTTCGGCGCTGGCCGGTGATGGCGGTTCCAGGCGCCAGCAACACACTGCGATACCACACCGTTGACTGCGTGATCCGGCGCGAGAAGGACACCGACCACCGCGTGGTGTTCAGCCTCCCCGACACGCTCGGAGCACTCTCACTCAAGGGGGGCGCCTACCTCAACGACAACCGAGACCAGCAAAGACACCTCGAAGACGGAGCAGTTCTCCTAGCCACGGTCGACGACCCAAGGGAACTGCGCAACCGTATGCAAGGCCGGGACGCCAAACGAATCCGCGCCCTCATCAAGGGGATCCGGGACAAGCGGATCGCCCGACTGTTCCCGCTCGACCAAGCCCGACACATCGAGCAAGTGGGGGAGGACCTCGCCAGAGGTCGAATCGCTAGCGCCGCAGACCGATGGAAGAAGCCAAGCCCTGTCCCGAGCACCTGGCACACCGGAGGCCACCCCACCAGCTCAGCCGGGCTTTGCGGCCACCCCACAACCAGTGGCTCGCCATGCCGGAACCCAGCCGGCTCCTGCCCCCATCACCGCTGACCCCCGGGCCCCCACAGTCCGCGAGAAACCCGGGGCCCCACAGCGGCCGAGCGCGGAGCGCCTCGGACTGGAGGTCCGATCAGCCGCGGAGCGGCTGATAC
>JAEWOG010000082.1 GCA_023460975.1 Actinomycetes bacterium
CGGCGGACGCATGCTCGGCGAGATCGAGGAATATTTCGCCGAGACCATGGTGCCGGGCGACACCTTCGTCTTCGCCGGCGAAGTGCTGCGCTTCGAGGGCATCGTCGAGAACGAGGCAGTCTGCTCGCGCGCCGTAGCCGGCACCGATCCGAAAATCCCGTCCTATGACGGCGGCAAGTTCCCGCTCTCGACCTTCCTTGCCGCCCGCGTGCGCGCCATCCTGGCCGCGCCCGGCCTCTGGCATACGCTGCCGGAGGAGGTCTCGGCCTGGCTTCACGCGCAGAAGCGAATATCGCGGCTGCCACAGCCCGGCGAACTCCTGGTCGAGACCTTTCCGCGCGGCGGGCGCTTCTACCTCACCGCTTACCCGTTCGAGGGCCGGCTCGCCCACCAGACGCTCGGCATGCTGCTGACGCGCCGGCTGGAGCGCGCCCGGATGCGCCCGCTCGGCTTCGTCTGCAACGATTACGGCATGGCCTGCTGGACGCTCGGCGACATGTCGGCGGCGATCGCGCGCGGCGCGCTCGATCTCGACGAGCTGTTTTCGCAGGACATGCTCGGCGACGATCTGGAGGACTGGATGGCGGAATCGGCGCTGATGAAGCGCACCTTCCGCTCCTGCGCCATCATCGGCGGGCTGATCGAGCGGCGCTTTCCGGGGCAGGAGAAGAGCGGCCGGCAGGTGACGATCTCGACCGATCTGGTCTACGACGTGCTGCGCCGGCACGAGCCCGAGCATATCCTGCTCAAGGCGGCGCGAGCCGATGCGGCGACGGGCCTGCTCGACATTCGCCGGCTTGGTGAGATGCTGACACGGATCAGCGGCCGAATCGTGCACCAGCCGCTCGACCATGTCTCGCCGCTCGGCGTCTCGGTGATGCTCGAGATCGGGCGCGAGGCGGTCTATGGCGAAGCCGCGGACGAGATCCTGGCGGAAGCAGAGGCGATGCTGACGGAAGAGGCGATGGCGTGACGGTGGCAGCGGCAGTGCCGGCCAAGAAACACGAAGAGGCGAGCGAGGCCTTCATGCTGGGCCGGCTCGCGCTCGTGCCCGATCTCTCCGGCGCGCTCTGGCTGCCGGAGGAGCGCACGCTCGTCGTCGCCGACCTGCACCTGGAAAAGGGCTCCGCCTATGCGGCGCGCGGCGTGATGCTGCCGCCTTATGATTCGACCGCGACGATCGCCACGCTTGCCGCCGCGATCCGGCGCCACCAGCCGGCCCGCGTGATCGCGCTCGGCGACAGCTTCCATGACCGCGATGCCGAGAACCGCCTCGCCCCGGAGATGCGCGCCGCGCTCGGTGCACTGCAGCAGGGCCGCGACTGGCTCTGGATCACGGGGAACCACGACCCGGCGATCAGCCGCGCCATGGGCGGCGAGAGCGCGGCGGAGATCATGCTTGCCGGCGTGACCTTGCGCCACGAGCCGGCTGCTTCCGAGGGCGGCTGCGAGATCGCGGGACATCTGCATCCGGCGGCGAAGGTCAGGATGCGCGGACGGGCGATCCGGCGGCGCTGTTTCGCCTTGTCGGCGCGGCGCTGCGTGATGCCGGCGATGGGCGCCTATGCCGGCGGCCTCAACCTGCGCGACGCCGCTTTCCGACCCTTGTTCCGCGGGGACCTAAGCGCGCATCTGCTTGGCGACGGCCGGCTTTTCCGGATCGATCCACGGTTATTGCTGCCGGATTGATCGAGCGGGTTGCGTCCGTCACAAGGTTGTGGCATCAGGGCGCCGCTTCGGAACGACGCCAGCGCCCGCAACCGCCTCAGAGCAACCGCGAACGCCCCGGCCGCCGGACCTGCTGCGGTAGCTCAGTGGTAGAGCACTCCATTGGTAATGGAGAGGTCGAGGGTTCAATCCTCTCTCGCAGCACCAGCCCCAACTCCCTGATTTTAAAAAAGTCTCTACTTCGCAAGGGCTTGGTAACCGCCGAGTGGCACACAACGGTGGTACACATGGCGACGAGCATGCCCAGCCCCTGGAAGCACCCAAAGACCGGCGTGTATTACCTTCGTCTTCGGGTCCCCGAGGACATCCAGCCGTTGATCGGCAAGAAGGAATTCAAGGTCTCCCTGAATACGAAGGAGCCCGCCGAGGCGAAGCTCCGTTTCGCCGCAAAGTACGCAGAAACGCTGGCGCATTGGACCAAGCTCAAGGAAGGCGCTGGCGATCGTTTGAGCGATAGGCAGGTCGTGGGATTGAGCGGCGAGATCTATCGTGCAGCCCTAGCGAAATGGGACGACCGTCCCGAGGAGATGGCCGAAGCGTACTTGCTGCGCGGGCTGAGTGTGGGCATCGCCGCTGACCAGCTGACACCGTCCGGCCAAAGCCGAGGCGGCAAGCAGATCGGCCCCGCGCTGGAGGAGCTGATCGGGAAAGAGGTGAACGAGGCTCTGGCCCGGCACCGCTTGACGATTGATGCGGAAACGCGTGGACGCCTGCTCCAGCGCTCGGCGGACGCCCTCCAGCAAGCTTGGGGACAGGCAGCGCGCGAGGCGATCGGTCAGTACCGCCCCGACCCTCTCGCAAATCGTTTCCCTGCCTTCGTGCCACCTCCCTCTCCGATCTCGCCGGTCGTGGACAAGCCCAAGCCGCCCACCGATTCGAAGGAGTTCTTCAAGGCGGTGATGGGGAAACGTGAGGCAACGGCCAAGCGTTGGGGGCCGATCCTCCAGGGGCCCATGGACAGCGCGAAGCAGACCGACATCCGCCATATCACGACGGACGACATTAGGCTTTGGATGAAAAGGGGTCTCGCTACCGGCAAGATTTCCGAACGCTCCTTCAAGCGCAACAATCTCACCGCCATTAAGACCCTCTTCAAAATCGCATATGAAGACGAAGTGATCCCCTCGGACCCCGCGCACCGGGTGAAACTTCGCATCGCCAAGAATGATACCGGCCGCAGCATGCGCGGCTTTTTCACCGAGGAGCGGAACAAGATCCTCGCTGCCACGCTCGAACCTCCCTCGAAACGGCTGACATGGTACAATGCTGCAGCCCGACGCTGGGTGCCTTGGCTCTGCGCCTACACAGGTGCGCGCGTGAACGAGATAACTCAGGTTCGCGCCTGCGACATACAGAACCGGGACGGCTATTGGTGCATCCGAATAACGCCAGAGGCCGGCACGCAGAAATCACTGAACGTCCGTTGGGTCCCCTTACACGCGCATCTCATTGAACAGGGCTTTCTGGAGTTTGCTCAGGCGAAGACGGGCGACACTCCACTGT
>JAEWOG010000083.1 GCA_023460975.1 Actinomycetes bacterium
GGCGGTCTGCTCCGGCTTCGTCTTCGCGCTGGCGACGGCCGACAAGTTCCTGACCACGGGCGGCGCCCGCGCGGCCCTCGTGATCGGCGCCGAGACCTTCTCGCGCATCCTCGACTGGGAGGACCGCGCCACCTGCGTGCTGTTCGGCGACGGCGCCGGCGCCGTGGTTCTGAAGGCGGTGCCGGGCGAGGGCACGCTGGCCGATCGCGGCATCCTCACCACCCATATCCGCTCGGACGGCCGCTACAAGGACAAGCTCTATGTCGACGGCGGTGCCGGCTCGACCAAGACGGTCGGCTTCCTGCGCATGGAGGGCAAGGAGGTCTTCCGCCACGCCGTCACCAATCTCGCCGAGACGGTGCGCCATACCTTCGAGCAGACGGGCCTCACCGGCGCCGATATCGACTGGTTCGTGCCGCACCAGGCCAACCGCCGCATCATCGATGCCACCGCCGACAAGCTCGGCATCAGCCACGACCATGTCGTGATCACGGTCGACCGCCATGGCAACACCTCGGCGGCCTCGATCCCGCTCGCTCTGGCCGAGGCTCATGCCGATGGTCGCATCAAGCGCGGCCAGCTCGTCCTGGTCGAGGCGATGGGCGGCGGCTTCACCTGGGGATCGGCCTTGATCCGCTGGTGACGTTGCGGCAATAAACTCTCGAAAATTGTCATGAAACATCGCTGTTTCGGGTCGAATCCGGCCTGAGCGGGCATATTGCCCCCGCTTGAGGATTGACCCGCGCGACGGGGGCGCCTAGCGTCCGCCGTCCGTGATGGCGAAGGGCCGGTGGTTTTCCGCTGCGCCTGCTAGACGCCTTGGAGGATATGAATGGCGGGGCAAACGGTCACTCGCGCGGACCTGTGCGAGGCTGTCTACCAGAAGATCGGCTTGTCGCGGACGGAGTCGTCGAAGCTCGTCGAGGCGGTGCTCGACGAAATCTGCGATGCGGTCGCGCGCGGCGAGAACGTGAAGCTCTCCTCGTTCGGTTCTTTCGTCGTACGAGACAAGGGCGAGCGAATCGGGCGTAATCCCAAGACTGGCGTTGAGGTGCCCATCGAGCCGCGTCGCGTGATGGTGTTCAAACCCTCGAACGTGATGAAGGCCCGCATCAACGGGCAGACGGGTGAGGGTGAGACTGAGTGAGCCTGGAGTTCCACGCCGGCGAGACCGAGGCCGAATTGGACACCAAGAGCCCAGATGCCTTCCGGACCATCAGCGAGGTCGCCGAAGACCTCGACATACCCCAGCACGTGCTGCGTTTCTGGGAAACCCGCTTCAACCAGATCAAGCCGCTGAAGCGCGGCGGCGGACGCCGCTACTACCGGCCTGATGACGTTGCCCTGCTCAAGGGCATCAGGCGCCTGCTCTATGGCGAAGGCTATACGATCAAGGGCCTCCAGCGCATCCTGAAGGAACAGGGGCCGCGCCATGTCCAGGCGATCGGACGCGGCGCGCCGATCGGGGCTGCGCCGTCGGCGGAGCCACGCGAAGCTCGCGTTGCATCGGAGGGCTTCGCCGAGGCCGGAGCCGAGCGGGCGGCGCCCCATCGGCAGCCCGTCCCCGAAGGGCTCGACGACGTCTCCATCCTGACCGCCGTCATGAAGGAACTGGGCGAGTGCCGGCGTATCCTCGAACAGGCCCTGCAGCCGGCGCCTGACGCGGCCTGATCTGGGACTTGCGGCCACGCCTGCGACGTTTGCGCCGATGCAGGCGCGACGCCGATTGATCGTTCCGCTCCCGACCATAGCTTCAGAGCCCGGGACGACATGTCCTGTCTCCGGCGCGGATGGCCGTGCCCTGTCTCTCAAGGAGTGCCGGCATGGCCTGGCTCTATCTCTTCGTCGCGGGCCTGTTCGAGGTCGGCTGGGCCATCGGCCTGAAATACACGCAGGGCTTCACCCGGCTCCTCCCGACGCTGTTCACTGGCGCCAGCATGATCGTCAGCCTCGGTCTGCTCGGGCTCGCCCTGAAGTCGCTGCCCGTCGGCACGGCCTATGCCGTCTGGACCGGTATCGGCACGATCGGCACGGCAATCCTCGGCATCGCCTTGCTGGGCGAGCCGGCGGGTGCGTTGCTGCTGGCCTGCATCGGCCTGATCGTCGCGGGCATCGTCGGGCTCAAGCTGGTCTCGGCCTGAGGGCCTGGCTCAGCTCCGGCGCCAGGATTCCGGCCAGTAGCCGCCGCGCTCCACCAGCACGATCAGAACGATGATCGCAAGCGTGACCACGATGGTCATGAGCTTGGCGTTCCAGGGCACGCCGCGGCCGATGAGCCAGATCAGGCTGAGCCCGATGATCAGGGGGATGACGATTTCCATGGAGAGATCGTAGCCCGTGCGACGGCAAGGCCGCAATCGCCCTCCCACCTTTCCGGGCCGTGCGATGTCGCTTGCCGGACAAGCCCGAAGCAGCGCCGGCCAGGACGGATCGTCTGATCGCGCCCGATAGGCCGCGGCGTTCTCTATCAATAAGTTAGACACGGATTCACCGATCAGGTTGCTTCAACCTGATCGGATCCGGCTCTAGAAGGTTGCCAGGACCAGGTTGACGCCGAGCGTCGGGCTGAGCTTGGGCGGGATGATGTTGAAGGTCGCACCGTCCTGATTGATCGAGGCATGCGCGGACAGGCCGAGATTGAAGCCGCCGAACAGATCGATCTGCGTACGCTTGAACGGGCCGATCGGCGTCTCTGTCTTGAGCACGTGGATCACGGCCTTACCCTCGACAGTCGCACCGGCGGAGACTTCGCCGGCTGCGCCCCCCATGCCGACCGCGCCATTGGCGCTCGCCCAGAGATTGGCGTTGATC
>JAEWOG010000084.1 GCA_023460975.1 Actinomycetes bacterium
CCCCCCGGGCGGGCCGGGGGGGGCGGGGGCCCCGGCCGGGGTCAGGGGTGGTGGATCAGCAGCCGGGGCCGGACTCGAACGGGCCGCCCGCGGTGCCTGCGAAGTCCCCAGCGGGGACGGCCTCCACGCAGAAGGCGTCATCACCGGTGAGAGCGTCGCCCGTGACCGTGAACGTGTACTCGTCAGTCTGGGTGTCCTCCAGGTCTGCGGTGACAACCGTGCCCGTCTCGGCGATCTTCGCCGCGGCGACGCTGGCGCCGGTGGCGGCCGCGTTCTTGAGCTGGTTCTGCTTCGCGGTCTCCTGGATGTTGCCGTACACCGGGATGGCGACGGCGATCAGGATGCCGATGATGGCGATCACGACAATGAGCTCGATCATCGAGAAGCCCGACTCGCGGTTCTCGTGACGGGCGGCGCGGATCTCGTGCAGTCGCTCGAGCAAGTTCTTCATGTGAATGTCTGTCTCCCAGTTGTCGAAATCGCGCACGTTCGGACGCGACCACGAGTCCGGCCCGAGGGCCGACTCCCACGCGCACCGGAGGGGGTACGCGCAAACTGCCCGCGCCGCACGATCACGTCCGTGAGGCACCCCGAGAGAAGGCGGTGTCACCGGGTGTCACTCCCCGCCCGATGCACGACAGGCAAGGATCACTCCCCCTGGTCGCACGCCGGGCCTGTGTGGCTCCCCGCTGCACCTGCGGCCGTCCTCCCCGACGACCGCATACTGACGGTAGGACACCGGCGGTATGTTTCGCCTCCCTCAGGGACTGAAACCACCCAAAGGGACTATGTGACTAGGACCACAGGAAGGCGGATCGGGGGATTGCTCCGCCGCGATCCGACACAAATGACACGCGGGCCGGACCCCGAGGGAATCCGGCCCGCATGCGGGTGACAGGTGAGGTCAGCCGAGCTTGGCGGCCACGATCTCAGCCAGCTGCACGGTGTTGAGCGCCGCGCCCTTGCGGAGGTTGTCGTTGCTGATGAACATGGCCAGGCCACGGTCGCCGTCCACGCCCTCGTCCGCGCGCAGGCGGCCCACGTAGGTCGGGTCCTGACCCGCAGCCTTGCGCGGCGTCGGGATCTCCTCGAGCGCCACACCGGGTGCGCCCGCCAGCAGCTCGCGCGCCTTGGAGGGGGTGATCGCGGAGTCAAACTCCGCATTGATGGCCAGCGAGTGCCCCGAGAACACCGGGACCCGCACGCAGATGCCCGACACCTTGAGGTCGTCGATGCCGAGGATCTTGCGCGACTCGTTGCGCAGCTTCTGCTCCTCGTCGGTCTCATTGAGCCCGTCGTCGACGATCGACCCCGCCAGCGGCAGGACGTTGTACGCGATGGTCTCCACGTACGGTGCGGGCTCGCCGAACTCCACGGCCCGACCGTCGTACGCCAGCCCACGCGCGTCGCCCGCACGCTCGACGCCGCCTGCGAGCGCCTCGACGCCCGCGACACCCGAGCCCGACACGGCCTGGTACGTCGCCACGACCAGACGCCGCAGACCCGCCGCGTCGTGCAGCACCTTGAGGACCGGCATGGCCGCCATCGTCGTGCAGTTCGGGTTGGCAACGATCCCGCGGCGGGCCGCGATCACGCCGTCCATCGCCTCGGCGTTGACCTCCGAGACCACCAGCGGGATCGCCGGGTCCTTGCGGAAGGCCGAGGAGTTGTCGATCACGATGACGCCCGCGTCGACGAAGCGCTGCGCCTGAGCGCGCGACGTCGTCGCGCCCGCCGAGAACAGGGCCACGTCGAGGCCGGTCGGGTCCGCGGTGGCCGCGTCCTCGACGACGACCGTCCGGTCCCCGAACTCGATCTCCTTGCCGGCCGAGCGGGCCGAGGCGAAGAAGCGTACGTCCCCGACGGGGAAGTCGCGCTCCAGCAGGATCTGCCGCATCGCGACGCCCACCTGACCGGTGGCGCCCACGATGCCGATGTTGATCGGGTTCACCATGTCAGCGGCCCGTCCCGCCGTAGACCACGGCCTCAACCTCGTCGGCATCCAGGCCGAACGCGGTGTGGGTGGCGCGTACGGCGTCATCGACCTGCGCCTCGTCCACGACGACCGAGATGCGGATCTCCGAGGTCGAGATCATGCCGATGTTGACGCCGGCCTCCGCCAAGGAGGCGAAGAACTTCGACGTGATGCCCGGGTGCGAGCGCATCCCGGCGCCGATGAGCGAGACCTTGCCGATCTTGTCGTCGTAGAGGAGCTTCTCGTAGCCCACCTCGGCCTGCAGCTTGGCCAACGCAGCCATCGCGGTCTGACCGTCCGTACGCGGCAGCGTGAACGAGATGTCGGTGAGGCTCGTGGCCGCAGCCGACACGTTCTGCACGATCATGTCGAGGTTGATCTGGGCGTCGGCCAGCGCGTTGAAGATGCGGGCAGCCTCGCCGACCTTGTCGGGCACGCCGACGACGGTGATCTTGGCCTCGGAGCGGTCGTGGGCGACTCCGGCGATGATCGGGGCTTCCATGGTGCCTCCCTCGGTGGGGTCGTCGACGACCCACGTGCCTTGCAGCTGGCTGAACGATGAACGGACGTGGATGGGGATGTTGTGGCGCCGGGCGTACTCCACCGAGCGCAGGTGCAGGATCTTGGCGCCGGCAGCGGCGAGCTCGAGCATCTCCTCGAAGGAGACCTTCTCCAGCTTGCGGGCGGCGGGCACGATGCGCGGGTCGGCGGTGAAGACGCCGTCGACATCGGTGTAGATCTCGCACACGTCGGCGTTGACGGCGGCCGCGAGCGCGACGGCCGTCGTGTCCGTGCCGCCGCGGCCCAGCGTCGTGATCTCCTTCGTCACTTGGCTGACGCCCTGGAACCCCGCGACGATCACGATGTGGCCCTCGCCGAGGGCGGAGGTGATCCGGCCCGGCGTGACGTCGATGATCTTGGCCTTGCCGTGCACGTCGTCGGTGATGACGCCGGCCTGGGAGCCGGTGAACGATCGTGCCGTGTAGCCGAGGTCGGAGATGGCCATGGCGACCAGCGCCATCGAGATGCGCTCACCCGCGGTGAGCAGCATGTCCATCTCGCGGGCCGGCGGCAGCGGCGAGACGCCGTTGGCGAGATCGAGGAGGTCGTCGGTCGTGTCACCCATCGCGGAGACGGCGACAACCACGTCGTGGCCGGCCTTCTTGTTGTCCACGATGCGGCGCGCGACCCGCTTGATGGCGTCAGCGTCGGCGAGCGAGGAGCCGCCGTACTTCTGCACGACAATGCCCACGAGTGGTCCTTCGGATCGGTGGGGTTGCTGGACACGGAACAGCGGCGTCATTGCACGCGGTACCGGAGCCTTGAGTCTACGTCGCGGCGCCTGCGGCCCCGAGTCGATATCTCACACAGAGACCACCGGCCACGCCGCCGAGGCCCCCGCGGGACCTGGCGGGCGCCTCAGGCGTCGGCGCGACGCCGACCCACGAAGGCGCGACCCAACGTCACCTCGTCCGCGTACTCGAGGTCGCCGCCGACCGGCAGGCCGCTGGCCAACCGGGTCACCTGCAGACCCATCGGTACGAGCAGGCGGGTGAGGTACGTCGCCGTCGCCTCCCCTTCGAGGTTGGGGTCGGTCGCGAGGATGACCTCAGTGACGGTGCCGTCCGCGAGCCGGGGCATGAGCTCGCGGATGTGGAGCTGGTCGGGACCGATCCCGTCAATCGGGGAGATCGCTCCGCCGAGCACGTGGTAGCGGCCCCGGAACTCACGGGTGCGTTCGATCGCGACGACGTCCTTGTACTCCTCGACCACGCACAACACCGCGGGGTCGCGGCGCGGGTCGCGGCAGATGCGGCACTGCTCGTCCTCGGAGACGTTGAAGCAGACCGTGCAGAACTTCACCCGGTTCTTGACCTCGATGAGCACGTCGGCGAGGCGTCGTACGTCGGTCGGGTCCGCCTGGAGCAGGTGGAACGCGATGCGCTGCGCACTCTTGGGCCCCACGCCGGGCAGGCGCCCGAGCTCGTCGATCAGGTCCTGGACGACACCCTCGTACATGGCCTGAGGTCAGCCCAGACCGGGGATGCCGAACCCGCCGCCACCGGCGAGCGGGCCCATCGCCTGCTGCGCGGCGTCCTCGGCGCGGGCGCGGGCATCGCGGTACGCAGCCACGATCACCTCGCCGAGGTCGGCGAGGTCCTCGGCGTCGGAGCCGTCGAAGTCGCCGGGACGGATCGTGACGCCGGTCAACTCCCCCAGGCCGGTGATCTCGACGCTGACAGCGCCACCACCGGCACTGCCGGTCACGGTGCTCGTCGCCAGGCCCTTCTGGGCGTCGGCCAACTGGGCCTGCATCTGCTGCGCCTGCTCCAGCAGCGCGTTCATGTCGAAGCCGCCGCCGGACAGGGCGTCAAAGGGGTTCTCGCTCACGGGTCTCTCCTGGGAGTCGTACGGGGGGTCAGGTGTGGTCGATCTCGTCGACGACGCGGGCTCCGAGGGCCTGCTCGAGCAGCGCCGTCGAGTCGAGCCCGCCCGAGTCAACGGTCGGGTCGTCGGGGTGGACGTCGTCATCGGCGGACCGCGGCGCCTCCTGCGGGGAGACGGTGCCGTCGAAGTGGGCGTTGAGCGCCTCCCGGGCCACCGCAATCCCCTGGCCCTCGCGCGCCGGGGCACCGGGCTCAGGGCTGGAAGGGGGGTTCGGTGGGGCGCTGGGCGCAGATGCGTTGTCGTCTGCCCACGCCGGCGGTGCGCTCGGCTGCGCCGCAGGCTCGGGAGCGGCGGCCCACTGCGGCGGCTGGCCGGGCGATTCGGGCGCAGGGGCAGCGGGAGCCGGGGCCTGGGTGGGCAGGTTGCTCCACTCTCCGCCTTCGGCTGCGCTTGAGGTGACCACCGGCGCATCGCCCGGGCGGGCGCCGGGATCGACGATGGTCTCCACGCGGTAGTCCACGCCGGCCACGTCGATGGCGGCCAGGCGCACGATCTCGTCACACCCACCGGCCAGGAACGACTCCCGCGGGCCCGCTGCCGTGAACCCCAGGGTCAGCGTGCGGCCATCGACCCCCACGACCTGAGCGTTCTGGCTGAGGATGATCCACGCCAGTCGACGGCGCTGCTTGACCGTCTCCAGAACGCTCGGCCACAGGCGCCGTACGTCGATGAGGCTCAGGCCTCCCGCCGGGCCGGCGGGCGCCGCAGCGGGCTGGCCGGTCGCCTGACCGGTCGACTGCGTGGCCGACTGGGCGGCCGGCTCCTGGGCAGGCGCCGTCGGGGCTTGGGGTGCCGGGGTTTGGGGTGCCTGAGTCTGGGGCGGCGCGGCGTCGAAGCGGGGCGGTGGAGCGATGGGCTCCGGGCCCGCATCGCGGGGTGGCCCATCGGCCGGTGCCATAGGCGTGGGCGTCTGGGCCGCCGGGGGCTGGGCCACCGGGGGCTGGGCGACCGGGGCGGCCGGCGGAGTCGGAGCGCTGGGAGCCTGGGGCGCAGTGGTCTGGGGCGCGGCGACGCGGGCTGCGGCAATGGGCGCCCCGGCGGCTGGCGAGGGTGCATTCCCGCCGGGCATGTCCATGCGGCGCTCGAGCCGGTCGAGCCGCGCCATGACGCCGTCGGTGGAGTCATCGGCGCCGGGCAGGAGCACGCGGGCACACAGGAGCTCGAGCAACAACCGCGGTGCGGTGGCACCACGCATCTCGGTCAGGCTCGCCGCGACGATGTCGGCGGCTCGACTCAACTCGACGCCACCGAAGCGCGCGGCCTGCGCCACCAAGCGCTCACCGGCGTCCTGGGCGACGTCGATCAGGCCTGTGACGGGAGCATCGGGAACAGCAGCGACGATCACCAGGTCCCGCAGCCGGCGCAGCAGATCCTCGGCGAAGCGGCGGGGGTCCTGGCCGGTCTCGATGACCTTGTCGACGACCTCGAAGACGGTCGCGCCGTCGCGGGCAGCGAACCCGTCCACCACCTCGTCGAGCAGGTGGTCGGGGGTGAACCCGAGCAGACCCGAAGCCAGCTCGTGGGTGACACCGTCGGGGCCCGCGCCGCCGAGCAACTGGTCGAGCACCGACAAGGTGTCCCGCATGGACCCCGCCCCTGCCCGCACCACCATCGGCAGCGCGGCCGGCTCGATCCGTACGCCCTCGGCCTCGCACAGCGTGGCCAAATAATCGCTCAGCAGGCGCGGCGGGAAGAGTCGGAACGGGTAGTGGTGGGTGCGCGAGCGGATGGTCGGGATGACCTTCTCGGGCTCGGTCGTCGCGAAGATGAAACGCAGGTGCGGCGGGGGCTCCTCGACCAGCTTGAGCAGCGCGTTGAACGCCGCCGTGGTGACCATGTGGGCCTCATCGATGATGTAGACCTTGTAGCGGTCCCGCACGGGTGCGAAGAACGCCTTCTCACGCAGGTCACGCGCGTCGTCGACGCCGTTGTGGCTGGCCGCGTCGATCTCGATGACGTCGATGGAGCCCGGGCCACCGCGAGCCAGGTCGCGGCACGAGTCGCACTCCCCGCACGGGTCCGAGATCGGCGCCCGCGCGCAGTTGAGGGCTCGGGCGAGGATCCGCGCCGAGGTCGTCTTGCCGCAGCCGCGGGGCCCGGAGAAGAGGTACGCATGGTTGATCCGGTTGTTGGCCAGGGCATTGCGCAGCGGAACCGTGACCTGATCCTGGCCGATGACCTCGGCAAACGTCTCAGGGCGGTAGCGGCGGTACAGCGCAAGCGGTGACTCCACGTGCCAACCCTATCCGTGGCCGGTGACAAGAAATGCGCCGATGAGGTTGCCGGCAACGAAATGCAAAGGCCCCTCACGTACCCGGCAGAGCTTGCTGACCCTTGCTGCCTTCCGGCCCTGGGGGGATTGGGCTAGGTGCCGCCACGTGAGGGGTTGGGAACACTCTAGGCGAGGCGCGAGGCAGACCCCAAGCCGGGCCACCTCCGCCGCCGGAACCCGGGCGTGGCGGCCGTCACGGCTCGAGGGCGGATTTCGTGGCCGCCACAGCGACCGGTACGCTCCGTGGCGGAGGTGTCGCCTAGTGGCCTATGGCGCTCGCTTGGAAAGCGGGTTGGGTGCAAGCCCTCGGGGGTTCGAATCCCCCCATCTCCGCCAGTCGCGGAAGCGAATGCACAACGCCGGCCCTCGGGCCGGCGTTCTGCATTTGCTGGCAGACCGCCGTACCCCCGCTGGTTGAGCCTGTCGAAACCCCCAGGTCTCGACAAGCTCGACCAACGCGAACGGTCTCGACAAGCTCGACCAACAAACGACTCTCGACCAACGAACGGCCCTCGACCAACGAACGTTGGTTCAGCGGCGCAGGAGTGGGCGCAGGATGAACGCGAGGGCGAGGATCGTGCCGCCCAGCAGGCCTGCCCACAGGAGTCGCAGACGCGCGGGTCCCAACAGGTCCACCTGCACCGGCGCTGGTGGCGCCGTGGCGTCTGCACTGAGTTGGCGCTCGCTGCGGTCGATCTTGCCCTCGCGGCCCGGCGAGATCGCGCGCGTGAGGGCGTCGTACGCCTGCACGGAGCCCGCCCCGGACCAGTTGTTCTCCGGGTTGCCCTGCTCGTCCACCAGACCGGATCCCTCGGCGGTGGCCATGAGGCGCGAGGAGATCTGCGCCGCATTCTCCCGCGGGAACTTCTCCCGCAGCAGCGCAACCACCCCGCTCACCTCGGCCGCGGACCACGAGGTCGCGACCTCCGACATCACGCACTTCTGGGCGTTGAGGTTGACCGACAACGCGCCGTACGTGGGAGCGGTGACGTCGGTGTCGCGGTTGGGCAGCACGTAGTCGCGCAGGTCCGCGCCCTCGGGCACGTTGGCCGAGACTGCGAGCACGCCCGGGTAGTCGGCCGGGTAGACGTTGGCGTCGCTGTTGTCGGTCCCCTTGAAGTTCGACGCCCGATCGGGGTCAGCGTTGCCCGCGGAGGCCACCACCACGATGTCGCGGGCCACCAGGTCCCGTACGGCACTCTCCAACTGCGGGGTGGACTTGCTGACCGACAGCGAGATGTTCACGACGCCGATGTCGAGCCGGTCGGCCTGGCTGAGGACGTGCCGGATGCCGTCGGCGATCCCGAAGGCCGACACGGGAGTGCCCTCCGATGCGTCGTCCGTGGTCGCGTCGTACACGGCGACGCTGTAGATGCTGGCTCCCGGCGCGACGCCCTGCGGACCGGCGATCAGTCCCGCCGCGATGGTGCCGTGACCGGTCTGGGGCATCCCGATGCCCGGCGCGCGCCACAGACCCTTCGACGCGGCCACCCCGGGGCGCACCTCGGAGTCGATGACCGCAACCGTCACCCCACGCCCGGTCGCGACCTTCTGGGCCTCGGCGACATGCATGCGCTCGTGGGCGGGGTTCTTCTTCTCCTTGGTGTGGGCCACCAGGGGCGTGTCGACCTGGACGCCCGGGTCACACCAGGCGCCGTCCTCGGCGTGGGCGGTTCCCGGCAGGCACAGCAGCGTGGCGGTCAGGCCCACCGCAGCGGCCCCCACCGCCGCGCGAGGTCCACGTGCCATCGTCACTGCCCCTCGCCCTCGGAGCCCTCGTCTGCGGCATCCTCGGGCACCCGGCGGGCGTCGTTGAGCGACAGCGTCACGCCGGGGTCGAAGAACTCCATCCACGTGTCCGGCACCTGGGGCGGGCTGACCTCGCCGTAGCCGATGTACTGCGGCACCAGCGGACCGATCAGGGCGTACTTCTGCGCCTTCGAGTCCACCACGTATGCGGTGCCACCCTCCGCGCCCAGTGCGCTCGAGCCGGCGAGGACGTACGCGCCTCCCGACGGCTGCACGTACACCGACGACCGGCCCGCATCGACGCCCGTGGGGTCCGCCTCGCCGGTGGGCAGGTGGCCGAGCGACACGTACGTGGGAGCCGCCGCCGAGGTCCCCGGGTGCAGGAGGGCACACAGCGATCCGGCGGGCTTGTTCGCGGGGATCGACCGCGGCCACTCGACCGGGAAGTCCTGGCTCTGCCTGCTCACGTCGAGCCGCTCGTCGAGGTCGACGGCTGCCACGCCCACGGTGTCGTACAACGCCGCGGCGAAGGGGGTCAGTTCCATGGGTGAGGCATCGGCGAGCAGGTACCACTTGTCCCCGGGCGCCCGCACCAGGTCGCCCACCAGGCGGCCTTGGAGCGCCGAGCCGGCCTCGGCGTACGGCACCGGCTGCCCCTTGTCCTTCAGGCCGAAGGCGGCGGCGTCCAGGTCGGGGCCGAGCTGGAAGAGATTGAGCCACGACGCGTCAACCACGGGCGCCTGCGCCGTCGCGGGGAACCCGAGCCGGTCGGCCAGGATGTCGGCCTGCACGCCGTCGCGGGGCATCGGGAAGCGGTACGACTGGACCGGAGCCCCGTCCTCCCGAGTCTGGGTGGCGATCAGCCACAGCTTGTCGTCGGAGCGTACGAGGAACGCCGCATCGGCGACCTCGGTGGCTTGGAGGTCCTCGCCGAGAGTGAGTTGGACACCGGTCGCGTCGGCGGTGCAGGCGGTCCAGTCGTCGGCGATGAGCCGGTCGGGATCCGGGAGGCTGGCCGGCGCCCGGTCGATGCCGAGGTCGGGGCCCAGCCGTACGTCACGGATGTACTTGTCGCGGACCGTGTGCGCGGTCGGGTTGGCCTGACCGAGCAACAGCTCGGCCGAGACGTAGTTGGGCACGCGCTGCAGCATCGGGTCTTCTCCACCGCGCAGGACGACGTACTGCTCACCGGTGTCCTTGGAGATGACGAAGCTGCCCTCGTCGAGCCAGCCTGCCGGAGGGCGTCCGAGCAGGAAGCCCGCGATCGCGGCGCCCGCGAGGAGCAGGACCGAGAGGGCGACACCGCCGATGAGGACGCGGCCGGGCTTGACCGGCTCCACCTCGCGGCCGCCGGGGGCGCCGCTGACGAAGGCGGTGACCAGACGGCGGCGGCTGAAGGCATGCGCCTCGACCAGATCCTTCTTGGTTGCCATCGCGTCAGCCCGCCACCTTGTCGAAGAGGCCGGAGGCAACCACCATCAGCGGGAGCAGGCTCACCAGCGTCGCCGTCTCCACCACGTCGCCCACTCGACCACGCCGCACTGACGGGGAGCCGGGCACCAGCGTGATGAGGAGCAGTACGGCGCCGACCAGGGCCAGCGCCACGGCCGCTCCGGCACGCCACTCGTCGTGCAGCAGCAGCATCGCCAGGGCCGTGGCCACCAGCGCGGAGATGCCGGACACCAGCCCAGCCAGCACCTCGGTCCCGGTGCGGTACTGGCGGGTGCGGAACATGACGGCCAGCGCGCAGACCACGGCGAGCGCCGTGCCGGTGACGCCGCGCGAGACCGCAAAGGGCGCGAAGATCACCAGGAAGGTGCCGACGGTGATCGACACCGCGAGCAGGATCTCGTGGGCGATACGCGCGTCGCTGCCGACCTTGGCCGCGTCGATGTCGGCAGGATCCGCCGTGATGTCGTGGAGGGAGTAGAGCTGTTCGACCTTGGTGCTGGTCACCCCGAGCGCCAGCCACGGGAAGATGCTTCCCGCAAGCACCACGAGGGCCATCAGCACCGTGAACAGCATCGAGGGGTCCCAGTCGAACAACTCGATCAGGACACCGGAGAGCAGGAGCAGGGCGCCGACCACGACAGGCGGCAGCAGGAGGGCGCGGCCGTCGCCGAGGCCCATCACGGCCACCAGGCCCACAGCCATCACCGCGGCGCCTGCGCATGCCAGGGGCCAGCCGAAGGCCCCGGCCGAGCCCACAGGGCCGAGCGAGAGACCGGCCACGAGGGCGTACCCGGAGCCGACGACGGAGACCGCGACCCCCGCCTCGGGCTCGGACTGCACCCGCGCCAGCACGACCCCGCTGATCACCAGCAGGCTCGCGATCACTGCCGCGGCGACGCCGGCGATGAGGGTGTCGCCCTGGAGGAAGAGGGCCAGCGCGCCCAGCAGGAGCAGGAGGCTCGCGGCTGCCAGGGCCGTACGCCTGCCCGTCGCCGGCGACCACGGCCGCAGCTCGTTCTCGACGACGTCGGCCATCGCCTCAACGACGTCGTCGTAGACCCGAGGCGCCTGGTCGTCGATGCCGGCGGTGACCGTGAGCAGGCCGCCATCCTCGATCCCCTGGATGGTCAGGCCCGCGTCGTTGGCGAGCCGGCGCCCGTCCTGGGTGACGACCTTGTAGCCGCCGTAGACGGTCGCGGCATCGAGGAGCCCCACCGATCGCGCCAGCTCGGGAACGAGCTCGGCCACGGGCACCGAACCCGGGAGGACGAGATCGACGCGTCGGGATCCCGAAGCGACGGTCACCCGGACCAGGCCCGATCCGACCGAGGACGCCTGACTCATGGATGCACTCCCCCAGATTGTTCGTGGTGCGTCACGTGTTCGTGGTGCCGTGCCCGCTCAGGGACGACCGACGGGTGCAGCCTAGGCGACAACGCCCCGCCCGGACCGCAACGAAGTGGCAACGGGTGCCGTACGACCCTCGTGCCGAGACACGGCAAGGGCCGACTGCCCCTCCCCGGGACAGTCGGCCCTTGTGCCGATGTGGTCAGCCGCCGAAGCGACCGGCGCCACGCTTGTCAGCGTTCATGTACTCCGCGTTGGAGTCCGTGATGCCCTTCGAAGCGTCGTTGAGCAGGAGGATCATCGAGTCGATGGCCGCGTCCCACTGCTTCTTGGCCTCGTCGTAGGCGGCCTTCGCCGAACCGGTCCAGTCGCTGGCCAGCGGCTTCAGCTCGTCGGCGAGCGTGTCGAGGCGGTTGCGGATGGAGGTGGCAGCGTTCATGACGTCCGCGGCACCGGTGTCGAGGGCGCCGTGCTGGACCTTGATTCCGTCAAAGCTCATTGTTCTGTCTCCCTAGAAAGTCGTGGTCAGCCGAGGCGGTTCAGCAGGTTGACGTTGTTGGCGGACTGGGCCTCATCGGTCGAGACGTTGTCCTTGTCCGTGGCCTCGAGGGACTCGCGCAGCATGTCGAGCGCGCTGAGGATCTGGCGCTGCTTGTCCTGCCAGGCAGTCATCAGGTTGTTGAACGCCGAGGCGCCCTGGCCGCCCCAGCCGGCCATCAGCTGGGAAACCTCGCCGGTCAGCTTCTGGCAACGGCTGTTGACGTCACCGTGGGCCTCGCTCACGCGGGTCGCCGCGCTCTTGAGGGCCTGCTCTGTCTGGAACATCTCGCTCATGGTTGATCCTTCCCCCTCGGCGGTTACCAACCGAGTAGACGAATGACGTGTGTGGAACTTCCGAATCACTCGGGGAGACGTCCCGACCCCCCGCGCTGAGAGTGATGTACCCGGCGATTTCGGGCCTAAACCATCAACTCGTGATTTCCCAAAGAATCCGGAACACGCCGCTCGCGACCACCCCTGATGCCAGCGCGAATGCACCCGCCATCGACTCGGCCACCTCGGCGCGACGCGCCCACCAGACCGAGCGCCACCCACGTCCGGTGGCCACCGCGGCGAGGACGAGGATCGCGCCCAACGCCACGGCCACCCCGACCACCACGCCGGGCAGCGGGATGACGTCAAGTGCCACGAAATGCATCGCGAGGAAGAACCAGCACGCCAGCCCCGCCACCCGCAGCAACAGCCGCGCCCGGGCATGGCGGTAGGAACGCGCCGCGAGCAGGACCGCGGCTCCGGTGAAGAAGGTGAGGCAGCGCGCACCGATCCGGTCCAAGGACAGGTCCGCCTCCGCCAGCAGCAGCGGCGACGCCAGCGTGCAGACCACCGCGACCGCGGCCGCGCCGGCGCTGACCGTACGCGACGCGCTGGCGACCAGCTGGTCCATCGCGGCAGCCGCGACGACGATCCGCCCCCGCTTGCCTTTGCCCTCCCGGCTGTCGCGCGCCGACCACGCGGTGACGGCGAGCCGGTCGAGGTCCAACAACGCCTCGTCGGGCACGTTCACCGCCAGCGACGGGACGAACCGTGCCGCCAGCATCGCCAGCACCAGCAGCAGCGCCCACACGGCCTGGCCGTGCCAGCCCAGCACCGCGCTGGTCGAGCACACGACGGCGATCGCCAACCCGGCCGTGATCCACACCGTGAGCGCCTCGTCGGCGCGCTCCGCCAACGCACGCCCGATGGCGGCCACCGTCGCCGCGCTGATCGCGCAGACGGCCACGATCGTGGGCAGCAGGTGCAGGCCGGGCTGGTAGACGGCCGCGAAACCCGCAGCCGCCGCAAACCCGGGGGCCGCGACCACACGTTGCGCGTGGTGTCGACCGATCGGCAGGCACGCGAGCAGCGCGCACGCCAGCAACATCCCGACGACGACCGTACGACGCCCCTCGTCCCCGGCCTGGGCGGCGTACCACGCCGCAAGTCCCGCCACGGCGACGCCACACGCGGCCACGAAACCGGCCAACGCCGGCGAGTCGGGCAGTCCCCGCACCACATCACGCAGGCGGGCGCTGCTGGGGCGGTGGACCCCGGTGGCGGCCACCATCAACGCGCCGGGCCTCACCCCCAACTCGGACAGGCTCCTGCCTGCCGGGAGGAGGTCGCCGGTGGCCGTCTGCAGCAGGGGAACCCCCGCCACGCCGGCCTCCGTGGCGTAGACCCGCGCGACGTCGACCGACGTCGCAGCCACCGGTACGACGAGGTCGAGCACGCCCACCGGGCCGTGCACGCTGATGGCAATCGTCTCGCCCGCGCCGGACTGCGCTGCCCCCTGCGACATGACTCCCCCTCCCGCGATCGGGTACGCCAGTGGTCCGATGACCACACGCTGCGTCAGGGTAGTCGCACGTGGTCGGGCCACCTATCATCATCGCGACCTGCGACGTCACCTGCGAGGGGGAAACTCGGTGAGCACCACGCTGCGAGGCGGCCAGAGGCTTGACCAACCGGAGATGCCGACCGGCCAGATCGTGCTCCAGCCACCACCGGAGCTCCAGGAAGGCGAGGGCGCCGGTGGCGTCCTCATGAACGCGATCCCGATGCTGGGAAGCCTGGGATCGATCGTCCTGGTCGCCACGATGGGCGGCGCCAACAAGACGCGGTCATTCCTGGCGGCAGGCATGTTCCTGTTCGCGACCCTGGGCTTCATCATCGTCCAGATCGACCGGCAGCGAAAGCAGCGCGCACAGCAGGTGACGGGCTCGCGTACGGAGTACCTGCGCTACCTGGCCAACATCCGCAAGATGGCCCGCAACGCCGCCGACCAGCAGCGTCGAGCGCTCAACTGGCACCACCCCGAGCCCAGCGCGCTGCCTGCCCTGGCGGAGGACCGTACGCGGCTGTGGGAGCACGGCCCGGGCGACGTCAACTTCCTGCACGTGCGCTACGGCCTGTGCTCCCAGCCCCTCTCGCTGGAGCTCGTGCCGCCCGAGAGCGCGCCGGTCGACCAGGTCGACCCCGCCGCCGCGTCGGCGCTGCACCGGCTCCTGGTGGTGCACCGCCACCAGCCGAACCTGCCCGCGTCGATCGACATGCGCGCGTTCGACCGCATCGAACTGTGCGGGGACGAGGAGGAGGCACGCGCCACGGCGCGCGCGATGATCTGCTCGGTCGCGGCCTTCCACAACCCCGACCAGCTCGTGATCGCCGTCCTCAGCTCCGAGGAGAACCTCACCCACTGGGACTGGATCAAGTGGCTGCCCCACGCGCAGAGCGCCCGCGAGAGTGACGCCGTGGGGCCGCGCCGCCTCGTGTCCACCTCGCTCGACGACCTCGGCAACCTCCTGCCCCCGGACCTGTCCGAGCGGCCCCGGTTCGGCGCCGACGAGCGCGCCGCGACGCCCCACATCCTCATCGTCATCGACGGCGGTCACCTGCCCCCCGGCAACCACATCGTTCCGCCGGACGGCCTGCACGGCGTGACTCTGCTCGATCTCCCCGCCCGGTGGGACGAGCTGGAGGACTCGACCCGCCTGCGGCTCGAGTTCGTCGAGGGCCCCGACGAGCTCGACAAGCGTCCCGTACGAGCCGTTCGCGTGCGCGAGGAACCGATCAAGGCGCTGGCCGACCAGTGCGACCTGGCCACGGCCGAGGCCTTCGCGCGCCGCCTCGCCCCGCTCAAGTCGGTGAGCGCCGAAGCGGCCGCCGGTGCCTCCAACACCGTCGACATCACCTCGGCCAACCCCGACCACATGGAGATGCTCGGTCTGGGCGACATCCACACCTTCGACACCACCACGGCGTGGCGCCCACGCCCGGCGCGCGACCGCCTGCGGGTCCCGATCGGAGTCGGCGACAGCGGCGGCCTCGTCCACCTCGACATCAAGGAATCCGCCCAGCAGGGCATGGGTCCGCACGGCCTGGTGATCGGTGCGACGGGTTCCGGAAAGTCGGAGTTCCTGCGCACCCTGGTGCTCGGCATGGTGATGACCCACTCGCCGGACGCGCTCAACCTGGTCCTCGTCGACTTCAAGGGTGGAGCGACGTTCGCGGGCATGGCCGACATGCCGCACGTGTCCGCGGTGATCACCAACCTCGAGAACGAGCTCACCCTCGTGGACCGCATGCAGGACGCCCTGTCGGGCGAGATGACGCGCCGCCAGGAGCTGCTGCGCGACGCGGGCAACTACTCCGGCATCCGGGACTACGAGAAGGCGCGCATGGCAGGCGAGCCCTTGGCCCCGATGCCGTCGCTGTTCATCGTGGTCGACGAGTTCTCCGAGATGCTCTCGGCCAAGCCCGAGTTCATCGACCTCTTCGTCGCCATCGGCCGCCTCGGCCGCTCGCTGGGCCTGCACCTGCTGCTCGCCTCGCAGCGCCTCGAGGAGGGTCGCCTGCGCGGCCTGGAGTCGCACCTGTCCTACCGCGTCGGCCTCCGCACGTTCTCCGCCGGGGAGTCGCGCGCGGTGCTCGGCGTGCCCGACGCCTACGAGCTGCCCGCCGTCCCCGGCCTGGGCTACCTCAAGCCCGACCAGTCGACGCTACTGCGCTTCAAGGCGGCCTACGTCTCGGGGCCACCGTCGAGCCGCACCCGCGTCACCCGCGACGAGGGCGGCGCGATCCGCGGCATCCTGCCCTTCACGATCTCCGAGGTGCAGGCGCTCGACACCACGACCGAGGAGACCCCCGAGGTCCCCACCCCGCAGCCGCAGCAGCAGGGCGAGCAGCCGTCGCTGCTCGACATCGCGGTGCAGCGGAGGATCGGCAAGGGCCCCGAGGCGCACCAGGTCTGGCTGCCGCCGCTCGACGTCCCCGACACCCTCGACGAGCTCATGCCCGACCTGGTGGAGAGCCCCGACCTCGGCCTGACGTCGCCGCAGTGGCGCAACGTGCCGGGCCTGGTCATCCCGCTCGGCACCGTCGACCGCCCGCGCGAGCAGCGCCGGGACACGATGACGCTGAACCTCACCGGTGCCGCCGGCCACGTCGCCGTCGTCGGCGGCCCGCGCTCGGGCAAGAGCACGCTCCTGCGCAGCATCGTCACCAGCATGGCGCTGGTG
>JAEWOG010000085.1 GCA_023460975.1 Actinomycetes bacterium
GGGGGGGCGGGGGGCGGGGGGCGGGGGGCGCGGGGCGCGGGGCTCGGGGCTCGGGGCTCCAGGATGCTCAGGTTCCCCCGCATCAGCGGGGGATCCTGAACTTATGGGGGTGTGCACACCACTGGAAGTTCACGACACGCCCACGAGGTCCGCGCCTCGGGCCTGCGTCATACGTTCCGGCGCTCCCCGCGCCGTGCGTCATACGAAGCCGTCCTGGCAGGCGATGTGTCATACGGACCCGTACGTATTGGTGCGGGTTTGTATGACGCGGGGCCCAACCGCGCCGGGTTTGTATGACGCGGGACCCAACCGCGCCGGGTTCGTATGACGCGGGACCCAACCGCGCCGGGTTTGTATGACGCGGGGCCGGACCACACCCCGTTTGTATGACGCGGGGCCAAACCCGCCCGGTTCGTATGACGCAAGCCCAGCCCCACCGCGACCAGACACCCGTACGAGACCTCAGCAGTCCGTACGCACCCCAGCCACCCAGACGCTCGAGACGAGTTCGCCGCAGCGGGCGAGGCGGGCAGCGACCTGCGCGCTGGGCGCAGACACGTCGTCGGCCACCGGGTTCTCGTCGAGCAGGACGAGGTCCGCGGGGTGACCGGCCGCCACCGTTCCCCAGCCGTCCGTCGATGCCGCGAGCGCCTCGCGCGCGGTGAGCGATTGTTCGGGGTGCCAGGCCTCGGAGTCCGTACGCCCGCGGTGCACCGCGGCCGCCATGGCGAGCCAGGGGTCCAGCTGCGCGACGGGGGCATCCGAGCCGAGGCGCAAGGCCACCCCGTGTTCGGTCATCGAGCGCAAGGCGAAGCACCGGTCCCCGCGCCCCGGCCACCACTGCTCCGACACCTCGCGGTCGTCGAGGAGGTGCGCGGGTTGCACGCTCGCTGCCACGCCGAGCGCGGCCATCCGAGCCAGGTCCGCGCGGGTCGACAGCTGGACGTGCTCGATCGTTCCGCGCGCCCCGGTCGCGGCGAAGACGTCGAGCGCCTCCGTCAGCGCCCGGTCGCCGATCGCGTGCACCGCAGCTTCCAAGCCGTGCCCGTGGGCCCGGCGCAGCAGATCCTCCAACTCCGCGGCACTCTGGTTGGCGGCGCCGTGGACACCGGTGCCGGCGTACGGCTCACAGCACCAGGCCGTGCGCGTGTTGAGGGAGCCGTCGCTGATCACCTTCAGCGGACCCATCGTCAACCTCGCATCCCCCGCGAGCGGGTCCCCCGACCGCAGCCCCGCGGCCAGGACGCCGTCGAGCCCGTCGGCGTACGTCGCCATCCGGACGCGGACCAGGTCGGCACCGGCCTGCCAGCGTGCGGCCCACGTCCGTGGCGCGTTGTCGAACTCGAAGTCGACCATGCCGACGATCCCGACCGCCCGGGCCCGTGCCATCGCCCGTGCGTACGCCCGCGGCGAGGCCTCGTCGTCGAGCAGTTCGCCCAACCGGGCGTAGGCCGCGAACCATTCCGACTCGCTCACCACCCCCGCCGTCATCGGCAGGCCCAGCCACGCGAGTCCGGCGCTGTTGAGCCACCCGTGATGGGCATCGCCCGCGATGAGAACGACGGGCACGTCAAGCCCCAGGGCGTCCAGCGCGGCCGTTGCCGGCTGCTCGCCCCAGGTCGCGGGGCGGTGCCCGAATCCGACGACCGCCTCCCCCGGTTGCGACGCCGCACGGGCGACCACAGTCGCAGTCGCCTCATCGACGGAGGACACCTCCGACAGGTCCAGGCGCGCCGCGCCGCGGACCCACTGGCCCAGGTGCACGTGCGCATCCCACAGGCCGGGCATCAGCCAGCGCCCCTGCGCGTCGAACTCCTCCTCCGCCCGCGCTGCCAGCCCCTGCCCCACCTCGGTGACGGAGCCGTCGACGAGCCGTACGTCGAGGACCTCGGCGTCCTCACTCCCGCCCGGCTCCAGCCGCACCAGGCGTGTGTCGCGGATCAGCATGAGGCAACGGTAGTGCGGGCCTCGTCTAGGCTGAGCGGCATGGGTCGACGGGGGTGGATGCTGCTGACGGCACTGCTCGTCCTCGGTGGCATCGGCGGCTACGCAGGCTCGTACGCCATCGACTCGCGCCCCGACTCCGGCGGCGTCGCCGCACCTGTCGAGGCAACACCCACGATCCCGGCCGACGTGATCCCCGAGATCGCCCCCGACCCGGACAACCCACCGCTGCGCCGCGGGCTCGAACTCACCACCGACACCATCGGCCTGGGCATGACGCTGACCGAGTTCCCCGTCCCGAAGGGGTGGCAGCGCATCCAGCTCAACAGCAACGAGCTGAAGTACAAGGCACCCGGCTACCCAGACAACACCTACATCCTGCGCGTGGAGGAGGTCGGCAGCGACAACCGGACGATCGACAGCATCCTGCGCAGCACCGTCAGCGACGTCCGCAGCGACACGGTGAACTTCACCCAGGTGGCGCGCACCGAGAACAGCGTCGAGTACACCTACATCAGCAGCAAGGACGCGCACTTCAGGCACGCGTTCCGCATCTGGCTCGACATGCAGGGCAACGGGACAGCCGACCTGGAGTTCGCGATCACCGGAAGGGCCGTCGACGCCGCCGGCATGGAGGAACTGATCGGGCTCGTCGCCGACGGCGCCCGCCTCGTCAACGGCTGAACGCGCCTGCCAACGTGCAGGACCCGCGTGGTTTCGACAGGCTCAACCAGCGACGCTGCCGCTCAACCAGCGACGCTGCCGCTCAACCAGCGTGCGGGACCCGCGTGGTTTCGACAGGCTCAACCAGCGGTAGGGTCACAGCCCGTGCACGGTGACCTGGTCGAGGACCCGGTTGGCCTCGGCGCCGGAGTCGGCGCGGACCTGGATCCACAGCAACTGGTTGGCCGTGACCTGCATGAGCCGCTCGACCACCACGTCGGCCCCGCTGCACCCGCTCGAGATGACGGTGATCGACTCACCTTCGGAGAGGACCTTGCGCACCGGCTGGCGCGTGTCGGCGCACTCCTCGTGCCTCGGCATCGTCTCGACCAGGTCCTCGCCCGGCAGCATGCCCGCAAACACGCCGGGGGCTGCCGAGTCCGCCTCGTCCCAGCCCTGCGCGGATCCGACGGACAACGCCGGATACTTCACCGCCTGGCCCGGCGGACGCCAACTCTCGTTGGCCACCACGGCGCCCCAGGCGCGCGGAACCGTGACCGAGATCTGACCCTCCGCGTCGCTGAACGTGACCTCCCGGTGCTGGACGCGGAACGCCGCCACACCCGCGACGCCGCCCAGAACCAGCGCGGCAACCCCCGCCACAGCCAGCAGGACGCGGCCGCGCACCGGGCTGCGCGTGGTCAGGGGCATGTCGATCGGACGCGTCTGCGCCCCTCCCGCGGCCCGCACCATCGTGAGGTCCGGGTCGAGCGGCACCCACGCCTCGGGGGCTTCGTCGAGCACGAGCGTCGGGTCGCTCGCGAGGAACGCGGCCACGAGCGCGTCGACATACTCGGCCACCGAATCGAAGCGGTCCTCGCGATCCGCGCTGAGGCCGCGCAGCACGACCTCCGCGACCCCGCGCGGCGCCACCCCGTCGAACGACGGCGGCTCGCGGGTCTCGCCCGCGGCGTTGAGGGACGCGTGCTCGTACGGAGGTGTGCCGGCCAGCAGCAGATAGGTCAGCGCAGCCAGCGAGTACTGATCGCTGCGCGCGTCCAGGTGCTCGCCGCGCGCCTGCTCCGGGGAGACGTACGCAGGGGTGCCGCCCACCATCGTCAACCGAGACGACATGTCCATCGCCTTGCCCAGGCCCAGATCGCCCAGCATCACGGCCACGTCCCCGCGCCGCGTCGTACGGAACAGGACGTTGGCGGGCTTCACGTCACGATGCAGGACGTTTTGTTCGTGCAGCGAGGTCAAGCCCTCGCCAACCTGCCGCAGCACATGCACGGCCTGGGGCAGCGCCAGGGGCTCCAGGCCGAGCCGGTCGGCCAGCGTGCCCTGGTCGGCGAACGACATGACCAGGAACGGGCGGCCGTCCTCGAGCTCGCCCGCGTCGTAGACGCTCACCACGTGCGGGGACTCGACCTTGCGCAGGAACCGGCCCTCTTCGAGGAACCGCTGCCGCACGTGCTCGTCGCCCGTCCAGTTGTCCGCCAGCACCTTGACCGCGACCGGCGAGTCCAGGTGTTCGTCGTAGGCGAGCCACACGGTCGCGAACGCACCGGCGCCGAGACGACGGCGAACCGGATAGCGGCCGAGACGGTTCGGGGCAGACACTCTGGGCATTATGGTCCAAGACCCCCCGCACATCGGGGCCACCAACCGCGAGTCGTACGAAGAGGAGCAGAGTGGAACAGTCCGCCGCCACCCCCGACCAGATCGACGACATGGCGCGCCGCGCCAGAGACGGCGATGCGGACGCCATGGAGGATCTGCTGGGCGAGTTGCGCCCGCGCGTGCTGGCCATCTGCCGTGGGGTTCTGCCCTTCTCCGGCGACGCCGAGGACGCCTGCCAGGAGGCCCTGCTGAGCGTGGCCACCAAGATCGCCTCGTGGAAGGGCAACGGCCGCTTCACCACCTGGCTGCACGTGGTGGCGGTCAACAGCGCGCGCTCCACCTACCGCCGCCTCAAGCGGCAGGCGACCCCCGTGGACACCGAGGACCACGCCCACGACCGGCCCGACCCGCGCACGACCAGCGTCATCGCCGGCACCCGGCTGGACCTGCTGGAGGCGTTGGAGGCGATCGAGGCCGACCACCCGCAGTACGTCGAGCCGCTCGTCCTGCGCGACGTCTACGGACTCCCGTACGAGGAGATCGCCGCGCTGGTCGACGCCCCGCTCGGGACGGTGAAGGCGCAGATCCACCACGGCCGCAAGCTGGCTCGGCCGCTGCTGCGCCCCACGGACTGAGGCGCGTGTTCCGGAGGATCCGTGGGGCAGATCACCCCGGTTTGATCCTGCTCGACGGCCCCCTCGTACGGCCCGCGGCCTAGCCTTGGGTGATGAGCGAACGCCTGTCCGCCCGAGCCCTCGTCGACCTGGTCTTCGACGCCGGTTCATGGCGCTCGTGGGACGTCCCGCCGCGCCGCGACGGAGTCAGTGAGTCGTACGCCGCCGACCTCGCCGCCGCCGCCGAGCGCAGCGGGACGGACGAATCCGTCATCACCGGCGAGGCGTTGCTGCGCGGGCGCCGTGTGGCCGTGGTCGTGTCCGAGTTCGGGTTCCTCGCCGGTTCGATCGGGCGAGCCACCGCCGACCGCCTCATCGCGGCGATCCGCCGCGCCACCGCCGAAGGCCTGCCCCTGCTGGCGGCCCCGGCCAGCGGCGGCACCCGGATGCAGGAGGGCACCCCCGCATTCCTGCAGATGATCCGGATCACGGAGGCGGTCACCGCGCACAAGGCTCGCCACCTGCCTTACCTCGTCTACCTGCGCCACCCCACCACGGGCGGCGTGATGGCCTCGTGGGGATCGCTCGGGCACGTGACCGTGGCCGAGCCGGGCGCGCTGCTGGGCTTCCTCGGGCCGCGGGTGTACGAGGCCCTGTACGCCGAGCCGTTCCCGACGGGGGTGCAGGTGGCGGAGAACCTCTTCGACCGCGGCCTCGTCGACGCCGTCGTTCCTCCCGAACAGATCGGCGACATCGTGCACCGGGCATTGGAGATCCTCGCCGCCCGCGCATTGCCCCTGCCCGAGGTCCCCGAACCAGCCGCGGCCACGCTCACCGAGGTCGACACCTGGGACGCAGTGACCCGCTCGCGGCGCACCGAGCGCCCCGGCGTACGGCGCCTGCTGCGCTTCGGCGCCACCGACGTCGTACCGCTGCACGGCACCGGGCAGGGCGAACAGGATCCGGCGCTGGTGCTGGCGCTGGCGAGCTTCGGGTCCGTCCCGTGCGTGTTCCTCGGCCAGGACCGGCGCGGCCAGACCTCCGAGCACCAGATGGGGCCGCAGGCCCTGCGCGTGGCCCAGCGCGGGATGCGCCTGGCCACCGAACTCGGTCTGCCGCTCGTGACCGTCATCGACACCATGGGGGCCGCGCTCTCGGCTGCCGCGGAGAACGGCGGCATGGCCGGCGAGATCGCCCGCACCCTGGCTGAGCTGGTCAACCTGCCCGTTCCGACGATCTCCGTGATGCTCGGCGAGGGCAACGGCGGCGGGGCGCTGGCGCTGATCCCTGCAGACCGCGTCGTGGCCGCCCAGCATGCGTGGCTCTCCCCGCTGCCGCCCGAGGGGGCGAGCGCGATCGTGCACCGCGACCTGGAACACGCCCCCGAAATGGCTCGCGCGCAGCGGGTCCTCGCGCTCGACATGCACGCCCGCGGCGCCGTCGACCGGATCATCCCCGAGCACCCGGATGCCGCCGACGAGCCGGAGGAGTTCTGTCGCCGCGTCGCCGAGGTGCTCACGTACGAGCTCGCCGCGCTGCGCCGCTCCGGCCCGGGCTCCCCCGCTGCCCGGGCGGGCCGCTACACCTGAGCGGCCCGTCTCACGGCGGCGCGAGCGAGGGGGACCCACGCTCTCCGGTGGCCCTAGGCTCACCGGCCATGAAGACGTACGTCGTGACCGGGGCAGCCTCCGGCATCGGTGCCGCCACCACCGCACTCCTGCGCGAGCAGGGCCACCGGGTGATCACCGTCGACCGCCACACCGCCGACGTCGTCGGGGACCTCTCGGACGCCTCGGGGCGCCGGTCGGTCGTCGCCGCGGTGCGGGCAGCAACCGACGTGGTGCACGGCATCGTCGGATGCGCGGGCATCGCGGGCATCAGCGGCACCGACGCACAGGCACTGGTGTCGGTGAACTACTTCGGTGCGGTCGAGATCGTCGAGGGCCTGCGCGACCTGCTGGTCGCGGGAGCAACGCCCGACTCGACGAGTTCCGTCGTGCTGCTGTCCTCGAACTCCACGACCTGCCAGCCCGGCTGGTCGGCTGCCCTGGCGAAGGCATGCCTCAAGAACGAGGCGCGGGCCCGGGCCATCGCGGCCCGCGTACCAGCCGTGTTCGCCTATCCCGCGAGCAAGGCGGCGCTGGCCTGGTGGGCCCGTACGAACGTGAAGTCGTGGGCACGCGACGGCGTACGCCTCAACGCGATCGCCCCCGGCCTGATCGCGACACCGATGACGGAGGAGGTGCGGGCGGACCCGGTGTTCGGGAAGTTCGCCGACTCCTATCCCACCGCGCTCGGGCGCCCCGGGCGCCCCGAGGAGGTCGCGCACCTCATCGCCTTCCTGCTGTCGGATGCCTCCAGCCTCATCGTGGGGTCGGTCCTCACCATCGACGGCGGCACCGACGCGATCAAGAACCCGCGCCGCCCCGCGGGAACGGCCACCGATCCCGTCCTGAGCCGGGTCATCCCCCGCCTCGCCTCTGCGTTCGTCGCGCGCGGCAAGGGCTGAGAGCGCCCGCCCTCACCGGTCACACGGGGAGCGGAACCACCATGGGCGCCCCGACGACCGGGTCGGCAACCACCTCGGCCGCCAACCCGAACACCGTCTCCACGAGTTCGGGCGTCATCACCTCGCCCGGCGCCCCCTCGACCACGACGACGCCGTCGCGCATCGCGACGAGGTGGTCGGCGTACCGGCACGCCTGGTTGATCTCGTGGAGCACCGCCACGACCGTGCGGCCGCGTGCGCGCAGCCGGGCCAGCAGCGCGAGAAGTTCGTACTGATGAGCCAGGTCGAGGAACGTCGTGGGCTCGTCGAGCAGGAGGATGTCGGTCTCCTGGGCCAGCACCATCGCCAGCCAGACCCGCTGGGCCTGGCCACCCGACAACTCCTCGACGCGACGCTCGGCGAGCTCCCCCACCCCGGTGTCCGCCATCGCCTCGAGCACCGCCGCCTCGTCCGCGGCGGTCCATGCGGAGCGCCACGAGCGGTGCGGAAATCGGCCGCGCCGCACCAGCTGCCCCACCGAGATGCCTTCGGGCGCGACCATCTTCTGCGGCAGGAATCCCACGCGCCGCGCGAGTTCTCGGCTGCCATAGGTTGCCAACGGCATGCCGTCGAGCTCGACCCGGCCCGCCGTGGGCTGCTGCAGCCGTACGAGGGCCTTCAGCAGCGTCGACTTCCCGCACGCATTGGGCCCGATCACGGCGGTGAACTCACCGGTCGGGATGGCCAGCGACAGTCCGCGCGAGATGACCCGCTCGCCGTACGCCAACGTCAGGTCGTGGGCCACGAGACCCGTCATCGCCTCTTCACCTCTCTCATCAACAGCCAGATCAGGTACGCCCCACCCACCGCCGTGGTCACCACACCCACGGGCAGCGGCACGGGCTTGGTCAGGGTCTGCGCCAACAGGTCGGACACCACCAGCACCAACGCTCCGGTGAGCGCTGCCGGGAGCAGCGGCACCCCCGCGCTCCCGGTGACGCGCCGGCCGATCTGCGGCGCCGCCAGAGCGACGAACGAGATGGGGCCCGCTGCCGCCGTCACCACCGCGGTGCAGCCGACGCCGAGGAACACCAGCACGAGCCGGTGCGGGCCCAACGCGACGCCCGTGGCAATCGCCAGGTCGTCGCCCAGCGCCGCCTGGTGCATGGTGCGCGAGACCACGACGAGGCCTGCCGCGAAGACACCGATCGCCCCCAGTGGCAACCACAACTCGGCCCAGTCGATGCCGTTGAGCGAACCTGCCTGCCACGCCGTCGCGGCGATCGCGACGTCGAGTTCCAGGCGCAGGATCAGCCACTGGTTCACCGCGGTGACCATCGCGTTGACCGCGATTCCGATGACCACGAGCCGCAACCCGCTGAAGCCCTGGGACCGCGACAGCATGTAGATCACGGCGGCACCCGCCAGGCCTGCGGCCACCGAGCCGCCGGCGATCTGGGCGGACGTGCCCGCCCACAGGGCGAGCACCAGGAGCGTGCCGAGGAAGGCACTGGCCTCGAGGCCGATGATGTCGGGGCTGCCGAGAGGGTTGCGGGTGAGGTTCTGGAACACGGCCCCCGACAACCCCAGCGCCGCACCGAACGCGAGGGCCGCCAGCACGCGCGGCAACCGCCACTGGCTGATCACGAAGCCTTTGTCGCCCGCGCCGACGATGCCCTGCAACGTCTCGGCCGGTGAGCTCCACGTCGTCCCATTGGCCAGGGCAACGAGACCGACCGCAACGCTCGCGACCGCGAGGAGCAGGCAGCCGACGACGAACCGTACGGATCCGGGAGCGCGCCCGGACGCAACCTCGACGCTCACAGGTCCACCACCCCGTGCCGGCGCACGACTGCGATCAGGACCGGCCCTCCGATGAATGCCGTGACGACCGCGACCGGCACCTCCCCGGTCGTCAGGAGCAGGCGCGCGAGGACGTCGGCGATCAGGATGAGCGCCGGACCGCCCACGGCGCACAGCGCGACCAGCCACCCGGTCGATCCCCCGGCGAGTCTGCGAAAGACGTGCGGCACGATCAATCCGACGAACGCGATGGGCCCCGCAATGGCGGTGGCGGCTGCGGCGAGCAGCGTGAGAACCAGCAGGGTGAGGGCACGCGTACGGGCCACCGATGCCCCTTGGGCGTGGGCGACCTCGTCACCCAGCGACACCGCGTCGAGGGGGCCCACCAGCGTCGCCGCCGCGATCAGGCACACCGCGATCACCACGAGCGGGAGGGTGGTCGGCGCACTCTCGCGGCCAGCGAGGGAGCCGACCGCCCAGAAGCGATAGCTGTCGAAGACGTCCTCGCTGCGCATCCGGATCGCCAACCCCAGCCCGGCCAGCACCGCCGTCAGCGCCACCCCGGCCAGGACGAGTCTGAGCGGCGAGGTGCCTCCCACGGCGTAGACGGCGGCCGTGGCCGCCAGGGCACCCACCGCGGCGGCCGCCATCGTGGCCGCCGGCCCGTCGGCCTGCCACAGCGCCATCGACACGAGGATGCCGAAGGAGGCGCCGCTGGTGACGCCGAGGATGCCGGGTTCGGCGAGCGGGTTGCGCGTCAGCGTCTGCACCAGGGCGCCGGACACCGCCAGAGCTGCCCCGACTGCGACGCCCAGCAGGGTCCGGGGGATCCGGATGTCGCGGACGACGACGTGGTCGTCGGTGCCGGCGTAGTCGACCAGCGCCGCCCACGCTTCCGCAACGGGGACCCCGCGGGCCCCTACGCACACGCTGGCGACGGCGGCGGCCACGAGGACCACCACCGCCGCCGCGAGTGCGGCTCTGCGCGACGTCGACTCACTCATCAAGATCAGCGAGGCCGCGCTTCCAGTAGCCCGTGACCAGGGCGTCGGTCCCGCTGTCCTTGGCCCAGGCGCGCAGCGGCCTGATGTCGCCCGCCTCGCCGGCCGCGAACAGGAACGTCCGCCCGCGACCGGTCAGGTCGAGCGCCGCCACGGCCTCTGCCAGGCGAGACCCCGCCGAGCGATCCAGCCACTGCACCCGCACCGCCTCGCGTGCGGCCAGCGGGTACGCGCTCTCCGCGGCGTGGTCGACGTCGATGAGGACGTTGGCCGACACATCCGCGGGCGACTCCTCCAGCCATCGGGCAAGGGCCGGCAGCCCGGTCGGGTCGACCACCATGACGTAGTGGTCGTACGTCTGCGCGAACACCTTCGCACCGGGCGGGCCAGCGAGGACCACCTCGTCGCCCACGGCCACCTCGCGCGCCCACTCCGAAGCCACCCCGCCGTCGTGCAGGACGACGTCGAGGTCGATCTCACCGAGACCGCGATCGAACCGGCGCACGGTGTACTTGCGCGAGGGCGGGAACGGGTGCGGCCAGTCCAGCATCTGCCGGTCGTTGGGCACGGGGTCGGTGCGCGTACCGTCCGGCCACGCGAAGACGATGCGCACGTGATCGTCGAACTGGTACGAGTGGAAGTCCGCCACGTCCGGCCCACCCACGCTGATGCGCAGCATGTGCTCGGTGACCAGCTCGCGGCGCAGCACCGTCGCCCGCGTGATCAGGATCGGGTAGGGCACGCGCCCCACGCCCGTCCCCGAGGCGTGGAAGCGCGCGACCCGCGGCCCGGGGTCCTCCCGCGTTTCGAGGTCGGTCACTTCAAGCCCGCCAGCGCCTCGTCGATGGACTCGAGCGTCATCAGCGCAGAGGTGTAGGTCACCGCCTCGGTGTACTGGATGGGCAGCACTCGTCCGGCCTTGACTGCCGGGAGGTTCTTCCACAGCGGCGAGTCGAGGACGTACTGGATCGCCTCGGGCACGGACCCGTCGGTGGCGACGCTGTACGTGATCACGTCGGCGTCGCCGAGGCTGTCGGGCAGCTGCTCGATGGAGGGGTACTCGGTGACGTCCTCGGCGCCGCCGCCCTTCTTGGCGACCTCGCCGTAGTAGCTCACCCCGACGTCAGTGGCGATGTTGGTGCCCCACGACCCGGCGAACTCGCGGTGGAAGCTCCCGGCCGCGACATCCCCGTACGCACCCAGGTGACCGAACTCCAGGCCGTCCAGGGTGTCGGCGTAGGTGGCCTTCAACTCCTCGGCCTCGGCGAGGTAGGCGGCCTTGGCCTCCTCGAAGCCCTCCGTGGCACCCGCGGCGTCGGCCTGCACTGCGCCCAGCGTCTTCCAAGAATCGGGGTGGCTCGGGCCCAGGACCACGACGGGGGCGATGCCTTCGAGCTTGTCCATGTCGAGATCACCCAGGACGGGGAGCGGTACCCCGATGACGATGAGGTCGGGATCCGCCTCGGCGATGGCCTCGTAGTTGGTCTCCGCCGCGGAGTCGCCCGCGACCTTGGGGAGTTCCTCGTACGTCTCGAGGTCCTCGGGGGTCATCATCGCCGTGCCGCGAGTCCACTCGGAGATGCCGACGAGGTCAGCCTCGGCCTCGATCAGGACCGGGACCGCATAGCCGGTCGCGACGATGCGCTCCGGGTCGGCGGGGATCTCGATGTCGCCGTTGTCGGCGCTGAACGTACGGGTCTCGGGCTTCGCGTCGTCGCTCGACTCGGCGTCGGAACCACAGGCGCTCAGGGTGAGCGCCAGCGCGCACACACCGGCAGCGAGGACGGACGAGCCACGTCGCGGGGAAAGAATGGATGTCATGGCACATAAGGTAAGGCTTACCTTAGAACCGATGGCGCTGGGGGTCCCCGATGAGACGCACCTACTCGCAGATGCCGAGATCCTCGTGCTGGCGGTGCGAGGCCGGCTCCACCTGGAACGTCGCATGCCGGATGCCGAAGTGCTCCGCGACGCAGGCGCTGAGCCGATCGAGAATCTCACCCAGACCGCGCTCGGCCAACGCCTCGTCGCTGACCGTGACGTGCACCGAGAAACTGTTGATCCCCGAGGTGATCGTCCACGCGTGCAGGTCGTGCACACCGACGACCCCGGGCTCGGCGGACAGGTGCTCGAGCACCGCGTCGACGTCCAGGTCCTTCGGCGTCGCCTCGAGCAGGACCCGGCCGGCGTCTCGAATCAGCGCCAGCGACCTGGGCAGGATCAACACCGCGATGAGGAGCGTGGCGATCGCGTCCGCGCGCGCGAACCCGGTCGCCCAGATGACGATGCCCGCCACGATCGCCAGCACGCTGCCCAGGGCATCGGTCAGCACCTCGAGGAACGCGCCGCGAATGTTGAGGGACGTACGGTCCGCCCGGAGGAGAACTGCCAGGGACACGAGGTTCGCGAGCAGGCCGAGCGCGGCGAAGACGACCATCCCCTCGCCGTGGACCTCGGTCGGGGAGATGAGGCGGCGTACGGCCGTGACTCCGAGGAAGCCGCACACGCCGAGCAGGACGACTGCATTGACCATCGCGGCGAGGATCTCGGCTCGATGCAGGCCGAAGGTCGCCCGAGGCCCGCTCGGCCGGGTCGCCACCCAGGACGCAGACAGAGCGATGAGCACCGCGGAGGCATCCGTCGCCATGTGCCCGGCGTCAGCCAGCAGTGCGAGCGACCCGGTCAGCCACGCGCCCACGACCTCGATCAGCAGAACGCTGCCCGTGATCGCCAGGACCTTGACCAGGCGACCGCGATCAGCGGCCCGGCCGTCGGCGTGGTCGTGCGCGCTCCCGTGCGAGTGGTCGTGCCCCAGTCCCACGCCTCAGCCCTCCGCGTGCGGGTGGCTCAACGGGTCGCCGACCGCATGCTCGGACTGGTGCACCGCCACCTGGATGAGCTCGAGGGCGTGGTCGTTGGCCAGGCGATAGAAGATCTTCGCCCCGTCCTGACGCGTGGCCACCAGCCGGCTCATCCGCATCTTGGCGAGATGCTGGGACACGGCGGCCTGCGACTTGCCCACCTGGCTCGCGATCACCCCCACCGACTGCTCCCCGTCACGCAGCGCCAGCACGATCCGCAGCCGGGTCTGGTCCGCGAGGAGGGAGAAGATCTCCGCGCAGACCGCGATGCGTGCCGCATCCAGGAAGGCATCGTCATTTTCGTACATACGAATATGATTGCACACCGATGGGTTGGGGGCGAGGGGTGTTCGGTCCCGACTGGTCGGCGTCATACGAATCGGCCGGGGGTCCGGCCTGCGTCATACACACCCGCCCCGGGCCCGCCCTGCGTCATACAAACCCGCCCCGGCCCGCCCTGCGTCATGCGAACCCGCCCCGGCCCGCCCTGCGTCATGCGAACTCGCACCAATACGTACGAGAACGTATGACGCGGGCGCGCTCAGGCCAGGAACGCATGACGCAAGACCCCAAACGTATGACGCGAATCCCCGGGGCACCGGCGTCATACAAACCCGCACAGCCCGGAACGCGTCATACAAACCGGCCCGCGCCCGCCCTGCGTCATGCAAACCCGCGCCAATACGTACGAGAACGTATGACGCGGGCGAGCTCAAGCCAGGAACGTATGACGCGGGGCCCCTCGAGCCAGGTTTGTATGACGCGAGCCCACAACGTATGACGCGAGCCAGATTTGTATGACGCCCACCCGACCCACAACGCCCACCAAACCCCGAGAGGCCCCGTACGACTGCGTACGAGGCCGCTCACGGTTCCTGCGAGGTGGGGTCAGAACAGCAGCGCCGTCCCGGGGTCGGCGAGGATCCCGGCGACATCGGCGAGGAACTGCGATCCGGCCGCCCCGTCAATGTGACGGTGGTCGAACGACAGGGCCAGCGTGGTCACGTCGCGGACGACGATGTCGCCCGTTGCCTCGTCGACCCACGGCCGCTTGTTGACCGCACCGAACGCGATGATGGCCGACTCGCCCGGGTTGATGATCGGGGTGCCGGCATCGACACCGAAGACCCCGACGTTGGTGATGGTGAACGTGCCGCCGGCCATCTCGGCAGGCTGCGTACGCCCCTCGCGCGCCGTCGCCGTGAGGTCGCCCAGCGCGGAGGCCAATTCCATCATCGACATGGCGTCGGCGTCCTTGACGTTCGGAACGACCAACCCCCTCGGAGTGGCGGCCGCGATGCCGAGGTTGACGTACCCCTTGAGGACGACGTCGCCCGCCGAGTCGTCCCAGTACGAGTTGATCACCGGAGTGCGGCGCATCGCCAGGATGCAGGCGCGTGCCAGCACGAGCAGCGGGGACACCTTGAGGTCACCGAACTCACGGCGCGCCTTCAGCCGCTCCACGAACTGCATCGTCGCCGTCACGTCGACGGTGATCCACTCCGTGACGTGGGGGCTGGTGAAGGCCGACGTGCTCATCGCCTGAGCCATCATCTTGCGCACGCCCTTGATCGGCTCGCGCACCTCCCGGGCCCCACCCATCGCGGCCACGCCGGGCCGGCCGAGGTCCTCGTACGCCTGCGGCATGGGGGCGCGCTCGGAGGAACCCGCCGCCGCGCCCTGCACGTCGTCGCGCGTGATGACGCCACCGTCTCCGGTCGGTGTCACGCTGCGGAGGTCGACACCCAGGTCCTTCGCGAGCTTGCGTACGGGCGGCTTGGCCAGGGGGCGCAACTCGGCGTCGGAGGCCGCGGGGACGGCGGCGGCAGACGCTGCGGCGGCAGACGCTGGGGCTGATGGCGCTGGGGCGGACGGCGCGGCGTGCGCCGGAACCGCCTCTTCGTGAGCCGGCGAGACCGCCTGCGACTGCGCACCACCGGGCGAGAAGGCGCCCTGGACCTGCATCTGCGTCTGGGCGCCCGCCTCCGTGGACGGGGAGGCCGAGCCCCGGCGTGCGCGACGCTGCGGACCGCGATCAGCCTTGATGCGACCGACCAACGACTCGCCCTCCTTGCTGCCGCTGGCGGCAGGGTTGGACAGGTCGATGTCCATCGGCTCGGCCGGGGCGGCCTCGTCGCCCGCCTTCTGGGCCATGCCCAGGTAGGGGTCCGACTCGGTCTGCTCCGCCACGGCGGCACCGTCGCCGATCAGGATGATCGGAGTGCCGACCTCGACCATCTCGCCCACCGCGACCAGGATGCCCTGCACGGTCCCGGCGTACGGCGAGGGCAGCTCGACGATCGACTTGGCCGTCTCGATCTCGCAGATGATGTCGTTGATCTCGACCGTGTCGCCCTCGGCGACCTTCCAGGACACGATCTCGGCCTCGGTGAGACCTTCGCCCACATCGGGCAGCTTGAACTCAGCCATCTCGCTCCCTCTCAGAACGCCAGCGTCCGGTCGACCGCATCCAGCACCCGGTCCAGGTCGGGCAGCCACTCCTCCTCGATCCGCGACGGCGGGTACGGGGTGTCGGGCGCGCCGACGCGGAGCACCGGGGCCTCCAGCGAGTAGAAGCACTGCTCGGTGATCCGGGCGGCCAGCTCGGCGCCCATGCCGAGGTTGACGTGGGCCTCGTGGACCACGATGGAGCGGCCCGTGCGGCGCACGGAGTCGTACACCGGACCCATGTCGAGCGGGGACAGGGTGCGCAGGTCGATGACCTCCAGCGACGTGCCCTCGCCCGCCGCGGCCTCCGCAGCCTTGAGGGCCGTCTTGACCGTGGGCCCGTACGCCAGCAGCGTGGCGTCGGAGCCCCGGCGTACGACGCGCGAACTGAACAGCGGGTCAGGCGTGGCGCTCTCGTCGAGCTCGGCTTTGTCGGCGTGGTACTGCCGCTTCGGCTCCAGGAAGATGACCGGATCGTCGTGCGCGATCGCCTGCTGGATCATCCAGTACCCGTCGACCGGGTTCGAGCACGCGACGACCTTCAGGCCCGGCGTGTGCGCGAACTGCGCCTCCGGCGACTCGCTGTGGTGCTCGACCGCGCCGATGCCTCCGCCGAAGGGGATGCGGATGACCATCGGCATCCTCACCTTGCCCTGCGAGCGGTAGGTGAACTTCGCGACCTGGCACACGATCTGGTCGTACGCGGGGTAGACGAAGCCGTCGAACTGGATCTCGACGACGGGCCGGTATCCCCGCAGCGCCATGCCCACCGCGGTGCCCACGATGCCCGACTCAGCCAGCGGCGAGTCGATGACGCGGTCCTCACCGAAGTCCTTCTGCAGGCCGTCGGTGATGCGGAAGACGCCACCCAACTTGCCGACGTCCTCGCCCATGATGAGGACCTTGTCGTCGGCCTCCATCGCCTTGCGCAGGCCCATGTTGAGCCCCTTGGCCAAGGTGATCTTCGACATCAGTGGCTCCCCTCGAAGCTGTCGAGGTACGCCGCGTACTCATCACGCTGGGTGGCGAGCTCGTCGGTGATCTCGGTGAACACCTGGTCGAAGCCGACCAGCGGGCTCGGGTCCGGCAACGCCTTGCACCCCTCGCGCAGCCGGTGACCGAGGTCGTCGGCCTCGGCCTTGAGGTCGGCGAGGTAGGCGTCGTCCACCAGCCCGTTGCGGCGCAGGTACGCCTCCACGCGGCTGATCGGGTCGCGCAGCTTCCACTTCTCCACGTCGTCCGTGAGGCGGTACCGGGTCGGATCGTCCGTCGTGGTGTGCGCGCCCATCCGGTAGGTGTAGGCCTCCACGAACGTCGGCCCCTGACCCTCACGCGCCCGCTGCAACGCGGCCCGGGTGACCGCGTACGTGGCCAGCACGTCGTTGCCGTCGACCCGAATGCCGGGGAAGCCGAAGCCCAGCGCCCGCTGGTAGAGCGGGATCCGGGTCTGCCGCTCGATGGGCTCGGAGATGGCCCACTGGTTGTTCTGGCAGAAGAACACGACGGGCGCGTTGTAGGAGGCCGCGAAGATGAAGCCCTCGTTGACGTCGCCCTGCGAGGTGGCGCCGTCACCGAAGTGCGCGAGCACCGCCGCATCGCGGTCTGGGTCGCCGGTGCCGACGACGCCGTCGCGCTGCATGCCCATCGCGTAGCCCGTCGCGTGCAACACCTGGGCGCCGATCACGATCGTGTAGAGCCCGAAGTTGGCCTCCTTCGGGTCCCAGCTGCCCTGGTCGACGCCGCGGAACAGTCCGAGCAGCTTGAGCGGGTCCAGCCCGCGGCACCAGGCCACGCCGTGCTCGCGGTAGGTCGGGAAGACGTAGTCCTGCGGCCGCAATGCGCGGCCGGCGCCGATCTGAGCAGCCTCCTGCCCCAGCAACTGGGCCCAGATGCCCAGCTCGCCGTGGCGCTGCAGCGCCGTTGCCTCGACGTCGAGGCGGCGCACCAGGACCATGTCCCGGTGCAGGCCGATGAGTTCCTCGGCGCTGAAGTCCATGTCGAACTCGGGGTGGTGGACCCGCTCGCCCTCCGGGGTGAGCAGTTGGACGAGCTCGGGTCCTCCGTCACTCTGGGAGGGGCCGAACACCTCCGCCAGGTCCGGGCCGAAGCCATTGCTGGGCGTCATCGGTTCTCCTTCGCAGCTGGGCGGCGCGTGCGGGGTCTCCGCGTACGCCGTCATGCCGACCACGGTCCTCGGCTGTGACCTGGACCACTTCTGGGAATCAACCTAGCCGTCCGTACCCGCGCACACCAATGCCGGATGACGGTTGCGCGCAGCCCGCGCGACCCCAGCGAAAATGCCCACCGGCTCCGCACGCGGGAAGTCGTACGGAGCCGGCGGGCAAGCCCGCCCGGTGAGGATGGGGATCACCCGGCCCTGAGGGCCGGACGAGGCCGGGCGGGGGGTGGGGATCAAACGCGCCAGCGGCTGGCCAGAGACGCCATCCGTGCGGTGGCCGCGGTCCGCAGACCGGTCTCCGGGAGGGTCTCGGGCGCCCGGCAACGCTTCGGGACGCGCACCCTGTCGAGCACCCTTGACCCGATCTTCAGCGTCGCCCTGGCCCGCGGGGCGCCCCGCATCTGCACCCGCTTCGCCTTGAGCGAGCCGACCGTGACGTGCTTGGTCCGCTTGCCGACCTTGAGCGAGTAGCGCACGCGCTCACCCGACTCGTTGAGCATCTTGGCCGTCACGGTGCCCTGGCAGGAGACCTTGAGGCTTCCGACCGCCTTGCCGTACGACTCGCCCGGCAACACCTCCGTGCCGCACGCCTCCACCATCGCCTGATCGCTCGGATCAGCGCCGACGGTCAGGTCGACGAAGGCGGTGTTGGTCCACGCGACGCACGCCCCCTCGGCTCCGCCCGCGAGCGTCAGGTCGTAGGTGTAGGTCCGCACCAGGCCCGGCTCCCAGACGAGGTCCTCGGCGAGCACGATCCGCTGGCCCGGGACGGTCTTGTCATCGATCACGTCGACGACCTTGTTGGTCTCGGCACGCACACCCAGGACGGCGTGCGCGGAGTCGTTGACCGTGGCGCTGGTCGCCTCGCCGGGCGGATCCCAGGCGAACGACGCCGTCACGGCCCCGCCCTCTGCGGCTGCCGCTCCGAGCGTGCAGGTGAAGGGCACCGTTGCGGTCGCACCCGGGGCCACGGTGACCCCCGCGCCCGCCGCGGTGCAGACCGTGCCGTCGCCGAAGGTGTTGGCCAGGCTCACGGTCCCGCTGAGCGCGCCCTCGGCGTACTCGGCGGGATTGGCGACGGTGACGACGCCCGCGACCCGGTGACCCGACGTGGTCCGCTCGCCGGCCCGGACGGTGACGGTGTAGGTGAAGGTGGCCGTTCCCGTCGCCGCGTCGACGGTGCGACGCGTCGCGTCCACGTCCTTGACGATGCTCCAGGGGTAGGTCCGCTCGAGGTCACCCACGACGGTCACGTCGATGACGGGCGCCGCCTCGGCGCACACGGTGACCGTCTCGGTGTCGCTGACGCCGCCGCTGCGCGGCCCCTGCCCTGAGATCGGCTGCACGGTGGCCGTGTTGGGGTACTCGGTGCACTCCCCGGGCGGGGAGGTGAGGTCGCGGGTGTAGGTGAACGTGCGCGGCCCGTCGGCGGCCTGCATCAGCACCCCGTCCGGCCCGGTGCCGTCGATGTCGACCATCGAGTCGGTCACCCACGCGCTGCCGTTCGTCGTCTCGACGGTGGCGTCCGCGTACGAGTAGGGCGCCTCGCCGCTGGCCTGCCCGTCGGTGTCGGGGTAGTTCGCGGCGTTCCACGTGACGGTGGCCCGGTTGGTGCCCGATCCCGTCGGCGTGCCCGCGGGGTCGTCGCAGGAGTACTCGACCACGAGGGTGCCGTGGGCTGGGACCGTACGGCCGTCCCCGCCGCCCTCGATCGTGCAGGAGGCGTCACTGAGCTGGTCGGCGATGCTCACGTCGGTGAAGTCGACCGCGTTCGGGTTCGTGACGGTGATGGCACCGAAGACGCGGAAGTTCCCCGTCGCTCCGGGCGAAGGAGTCACCGTCACCGAGTACGTGGCGCGCGCCGTGCCGTCAGGCCCGACGTAGATGCGGTGGCTGTCGACGTCCTTGACGATCGCCCATTCCCAGTCGCGCGCGTACGACGTGGCGGCCGTCTTGGACACGGACAGGTCCGCCAGCGGCGTGGGCTTCTTCTTGTTCTTCACGATGCACTTCATCGCGGCGCCCGACTTGCCCTTGAAGGAGAACGTCGCCGACTCGGCATCCTCGTCCACCCTCACCGACTTGCCACCGACGGTGCACTGGGCACCGTAGAAGTAGTAGCCAGGCTTCATCGTCTCCTGGATCGTGATCGTCGGTGCGGCTCCCTGCGGTCCGGTGTACGTGGTCGAGGTGAAGCCCGCCGCGCCGTCAACGGTCGCGGTGGCAGGGAAAGTGCCCACTGCACCGACGCTGGCGCTGCCGGTGAAGTTCCAGCCATTGACCTCCTCGGGAGAGGTCAACCACGTGCCGTCCAGGTCCCTGACCCGCTTCTGCACGGTGAGCTTGCTCTCGCACTGACCCGACCCGGCACCACATCCCTCGGAGCCAGCCGGGGCTCGACTGCCCTTGCGGGGCTTGCCCTTGGCGACCCCTGACTTCGCCGCACCGTGGGCGTTGCCGCCCGCCGTGGCTGCTGCCTTCTTGCCCGCAGCGCCTTGTCCACTGGCCTGCGCGGGCGCCAGAGCGGCGACTGGGATCACCAGCGCCGTCAGTGCCGCCACCACCGAGACCATCCGGGCTGCGCGCCCGGATCGCGTCCTCCTGCGCGAAGCGCCCACCACGCTTGCACTCCTGACTGCCATGACCCGAACTCCTCATCCCCATGAGCGCGCCCGGACGGGCGCGTACTGAGCGCTCGAACGCCGTCGTTCGGACGCACGTCACGGCAAAGGACGCGCACGGCCAGCCCGAAACCCAGTCGGCACCGGAACCCCTCCCGGTGACGTCAACCCCTTGCAGTCACGACGGGGCCAGAGTGACAAGGTGGGTACGGCCAAGGGGAGTGCCCACGAAGAACATGCGATCTTTCTTCGCCACCTCTGCGGCTTGTTGCCGGGGAACCGGTGGCGTGGACCAGACCACATGGGCTTAGCCCCGAGGGATCATAACCCTCGGGGCCAGATGACCCGTTCGGGTCAGGCGTCGTCGTCCGTACGGGCCATCAGGCCGCGTCGCGCAGCGCGCGGCGCGCCATGGCGGCGATGCCCAGGCTGAAGAGGCACCCGACGCCAGCGATGAGCAACACCCCGTGGTCGAAGGCCGTGGCCGCCGACGCGAGCAGGGCATCCGCCAGATCGGCCGGAAGCTGCTCGGCCACGGCGAACGCTCCACCCAAGGTGTCGTCCGCCTGCGCCGCGAGATCAGCAGGCACGCCCGCCGGGATCTCGAGGCCCGTACGGAAGGCCACGTTGAGCAACGTGCCCAGCACGGCGGTCCCGAGCACCGCACCGACCTCGTACGCCGTCTCCGACACCGCCGACGCGGCACCGGCCTTGGCCGGAGGGACTGCCGACAGGGCGAGGTCGTTGGAGATCGTCTCCGCCATGCCCACACCGGCCGACAGGATCATGAACCCGATCAGCAGCGCCACCAGCGCCCCGCCGGAGCCACCCACGGCGACCACCGCGTACCCGAGCGCGTTGAGCAGGAGGCCCGCCACGACCACGCGGCGCGGACCCCAGCGGCGGGTCGCGGGCACGGCGAGCAGGCCGAAGGTCACCGTCAGCACCAGCCCCGGGATCATCAGCACCGCGGCCTGCATCGGCGATCGGCCCGCGATGAGCTGCACGTGCTGGCTGAGGAAGTAGATGAAGCCGACGAACGCGAAGACGCTGACCAGGTTGACCACCAGCGCGCCGGAGAAGATGCGGTTGCCGAACAGGCGTACGTCCAGCATGGGGTGCTCTGCGGCGAGCATCCGGCGTACGAACGCGACGCCGGAGACGATGGCCACGACGCCGACAGCCACGGCCGGCAGCCAGCCCTCGCCCGAGCCCGCGGTCTTGACGGCGAGGACGAACGCGCCCAGGGCCGCCGTCACCAGCGCGATGCCGATCGGGTCGACGGGGCCGGGATGCGGGTCCTTGTACTCGGGCAGCAGCAGCGGGCCGAGCACCAGCAGGGGCACGAGCACCGGCACGGCCATGAGGAAGATGGAGCTCCACGTGTAGTGCTCCAGCAGCCACCCGCCGGCGAGCGGGCCGAGGGCGGCACCACCCGAGAAGCCGGCCGCCCAGATCGCGATCGCGCGCCGGCGCTCGGAGTCGTCGGTGAAGATGTTGCGGATCAGCGACAGGGTCGCGGGCATCAGCATCGCGCCGAAGAAACCCAGGGCGGCGCGGGCGACGATCAACCACGCGGCGTCGGGAGCGAAGGCCGCCGCTGCCGAGACCGCGGCGAACCCGGTGGCTCCGATCAGCAGGATGCGGCGGCGGCCGATGCGATCGCCGAGCGCGCCCATCGCGACGAGCAGGGCGGCGAGGACGAGCGGGTAGACGTCGATGATCCACAGCAGCTGGTTGCCGCTCGGCTGCAGGTCGCGCGCCAGCGACGGCACCGCGAAGGTCAGCGCCGTGTTGTCGACCGAGATCAGCAGCACGGGGAACATCAGGACGACCAGGGCCGCCCAGCGTCGCTTCGCGGAGCCTCGCAGGGATTCCTGGGAGGTCGCGGGACGCAGGTCGGTCAGAGTCATGCGGATAACTGTACCGTCTGGACGGTTAAGAAATCACGATCGCCGAGGACGTGATCTCCGCCTCGTCGGGCTTCTCGTACGGCTCCCGCCCGGCCCGAGCCGCGACTACCGCGCCCTCGTGCGTACTGCTGCATGGTTGTGACGGCGCTCCAGTGCGGATAACCCCGCTTTACATGGAAGTAGGGGGCGGGCAAGCCCTGCGGCTACCCTCGCGCCATGGCCCGACCACCCCACGCCCGCGACAAGGTGCTGCAGGCGTACGTGGAACTGCTCCACACCGAAGGCGAGCGGGCCGCCACCATCGACGCCGTGGCCGCGCGCGCCGGGGTCTCCAAGGGCGGAGTGCTCTACCACTTCCCCAGCAAGGACGCGCTGGCCGAGGCGACGCTGGAGAGATTCGAGGCGATCACCTCACGCGACCTCGCCGAGATGGCCAAGGACCCCGAGGGGCCCTCGCGCCACTTCGTCCGCACCTCCTGGGTCACCGAGGACACCCTCGACCTGACGTACAACGCCGTCTTGCGGTTGGCCCAGGCCGGGCACGCAGGCGCCGTGGCGGCCCTCGAACAGGTCCACGAGCAGTGGCTCGACCAGATCCGCGACGAGGTCGGGGACCCGGCCCGCGCGGAGGCGATCATGCTGATCGGAGAGGGTCTCTACCACCAGTCCGGGATGCCCGGCGCCTGGGCACGGCGCACCTTCGCCGGCCACCTGGACGAGTTGCTCACGCTGGTCGACCGGCTGCGCGACGTCTGATCCGTACGGGACCCCTCAGGCCAGCGCCTCGCGCCCGTGCGGCGTCAGCCAGTTGGCCAGGTCCGGCCCCTTGGGCACGATCCCCGTGGGATTGATGTCGCGGTGCACCACGTAGTAGTGCTGCTTGATCTGCTCGAAGTCGATGGTCTCGCCGAACCCCGGCGTCTGGAACAGGTCTCGGGCATAGCCCCACAGGTGCGGCATCTCGTCGAGCTTGGACCGGTTGCACTTGAAGTGCCCGTGATAGACGGCATCGAAGCGGGCCAGCGTCGTGAACAGGCGCACGTCTGCCTCGGTGATCGCCTCCCCCATCAGGTAGCGGCGCGTCGCGAGCCGCTCCTCCAGCCAGTCCATTGCGACCCACAACCGGTCGTACGCCGCGTCGTAGGCATCCTGGGAGCCTGCGAACCCGCAGCGGTAGACGCCGTTGTTCACCTCGGTGAAGATCCGGCGCATCACCTCCTCCATCTCCTCGCGGACCGCGACGGGCCACAGGTCGGGCGCGCCCTCCTTGTGGAACTGCTTCCACTCGAAGAAGAAGTCGTGCGTGATCCACGGGAAGTCGTTGGTGACGACCTGACCCGTGGACTCCTCGACGATCGCGGGCACGGTGATGCCCTTGGGGTAGTCGGGGATGCGCGCGAGGTAGGCGTCGCGCAACCGGTGGATTCCGAGCACGGGGTCGACGCCGCCGGGGTCGAGGTCGAAGGTCCAACTGAGGGCGTCGTGGGTGGGCCCGGGGGTGCCCAGCGAGATGACGTCGGTGAGTCCGAGCAGCTCGCGCACGATGATGGCGCGGTTGGCCCACGGGCACGCCTTGGCCGCGACGAGCCGGTAGCGCCCCGGCTCGACGGGCCACGTCGGCGTCACGATGTCGGCCGGTGCCTTGTCGTGGCCGTACGGGTCCTGACTCTCGCCCGGGACGCGGGTGATGCGGTCACCGATGTAGTCCATGTCGCGGACGTACTCGACGCCCGCCTCGACGTAGGTTCCCTGAGCCATGCCCCATATCGTACCAATTTCAACCATTTAGGGCGTGGCGAGCCGAGCGAGCTCCACGATCCGATCGTTGGCCTCGGGCTCCCCGATGCTGACCCGGACCCCCTCGCCGGTGAAGGGGCGCACGACGACGCCCACCTCCTCGGCCGCTGCCGTGAACTCGGCCGTGCGCGAGGTCGGGAACCACACGAAGTTGCCCTGGGCATCGGGGAGCGACCAACCGGTCGAGGCCAGCCCCGCCATCACGCGCTCCCGCTCCCCGACCAGCGCATCCACGCGCGCCACCAGCGCCGCCTCGTGCTCCAGCGACGCCACGGCCGCTGCCTGCGCGAGCGCGGAGACCCCGAAGGGCACCGACACTGCGCGCAGCGCCGCCGCCACCTCCGGGTGCGCAACGGCGTACCCGACGCGCAGGCCGGCCAGGCCGTACGCCTTGGAGAAGGTCCGCAGCAGCACCACGTTGTCGAAGGCACGCAGCGCCGCAATCCCGTCGAGGGCATCGGGCATCCGTACGAACTCGAGATAGGCCTCGTCCAACGCCACGACGACGTGGCTGGGGACCTCAGCCAGGAACGACATCACCTCAGCGTGGGTCAACGCCGGCCCGGTCGGGTTGTTGGGGCTGCACACCAGGACGATCCGCGTGCGCTCGGTGATCGCCGCACGCATCGCGGCCAGGTCGTGCCGGCCGCGCTCGTCCACCGGAATGGGCACGCTCACGGCGTCGGCGGCCGCGATCGCGATCGGGTACGCCTCGAACGAGCGCCACGCGTGGACCACCTCGTCGCCGGGGCCGGCAAAGGCCTGGAGGAGGTGGTAGATCAGGGCCACGCTTCCGGTGGCTGCAGCGAGCTGGTCGACGCCGACGCGCCACCGCTCGGCCAGCGCCTCGTAGAGCGCCGTGTTGCCCGCGTCAGGGTAGCGGTTCATCCGCGCCAGCGCGCGGGTCGCCTCCTCCAGGACGCCCGGCAGGGGCTCGTACGGATTCTCGTTCGACGAGAGCTTGTAGGTCGTGAGCCCGGGCCGCGGGGTGGGCGGCCGGCCGGGGACGTACGCGGGGATCTGCGCGACGTTGGGCCGAGGCTGGGGGACAGATGTCATGCACGTCACAGTAGGCGAGCCGACCCGGCACGGCGCCAGGGCCGCAGGATGCCCAGCAGCACGAGGCCGACGGCGGCGCCGGCGAGTGTCCCCGTCACGTTGTCCACGATGTCGGTGACGTCGCACGCGCGACCGATCCGGGTCAGCTCGAGCTGGGTCCACTCGATCCCGACGCTGAGCGCGGCGAGCCCCGCGAGACCGAACGGGATCAGCACCCATCCCGCGCGCCAGCGCCCCAACGCCAGCACCACCAGGGCGCCCGCCGGCGCGAAGAGCACCGTGTTGAGCATGCGTTGTGTGCCCGAGAAGATCCAGAACCCCTCGGGCGCGGGACCGCCGTAGTCACGCGAGCACGACGTCGCCGCCGCTTCCTCGGGGATGGTCAGGTCGATCGCATCGAGAGGCACGAGCGTCACCACCGCGATCACGCACAGCCACCACAACAGGCCTGCGGCGGCCCAGCCGCTCACCGGCCCCATCACTCTGCGCAGTCCCAGCCCCAGGAGCAGGCAGACCAGGCCGGCGAGCGCAGCGCCCGCCAGCATCGATCCCGTCCCGCCGACCTGGTCCATTCCGGCGAGGCTAGCCGGGGCACAATCACCCGCGTGAGCTCCACGACCGCGACCCCCGGCGTCGGCGCCCGAGGAGGCCTCGGCGTCGCACTGGTCGTCCTCAGCGCCACCCTGTTCATCGTGAACTCCGGGGTGTCCCGCATCGCCCTGCGCAACGGCATCGCAGCAGACGAGCTCACCGTCCTGCGCGTCACCGGCACCTGCGTCGTACTCGCCCTGGCTGCGGCACTGTGGCAGCGCGAGGCCCTGCGCCCACCCCGGGGACGCGACCTGGTCGTCGTGGTGAGCCTCGGCGCGGTGGGGGTCGCCCTGCTGCAGTGGCTCTACTTCGTCGCGATCGACCGCCTCACCATCGGGCTTGCCCTGCTGCTGGAGTACCAGGCTCCGTTCCTCGTCGCGCTGTGGGCGAAGTTCGTCCAACGCTCCCCCGTCTCCGCGCGCCTGTGGTGGGGACTCGGCCTCGCCGTGACCGGGCTCGCGATGGCCACCCAGGTGTGGGCGGGCGCGTCGTTCGACGGCATCGGCGTCGCCGCTGGGTGTGGGGCCGCGGTGTGCTTCGCGGCGTACTTCCTGCTCGGCGAGCAGGGCCAACGCACGATGAGTTCGCTGCGGCTCATGCTGTGGTCGTTCGCGGTGGGCGCGGTGCTGCTCAACGTCGTCACCCCGCTGTGGGGCATCGACGCTGCGTACGGCTCATCGGTGAGCCTGCAGGGCTCGCTCGCCCACCTCTCGGTGCCGCTGTGGACCGCGGTCGCGTGGATCGTCGTCATGGGGACCCTGCTGCCCTTCGGCCTGGGGCTGGTGGCGATGCGGTTCATCCCGCCGACGCTGGTCACCGCCATCGCGATGCTCGAACCGATCGGGGCCTCGGCACTCGGGTGGGCGTGGTACGGCGAGTCCCTCGGCGCGGTCGCCATCACCGGGTGCGTCGTGGTCGTGGTCGGCATCATGCTCGCCCAGAGCGCTCGTCAGTCCCACCCCGACGACCCGGTGGCGCTGACCTGAGGTCGTCGGGGACCAGTGGACACCGAGCGGGAGCGGGGAGAGGATCGCCTCACACCCGTACGACTCGTGGAGGTCACGTGAAGTTCACCCGCTCTCGCGCCGGCATCATCGCCGCCGCCCTCATTTCCTCCGCCCTGTTGGCGCCCACCGGCGCCGCCACCGCGGAGCCAGCGACCAGTCCTTCGGCGTCGGCAGGCACCACGGCCGCCAAGGCGCCCGACGGACAGTCCACCTCGCGCCCGCTCAAGGTGATGACGCGCAACCTGTACCTGGGCACCGACATCTTCCGCCCGCTCGCCGCCGCCCAGGCCGCGATCGAGGCGGGCAAGAGCCTCAACGAGATCCTCGACGCCGTCGCCAACGAGAACCACGTCGCCCGCGGCATCGTGGACGCCACCAACTTCCCCGTACGCGCGAAGCTGCTGGCGGGCGAGGTCAAGAAGACGAAGCCGGACGTCATCGGCCTCCAGGAGGTCGCGCTGTGGCGCTCGGGCCCGCTCGAGCTGGACAAGCTGGGGGTCCCCAACGCCGAGACCGTCGACTACGACTACCTCTCGATCCTGCTCGACGCCCTCAAGGCCCGCAACATGAAGTACAAGGCGGTCGTCGTGGGCCAGCGCGCCGACGTCGAAGCGCCCTCCTACAACGTGGACAAGAGCGTCGCGCGCGACGTGCGCCTCACGATGCACGACGTCATCCTGCTCAGGAAGAAGCAGGGGCTGAAGGTCACCAAGTCGGGCGACCGGATCTTCGCCGACAACCTGCCGGTGTCCCTGGCGGGCATCAAGATGAACTTCGACCGCGGCTACCAGTGGGCCGACCTCAAGCGCGGCAAGACGCAGTTCCGCTTCATCAACACCCACCTCGAGGCCGCCAGCTCCGACCTGGCCCTTGCGCAGGCCAAGGAGATCGACAAGCGACTCATCCGCAAGAACAAGTCCGTGGTCATGGTGTGCGACTGCAACTCCGACCCGCTCGACGAGAGCGTCAAGGACGGTCAGCTGGCCCCGCACAAGGCGCCGTACGACCACCTCACCACGATCGCCGGCCTCACCGACCAGTGGCTCGCGTGGCCCAAGCACGACGACGGGTTCACCTCGGGCCTGTCCGAGATGGTCAACGACTCCACGCCCAAGGGGTTCGACCACCGCATCGACCTCGTGCTCGCCCAGGGCGCGAAGGGCGCCACGATCCGCTCCACCCGAGGCTGGATGACGGGCAACACCCTCGAGTGGCGCGACGCGACGACGGGCCTGTGGCCCTCTGACCACGCTGGCGTCGTGGTGCGACTGACTGGCTTCCCGACGTCGTGATCCCTCGCCGCGGCTGGTTGGGGAGCGGTGCTGCACCGACCTCCTCAACCGGCCGACGGGCGGCGTGGCAAGGTGGACACCATGAGTGAGTCTGACGCCGACCTCACCGAGGCCGAGTTGCACAGCAAGAAGGAACTCGTGGAGCGGGCGGCCGCGCTCGGCATCGAGGGCTACCTCTCCATGTCCCGCGCCGAGCTCGCCGAGGCCATCGCACGCCACACGTGAGGGGGCGCGGGGGCCTCACGCGGGTCGAGGCGCATCGACAAGCTCGACGAAACGATCCGGCTGTCAGTGGCCACCCCTAGGCTCGCCCTGTGACTCTCCACCTGCACGTCGGCGAACGCACCGACCTGCTCTCCGACGGCCTCGCGGACCTGCTGGCGCAGCCGCTGGCCGACCCGTTCGCGTCCGAGGTCGTCGTCGTCCCGGCTCGCGGCGTGGAGCGGTGGTTGACCCAGCGACTGGCCCACCGCCTCGGTGTGGGTGCGCGCGGTGGCGACGGCGTGTGCGCGGGAGTCAGGTTCGTGACTCCCCACTCGCTGACCGCGCTGCTGCTCGGCCGCCTCGACGACGACCCGTGGCTGCCCGACGCCGTGGTGTGGCCCCTGCTCGAGGCGATGGACGCCTGCCTGCCTGAGCCCGGCTTCGAGACCCTGGCCCGCCACCTCGGTCACGCCGCCACGGGCGAGGAGGCCGAGCTGCGACGCTCGCGCCGCTACGCCGTCGCGCGTCGCCTGGCGGGCCTGATCTCCTCGTACGCCGTCCAGCGCCCGGCGGTGCTCACCGACTGGCGTGAGGGCCGCGACACCGACGGCACCGCGGCCCCGCTGCCTTCCGACCTGGTGTGGCAGGCCGAGCTCTACCGCCGCCTCCTGCCGCGAGTCGAGGCGGCTCCACCCGACGTCCGTCACGCCGAGACGCTGCAGCGGCTGCGCGAGGGGGCGGCCGGACTCGACCTGCCACCGCGCCTGTCCTTGTTCGGGCACACCCGGGTCTCGCGCAGCGAGGTCGAGTTGCTGAGCGCCCTGGGCGAGCTGCGCGACGTCCATCTCTGGCTGCCGCAGCTCTCCACGACGCTGTGGAGCGACCTGGAGCCCTATGCCGCAGCCGGTCCCGTCCTGCGCAGCGCCGACACCTCGGCGGACGCCGTGGGTCATCCGCTGCTCGCGTCGCTGGGGCGCGACTCGCGGGAGCTGCGCCGCAGTCTCGGCGCGGTGGCGACCACCAGCAGCCGCACAGCACCCCCCGCGCCCGACACCCTGCTGGGCTGGCTGCAGGACGACCTGCGCGCCAATCGAGCGCCACACCCCGACGTCCGCGCTGGCCGAGCGGTGCGCGAGGACGACCTCAGCGTGCAGGTCCACGCCTGCCACGGGGCGGCCCGCCAGATCGACGTGCTGCGCGAGGCCCTGTTGGGTCTCCTCGCCGACGACCCCACCCTGGAGCCCCGCGACATCCTCGTGATGACGCCCGACATCGAGACGTACGCACCCCTCATCTCTGCCGGGTTCGCTCTCGCCGACGTCGCCGGCGATGACACCGGGCATCCCGCCCACGGCCTGCGGGTGCGCCTCGCGGACCGCTCTCCGGGCGCCACCAACCCGTTGCTCACGCTGGCCGCGACGCTCGTCGATCTGGTGGGGGCACGCCTGAGCGCCACGGAGGTCCTCGACCTCGCCACGACCGCCCCGGTGCGTGCGCGGTTCGGCTTCGACACCGACGCCCTCGAGCGCATCTCGCGGTGGGTGGACGCGGCCTCGATCCGGTGGGGGTACGACCACACCGACCGCGCCAGGTTCGGCCTCTCGCTCGGCGACAACACGTGGCTGGTGGGGCTGCGGCGGATGCTGCTGGGAGCCGCCGTCTCGGGCGAGGGGCACCGAGTCCTCGGTGGGACGCTGCCCCTGGACGACGTCGGCGACGGCGACCTGGTCGTGTTGGGCAGGTTCGCCGAGTTCCTGGAGCGGCTCCACCGCTTCCTGGAGCGCGCCCACCGGGCCGACGGGGCCGCCGAGTGGGCTGAGGCTCTCGGCGAAGCCGTCCACATGATCGCCGCCACGCCCGATGACCAGGCGTGGCAGCGGGCGCAGTTCGACCGCGAGATCGAGCGGATCGCCGCGGGCCAGCGGGCGCACGGGGTCACGCTGCGCCACGCCGACGTACGAGCCTTGCTGCGACACCGGCTGCGCGGCCGGCCGACGCGCTCCAACTTCCGGACCGGATCGCTGACGGTGTGCACGATGACCCCGATGCGATCGGTCCCCCACCGCGTGGTGTGCCTCGTGGGGCTCGACGACGGGGTCTTCCCCCGCGCTGCCTCCGTGGACGGTGACGACGTCCTCGGCCGCGCTCCCCTCACGGGCGAGCGAGACGGTCGCGCCGAGGACCGCCAACTCCTGCTCGACGCCATCGGGGCCGCGACCGATCACCTGGTGATCACGTACTCGGGACGCGGCGAGCACACGGGCGGCGTACGCCCTCCCGCGGTGCCGCTGGGCGAACTCCTCTCCGCCCTCGATGCCACGGCTGCCGGTGCGGTGCGCGGGCAGGTCCTGGTGGCCCATCCGCTGCAACCCTTCGACGAGGCCAACCTGGTGCCGGGACGGCTCGGGAGGCCGACGCCGTTCAGCTTCGACACTGCCGCGCTCGCCGGCGCTCGCGCCGCACGGACGCCCGAGGTCCAGGTGCGCGACCGCGTGCCCGAGCCGCTGCCGGTGCGCCGCGAGGAGGACGTGTCGCTGGCCGACCTGCACGCCTTCTTCGTGCACCCGGTCCGCACCTTCTTCCGCGACCGACTCCAGATCTCCACCCCGGCCGAGTCCGACGAGCTCCGCGACGGCATCCCGATCACGCTCGACGCGCTGGAGCAGTGGGCGGTGGGCGACCGGCTGATCAGCGACGTGCTTGCCGGGGCTGACCCCACCGAATCCATGACCGCCGAGCAGCTGCGCGGCACCCTGCCGCCGGGCGAGCTGGGGCGCACGGCGCTGAGTGCGGTGGTCGCCAAGGTCCAGCCGCTCTACGGCGCGGCCGTCCAGCTCCGCGATGGCGCCCAGCCGCGGGTCGTGGACGTTGACGTCGACCTCGGCGACGGGCGTCGGCTGCGCGGCACCGTGGGCGACCTGTTCGGCAACCGGCGAGTGAGCGTGACGTACTCCAACCTCGGCGCCAAGCAGCGCATGGCGGGCTGGCTCGACGCGCTCGCCCTCGCCGCCGGACACAGCGACGAGAGCTGGACGGTCCACTCGCTCGGCAAGCACCGCTCGGGAGGCCAGATCGCGATGGTGCCGCCGTTGGCCGAGCACGAGGCCACCGACTGGTTGCGCGTGATGGTCGAGATCCGCGATGCCGGGCTCGCCGAGCCACTCCCCCTCCCGCTCAAGACCTCGCTCGCGCTGGCGCAGGAACTGCGGATCAGCGGCGACCCGACGGCCGCCGATGCCAAGGCGCTGCGGGAGTGGCAGAGCTCGCGCTTCGACGACTCGGGGTTCCCCAAGGAGGATGCCGATGTCTGGCATGTGCGGGCCTGGGGCGAGCACTGTCCGTACGACCACCTCGCGGCGCCCCTGCGCGCCGCCGAGCCGACCGCCGTGCCGCACCTCGACGCCGTCCACGCCCAGCACCGGTTGGCCGCGTACGCCTGGCGCACGTGGGGCGCGATGCTGGCGCAGGAGAAGGTGAGGGCGGGCTGATGGACTCCTTCGACATCGCCGGCCCGCTCCCGACGGGCACCACGCTGCTCGAGGCGAGCGCGGGCACGGGCAAGACGTGGACGATCGCGGCGCTGGTGACCCGCTACGTCGCCGAGGGCGTGGCAGCGCTCGACGAGTTGCTGGTGGTCACCTTCACCCGCGCCGCGAGCCAGGAGCTGCGCGAACGCGTGCGCGAGCAGCTGCTCGGCGCCGTACGCGCCCTCACCGTGACGCCTGAGGAGCCCGACGCGCTCGAGGCGTGGCTGCTGGACGCCACCGACGCCGAGCGCCACGCCAGGCTTCGTCGCCTGACCCACGCACTGGCGTCCTTCGACGCGGCGACGATTGCGACCATTCATCAGTTCTGCCAGATGGTGCTGCGCAACCTCGGCGTCGCGGGCGACTCCGACACCGAGGCGACGCTGGTGGAGGACCTGGAGGACCTCACCACCCAGGTCGTCGACGACCTCTACCTCGCCCGCTTCGCGGCGGAGCCGACCGCACCGTGGTCGCGCGCCGAGGCGCAGGCGATCGCCCGCGCCGTGGTCGTCGATCCGCGTGCCTCGATCGAGCCCTCGGGCGTCGCCGAGGACGACCCGGACTCCCTGGTGGGCGGTCGCGTGCGGTTCGCCCAGGACGTCCGCGCCGAGCTCGACCGCCGCAAGCGGCGCCTCGGGGTGTTGTCGTACGACGACCTGCTCGGCCAACTCGCCGACGCGCTCGAGGGCACGCACTCGGCCGCCGCCGAGCGGATGCGTGGGCGCTGGAAGGTGGCGCTCATCGACGAGTTCCAGGACACCGACCCGGTGCAGTGGCAGGTCTTCGAGCGAGCTTTCGACACCGTGTCGACGTTGGTGCTCATCGGCGACCCGAAGCAGGCGATCTACGCCTTCCGCGGCGGCGACATCGTCACCTACCTCAACGCGGCCCAGCGGGCCACGACGCGACAAACCCTGGCCATCAACTGGCGTACGGACGCGGGCCTGGTCGAGCGCATCGGGGTGCTCCTCGATGGCGCCGCGCTCGGTGACGCGCGGATCACGGTGCACCCCGTCACCGCGCACCACTCCGCCTCGCGGCTCGTGGGTGCTGGCGACCCGCTCCGGATGCGTGTCGTACGTCGCGCAGAGGTGGGAGCGGGCCCGCGGGCGAAGCCTCCGATCGGGGTGTGGCGCGAGCACGTGGCCGCCGACCTCGCCGCCGACGTGAAACGGCTGCTGACAGGCGGCGCGCGCTTTGAGGGCCGGCCGCTGAAGCCGGGCGACGTGGCCGTACTGGCCGGGCGTCGCAACGACCTCGACCGCTTCCAGGCAGCGCTCGCCGAGGTGGGCATCGGGTCCGTGGTCACGGGCGGCGGATCGGTGTTCCACTCGCCCGCTGCGGCCCACTGGCTCACGCTGCTGGAGGCTCTCGAGCAGCCGCACCGGATCGCACGGGTGCGCGCGGCGGCGCTGACCCCGTTCCTCGGACACCAACCCGCCGAGCTCGACGGCGAAGAGGCCCTGGCCGACACCGTCTCCACCACCATCCGCGAGTGGTCGCGGATCATGGCCGATCGCGGCGTGGCAGCGGTGATGGAGTGCTCCGTCCTGGCCGGCCTGACGCAGCGGTGCCTGGGCGTCGAGGGAGGCCAGCGGATGCTGACCGACCTGCGCCACATCGCCGAGGCGCTGCACCAGGTCGCGGTCGCCGACCAGTCGACCGTCGTGGGGTTGCTGGGATGGCTGCGATCCCAGGTTGCCGAGGGCAAGCGCGAGGTCAGCTCCGAGCGGACCCGCCGCCTCGACTCCGACGCGGACGCCGTCCAACTGGTGACGATCCACGGCAGCAAGGGCCTCGAATACCCCGTCGTCTACCTTCCCTCCCTGTGGGACCGGCACGTTCGCGAGGCCGACGTCCCGCTCTACCACGACGCCGACGGCACCCGCTGCCTCGACGTCGGCGGACCGTCCCAGCACCACGCCGCGGCGCTGGGCGTGCAGCGCACCGAGGAGGCCGACGAGTCTCTGCGCCTGCTCTACGTCGCCCTCACGCGCGCCCAGTCGCAGGTCGTTGCCTGGTACGCCCCCAGCAACAACACCCCCGACTCCGCCCTGCACCGGGTGCTGTTCGGTCGCCGTCCAGGCGATGCGCAGGTGCCCGAGCGGCTGGCCGTGACCGGGGACGACGAGATCGTGGGCACGATCGGGGCGTGGCGCGACGCCGGGGCGCTGGTCCCGGAGCAGTCGCTGGTGCTGCCGGTCAGCCCGACGCCGCTGCCCGTCAGCGAGTCGACGCTGTCCGCGCGGCGATTCGACCGGACGATCGACCTCGGCTGGGTGCGCACCTCCTACACGGCGCTCGCGCGGCCCCTCTCGGAGGCACCGGGCGCCCACGCCGGCCTGTCCGAACCCGAGGACGCCGACCTGCTGAGCGAGGAGTCGTACGAGACGTTCGGGGAGGACACCACCGACTCTGAGACGCTCGCGCAGCACGCCGCCCTCGCGGCCGTGCCGAGCCCGATGGCCGACCTGCCGATGGGTGCGGCGTTCGGGTCGTTGGTGCACGCGGTGCTCGAGCACGCCGACCCGGCGGCAGCCGATCCGGTGGCCGAGTTCCGCGCGCACATCGACGAGCAGCGGGTGTGGTGGCCCGTGGCGGACCTCGACCCGGACGCGCTCGCGCAGGCGCTGGCCGCCGTCAACGCCTCCCCCCTCGGGCCGCTGGCCGGGGGCGCCCGGCTGGGCGAGGTGCTCGCCGCGGACCGGCTGGCCGAGCTCGACTTCGAGCTGCCCCTCTCCGGCGGCGACGATCGTGCGTACGTCACCGACGAGGTGCGCCTCGGCGACCTCGCCCCGATCCTGCGCGCTCATCTGCCCGAGGGTGACCCGGTGGGACGCTTCGCCGATCTCCTCGACCAGACCCCGGCCCTGGCCGAGCAGCCCTTGCGGGGCTACCTCACCGGCTCCATCGACGTGGTGATGCGCGTCGAGGTGGAGGGGGCGACTCGCTACCTCACGGTCGACTACAAGACCAACCGCCTCGGCGACACGCTGCAGCCGCTGACCGCCCACGACTACCGCCCCGAGGCCCTCGACGAGGCGATGGGGCATTCCGACTATCCACTCCAGGCCCTGCTCTACACCGTCGTCCTGCACCGCTACCTGCGCTGGCGGTTGCCCGACTACGACCCTGAGACCCACCTGGGCGGGGTCCTCTATCTCTACCTGCGCGGGATGTGCGGCGCCGACACCCCGGTGGTCGGCGATGACCCGTGCGGAGTGTTCTCGTGGCGCGCACCCGTGGGTCTGGTGCTGTCCCTGTCCGCCCTGCTCGACGGCGAGGTGTCGCGATGACCGAGGTGTTCGAGCCGTACGAGCTCCCCGACGCCGATGCGGCGGTGGCCGCCGATGGTCTGCTGGCGACGTTCAATGCCGCGGGGGTGTTGACCTCGGCCGACGTGCAGGTGGCGCGGGCGCTGGGCAGCATCGGCGGCGAGGCGGACGAGCGGGTCCTGCTGGCGGCCGCGCTCGCGACCCGGGCCGTACGCAGGGGGTCCATCTGCGTCGCGCTCTCCGACCTCATTGAGCAGGGCACCGACACGCTTCCGTGGCCCGACGATGCCGAGTGGGGTGCCGCCGTGGCTGCCAGCCCGCTGGTCGCCTTGGGGGCATTGCGCTGGGACAACGACCTCCTGTATCTCGACCGCTACCACGAGCAGGAGACGCAGGTCCTGACTGATCTGGTGGCCCGCTCGGCGCGGCCGCCCGTGGTCGACGAGCCGCTGGCCCGAGCCACCCTCGACCGCGTGTTCGGGGCACCCACCTTCGCGGAGCAGCACGCGGCGGGGCTCCGGGCGCTGGGTCAGTGGACCACCGTCCTCACCGGCGGTCCCGGGACGGGCAAGACCACGGCCGTCGCCGGCCTGCTGGCCGCCCTCCATGCTCAGGCCGAGACGAGCGGACGCGCCGTACGGATCGCACTGGCCGCCCCCACCGGGCGGGCGGCTGCGCAGTTGCAGGAGTCCGTGGAGCGCTCGGCCGCCGGTTTCGAGGCAACCGACCGCGAGCGGATCCAGGGACTCGAAGCGATGACGCTGCACCGGCTGCTGGGGTGGCGGCCCGACAACGCGACCCGGTTCAAGCACCATCGCGGCAACCGATTGCCCCACGACGTGGTCGTGGTCGACGAGACCTCCATGGTGTCGCTGACGATGATGGCGCGACTGTTCGAGGCCGTCCGTCCCGACGCCCATCTGGTGCTGGTGGGTGACCCCGATCAGCTGGCGTCAGTGGAGGCGGGCGCCGTGCTGAGCGACCTCGTGCACGGCTACGCGGGCATGGCGGACTCCCCCGTGGCGACGCTGCGGACCACCCACCGGTTCGGCGGGTCGGTGCAGCTCCTGGCGGAGGCGCTGCGCGGCGACGACGTGGAGGCAGTGCTGGCCGTGCTCCGCTGTGGTGCCGACGACGTGGAGTGGTGGGAGGACGAGGACCCCTCGCCCCGGCTGCGGACTCTGCTGACCGGCAAGGCGGCCGCCCTGCGCAGCGCGGCCGCGCGCGGAGCCGACGACGCGCTCGCCGTCCTCGCGGAGCACCGCCTCCTGTGCGCGCACCGCGAGGGTGCGCGCGGCGTGCGGTTCTGGAACCGCCGGGTCGAGACGTGGCTGGCCGAGCTCGGTGACCTCGACCTGCGCGAGGCCCCGTACGTCGGTCAGCCTGTCCTCCTGACCACCAACGACCGCACCCTCGGCGTGTGGAACGGCGACGCGGGCGTGGTCGTGAGGACCGACAAGGGCCCGAGGGTGGCGCTGATCGGCGGTACCGAGCGCGTGCACCCGCTCTCGCGTCTGGGGGAGACCGAGACGATGCACGCCCTCACGATCCACAAGAGCCAGGGCAGTCAGGCCGCCGAGGTGACCGTCCTGCTGCCCGACGTCGAGTCGCGTCTCCTGACCCGCGAACTCCTCTACACCGCCGTCACGAGGGCCACCTCTCGCGTACGCGTGGTCGGCACCGAGACAGAGCTGCGGGCCGCCTTCGACCGCCGAGTCCACCGGGCCAGCGGCCTGCGGGACCGGTTGCGCAGCGGGTCCTGACCGGGCGCGGATGCGCCCCGAGCACCTCCGTCACGAAACATGCCTGTCACCGGCAGGCGCTAGCCTCGGGTGGTGCCCTTCCTGCTGCGCGTGTCCCTGCCCGACATCCCCGGTTCGCTGGGACGACTCGCGAGCGCCATCGGTGAGGCGGGCGGCGACATCGAGGCCATCGAGATCGTCGAGAAGCGCGACGGCTCGGCCGTCGATGATGTGCTCCTCGAGATGGCGCCCGGAGCGATGCCCGACTCGGTCGTCTCGGCGTGCAACGTCCTCGACGGCGTCGAGGTGCTGTGGATCTCGCGCTACGCCGCGGGCGGCAACCTGTTCCTGGACCTCGAGGTCGTCGAGGACCTCACCGAGGACCCCAGCAACGCACTGGATCTCGTGGTGGATCGCCTGCCTCTGGCCTTCCGCGTGGACTGGGCCGTGCGGCTGCGCCGCGGTGCCGGCATCGACGGAGCCGAGGTGGTGCACTCGGCCGGTGGCGCGCCGAGCGACCTGTCGTGGCACCGCATCGACGGCCCGGAGCGACTGCCCTCCACCGACGAGGTGACGGTGCTGTGCGCGGCGCCGATGGGCCCCGACATCGTCGTCCTGGGGCGCCGCGGCGGCCCGGAGTTCCTGGATTCCGAGCTGGCGCGCCTCGCCCACCTGCTGCAGCTGTCGCGTCACATCAGCCGCGCCTGAGCGGCGCCCTCAGCCCGCGACGGGGCTGGCGGACTCCTCGGACCATCCGGTGAGCGCTGCGAGTTCCTCGAAGCCAGCCTCGAGCGCGGCGCCGTACGCTCCCGGGTCGCGCAGCGCATCGCCGAAGGCCAGCACCGTGACCAGCATCCGGTCGCCATAGCTGAGCGCAGAGACGTTGCAGCCGATGCCGTTGCTCGGCGGGCCGCAGACATAGATCCGCGACACGGTCCGTCCGCGCAACTCGTAGGGGTGGTCGGAGCCCCGCACGTTGGAGACCAGCACGTTGGCGTCGACGTCGGCGGTGGCCTCGCGCAACCGCTCCCCCACTCTCCGCGTGCCCCGGGCCAGCAAGGCAGGGGGCACGACGTCGAGCAGCTGCGGGACGGTGGAGACGCCGAACGCGCGCAACTGCTCCTTGCACTCACCCGTCACCCGGGCGATCACCGCCAGCCGCTCCAGCGGGTCGGGGACGTCGGTGGCCAGAGTCGTGGTGAGGCTCCAGAAGGAGTTGCCGCTGGTGCGCTCGACCGGTTCCTCGGGCGCCTCGGCGACCGGCATGTTGCACAGCAGCGACCGTTCGGGGAGGCCGTCGCGGGCAGCGAGGTAGTCACCGGTCCCCGCACTCACCACGGCGAGCAGGACGTCGTTGAGGGTGGTCTCGGTGTGCTTGCGCACGTGTCTGAGTCCGGCCAGCGGCAGGTCCACGGTGACGCAGGCCCTCGCCGGGGTGAATGCATCGTTCAACTCCGTGAGCGGTGCGCCCTCGCTGATCGGCGGCACCTCGACCTCGGCGCGGGCCTTGGCTGCGCGCAGCCGCCCCACGCCGCGCCACACGCCCAGGAGGGCGCCCAGGATGAGGAACACGGAGATGAGGTGGGTCCACAACGCGCCGAGCACCAGCCGCAGGGCGCCGGGCGGGGTCTGGGGCGCGTACGGACCACCGCGCCACACCGGGCCCGTGACCTCGTCGCTGAACAGTCGGTGCATGAGGGCCACCGCGGCGGTGCCGTCGGCGATGGCGTGGTGGAAGTGCAGCGAGATCACCTGCCGGGACTCCGGGAGCCCGTCGATGAGGTGGATGCGCCACAGGGCGCGGTCCGTCGGCATCGGCTCCTCGGCGAGCCGGGCGATCACTGTGTCGAGATCGAGGCCGGCCCACGGGCCGTGGCGCACGTCCACGACGTGCAGGTGCGCGTCCAGGTCGAAGGCGGGGTCGTCGACGGCGACGGGATGGTGCAGGCCGCCCGGTACGGCCACGATCCGCTGCCGGAAGGCCGGCATCTCGTCGAGCCGGCCGAGCACGTGCTCGCGCACGTCGTCGACGGTGAGCGGGCGCCCTGGTTCGAGCACCGCCCACGTCACGTTGAACATGGGCTGCCAGCTCGCCTCCATGGCGAGGAATCCGCTGTCCGTGCCGCTCAGTCGGTGCACCCCACCACTCCCTGCCTCGTGCTGCGCCACCGCAACCGGGGCCGCGCTCGGCGCACCATTCCAGATTGCACCGGCGACCGCCACCGTCGGTCTCCGGAAATGAAACCGCCTGACGAACAACGGGTTACACCTTGTCGTGATCTGTGTCATATTCCTCTGGCGGCCTCGTTGCAGTCATGCCACGCTGCCGCAGCGACATGTGACTGGTCGGTAGCAAGGGAGGGCCGCCGATCCGCGCTCGGCTTCGGCCGGGGGTCACGCCTATGGCAAGGAGGGAGCCTGCCATGTCGACTGGCTCTGCAAGCACAACTGAGCACGGACCCGCAGAGCAAGCCACGCTGGTCGTGGTTGCGGACCCGTGCGGCGAGACCAACGGCCGAGGAGTGGCCGCTGCCCAGCGCAGCGGCGCGATCGGCGTGCTGGATGCTGCCCACGGGCAGGAGCTCGCCGCTGCGGTCCGCGACCTCGACCGGCGTCGGGTCACCTCGTACTGGCTGCGGCCGGGAGCCGACCTGACCCCCGCTGACGTGCCCCTCACCGAGCGCGCCCGCGTGGCGGCGGTGCTGCTGCCCCAGGCCCGCACCAGCGAAGTGGCCGCGTGGCGCTCCGTGTGCGACAGCGTGGTCGTCACCGTCCACTCGCACGCTGCCGCTCTGGCGGCGCGCGACGCCGGAGCCTCCGGCCTGGTCGCGTCCGGGCGCGAAGCGGGCGGCAGGGTCGGTCCCACCGAGGCCAGCATCCTGCTCCAGCAGACGGTGCCGCTGGGACTGCCCGTGTGGGCACGTGGCGGCATCGGTACGCACACCGCCGCGGCTGCGGTCGCCGGCGGCGCCACCGGCGTCATGATCGACGTCCAGACGGGCCTGCTGCGCGAGTCCCGGCTGGCGCCCGACGCGCGCGCCGCGCTCGCTGGCATGGACGGATCGCAGACCCGCATCGTCGGCGAGCACCGCCTCTACACCCGCCCCGACCTCCCGGTCGCCTCGCTGCAGGCGTCGGTCGGCGAGGTCGCCGCGCGGTTGGGCTCTGACCTGCGCGCCGATCTGCTGCCCTGGGGGCAGGACGGCGCCCTCGCGTCGCGGCTCGCGGAGCAGTACGCCACCATCGGCGGCCTCGTGCAGGCCATCCGTACGGCAGTGCGCGAGCACCTCGCGACCGCCGCCCACCTCCGCCCGCTGGCTCCGGGGTCACCGCTCGCTCAGGCGCACCAGACCACGTACCCGATCGCCCAGGGGCCCATGACGCGCGTGAGCGACCGGGCCGACTTCGCCGCCGCCGTCGCTGGCGGGGGCGCCCTGCCGTTCCTCGCTCTCGCGCTGCTGCCCGGCGGCGAGACCCGCGCGCTGCTCGAGGAGACCGCGATCGCCCTGGGTGAGGCGCCGTGGGGTGTGGGCGTGCTGGGGTTCGCACCGCCCGAACTCCTCGCCGAACAGCTCGAGGTCGTCAAGCAGGTCCGTCCGGGCTTCGCCCTGATCGCGGGCGGGCGTCCCAGTCAGGCCGCCGATCTGGAGGCCACGGGGATCACCTCGTACCTGCACGTCCCGTCGATCGGGTTGCTGGACCGCTTCCTCAAGGACGGCGCGCGCAAGTTCGTGTTCGAAGGTCGCGAGTGCGGCGGCCACGTCGGCCCCCTGTCGAGCTTCGTCCTGTGGGAGGCCCAGCTCGACCGCCTCGCCCAGGTGAAGGACCCGGAGAACCTGCACGTCCTGTTGGCCGGCGGCATCCACGACGCCCGCTCCGCATCGATGGCCGCGGCCGCGCTGGCACCGCTCGCCGAGCGCGGCGCCAAGGTCGGCGTCCTGATGGGCACGGCGTACCTGTTCACGGCCGAGGCCGTGAGCGGTGGCGCGATCCAGCCGGCCTTCCAGCAGGTCGCGGTCGAGTGCTCCACGACTGCGCTGGTGGAGACGGCCCCCGGCCACGCCACGCGCTGCGTCGAGACGGACTTCGTACGTGCCTTCGAGACCCGCGCCGACGAGCTGCTCGCCGAGGGCGTGGCCCCCGACGCGCGGTGGGCCGAGCTGGAGCAGCTCAACCTGGGTCGCCTGCGCATCGCCTCGAAAGGCCTTGAGCGCACCGACGCCGGTCTGATCGAGGTGGCCGAGGAGCGCCAGCGCTCCGAGGGCATGTACATGATCGGCGAGGTCGCCACGATGCGCTCACAGGTCACCACCGTCGCCGATCTGCACGACGAGATCAGTGTGCGCGGCAGTGACCGCCTCGCGTCCCCGGCCCCCGCCGTCACCCGCGAACGCGAGGTCGACCCGCTCGACATCGCCGTCGTCGGCATCGCGTCGATGCTGCCCGGGTCGAGTGACGCCGAGCAGTTCTGGGCGGACGTCCTCGCCGGACGCGACACGGTCACCGAGGTCCCCGCCGAGCGCTGGAACACAGGGCTCTACCACGACCCGGACGCCTACGACGACCGTCGCGCCGGGCGGCGCAGCCCCTCGAAGTGGGGTGGCTTCCTCGAGCCGGTGGGCTTCGACCCGCTGGCGTACGGCATCCCGCCCGCGACGCTCGCCGCCGTGGAGCCCGTCCAGCTGCTCAGTCTCGAGGTCGCGGCGCGCGCGCTGGGTGACGCGGGCTACTCGAACCGTACGTTCGACCGGGCACGCGCCTCCGTCGTCTTCGGCGCCGAGTCCGGCAACGACCTGTCCGGCATGTACGGCATCCGCGCCTGGCTGCCCCAGCTCTTCGGCGGGGACCTCCCGGCCGAGCTCGACGAGTGGCTGCCGCGCCTCACCGAGGACTCGTTCCCCGGCGTGCTCGCCAACGTCATTGCCGGGCGCATCGCCAACCGGCTCGACCTGGGCGGCGTCAACTACACCGTCGACGCCGCGTGCGCATCGTCCTTGGCGGCGCTCGATGCGGGCTGCAAGGAACTGTCCGCGGGGACCTCCGACATGGTGCTGGTCGGCGGCGCTGACCTGCACAACGGTCTCAACGACTACCTCATGTTCTCCTCGGTGCACGCCCTGTCGCCGAGCGGTCGGTGCCGCACCTTCGACGCGGACGCCGACGGCATCGCGCTGGGTGAGGGCATCGCGTGCGTCGTGCTCAAGCGTCGCGTCGACGCCGAGCGGGACGGCGACCGGATCTATGCCCTCATCGACGCGGTCGCCGGTTCCTCGGACGGGCGTCACCTGGGGCTCACCGCCCCGCGCAAGGAGGGGCAGCAGCGGGCCGTGGTCCGCGCGCTGGAGCAGTCTGGCCTGGTCGCGACGGACCTCGGTCTGGTCGAGGCGCACGGCACCGGCACGGTCGTCGGGGACCGTACGGAGATGGCGACCCTGACCGAGCTGTTCATCGAGGCCGGCGCCGAGCCCGGCGCTGCGGTGCTCGGGTCGGTGAAGTCGCAGATCGGCCACACCAAGTGCTCGGCCGGTCTGGCGGGCCTGATCAAGGTCGTCAAGGCCGTGCACCACGGCGTGCTCCCGCCGACGATCAATCTCACCGCTCCCAATCCGTACTTCGACGCGGAGACGAGCCCGTTCCGGTTCCTCGACCGGCCGCAGCCGTGGCCCGACGAGCAGCGCCGTGCCGGCGTGAGCGCCTTCGGCTTCGGCGGGACCAACTTCCACGCGGTGGTGTCGTCGTACGACGCCGATGACCGACCCGCGTTCGGTGCGCAGGTGTGGGCCACGGAGCTGTTCTGCTTCCGCGGCAAGACCCTCGCCGACGCCCAGCGGTCGGCGAGCGAGCTCGCGGACACCGTCGCGCGCATCCTCGAGGCGGACGCCTCGGGGCAGCGGCACCGCCTGCGCGACCTGGCTGCGTCGGTGTCCCGCGGCACCGCTGAGGTCCGCATCGCGCTGGTCGCCGGTGACCTGCACGAGCTGGCTGAGCAGCTGTCCCGAGTCCCCGGTGGGACGGACCGCCGCGCGGGCGTCTTCGTCGGCACCGACGAGGCGCCAGCCCCTCAGGTCGGGTTCCTCTACCCCGGTCAGGGCAGCCAGCGCCCGGGCATGCTCGACGAACTCTTCGTGACCTTCGGCGGCCTCGACGACCTGCTGCGGGCGGGTGCCGAGCACCTGGGCGCCTTGCTCCCCCCGCGCGCCTTCACGCGCGAGGACCGCGCGGCCCAGCAGGCTGCGATCACGGCCACCGACGTCGCCCAGCCCACGCTCGGCATCGCCGCGATGGCGATGACGCGCCTGCTGCGCCGGGCCGGCGTCGAGCCGCACGCGGCGGGCGGGCACTCGTACGGGGAGTTGGCCGCGCTCGCGGCCGCCGGCTCGTTCGACGAGGAGACACTCATCCGCCTCTCCGAGGCTCGCGGGCGCTCGGTGCTGGACGCGGTGGCGGCCAGCGGTGGCGACCCCGGCACCATGGCGGCGGTGGCGGCCTCGATCGACGACGTGCGCGGGCTCGTGGCCGATCGCCCGTCGCTGGTTGTTGCCAACCACAACGCGCCGCGTCAGGTCGTGGTGGCCGGGCCGACCGCCGACGTCCACGAGGCCGTCGAGGCGTGGTCGGGCCAGGGCATCACCGCCAAGGTGATCCCGGTCGCGTGCGCCTTCCACAGTCCCCTGATCGCCACCGCTGGCGAGGAGCTCGCCACGCGTCTGGCCGACGTGGCCTTGCGGGCGCCGCAGTTCCCGGTGTGGTCCAACACCACCGCGGAGCCGTACCCGGCCGACGATGACGCGGCCGTGAGCCAGCTGCTGGTCGAGCAGGTCACCTCCGGGGTGCGCTTCGTCGAGCAGGTCGAATCGATGTACGCCGCCGGTGTGCGCGTCTTCGTGGAGGCCGGTCCGGGGCGCGTCCTGACGCAACAGGTCGGCCGCATCCTCGGCGAGCGCGAGCACCACGCCATCGCCTGCGACGCGGCCGGGGAGTCCGGGCTGCGCCGGTTCCTGCTGGCGCTTGCCGAGTTGGCCTCGCTCGGGGTGGAGGTCGATCCGTCGTTCCTCTTCGAGGGTCGCGCCGAGCGCCTCGACCTGGCCGCACTGCCCGTGGCCACCCCCGGGTGGACCGTCGACGGGGCGTTCGTACGCCGCAGCGACGGCACCGTCCTCCCCCACAGCCTGCAGCCGGCGGACACGCTTCCCGCCGTCTCGGTCCCCACCTCTGAATCGGGAGCAGCCATGCCTTCCTCGCCCGACGTCTGGCCCGGGACCGACCCCGGTGCCGTGGTGCACGAGTACCTCCGTTCGGTTCGCCAGCTCGTGGCCGCAGAGCGCGACGTGATGCTGCGCTACCTGGGCGCCGAGGTGCCGACCACGGGCGCGTACGACGGCGACTCCAGCGCGGTGGCGGGTCCCGCCGAGATGTCGTACGCCCGGGTCCAGGCCCCCGCGGCTGCCCCGGCGACTGCCCCGGCGGCTGCCCCGAAGATCGCTGCGGCCCCTGTCCTCGCCGCTGCTGCGGCACCCGTCGAGGCGTCTGCGCCGCAGGCTCCCGCCACGGCCACCCGCCCCTCGGTCGACGAGATCATGGTCGCGGTGCAGAAGGTCGTCGCCGACCGCACCGGCTACCCCGTCGACATGCTCGAACCCGACCTCGACCTCGAGGCCGACCTCTCCATCGACTCCATCAAGCGACTCGAGAT
>JAEWOG010000086.1 GCA_023460975.1 Actinomycetes bacterium
GAATACGAGTCGCCGACGCGTCACTACGCGCACGTGGACTGCCCGGGACACGCGGACTATGTGAAGAACATGATCACCGGTGCGGCGCAGATGGACGGCGCGATCCTGGTGTGTTCGGCCGCCGACGGCCCGATGCCGCAGACGCGCGAGCACATCCTGCTGGCGCGCCAGGTGGGCGTGCCGTACATCGTCGTGTTCCTGAACAAGGCCGACATGGTGGACGATGCCGAGCTGCTGGAGCTGGTGGAGATGGAAGTGCGCGAGCTTCTGTCCAAGTACGACTTCCCGGGCGACGACACCCCGATCGTGCACGGTTCGGCGCTGAAGGCGCTGGAAGGCGACCAGAGCGAGATCGGCGTGCCTGCGATCATCAAGCTGGTGGATGCGCTGGACACGTGGATCCCGCAGCCCGAGCGCGACATCGACAAGCCGTTCCTGATGCCGGTGGAAGACGTGTTCTCGATTTCCGGCCGCGGCACGGTGGTGACCGGGCGCATCGAGCGCGGCATCATCAAGGTGGGCGACGAAGTGGAGATCGTGGGTATCCGTCCGACGGTGAAGACCACGGTGACGGGCGTTGAGATGTTCCGCAAGTTGCTTGATCAGGGTCAGGCGGGTGATAATGCCGGGCTGCTGCTTCGCGGTACCAAGCGTGACGACGTGGAGCGTGGTCAGGTGCTGGCCAAGCCGGGCACGATTACGCCGCACACCGAGTTCGAGGCGGAAGTGTACGTGTTGAGCAAGGATGAGGGCGGTCGTCACACGCCGTTCCTCCGCGGCTATCGTCCGCAGTTCTATTTCCGCACCACGGACGTGACTGGCGCGTGCCAGCTGCCGGAAGGCGTGGAGATGGTGATGCCGGGCGACAACGTGAAGATGGTGGTGACGCTGATCGCGCCGATCGCGATGGATGAAGGCCTGCGTTTCGCGATCCGCGAAGGTGGCCGCACCGTCGGTGCCGGCGTGGTGGCCAAGGTCATCAAGTAAGTCGCAAGCAACACGAGCAACCAACGGGGGGCGGAACAATCGCTTCCGCCCCTGACGTTCTTTTAGAGGCATTCAAGGAAAGGCCATGGCGGACCAGAAGATTCGGATTCGGCTCAAGGCGTTCGATCATCGATTGATCGACCGTTCCGCGAGCGAGATCGTCGAGACGGCCAAGCGGACGGGCGCGCAGGTGCGCGGACCCATTCCGCTGCCGACAAAGATTGAGCGTTACACCATCCTGGTGTCGCCGCACGTCGACAAGGACGCACGCGACCAGTATGAAACCCGCACGCACAAGCGCGTGCTCGACATCGTCGATCCGAACGACAAGACCGTGGATGCCTTGATGAAGCTCGAGCTCGCGGCCGGCGTCGACGTCCAGATCAAGCTGTACTGAGGCTAGCACCATGAGTATCGGGATCGTAGGCCGCAAGTGCGGCATGAGTCGAATCTTCACCGAGAGCGGCGAGTCCGTGCCGGTGACGCTGATCGAGGCGACGCCTAACCGCATCGTCCAGATCAAGACCACGGAGAAGGACGGCTACCAGGCCATCCAGGTCACTGCCGGCGCCAAGCGCGCGGCACTGGTCAACAAGCCGACCGCCGGGCATTACGCCAAGGGCAAGGTCGAGGCCGGTCGCGGCCTGTGGGAGTTCCGCGTCGATGCGGTCGATGCCTATGAAGTGGGCGGCGAGATCCGTGCCGACATCTTCGAGGCCGGCCAGGTCGTGGACGTGCAGGGCACGACCAAGGGCAAGGGCTTCCAGGGCACGATCAAGCGCTGGAACTTCACGATGGGCGACGCCACGCACGGCAACTCGTTGTCGCACCGGTCCCCGGGTTCGCTCGGCCAGCGCCAGACGCCGGGCCGCGTATTTCCCGGCAAGAAGATGTCCGGCCACATGGGTGCCGAGCGCCAGACGACGCAGAACCTCAAGGTCGTCAAGGTCGACGTGGAGCGCGGTCTGATCGCGATCCGCGGTGCGGTTCCGGGCGCTCCGGGCGGCGACGTGATCGTGCGTCCGGCGGCGAAAGGTTAAGGAGAAGAATCATGGAACTCGCAGTCGTCGGTAGTGGCGAATCGCTGGCGGTGTCGGACGCGGTCTTTGCCCGCGAATTCCGCCAGGATCTCGTGCACCAGGTCGTCGTTGCCTATCGCAACGCCGGTCGCGCTGGCACCAAGGCGCAGCTGTCGCGCGCCGACATGTCCGGCACGACCAAGAAATTCAAGAAGCAGAAGGGCGGCGGTGCTCGTCACGGTGACTATCGTGCGCCGATCTTCGTCGGCGGCGGTCGCGCTTTCGCGGCTGCTCCGCGCAGCTTCGCGCAGAAGGTCAATCGCAAGATGTACCGCGGTGCGATCAGCTCGATCCTTTCCGAGCTGCTGCGTCAGGATCGGGTCAAGGTGGTCGACGGTTTCGCCATCGAGGAAGCCAAGACCAAGGCACTCGTCGCGCGTCTGTCCGATCTCGGCGTGACCCGTCCGCTGATCATCACCGAAGATGCGGACGAGTCCCTGTTCCTGGCCGCGCGCAACATTCCTTACGTGGAAGTGCGCGACGTGCAGGGCCTGGATCCGGTCGCGCTGGTCGGTGCCGAGAGCGTCGTGGTGACGGTCGAGGCGCTCAAGAAGATCGAGGAGTGGCTGGCATGAGCAGCGAAAAGATTCTCGGCGTGCTGCGCGCGCCGCACATCTCGGAGAAGTCGGCGCGCCTGCAGGAGCAATCGAACCAGTACGTGTTCGAAGTGTCCCAGGTGGCGACCAAGGCCGACGTCAAGGCAGCGGTGGAATCGCTGTTCGACGTCAAGGTCGAAGGCGTCAATCTGCTCACCGTGAAGGGCAAGCGCAAGACCTTCCGTTTTCGTTCCGGTCGCCGCGGCGACTGGCGCAAGGCCTACGTCAAGCTGGCTGAAGGCCAGACCATCGACGTGATGGCCAAGCCCTGAGGTATCAGCC
>JAEWOG010000087.1 GCA_023460975.1 Actinomycetes bacterium
CCCGGATCGCGAACCGCGCCGCGATGACCGCAGCCGCCAGCATCAGGAAGGCGCCGATGAGGTAGCCGCCGAAGACGCTGCCGCGCGAGCCGGTATCGATCAGGATGCCGAAGAGCCAGGGGCCGGCGATACCACCCGCGCCGGTTCCCACCGCGTAGAACATCGCGATCGCCAGCGCCCGCATCTCGACCGGAAAGGTCTCGGAGACCGTGAGATAGGCCGAGCTCGCCGCGGCCGAGGCGAAGAAGAACACGACGCTCCAGCACAGGGTGAGTTGCGAGGCCGTCAGCCAGTCCTTCCAGAACAGATAGCCCGTGCCGGTGAGCAGCAGGCCCGACAGGGCATAGGTCGCGGCGATCATGGTGCGGCGGCCGAGCGTGTCGAAGAGCCGGCCGATCAGGAGCGGGCCCAGGAAGTTGCCGGCGGCGAAGGGCAGGATGAACCAGCCGATATTCTGCGAGGGCACGGCATAGAAATCGGTGAGGATCAGCGCGTAGGTGAAGAAGATCGCGTTGTAGAAGAACGCCTGCGACAGCATCAGGGCGAGGCCGACCAGCGCGCGCTCGCGATGGACGACGAACAGCGTGGCGAAGACCTCGCCGAGCGGGGTCGCGGCGCGCGGGCGCAAGCGCGTCACCGGCAGAACCTCGCCGGCAGGCGCGACGAAGCCGGCGCGGCGCTCGATATCGGAGACGATTGCCGCGGCGCGATCCGGATGGCCGTGGCTGATCAGCCAGCGCGGGCTTTCCGGAATCCATTGCCTGAGGAAGAGGATGATCAGGCCGAGCGCCGCGCCGATGAAGAAGGCAAGGCGCCAGCCATGTTCGGGATCGATCCAGGCGGGGTTGAGCAGGACGATGGAGCCGAGCGCGCCGAGCGCCGCGCCGACCCAGAACGAGCCGTTGATGACGAGGTCGGTCCAGCCTCGCACGCGGGCCGGGATGAGTTCCTGGATCGTCGAGTTGATCGCGGTGTATTCGCCGCCGATGCCCATGCCGGTGAGGAAGCGGAAGAGGATGAAGCTCCAGAGGTTCCAGGAGAAGGCGGTCGCCGCCGTGGCCGCGAGATAGACGAGAACGGTGATCGTGAAGAGCTTCTTGCGTCCCAGGCGGTCGGTCAGCCAGCCGAAAAACACGGCGCCGAGCACAGCGCCGGCGATATAGGCTGCGCCGGCAAGCCCGATCTCGGTATTGGTGAACCTGAGAACCGGGCTTTCCTTGAGAGCGCCCGCGACCGAGCCGGCCAGCGTGACTTCAAGCCCGTCGAGAATCCAGGTGATGCCGAGGGCGACGACCACCAGCGTGTGGAAGCGCGACCAGGGCAGGCGGTCGAGCCTTGCAGGCACATCGGTTTCGATCGTGCCGTTCTGCTGCGTGCCCGGCGCTGTCATGCCGGAACCCTCCCGATGAGCGATTGCCTGAAGGAAAGGCCGGCACCGCGAGCTGCCGGCCCCAAACGGATCAGCGGACCCAGTAGACCCGGCCGTTGCGCACCACGCGCCGTGGGCGGCGGTGGCGAACCGGCGGCGGCGGCCGGCGATAGTGACGGGGATGGCGGCGATAGTACTGGGTGAATGCAGCGTCGGTCTCGTCGAGGCCGGCCTTGAGGGCGGGGTCGATGTCGCCGGTCTTGGGCTCGACGGGGGCAGGTGCCGCCTCGATGAGGCTCTTGGCCATGGCGGTGCCGCCGATCGCGGCAACCGCAAGGCCGCCGACAAGACTGGTCAGAAAAGAACGTCGATTCAAGATGACCTCCAATATCGTGGGGATGCGGCGAAGTTCAGCCGTCCCTGAGCCGAGTGGGGCCGGCGAATGCGGCCAGAACGCGGCGTTTCGACAACCATCCGTTCATCCGATGGTTCCGGCAAGGTATTAATCCGTTTCTTAACAATTCGTTCACCATACGCCCGGCAAGAATTGCCGGGTGGCACTCCGCTTCGGGGCGCACGGTCGTGAGCGGAGCGGTCGATGACCGATGTGACGGCAGGACAGGGCAGAGCGTTCGCCGTTCCCGATCGCGGAGCGCTGGCCAAACTCTTCAACCGTCCCGACCTGTTCCTCGCGATCGGCGTCGTGGGCATCCTCGTCGTGCTCATCTTCCCGATGCCGGCGGTGCTGCTCGACCTGATGCTGGCCCTGTCCATCATCCTGTCGGTGCTGGTGCTGATGACCGCACTCTTCATCGAGGAGCCGCTGGAGTTCTCCGCCTTCCCGACCGTGCTGCTGATCGTGACGATGTTCCGGCTGGCGCTGAACCTGGCCTCGACCCGCCTGATCCTCGCCCACGGCCACGAGGGAGCGTCTGCGGCCGGCCATGTCATCGAGGCCTTCGCCGGCTTCGTGATGAGCGGCAATTTCGTGATCGGCGTGATCGTCTTCACGATCCTGATCATCGTGAACTTCGTCGTCATCACCAAGGGTTCGGGCCGCATCGCCGAAGTGGCGGCGCGCTTCACCCTCGACGCCATGCCCGGCAAGCAGATGGCGATCGACGCCGACCTCTCCGCC
>JAEWOG010000088.1 GCA_023460975.1 Actinomycetes bacterium
GAGATACTTCGAGTGCTGAGGCTTCGCCCGCGAGCGTGAGTGATCGGAGTTCATATAAGACCGCACCGCGGATCTGCGTGCGGATGGGCTGTTTGAGAACCGAGGTTCGAGCGCCGATCACACCCGAATCTCGTCGCCCCGAACGAAACCTCCAGAATTCGGAATCTGGTCATATTTCGTGATCTGACCACGCCGCTGCTCGGACGGGTACTTGTCGCATGTGACTTCCATCTTGTCGATCACGACCTAGTAGGGGTCAAGTCCCATCTGGATAGCCAGCAGGTTGCCTTGACGACCCGGTTCGGCGTACGGCCGCTTTCGGCGTCTCGGCCTCGAGAGTCGCAGATCGCCGGTCCTCACGAGTTGCCTCTTCGCTCCGTGCCAGATCCAATTCCCTGCGGATTACTTCGATCGCGTCGTCGGTCGACGCGTGCTCCCACACTCTGACCACGCGCCAGCCGGCGGCTGACAGGATCTCGGTCGTCTCCGCGTCCCGTCGCTGGGTCGCCGCGATCTTCTCTTGCCACCACCCTGCGTTGGCTCTTGGTGGCACGAAATGCTCGGGACAGCCGTGCCAGAAACACCCATCCACGAAGACCGCCACCTTCCACCGGGTAAACGCGATGTCGACGCTTCGTCTCGGTTTGCCTGGCACAGGTAGTCCACATCGGTAGCGGAGCCCTTCGCCGAACAGGCGGCGCCTGATCCGAAGCTCGGGTTCGGTGGATTCCCTACGCTGAGCTCTCATGCGGCGCTGCACTTCTGGCGTTGGCGGTTCCACCTTGGCGTCAGCTCGTCAGGTAGTCGTGGACGACTTTCGCGATCTGGTGCGCAAGCAACGGCGGAACCGCGTTTCCGACTTGATGAAACTGCTGCGTACGTGAGCCACTGAAGTAGTAGTCGTCCGGGAAGCTCTGGAGACGTGCCGCCTCCCGCACGGTGAGACTTCGAGCTTGGACAGGATCCGGGTGGATGAAGTAGTTCCCGTCCTTGGCCAGGTGGGAAACGACGGTGGTGGATGGCGTTCGCCATCCCTGAACCCTGAACCGGTCCGTGAACGGCGTGTCCTCGCGGCCGACGTTCTTGTGCCGCGGAACCAGAGGCGCGGGTAGGTCGTTGACGCGTACGCTGACGCCCTCCGCTGAGAGCTTTGCTGCATAGAACGCGTAACGCTGGAGGTCAGCGGGCATGTGACTGCGTGACTGATGCTGGACGTAGCCGCCGAGTTCATCAGTGTGAGCGCCGACGAACCGGTGATAGAACTGGCTGCCGTTGAGCGACTCTTCCGATGAACGAACGAACGGGCCGCCCCACGTCACTGGCGTGCGTCGACGACCGAGCCGATAGCCGGCAAGGTCAAAGCCGATCTGCCTCTGCAAGGCCCAGTCATCCAAGCTGTCCGCAGTCGTGGGACTGATCCGTGATCGGATCTTCGGTAGCCCGCGGATAGCCTCAGAGACGTTGACCTCCGGTGACTCCTCCAACTGTCTCGTGGCACGACCGACCCCGGCCTTGACCCCGAAGAGGATGACTCGATGCCGGCGCTGCGGGATTCCGAACCTCTCGCTCTTGATGACGAATTCTGCTGGTTCGAGGTGATCACCGTCCGCAACGAAGGACCGCAGTTCATAGCCTAGGCGTGCGACGTCCTCCCTGATGAGGTCGAAGATCCGGCCGCTCGCATGGGTTGCTGAAAGCATCCCTTTGACGTTTTCCATTACGAACACATCGGGTTGGTGCACCTCGATGATGTGCAAGTACTCCTTGTAAAGGACGTGGCGGACATCGTCCTCGAAACCGGCGATTCGCGATGCTCGCGCCCTGCCGACGAGCGAGTAAAGTTGGCACGGCGGACCGCCCACCAGCACCCATGGATCGTCGCCGGCAATGGCGCTTGCAATCTCACGGTCCGACTGACTGCGGGTCGAAGCGTCAAGGGTGAACTCCCAGACGTGGTCAAGGGCCTTTCTCAGGGCCGGACCGAACTCGGAATCCTCCTCCAAGCGCTTCAGCGCGCCGTCGTTGCGGATGGCGTCGACATACTGCGCCGGCAGACGTTCGTGCGCTTCTGCGACGTCCCGCAGAGCAGCCCTTAGACGGAGGGTTTGACATGCGATGGGGTCCTTCTCGATCGACTTCACGACCTGGAACGGACGCGATCCATCCTTCACAAAAGAGGCAAAGCCTTCGTTGAGTCCACCCGGACCTGCGAACACGTCCACTACACGCAATGTCACCTGAGTCATGCCCTCCTCTCGCGCCAAGTTACCAGGACCGGGTTGCCGCGCCCGCGCTGGCGAGGCGCTGACGCTGTCATCAGCGTTTGTGTCGAGCAGGCCCGACAGAAGTCGGCTCGGGAGTGCGTCCGGTCCGATGTGGGACTTCTCGGGCACTGGAGAGCCGCCTTGGGCTCATTCCATCACCGTGAACCCGTGCTCTGCGAGTCGATGAGTGATCCTGGACAGAAGGTGCGGTGCAAAGAGTTTGCGATACGGGCCAGTTGTCATCTGTGCCTCAACCGTGAGGTCCAATCGACCCAGCTGAAAGAGCGCCACGAAGGCCTCTGTCGGCTCATCCAGCTCGGCGATCAACTCACTCGCTCTCCGTGGACCGACTGCGGTGACTAACTTCCTCAGCGCGGCGGGGTCGTAACCGATTGAGTGCATCTGAACCAAGGCGTCGACCACGACACGCTCGTATTCATGTTCGAGGGTCGCTGGGTTGGGATCGCCTCCAAGACCGGCTTGCAGCGGGTCGACATCACGGTCCTGGCCAGCAGCCCGTTGCTCACCCCCACTGGATGAAGCCGGACTGCTACCGCGAACGACCCGGTCGGGCGTGGAGTCCACGTTGAACGCCTCTCCCCCTGCGGCGGCCCCATTCGATGGCTGGCCGGCGACATGGACTCTAGGCACGACGGTTGGGGCGAGCAGGCGGGCGACCAGGGCGGAAACTTCAACGTCGCCCCGCGCCTCCAACGCCGCAACCAGATCTTGGGGTGCCGTGCCCACAGCTTCGGCCAACCGAGTCCGATCGGCCGCGACCGACCTTGGGAGCGTCGTGAGCCGAGCCAAGTCCCCCACGACATCATCCTGCGTGCGGGAGCTAATGACTCGGGCCTCCAGTGTCCGTTCAACTGAATTGAACCGGAGAGCCAACTGATCCCCGACCCCAGCCCCGGCGTGGACCACCAGCTCGCGGATGGACCCAATCTGTGGGCCGGAATGCGTTGTCTCACTCCAAGCCACGGGGATCAGGCCTACTGCGGTCGTCAGCTCCGTCCGATCGCACGGACCGAGATCCAGATCAGACGCGATCTCCTGCGGAATGCTTCGCCCACTGCCTCGGAGCATCTCGTTGTCAACGGCAATACACCAGACAGTCATGGGGACGCCGGGTTGCCGGTACAGCCCGCGGACCTTCCACGGCTTGTCCCTCGCCGTGTACGGGTCACGGCGAGAACGAAGCGCGATGACGTCACCGGTCACCTTGAAAGCCGGTGCCGCCGCGTACATCCGCACAGAGGCCGGCGAGATCTCGTAGCGTTGCGCCAGCTCGTCCGCCAGATCGTCTAGCTCCATCGGACCACTGCCCAGACGCTCCAACATGAGCTCGGCCACTCCCCGGTAATGGGAGCCGCCCCACCGTCTCAGACCGATTTTGGTTTTCGTGACTCTCATCATCCGGGGGTTCTCGAGGATCCTGTTCCGTGCTGACCGTGATCCGCCCCCGCCGTATGCGGCGATGACCAACTGATCGACATCCTGAGGTTCATCGCGGACCTCGAGGACTGCAATGGCCTTGTCCACGACCGAACCACCCCACCGAACCAGCTGCCCGTCGACTCGCGAAACACCGAGAATCGAACTTAGGACGAAGTCGATGTGTCGTTCGAGCACGCCGAAGGACTGCAGGCGCTCGATCAACTCGTACTCGTCCACGACGTAATCGGTGTCGGCCATGATGGGCAACTCATCGACCTTCGGCAGCTCCAGCCCATCAAGGACCAGTACCGGATAGATGCTTTCGTATCCCGCCAGCCGAGCGACGAGCAGCCGTTCCTCTGGATCCCAACTCGGGAGTGCTTGCGCCAGTACGGTGCCCGGCGCATACGCCCCTGCGTGCGCCAGGACACGCTCCGCTGCCCACCTAACGGTGCGCCATGTGGGCAAGGAGGCGAAGCTGGATCGCAGGCGCTCCAAGCCCTTCGACTCGATCTGCCGCATCCGCTCACGTGTCACACCGAACTCAGAGGCAAGTTCTTGCAGAGTGAGTGGCTCGTTGCTCACAACCCGCCCGAGCAGGATCCGCGCACGACGCGGATCCTCTGCGAGGAACTCAGCCAACGGTGCCTCGTCAACTGTCGCCGGCAGGTCCGCGGTGAGGAACGCTTGCCAAGCTTCTCCGACTTCCGCGGGCATAACCTCTGCCGACACTGCTAAGGCCTCGCCCCATGTGGTCGCGCCGGCGACCGAGTTCGCCCAGGCGATGACCGTCTCCAGATTGGCGCCAAAATTCCGCCTTGGGGATGGCTCATCGGGCTCGGGTGATCCCACTGCGCCGTCGTTCAAGGCGGCAATGGCGGGCGCGGCGTCCGCAAGCCGTCCTAGGTAATCGAGCAGACGTCGAACCTTGGACGGCCCGAGGCCATGGAAGCCGAGAAGGTCTTGGCGAGTGAGCGCGAGCAGTTCGCCGACGACGACGGCGCCGGTTTTGGCGAGCCAGCCGTGCGCAAGGTCATCTCCTGGTTCGAGCCACGCTGCCCTGAGCAGAGGGTCACTCAGCCGCCTCGAAGCGATGAGGGCGAGGCCGGGGAACTCGCGGCCCAAGCTGCTGGCAGCAGGTCGGCCGTTCCCTTCGGACTGTGTTTCAACCGACGCCAAGGCCTCACGATTCCGACTGTCCGCAATGTCATCCGAGTCATCCTTCCGCTCGATAGTGGGTGGGATAGCGAAATCGGATCTCGCGACGTCTGAATGTGGGGCTCGCGGAATCGACGGCATGGCTTCGCAGACGCGATCGAGGAGCTCGATGACGTCGTCGGCGTTTTGTGCACCAATGTTCGGCAGATCGCAGAGCTCAGATCGGGATAGACGTGCAACGCTACCGAGGTTCGTGAAGCCGTCCGCCTTCAAGAGCTCGAGCAAAGTCCATTCCCGGATCGACTGTCGGAACGGGGCGAGTTCCGGCGCATCCAAGGGCAGCGCCGCGTAGCGGTCAACGCCCGGCGCTGCGTGCAAGTCGTCACCTCCGCCAATCAACGCGCACCCGCGAAGCCCAACCGCTTGGCCTCTTCGAGGATCAGCGCGCCTTGGTTCGCCTGCTTTCGCGAAGGCGTCGAACCCGCCTTGACGATCCGCCCAAGACTGAAGGCGAGACTTCGTTGCCAAGACTGCAGGTTCCCGGTCTGCTTCGCCCACTGACTCAGGGCGAACCAGTCATCGCCTGTGATGGATGTGACCGCCACGAGTGCGGCGCGTTCGTCGTCGCTCAACAATTCGCCGATACTTGTGTCCGCCGTGGTCTTTGTACGACGGCCACCAGCCATCAGTGACTTCGCCAAGTTGTCGGGCACTTCCCATGCCATCGACAGAACCGTCTTCCAGCAGTCCTCCTTCTTGGCCCACTCGCTGATGTTCCTGGTCCCGGCACTCTCGAACAAAACTTCGTGGATCCGGGGCGCGAGCTCGAGGATTGCCTCGGTGAGGGGCGTCGGCAGCTCCTGCGCCCGCCAGATCGTCCTGAGGTCCAAGCGCTGTTCCGTCGCATGTGACAGCTTCGCGAGCGTGTAGGTCACGGTCTGTGCGCGGTAGCCGCCGAGGTCGAGGCTGCCTACCAACTTCTCCGTCGATCGGAACAGCAACGCCTTCGCGACAAGCAGCTCGAAGTATTCCTGGTCGGGCTTGAAGGTCGAGCCGCGCCTGTCGATGCGGAGCATGAACTCGCGGAAGTTCTTCTCCGCACCGTAGGAGACGATCCACGGCAGCTGGTCCCACGTGTTCTCGAACTTCGCGAGGTCGGTCTTGGTGAACTTCTGGTTCAGCGGGTGAACGGCCTTGAACTCACGCTGTTTCGCTGGCGTGCGTTCGCGCGCGTGAGCGTCCGCGTACTGCCCACGAGCCCTCTCGTAGAACCAGCGGGTCATCCGCGCAGTGCCGCCCTTGCCTGGAGCCCAGACCGATCGCGACAGCTTCTCGACCTCGACGTGGAACGGGTCATTGGCACTGAAGTCCGCCATGTTGACCTTGTTCTGGCTGTTGGCGAACTGACTGATCCGCGGCACGAGATTCATCAGATGAGTCGGTTCGACAACTGACAACTTAGCTTGGACGTAGACGTCCGAAAGGTCCTGTTTTCCCTTCACCTTGGCGTAGTGCAGGGAGGCGCTGGTCTGACCTCCATTGACGATCTGGAGGTCATGGATCTCGGAGATCCCGATACCGCCCGTTGGAAGCTCGACCACGCCCACCTCTGCCGCGGTCATCGATACGCCGTTGTTGTAGGCGAGGAAGCTTCGTGGCTCGTCCCTGATCGTCTCTTGGATACCTCGGTTCACCTTGCCCCTCGATTGGAGGAAGGAGCGCACGTTGAGTTCGAGCAAACGTGGTCCGTGCTCCTCGTAGATTCTCGAGATGAACTCTCCGGGCAACATCGTCAGATAGGCGTCGTAGCGTCCTGGGTCACCCTGGGGGCCCAGGCACGGTATGGGCTCTCCCCACATTGCGACCACGTCGATGTGGATGGGCTCCTGGGTTCGTCCGCTTGTCACGAGCTGGTGGAGTCTCGTCGCATCCCACACCGACAGGTGGACCGGACGCGAGTCGAGCGACCCCGGGGTTGGGACGTTCGTTCGAAGATCCGAGTTCGTCAGGATGACCAAGCGGATTTCGCCAACCTTCGGCCACGTCTCGGCCACACGCTGAGCCATGTCCCATGCCGAGGACGTCTCCTCCAGTTGCCGCCAAAGGCCGCCGACGGCCTGCTCTAGGAATCCGGTCATTCGCCGCACCGCGGCGTCCAACGAGGCCTTCGTGTAAGACTCGAGATCTAGGCCGCCGCGATAGTCGGTCAGAAAAAGCCACAGCGTCGATTCGTCCTCGCTGAAGGTGAACCCCGACGCCCTGGCCGCTCTGGCCTCGTACATGGCCACGTCTGCGCCGTCGATCTCGCCAGCTTCGCTGAGTACGTCGAACATGTACTCCGTGAACACCTCCGGGATGCTGCGCTCAGCGCCTTCTTGGGACGCGGCCAGCAACAACTCCTGATGGAGATCGATCATGAATGTAGGGAGGTCACTGGTGCTCATTTCATCGTCCTCAGGTGCGCCACGACCGCGTCTCGCTCGATCAAGTACGGATCCAGAGCGCTTCGTTCAACCAAATAAGTCACACTGCTGATGCCGATCGGGATCTCGCTGGCGACCAAGCGCGGGAACGCGTCAGAGACTAGGAAGAACTCGACCGAACGAACCTCGTAGCGCTCGGTACGGAACTCCGCATACGAGTCGTTCCAGCCATAGCTCAGAAGCTTTCCTTCGAAGAGATGCAACGCAGGGAGCGAGTCGCTCAACTGTTGGCGAACGCCGTTGATCAGGTCAAGGAGTGTTACGCCGGTGCCGTCCTGGCGCTGGTCGAGCGACACATACGCCACGTAAAGGTCGGTGACACCAACGTGTTCCAATTGACGCTCGGAACTGATCCTCATGTGTCCGGCGCCGCCGCCGCGGTAGGTCTTAACCTCCACGGCGACGTCGGCGAACTGGAAGTCCTGGAGCGCTGGGTCCGGGCCAGTCCACCCGTAAGTGGCGGTGGAAGTGCCCAACGTGCCCACGAAGCAGCCACCCAAAAGCGTCAGTTCGCCGAACAGGCCTGCTGCCAGTTCTTCTGAGAACGGTTCACCACGCCGCGCGTAGAAATCCTGCCAAGCGAGGACACGCTCGACGATCCGAGTCGCGGCATCGGCGCCAGGGAACGAAGCGAGCGTGTTGACGACATCGGATGCGAGCTCCGTGAAGAGCGGATCACCCAGTTTCGTCATCGATCGGAGACGCACCTTCGTCCGTTGGGGGTCTGTGGAGTCGACCGTGATATCCAGTCCCTTTGACTGGCGCCATCTCTTGGGCATGTTAGATGCCAAGCCGAGCACCGATAGCTCGAGTACACGATTCCTACTCGGGCGAATCTCCCCGATGAACACGTCATGCGGCAGGTCAGGCAACACTCGGCGCAACACGGCGCCTTCCGGCAGTGGGTCCTCGGCGATCTTCGCCCACAGGGCTGGGTCCAGCACGTCACTCATCGTCGTCACCGTCCCACCCGAAAACGTTCTTGAGGAAGATCGGGTTGACCTTGTACTCCAGCGGTTTCGCCCCCGAAGAATGCGGGAAGGACACCGCGAACCCGACGAACGGTTCGTTCGAGAGGTCCTCCCCCTCATGGGTCTTCAACCACGATGTCGCCGAGAGCGGGTACACGAGCAGCAGTCCGTTGTTGACCGAACGACGGAACCGTTCTGCCCTCCCGCTAGGAGTGGTCGGCGGTCTTGCGCCCTCCTTCTTGTTCGGCCGCCTCTCCCATGCCTCAACCGTCTCCGCAAGCGCTTGGTCCCAGCCTGGCGAGGCCGCGGTGAAGTTGACCAGCTCATGGGCAGGGCTCACGACGCGTCGCACGGTGTAGCGTCCCGACTCCTTAGCCGCTTGGTTACTCCGTTCGATGAGGCTGAGCTTTTCCCCCGCTATGGTCCAGTGCTCTGTGCCGTTCTGCCGCCCCGCGATGACGACGGTCCATGAGCCAAGCTCGTCCTCGGCACGGCGCGCTTGGATGTACTTGATCAAGGGCTCGGGAAGGCTTTTCAGGGCCGCCTTGTCCGCCTTGTATCCGGACAAGAACTCGATGACCGTGTCCGAGTCAACGTTTCTCCACACACGACCATCGCCGACCGGTGAGTGATCGTCACCAAGGGAGGTGATGAGCTCGGCAAGGGCGCAAAGGTTCGTCTCGCGCTCGGCCGGCAGGAATGTCACCGTTTCAGAGATCCCACCGCTGAAAGAGATCGAATAGGTAGCAGCATGCTTGAGCTTCTGCGGCGAGGTGACCAAGAGCCCGTCTGGAAGTTGACGGACACGGAGACCGAACTGTTCCGGCGTTGACCCGACGGCGGACATTGCCTCGAACTCTGCTTGGAGTTCTGCGCTCGCGGCCGTGATCTTCTCGTACCAGTTGACCAAGCCGGAGGTCGTGTACAGGCGACAGAGGTCCAGATAGCCCGGGCGGTAACCGAACCACCGCCCCATCTGCATGAGGGTGTCGTACATACGGCTCGCACGGAGGTAGTACGAGACGCAGAGACCCTCCAGGGTGAGGCCGCGTGAGAGCTTGTCGCCTCCGATCGCGATGACGCTGAGGCCGTCGGGGTGGTCGACGTACTCCAAGGCGTCAGCAGAGGTGCCGTTGACGACGTGAAGCCGGGTTCGTCGAGCTGCCTCGACCATCTCAGCCTTCACCTCGTCGAAGGTCGGGATGTCACCCACCTGTGAAGCGAGGTCCTCGTGGCGCGAGATATCCAGACTGGTCGGTAGGAGATCCTGATGCCAAAGACGGTCGATTTGCGCGGCGAGCACGGAAGATCCCCCTTCGCCGAACTCGAGCCTGTCCCTGACATTCTCCAAGTAGTCGCCGACCTGTTCGGCGACCCGCCGTTGCATGTCGGTGAAGCGCGTAACGTGGATCAGCATCGAGTGGTGCTTGTGCGCTTGACCCCGAAGTCTCCGGACAGCGCCTGCCATCAGGAAGAAGACGATCGCGTCTTTGAGACTGTCGGGCAGCTCATCTCCCAGGGGATCGAGAGCCTTGTGCTTGTCTGGGAGCCACTCGCCGTAGTCCCATGGCTTCCGGACGATGTCGAGGGCCTCTACACCCTCGATTGCGTTGGCGTTGTCGGCGTCGAGTCCGAATACACGTTCAGGCCCAATGTAGGTGTTCGGAGCCGGGAGATTGATGATGAAGCTTCGAGGAAACAGGTCTTCGCCGACGGTCGAGTGATCAGCATCCGGGTCGATGAAGATGTTCGCGAACGGAGTCGCCGTGTACGCGACGTACGCGGTCTGCTCGAAGGTGTCGAGGAACTTCCGGATCAAGCGATTGATCACCGACGGGTCGATCTCGCTGTCGTCCTTTGCGAATTTCGTGTTCACCGAGGCATGGTCAGCCTCGTCGTCGATAACGAGAACCGGCACGTTCCTGACCCTGAACTTCCCCGTCTCCGGATCGGTCGCACCCTTCAGATGGGTCGACCACTTGTAAAGGTTCTCGAGGATCGACTTATTCTTCTTGACCACCAAGATGATCGGATCGGCACCTCCGGGCACCACTCCCATCCCCTGGGCGACGGCCAGCTTGAAGTCGCCGGATTCGGAGGATGACGTGAAAGAGCTCACGTGGAGCCACTCGCCTGCGAGCTTTCCCACCCCGATGCGGTTGGCGCCGTCAGCTTGCTGGGCCTTGCGGATCGCTCTGGTGTCGAACCCAAGAATGCCTTCGTCGATCCGGGCTTGGGTCTGGCTGCGAAGACTGTTGTGGACGCCAGCTAAGACGACGATCAGCTTGTAGCCGTTATCGATCGCCTTCGCGATGAGGCCGGTGTAATTCCCGGTCTTACCGGACTGGACTTGACCAGCCACAAGACCCCGCCGGTCCCAACTACCGTCGCGCTTCGGGTCCTCCAACCTACCGAGGATGTCGTCTGTCACTTCGTCCAAACGGTCGACCGACTTCGGCGGAAGTTTTAGTTCATTCCGCATCAGTCGCTCATAGCGACTCCAGAACTTCCATTCAGCCTTGTCATCGAGGCGCTCCTGGAGCCACGGGATGTGGTCCGAGTCGTCTGACATCGAATTCCAAGTACCGATATGGACATTGACGTCGGCTTCGATCTCCTTTGCGATCTGCTCGCGATCAACGATGTCCTCGGGCTCGATACCCTCCACCATGTCAGCCATGGCGTCCACCCAAGACCTAATCTGCTCCGGGGTCACAGGCTTGTTCTGACTAACGAATTGGTCGATCTTCGTGATGACGAAGCCACGGACCGCTGTCGCGTTGCTCATTTCTGACTCTCTCGGAAAGCTTGAACGACTTGGGGAAATTGGGAGAACGGCTCGATGACTGCGATCCGGTCAAGGGCCTCAATGGCCGAGTAACCATCCCTGACCAAGTCTGCGAACACGAAGTCGATGAGTGGCTTGAGGTCTTTGGGAGCACTTCCGAACGGCGTCGGCTGGTGATCCAACGAATCGGCGATGCTGACACCAATTAGCGTGGTGGGGACGGTCTCCTCGATGAACCGGAGTGCCTTCTCCACCTCTCTTTTTCGCCCACCGGTTGCATCCATGAGAGCGACGATCACGGGGTGAGACCTGTTTACCTTATATCGGATCTCGCCTGCTCGATCCGTGTACTGATGCCACGCGACCACGAACGGCTGACTGGTCTTGGAGACCGTGATCTTGCCGCGGAATCGGTAAACTTCCTCCGCTCGCGACCGGGCCGCCTTCGCAATACGGCGGAGCTCAGCGACCAGCGGTCCGGGAGTCCGGGCGGATGACTTCTTCACATCAACCTGCCACGCGTGATCCAAGCTGGCGGGGAAGTCGACAGCGATTCGCGCGAGCTTGGTGTGTTCGTCTTTCGCGAAACCAAGTCCGAGCCAGTCGCCTTGGACCAAGAGCCGATTGGAGCGATAGAGGTAGAAGCCCTGCTGCTGGTTCCAGCCTGTCGCGCCATGGCCACGGTCGGCTTGGACCGGCGTGAGTTTACTCCGGTGGGGCAGCACGTACGCCGTGACCTTGACCAACTCCCCTTGGAATGGGAGCTCCTCGGAAAACAGCTGCTGAGTGGCCGGGTGATCGGTCAGGAAGGGGTCCCACGCGGTGAGCGGCTGGCCATTTACGCTCATTGTGGTCCGACCTCGGCCGACCAAGAACCGATGGAACGTCGCCTCGAGATGCTGTTTCACGCGACGGGTCAGTTGGAGGAAGCGGTCGTGCGCCTTTGAGTCGCTCGTGTCGACGTCGCCGACCAATCGGTCGCACTTCGTCCAGGCGACGATTGTTCCAGACGGCCGACCCGGCGCTAGGTCGATCGCAACCGGCGCAGGGCCCGTGCGCAGCAGTCGCCACTCCCCGCTCTCCGCGACGGTGTCAAGGTCCCACCGTCGGATCGCGGTGCCCGTCGAGAGCGTCCGGGATGACACCGTGAGTTCACGAGCTTGGGAGAACGACGCAGTCTTCAGTCCCAGCCCGAACCGGCCGAGGTCACTCTTTGAACGATCGTCAAGAGGGCTCGTGCTTCCCGGCCGCATCGCGGCATACAGCTCGTCCGCGGTCATTCCCTTGCCATCGTCGGCGATGGAGACGACCGAATCACGACCCGCCCAGATCATGTCTATGCGTATCGTCTTGGCGCCGGCCGAAATGCTGTTGTCGACGAGATCGGCGATCGCGGCCTCGGGCGTGTAGCCAAATGCACGCAGAGACTCGATCAGTGCGTCAGCCCGCGGCTCCGCGATGTCCCAATCCGACAAGGTTCCCTCTTCCCGATGAGGCTCGTCCCCATACTTGGGAGGGTAGTGCGTGCTCCCGGCAGAAGCGGCTGAATCGCCCATCTCAACCCAATCGGGATGCGATCCGACGATCGGAGATCTAGAGTTCGCGAGCTGACTCGGAACGAAGCTTCTAAGCTCGCCCCGTGGCTAACGAACCTGCCCGTACACCGCGTGCCTGGCTCTTGATGGCGCTGGCGCCGGCCGACCGATCTTACGGCGGCAACGACGGATACGAAGACGACATCAGCCAGTTCTACTCATGGAACAGTCGGGTCCCGAACTCTCGAGCCATCTCGGTAGGCGATCGTGTCGTCCTGTGGGACAAGCTCGGCTTGTTGGGCTTCTCCACGGTCGAGAAGATCACCACCGGGACAGGCACAGTTGACCGACGACTCTGCCCTGGCTGTGGTTCTGCCGACATCAAGTACAGAAAGACCAAGTCGCCGGACTGGCGTTGTTTCGATTGCCTCGAGGAGTTCGACGACGCTGACAGTGAGGTCGTCGAGGTGATCACCTACCGGGCGGACTTCGGCAGTCAATGGGTCGACGCGCCCGGCGTCATGACCGCGACGGAGGTCCGACGGTTGGCCCTGTCTCCGAAGTCCCAGCATGCGATGCGCGAGGCTGATTGGCACGTCGTGCAGCAAGGCCTGATATCGAAGGGTCGTCAAGCCTGAGCTGTGGGGCCAACAGGTTTCACCTTCACGGGCCCCGTCTCGCCAGCAGCCCAAGGTGAGCGCGCAGGGTGGCGCAGATCGCAGCAGTGGACGGCGAGGTCGTCGACTTAGTGGGATCCTCGGTGCACCGAACGGGCCAAAGGGCGGCCGAGCACTGCCCGAGCCGGCCTCAGCGGTCACGTTGCGGGTGCCCTTCAACTGGTGTCCGGCATGTCTCGATTCGTCCTCACGACTGCGGCGACTGCCACCGGGTTCGACACCGCCTACATCCGCTTCCCCCTACAGTCCCCCTAGCGCCCGATTTGGAACCAAACCCGAGCACTCTACAAATGAAAGAAACCGCAGGCTGACCTGCGGTTTCATCTTGTGGAGCCTGGGGGACTCGAACCCCCAACCCCCTGCTTGCAAAGCAGGTGCGCTACCAATTGCGCCAAGGCCCCTTGCGGTGCTGCGTGTGTCAGTTGTTGCTCGGCGGGACGGTGTCGGTGGCCTCGGCCCAGAGGGCCTGCTCCGTACGTCCCTGGTCCAGCTTCTTCTTCGCGACGACCGCTCCGGCGACGGCCAGAAGGGCCAGCAGGATCTTCTTCATCGGACTCTCCTCGAAGCTGGGTGGTGGGCCTAACAGGACTTGAACCTGTGACCTCTTCCTTATCAGGGAAGCGCTCTAACCGTCTGAGCTATAGGCCCGCAAACCAGCCGGTGCGGTGAACGCACCAACGACGCGGAACATTACCTGAGACCCGTGACTCCCCGCCAATCGAGGTCCCCCTGACGGGGCCCGTCGCGGATCGTCGCAGGTCAGCGCCTCAGCGCTCCTCCGCCAGGGTGACCTCGATGCCGCCCAGCAGGGCAGCGGAGAGGTTGTAGAGGAACGCCATCAACGTGGCGATCGCGGTCAGCAGGATCACGTCGAGCACCGACACGACGAGGGTGAATCCGAGCACCCGGCCAGCCCCGATGTAGTCGGTGATGTCGAACGCGGGACCGTTCTCGCTCTCCACGAACGGCGCCACGGCGTCGTTGATCGAGTCCCACAGCCCCGACATGCTCAGGACGCTCCAGATCACCAGGACGGCCACGAACGTGACCACGGCAAAGGCGACCGACAGCAGGAAGGACGTCTTCATCACCGACCACGGGTCGATCCGGGTCAGCCGCAGCCGGGCGCGACGGGACCGTACGGACCCCGACGACTGGCCCGGTTCGCCGCTCAGCTTGCCCTTCAGCGCGTTGCCGAGACGCAGACGGGGATTGGTGTCGTCACTCGCCGTCACCGGCGTCGTGGCGGTCCGCTCCGTCATGCTCGCTCCTCGTGGGTGGGGTTCAGGTCAAGGTGCCGGCCGGCAGGTCCGACCGGCACCGTCATCCAGGTCAGCTCTCGCCGTCCTGATCCTCGATTGTTGCACCCTGCTCCACCTCGGGCGACTCGGCGGCGGGTTCGACGACCCCCGCAGCACCCGCCTCAGCGCTGGCTTCGGCACCCTCGACGGCAGCACCGTCGACGGCCTCGTCCTCCTCCTCGGGAGCCTCGACCGAGCGGGCGACCACGGCGACGGAGTCGCCCTTCTTGGGCGTCACGAACTTCACACCCATCGTCGAACGACCCGTCGGGCGGAAGTTCTCGTCGATGGGGGAGCGCACCACCTGACCGGACGAGGTGATCGACAGGATCTCGTCGCCCTCCTCCACGATGAACGCGCCGACGAGCTGTCCGCGGTCCTCGTTCTCCAGCTTCATCGCACGGATGCCGATGCCGCCGCGCGACTGGAGGCGGTACTCCGGGATCCGGCTGCGCTTGGCGTACCCGCCGTCGGTGATCGTGAAGACGTACTGCGGGTTGTCCCCGAAGGTGCCCGCCACGGGGGCCAGGCCCTCGTTGCCGTCCCCGGCCTCGATGCCCTCCGCCGCCACCTGGGCCGCACGGATGATCGACATTGACAGCAGCGAGTCGCCCTCGCGGAACTTCATGCCCGTCACGCCGCCCGTGTTGCGTCCCATCGGGCGCAGCTGCGCGTCGGTGGCGGCGAAGCGTACGGACTGACCCTTGCGGGAGACCAGCAGGATGTGGTCGTCGCCGCTGACCAGCTCGGCACCGATCAGCTCATCGTCAGGGTTGCGGAAGTTGATGGCGATGATGCCGGCCTGCCGCGGGCTGTTGTAGTCCGCGAGCCGGGTCTTCTTCACCAGGCCGTCGCGCGTGGCCAGGACCAGGTACGGGGCCTGCTCGTAGTCGCGGATCGCGAGCACCTGGGCGATGTCCTCATCCGGCTGGAACGACAACAGGCCGGCGACGTGGCCACCCTTCGCGTCCCGTGCGGCCTCGGGCAGGTTGTACGCCTTCGTGCGGTAGACCCGACCGGCCGTGGTGAAGAACAGCAGCCAGTGGTGGTTCGTGGTCGCGATGAAGTGCTGGACGACGTCGTCGCCGCGCAGCGTGGCACCGCGTACGCCCTTGCCGCCGCGCTTCTGCAGGCGGTACTGGTCGGCGCGGGTGCGCTTCGCATACCCCCCTCGCGTGATCGAGACGACCAGGTCGTCGTCCGGGATCAGGTCCTCCATGGACAGGTCGCCGTCCGCGGCGATGATCTGCGTACGACGGTCCACGCCGTACTTCTCCACGATCTCGCTCAGCTCGGCGATGATGATCCGGCGCTGACGAGCCTCGTTGGCGAGGATGTCCCGCAGATCGGCGATCTCGGCCTCGATCTTGGCCAACTCGTCGATGATCTTCTGACGCTCCAGAGCGGCCAGACGGCGCAGCTGCATCTCAAGGATCGCGTTGGCCTGGACCTCATCGATGTCGAGCAGCGCGATCAGGCCCGTGCGGGCCTCGTCGACGTCGGGGGAGCGGCGGATCAGCGCGATGACCTCGTCCAGCGCGTCGAGCGCCTTCACGAGACCGCGGTAGATGTGCGCCCGCTTCTCGGCATCGGCCAGCAGGAACTTCGTCCGGCGGACGATGACCTCGACCTGGTGGGTCACCCAGTTCGAGATGAACTGGTCGATCGACAACGTGCGCGGCACGCCATCGACCAGCGCCAACATGTTGGCGGAGAAGTTCGACTGCAGCTCGGTGTGCTTGAACAGGTTGTTGAGCACCACGCGCGCCACGGCGTCGCGCTTGAGGACGATCACGAGCCGCTGCCCCGTACGGGACGAGGTGTCATCACGCACGTCCGAGATGCCCTGGACGCGACCGGAGTCGGCCAGCTCGGCGATCTTGAGGGCCAGGTTGTCCGGGTTGACCATGTACGGCAGCTCGGTGATCACCAGGCACGTACGGCCCTTGGCGTCCTCGTCGATCTCCACCACAGCGCGCTGGGTGATCGACCCACGACCGGTCCGGTACGTCTGCTCGATGCCCTGGCGACCCACGATCAGCGCACCGAGGGGGAAGTCGGGGCCCTTCACGCGCTCGATCAGCGCGTCCTGCAGCTCCTCGCGCGTCGCGTCGGGGTTCTCCAGTGCCCACACGGCGCCCTCGGCGATCTCGCGCAGGTTGTGCGGCGGGATGTTGGTCGCCATGCCGACCGCGATGCCGGCGGAACCGTTGACCAGCAGGTTGGGGAAGCGCGCCGGCAGGATCGTCGGCTCCGCCGAACGACCGTCGTAGTTGGGCTGGAAGTCGACCGTGTCCTTCTCGATGTCACGGACCATCTCCAGCGCCAGCGGAGCCATGCGGCACTCCGTGTATCGCATGGCGGCGGCGGGGTCGTTGCCCGGCGAGCCGAAGTTGCCCTGGCCGTTGACCAGGGGAGCGCTCATCACCCACGGCTGGGCCAGGCGTACGAGGGTGTCGTAGATCGCCGTGTCACCGTGCGGGTGGTACTGACCCATCACGTCACCGACGACGCGGCTGCACTTGGTGTAGCCGCGGTCGGGGCGGTAGCCGCCGTCGTACATCGCGTACAGCACCCGGCGGTGCACCGGCTTGAGGCCATCGCGGACGTCGGGCAGCGCGCGGCCCACGATGACGGCCATCGCGTAGTCGATGTAGCTGCGCTGCATCGAGGTGTTGAGGTCGACGGGCTCGATGCGGCCGCCGCCACCGCCTTCGGAGATGAGGTTCGAGGGGGTTTCAGTCATGGTCTCGTGTCTCTCTGGTCGTCTCTACTCGAATCTAGGTCTGCGGTTAGACAGTTAGATATCGAGGAATCGGACGTCCTTGGCGTTGCGCTGGATGAAGGCTCGACGCTGCTCCACGTCCTCGCCCATCAGGATCGAGAAGATCTCGTCCGCACGGGCCGCGTCGTCGAGCGTCACCTGCAGCAGGATGCGGTGGTCCGGGTCCATCGTGGTCTCCCACAACTCGTCGGCGTTCATCTCACCGAGACCCTTGTAGCGCTGGACCGGGTTGTCCTTCGGGAGCTTCTTGCCGGCCTCCAGGCCCGCCTTCATCATCGCGTCGCGCTCCGCGTCGGAGTAGACGAACTCGTGCTCGTTGGGCTTGTTCCAACGCAGGCGGTACAGCGGCGGCTGGGCCATGTAGACGTACCCGTGCTCGATCAGCGGCTTCATGAAGCGGAACAGCAGCGTCAGCAGCAGCGTGTTGATGTGGTGGCCGTCCACGTCGGCGTCGGCCATCAGCACGACCTTGTGGTAGCGCAGCTTCTCCGGGTTGAACTCCTCGTGCACGCCCGTGCCGAGCGCCGAGATGATCGCCTGGACCTCCTGGTTGCCCAGGACCTTGTCGATGCGCGCCTTCTCGACGTTGAGGATCTTGCCGCGAATCGGCAGGATCGCCTGGATGCGCGGGTCGCGACCCGACTTGGCCGAGCCACCTGCGGAGTCACCCTCGACGATGAACACCTCGCACTCGGCGGGGTTGGTCGACTGGCAGTCGGACAGCTTGCCCGGCAGGCCGCCGCCGCCCAGCAGACCCTTGCGGTTGCGGGCCAGGTCGCGGGCCTTGCGGGCGGCCATGCGGGCCGTCGCCGCGGCCTGGGCCTTGCGGATGATCTCCTTGCCCTCGGCCGGGTTCTGCTCCAGCCAGGCACCCAACTGGTCGTTGACCACACGCTGGGTGAAGCCCTTGGCCTCGGTGTTGCCGAGCTTGGTCTTGGTCTGACCCTCGAACTGCGGCTCGCCGATCTTGATCGAGATGATCGCGGTCAGGCCCTCACGGATGTCGTCACCGGAGACCCTGTCCTCCTTCTTCTTGATCAGGCCCCACTCCTCGCCCCAGTGGTTGACCAGGGTGGTCAGCGCCGCACGGAAGCCCTCCTCGTGCGTGCCGCCCTCGTGGGTGTTGATCGTGTTGGCGAAGGTGTGCACCGACTCCTGGAACGAGGTGTTCCACTGCATGGCCACTTCGAGGCTCATGTGGTTCTCGATCGACTCGGGCGTCTCCGCCGAGAAGTCGATGACGGTGCTGTTGGCCTTGTCCTTGCGCCGGTTGAGGTACTCGACGTAGTCGACCAGGCCGCGGTCGTACTTGAAGATCTGCTCGAGGCCAGCGTCCGTACGCTTGATCCCGGCGTCGCCGCCGTCCACCGCGGGGTCGATGGTCGCGTCCTCGACGGCCTCGGCCACGTCGAGCGCCGACTCACGCTCGTCGCGTACGACGATCTCGAGGCCCTTGTTGAGGAAGGCCATCTCGCGCACGCGGGTGGTGATCGTCTCGAGGTTGTAGACGGTCGTCTCGAAGATGTCGGGGGAGGCGAACCAGCTCACCGTGGTGCCGGTGCCCTCGCCGTCCTCCAGCTCGCGCACCTGCTCCAACGGCCCGTCCGGGTCGCCGAGGGTGAACGACTGGCGCCACAGGTGACCGCGGTTCTTGACCTCGACCACCAGGTGACTCGACAGCGCGTTGACCACCGAGACACCGACGCCGTGGAGACCACCGGAGACCTTGTAGCCGCCGCCGCCGAACTTGCCGCCGGCGTGGAGCACGGTCAGCGCCAGCGTCACGGCCGGCAGCTCCTGGCCCGGCGCGGTGCCGGTCGGGATGCCTCGGCCGTTGTCCTCCACCCGCAGCCAGCCGTCGGACTGCAGGGTCAGCACGATGCGGTCGCAATATCCGGCCAACGCCTCGTCGACCGCGTTGTCCACGATCTCCCAGATGAGGTGGTGCAGGCCGCGCTCACCGGTCGAGCCGATGTACATGCCCGGGCGCTTGCGAACGGCCTCGAGGCCCTCCAGCACCTGGATCGCGGATGCGTCGTACTCGACGCCGTTGGGCTTCTCGACGGTTTCGTCGCTCACGCACAGACCTCTTCACCTAGCGCCCCCGCCGCGCGGGAGCTCCGGACATGCAGCGGGTCACGTGCATCGAGACTTCTCATCCCGGAGTCCGTGACCCAACGTGAATTCTAGCCGCTGGAGGGCCGCAGATCACGTCGTGGTCGACAGGTTTGGGGGGAAATCTGCCGAAATCGTCCTCTGAGGGCCGTTTGTGGCCCGTTTGGAGCGCCGAACAGGGGTGGAGGTGACTCCCCATATGGATGAAAGGCTCCCAGATCGTCTCTGAGCGAATCCTGACGAGACCCGTCAGACGCGCTCCGACGACGACGCCCGCACGCTCAGCCGTACGTGTCGCGCGGCCCGCGTCCCTTCACCGACCGGGGACCCTTCTTCCACGTCGGCAGGTGCGGTCCGAGGACCTCGATGGCCAGCACGGTGCCGTGCCCCAACTCGGTGTTGAGACGCCGTACGACCGTGGGCGCCAGCAACTTGAGTTGCGTCGCCCAGGCCGTCGAGTCGGTGCGTACGACGAGCTGACCGTCTGCGAACGTCTCCGGAGTGCAGTGAGTCGCCACCTCGTCACCCACGAGCTCCGCCCACCGCGCGAAGACACCCTGCACCTTGAGGTCGAGCTCCCAGCCGCGTCGCGCCACGAGCCGCTCCAACTGCGCCCCCAGCAACTGCGGGTCGCGCTCGTCCGGACCGGGCCCCGACAGATTCCCCGCGCCGCGCGGGCGTTGGGCCGCCCGCTCCTGGCGGTCCTGGTCGCGCTCGCTGGGCGTGGCGGGCTTCTTCGTACGCCGCCGCACCGGCACGCCCGGGCCCGAGGCCGCCGCGCGGGCCGCGGAGCGGGCCAGGTCCAGGCCGTCGGGGTGGTGGGTTTCGACAGGCTCAACCAGCGACGACTGCTCGGTTTCGACAGGCTCATCCTGCGGAGATCCCTCGCGCTCACTCGTCACGGGACACCTCCCCGCCCGCCACGGTGAACCGGGTGCCCTTCAACGCTTCGGGGACATCCGCCGCCACGGCCGCGGTCACCAACACCTGCTCGGCGCCCGAGACCAGATCGGCCAACTGCTGACGCCGCTCAGTGTCGAGCTCGGCGAAGACGTCATCGAGCACGAGGATCGGGTCGTCGCCGTCGGCGCGCAGCAGGTCGTACGACGCGAGCCTCAGCGCCAGGGCGAACGACCAGGACTCGCCGTGGGAGGCGTACCCCTTCACGGGAAGGCGCAGGTCAGCGTTGCCGAGCGAGAGCAACAACTCGTCGCGGTGCGGCCCGACCAGGCTCACGCCGCGGTCCAACTCATCCTTCTGCCGCTCTGCCAGCCGGGTGCGGAACGCCTCGGCCAACGCCTCTTCGTCGCCCACCGCTCCGCTGGTCTCCGGGACCTCTTCGGGATCGGCGACCTCGAGGACGCTCGATCGGTACGCGATGTCGGCATCGTCCCGGCTGGCACCGCGCGCGACTGCCGCGTACGCCGTGCCCAGGTAGGGGCGCAGGTCCTCCACCAGACGCAGCCGAGCCGCCAGCAGTTCGGTGCCGACCCGGACCAGGTGGTCGTCCCACACCGCCAAGGTCGCCACCGCCGCGTCGCGCGAGGACCCCCGCGCGATGCCGGCCGTCTTGAGCAGGGAGTTGCGCTGCTTCAGGACCCGGTCGTAGTCGCTGCGGACCCCGGCGAACCGCGGCGCCCGCAGCACCAGCAGGTCGTCGAGGAACTTCCGCCGATCCGACGGGTCACCCTTCACCAGGGTCAGGTCGTCGGGCGCGAACACCACCGTCCGCACCAACCCCACCAGATCCCGGGGGCGCTGCAGCGGCGAGCGGTTGACCCGCGCGCGGTTGGCGCGGCCGGGGTTGAGCTCCACCTCGAGCAGCGCCGTACGCCCGTCCTTCACCACCGCGGCGCGGACCAGCGCCTGGTCCGTCCCGGCCCGGATCAGGGGGGCGTCGCTGGCCACACGGTGCGACGACAGGCGCGAGAGGTAGTCGATCGCCTCGACCAGGTTCGTCTTCCCCTGACCGTTGCGCCCGATGAATGCCGTCGCGCCCGGTTCGAGTGCCACGTCGAGGGTGGCGTAGGACCGGAAGTTGTGGAGCGTGAGGTGGCTGACGTGCACGGAAGCCTGCGACCTAGGAGCCGGGCGTCGGCTCGCCGGCCTGCTTGACCGCGTGCCCACCGAACTGGTTGCGCATCGCCGCGATCGCCTTCATCGCAGGCGAATCGTCCTGCCGCGAGACGAATCGTGCGTACAGGGCGGCGGTGATCGCAGGCGTCGGCACGGCGTTCTCGATGCCGGCCTCCACCGTCCACCGGCCCTCGCCGGAGTCGTCCGCGTAGCCCGCGATCGAGGCCAGGCCCGGGTCCTCATCCAGCGCGTTGACCATGAGGTCGAGCAGCCAGGAGCGGATCACCGTGCCCTCGCGCCACGAGCGGAACACCTCGGTGACGTTGTCGACGAGGTCGACCTTCTCGAGGAGCTCCCACCCCTCGGCGTACGACTGCATCAGCGCGTACTCGATGCCGTTGTGGACCATCTTGGAGAAGTGGCCCGCGCCCACCTTGCCCGCGTGGACCGAGCCGAAGTCGCCCTCGGGCTTGAGAGCGTCGAACGCGGGCTGCACCTTCGCCACGTCGTCGACGCTGCCGCCGTACATGAGCGCGTACCCGTTCTCCAGGCCCCACACCCCGCCCGAAACCCCGCAATCCACGTACCCGATCTGCCGCTCGGCCAGCAGTTCCGCGTGGGCGATGTCGTCGGTCCACCGCGAGTTGCCGCCGTCGACGACCACGTCGCCGGGACCGAGCAGGTCGGCGAGCTGCCGTACGAGACCGCGCGTCACCTCACCTGCCGGCACCATCAGCCACACCACCTTGGGCGAGGGCAGTGCCTCGACCAACGCTTCGATGCTCTCGACGTCACTCAGGGTCTCGTCACGGTCGTAGCCGACCACCCTGAGTCCGCCGCGGCGCATGCGCTCGCGCATGTTGCCGCCCATTTTGCCGAGGCCGACGATGCCGATGTCCATGTGGGGAGCCTATCCGCACGGCCGGGGGAGTCGAGAGCATTGCTCCGCGACCCCCGCCACCCGTGATCAGCCCAGCAGGCGGCGCGGCATCAGCAGGTAGCGGAAGTCCGTGACCTCACCGGTGGAGTCGCTGCCCGTGATGACGACGGGCTTGGTTGCCTGCGTGAACGACAACGTGACCTCCTCGCCATCCATGGCGGTCAGCCCGTCGAGCAGGAACTGCGGGTTGAAGCCGGTGACGATCTCCTCGCCGGTGATCGCAGCCTCGATGACCTCCGTCGCCTGAGCCTCGTCGCCGGATCCGGCATCGAGCACCAACTGGTTGTCGGAGAACTTGAGCTGGACGGCGGTGTTGCGCTCAGCCACGAGGGCCACACGCTTGACCGTGTCGACGAACTCCGCCTTCGCGACCTTGGCCACGGTGAGGTGCTCTGTCGGGAAGAGCGAGCGGACCTTGGGGAACTCGCCGTCGAGGAGGCGGGTGGTCGTACGGCGCAGCCCACCCAGGCCGGAGCCCTCGAAGCCGATGATGCCCTCGCCCGAACCGGTGGCGGACAACGCGATGGAGACCTCGGCACCCGAGGTCAGCGACTTGGCCGTGTCGCCCAAGACCTTCGCCGGAACCAGGGCAGCCACCGTGAGGTCGGAGGACTGCGGACTCCAGTTCAGCTCGCGCTGGGAGAGCCGGAAACGGTCGGTGGCCAGCAGCGACATCGACGCGCCGTCGATCTCGATGCGCACACCGGTCAGGACCGGAAGCATGTCGTCGCGACCAGCGGCGGTCACCGCCTGAGCGACTGCGTGGGCAAACTCGCCGCTCGAGACGGACCCCGCGACCGGGGGCATCTCGGGAAGGGTCGGGTAGTCCTCCACGGGCATGATCTGCAGGCTGAACCGCGCGGAACCACAGGTCAGCTGGACACGCGGGCCCTCCAGGCTCAGCTCGACCGGCTTGGCAGGGAGGCTGCGGCAGATATCGGCGAGCAGACGACCGCTGACCAGAGCCCGCCCAGTCTCAGAGACCTCAGCGACGAGCGAGGCGCGAGCCGAAGTCTCGTAGTCGAAGCTCGACAGCAGGAGACCCTCGTCGGTCGCCTCGACCAGGAGGCCAGCCAGCACCGGCGAACTCGGGCGGATGGGGAGGCTGCGGGCAGCCCAGGCAACGGCATCGGCGAACACGTCGCGTTCGACGCGAAACTTCACGTGGGTCTCCTCAGCAGGACTCGTCCACTCATGCGGGCAGAACTTCATCCACGCAGACATGCGCGTGGAGTGTGCATCCTGCCATGCCCGTCGAACCCTTCACGAAGGGTTCTCCCCAGATCGTGGGCAGTTCAGAGGTTGTGAGTCGTTTCGAGAACTACAGGTTCATGGTTGTCATAGGTGCGGTGGAAACTGTGGAGGACTGACGTTTGCGCTGGTCGTGAGCGTGACTTTCTCTCCACAGGGGGTGTGGGAAGCCGTGTGCGCGTGCAGGCAGCCACTGTGGAGGACGGCACGACGTGTGAGTCGTTGTGCAGTGGTTCCACAGGCCCTGTGAATGACACAACGGATCTGCCCACACGTTCTCCACAGGTCCTCGGGATTGTCATTCGACGAGAAGGAGGACGTTCGTCGGGGCACGCCCATGGTCGTCGAGGCGCGCACATGGTCGTCGAGCCTGTCGAGACGTGGGGGACGTTCGTCGAGCTTGTCGGGACGCCCTGGTTTCGACAGGCTCAACCAGCGGGGGACGCTCAACCCACGCGGGCAGCGCTCAACGAGCCGATCAGGACTGGCGAGCGTGCATCTTGATGCGGTTGGTCAGCTCCGAGACCTGGTTGAACACGGCGCGACGCTCAGCGAGGAGCTGATTGATCTTGCGCTCGGCGTACATGACCGTGGTGTGGTCGCGGCCGCCGTACTGCTGACCGATCTTGGGCAGCGACAGGTCGGTGAGTTCGCGGCACAGGTACATGCCGATCTGGCGGGCCAGCGTCAGGTGCCGGCCGCGGCTCGGGCCGGTGAGGTCCTCGATCGTCACCCCGAAGTACGCCGCCGTCTGGGCGACGATCAGCGCCGGGGTGATCTCGGGCTCGGCACCCTCGGGGATCAGGTCCTTGAGCACGATCTCGGCCAGGGTCATGTCGACCTCCTGGCGGTTGAGGTTCGCGAACGCCGTGACCCGGATCAACGCGCCCTCGAGCTCGCGGATGTTGGTCTGGATCTTGGAGGCGATGAACTCCAGCACGTCCGGCGGAGCGGTGAGGCGGTCCATCGCGGCCTTCTTGCGCAGGATCGCGATGCGGGTCTCCAGGTCCGGCGGCTGGACGTCGGTGATGAGGCCCCACTCGAACCGGTTGCGCAGGCGGTCCTCCAGCGCCTCGAGGCGCTTGGGGGAGCGGTCGGAGGTCAGCACGATCTGCTTGTTGGCGTTGTGCAGCGCGTTGAAGGTGTGGAAGAACTCCTCCTGCGTCTGCTCCTTGCCCTCGAGGAACTGGATGTCGTCGATGAGCAGGACGTCGACGTCGCGGTACTTGCGCTTGAAGCGGTCGGTGCGGTCGTCGCGAATCGCGTTGATGAACTCGTTGGTGAACTCCTCCGAGGAGACGTAGCGCACCTTCGCGTTGCTGTAGAGGGACCGGACGTAGTGCCCGATCGCGTGGAGCAGGTGGGTCTTGCCGAGCCCGGACTCGCCGTAGACCAGGAGCGGGTTGTACGCCTTGCCCGGCGCCTCGGCCACGGCGACGGCGGCCGCGTGCGGGAAGCGGTTGGACGAGCCGATGACGAAGGACTCGAAGACGTACTTCGGGTTGAGGCGGGTTTCGAGGGCGCTTCCGCGGCGTTCGGCGAGGTTCGTGGGTTGTGCCACGTCCTCGTCGCCACCGCGTGCGATGACCGGTCCTGTGGGAGTGAAGGGGCCGTCGACAGCAGACGGGGCGGGTTCGTCCGAGGCGAGGTCGCCCTCGGAGTCAGCACCCGATCCAAATGTCGACATATCGTTTGAACGACTTGGTGACTCGAAGTCGAGGGAGTCCTCGAGCGTGGGGTTGATCGTGACAGCGACCCGGATCTCCTGGCCGAACGATTCCGAGAGCGCGTCTTCGAGCTCGTTGCGGACTCGGCCCTCCAACTGGGCGCGGGTGAAGTCGTTGGGCACCTCGATGATCGCGGTGCTTCCGTGCAACGTCACCGGCTGACTGGCGCGCAGCCAGGCGCGCTGGTTGGGGGGTAGTTCGGCGATGATCGCCGTCCACACCGACGCGAGGTCGGGGGTGTGGTCGCTCACTGGTCAGCCTTCGTCGTCTTCGTGGAGTCGGGGGGTGAAGTCGTCGTACGTGAATCCGGCCGCGCCCATCTGTCTCCACAGATTTTTCCACAACCTGTGCATGCCGGGGGGTGCACCGCTTGTGTCAGCCCCCGTGATGCCAGACCATGCCTGGATCATTCTGTGTTTCTGCAGGTCAGCGAGGTTTTTGTCGCCCATGTGACGCGGCCCACACTGGTGGCGGTCGGCGTCAGGAGGCGTCTCTCCGCGCGCTGCAGAAGTCCGGAACTTAACAACTTCTCGGGGCGACCAGCAAGACTTCATCCACAGGTTTGGGCCGATCCGGGCCGCGCTGGTTTGACCCTCCTGTTTGGCACCCCGTACCGTTTGGAGGTCGCTCCTTGTCGACGGGTGCCGCATGTCCACGATTCATCGCAGTTGATGAGCACGTGGGCGGGCGGTGCCGGCCGAACAGCCAGCCCCAGATGGGGGCACCGACCGCGCCGTGGAGTGGACACCCGCCGAAGAAGATCGCAACGGAGAGTTTCGTGAGCAAGCGCACCTACCAGCCGAACAACCGCCGCCGTCACAAGACGCACGGTTTCCGCCTTCGCATGCGTACCCGCGCCGGGCGCGCGATCCTTTCGGCTCGCCGCCGCAAGGGTCGCAAGAGCCTGGCGGTCTGACGGCCGACCACCGCGGCGAGCCATCGTGCTGCCCGCTGCCCATCGCCTCGTTGACGGAGACGGCTTCCGTGAAGCTGTCCGTCGCGGTCGAAGGGCTGGCAGCGGCACTGTGGTCGCTCACCTGGCCACCGATGCGGAGGCAGAGTCCTCCGCTCAGGTTGGTTTCGTGGTGAGCAAAGCGGTGGGCAACGCCGTCGTACGCAACCGCGTGAAGCGTCGACTCCGCCACCTGACCCGGGACCACCTGCCACAGTTGCAGGCGCTCCCGGGTCGTGTCGTGCTCGTGGTCCGGGCGCTGCCGGCGTCGGCGGAGGCTTCGTACGACCGGTTGGGCGACGATCTGCGCTCCTGCCTCGCGCGGGTGGCGCAGTGAAGTACCCCATCATCTGGTTCCTGAAGGCGTACCGACTGCTGATCAGTCCGCTGTACGGCCAGGTGTGTCGCTACCACCCGTCCTGCTCGGCGTACGCGCTTGAGGCGGTGACCGTGCACGGTGCCGTCAAGGGGTCTTGGCTCGGTGCCCGTCGCCTCGCGCGGTGCCACCCATGGGCGGCCGGTGGGTACGACCCCGTCCCGCCGCGACGCTCCGCGGCAACCAGAGACGTCCAACCTCGCCAATCGGCGGGGGTCACTCCTAATTCAGGGAGCATGAGTGCCTGACTTCCTCGGTGACATCGGCAGCGCGATCATGGCGCCGCTGTACTACGCCATCTCGGCGATCCTCGTGGGCTTCCACAAGGTCTTCGGAGCCGTCTTCGGTCCCGAGACCGGCATCGCGTGGGTGCTGTCGATCATCGGCCTGACCCTGGTCATCCGCATCCTGTTGATCCCGCTCTTCGTGAAGCAGATCAAGTCGAGCCGCAACATGCAGCTCATCCAGCCCAAGGTGCGCGAGCTCCAGCAGAAGTACGGCCACGACCGGGAGCGTCTCGCGCAGGAGACGATGAACCTCTACAAGGAGGCCGGGACCAACCCGTTCGCCTCCTGTCTCCCGATCCTGCTGCAGATGCCGATCTTCCTGGCGCTGTTCCGCCTGATCGACCGGGCCGCCCAGCAGCCCGACTCGACGCGCGGTCTGATGACCAAGGAGCTCAACCACCAGTTCGCCGATGCGACGCTCTTCGGCGCGCGCATCTCCGACACGTTCCTGAGCACGGACCTGTTCAACGTGCGCGTCCTAGCGCTGGTCCTGGTCCTGGCGATGACGGCGACGACCTTCCTCACCCAGCGTCAGCTGATGAGCAAGAACATGCCCGCCGACGCGCTGACCGGTCCGTACGCACAGCAGCAGAAGCTGCTTCTGTACGTCCTTCCGGTCGTGTTCGCGGTCGGTGGTATCGCGTTCCCGGTGGGCGTCCTCTTCTACTGGACCACGTCGAACCTGTGGACGATGGGCCAGCAGTTCTACGTGATCCGCAACAACCCCTCCCCCGGGACTCCGGCGGCTGAGGCGAAGTTGGAGCGTGACCGTGCCAAGGCAGCCCGCAAGGGCAAGCGCCTGCCCGAGGACATCGAGCGCGAAGAGCGGGAAGCCGCCCAGGCGCAGGCAGCCGAGGAGCGTCGCCAGGCGCGCGTGCAGCCCGAGCGGCAGACGCGCAGCAAGCGCAACAAGGGCAAGAAGAAGTGACCCTTCGTCGGCCATCGGGCCGGCGACTGACGAGGAGTGCTGAGTGAGCAACGACGAGAACACCCCTGAGGTGACCGAAGAGACCCCGCGGGCCTCGAAGGTCGAGCGCCTTGAGAACGAGGGCGAGATCGCTGCCGACTACCTGGAAGAGCTGCTGGACATCGCAGATCTCGATGGGGACATCGACATGGACGTGGAGAGCGATCGCGCTGCCGTGTCCATCATCGGCGGGGACCTGTCGTCCCTCGTCGGCCGCAACGGCGAGGTGCTGGAGGCGCTCCAGGAGCTCACCCGGCTGGCCGTCTACCGCGAGACGGGCGAGCGGTCCCGGCTGATGCTGGACGTCGGTGGCCACCGCGCCGAGCGCCGTACGCGTCTGGTGGAGCTGGCGGAGAAGCACATCGCTCAGGTCAAGGAGTCCGGCGAGTCGGTCTCCCTCGAGCCGATGTCAGCGTTCGAGCGCAAGGTCGTCCACGACGCCGTGACTGCGGCTGGTCTGACCTCTGAGTCGGAGGGCGCTGAGCCCAAGCGTCACGTGGTGATCCTTCCGGCGTGAGCGACGACGTTTCACGTGAAACCTCGCGGGACGATCTCCCGCGCACACCCTCCACGCCGTCCGCGGCGGGGAGGGTGTTCACGTCAGCGCGCTTGGGCCTGATCGAGCGCTACGCGGAACTGCTGGCCACCGAGGGGGTCGTACGAGGGCTCATTGGTCCCCGCGAGGCGCCCCGGCTGTGGGACCGACATCTCCTGAACTGTGCCGTCCTGGAGGAGGTCATCGACCAGGAGGCCACGGTCGTGGACCTCGGGACTGGTGCCGGGCTTCCTGGACTCATCCTGGCCATTGCTCGGCCGGACCTGGCGGTCACCCTCGTGGAGCCGCTCCTGCGTCGTACGACGTTCCTCGACGAGGTCGTAGCCGAGCTTGAGCTGAGCAATGTCGAGGTGATTCGAGGCCGTGCGGAAGACCTGCACGGCAAGCGCACCTTCGACGTTGTCACGTCACGCGCAGTGGCCCCGCTGGAGCGGCTGCTGGGCTGGTCGATGCCGTTGGTGAACAACCATGGGGCACTGGTCGCCATGAAGGGCTCCTCCGTGGAGGCGGAGATCGACGAGGCTGCCGAAGTACTCGCCCGGTTCAGGTGTGGCGATCCCACCGTGACCGTTCTGGGCGAAGGCCTCGTTGAGCGTCCGACATATGCCCTCCGGGTGGCCTGGGCCGATCCGGCCTCGATAGGTTGGCCTCTCCGGAACAGTGGAAGTCAGCGGAAGAACCGCAATCGTCGCCGCGGACGCTGATCCGTTCATTCTGGGGGTGGGTCGATGTTCGTGCGTTCGAGTGGTCTGCAGGGCCGCGGCGCGGGCGACTTTCCACCGAGTTATCCACCGGTCCCTCACGGGGGGCTGAGCGGGGTTCTCCACAGAAGAGCCCCCTTCATCCACAGGAGCAGAGTGTGACCTCCTCGAACGACGTTTCACGTGAAACCAGCGCCTTCTCGGTGCCGACGGCCGGCCAGATGGCTGCGGGCGGTGAGGATTTCATGGACGCCAGCACACCGCTTGCTCGGGCCGCGGAACACTCGGTCCTCGCGCGTACGGGCGCTCTGGCAGGTAGGCATCGCACGCCCCGCCCGGAGCGCACCCGAGTGTTTGTGGTGGCGAACCAGAAGGGCGGCGTAGGCAAGACGACGTCGACGGTCAACGTCGCCGCCGGACTGGCTCAGCTGGGGCAGCGCGTCCTTGTCATCGACCTCGACCCCCAGGGGAACGCGTCCACGGCTCTCAATGTCGAGCACCGTCGGGGGGTGCCCTCCACGTACGACATGCTCGTGGATGGGGTGCCGCTGGCAGAGGTGATGACGGAGTGCCCCGACCTCGACAACCTCTGGGTCGTGCCGGCCACAATCGACCTCGCCGGCGCGGAGATCGAACTCGTCTCCGTCGTCGCCCGAGAGTCGCGCCTCTCCAAGGCCCTGGACGCCCACCCCGCCATCGGTGGCGCGGAAGCTGGCGAGGATCGGTTCGACTACGTGTTCGTGGACTGCCCGCCGTCGCTGGGCCTGCTCACGTTGAACGCCCTGGTGGCTGGCAAGGAGATGTTCATCCCGATCCAGGCGGAGTACTACGCGCTGGAGGGTCTGGGCCAGCTCCTCGAGACCGTCGACATGGTGCGCAAGCACCTGAATCCGTCGCTCAACGTGAGCACCATCCTGCTGACGATGTACGACGCTCGTACGCGCCTGGCTGCGGGTGTCGCGGACGAGGTGCGCGGCCACTTCGGGGACCAGGTCCTCCGTACGGCAGTGCCGCGCTCCGTACGCGTGTCCGAAGCACCCTCGTACAGCCAGACGGTGATGACCTACGATCCGGGCTCAGCGGGTGCCTTGAGCTATCTCGAGGCCGCCCGGGAGATCGCCAGCAAGGGAGCGCCCGCATGAGCACGTCCGGTTCGACCCCCCGACGCGGCCTGGGCCGCGGTCTCGGCTCGCTGATTCCCACGGGACCGAGTCAGGCGACGGAGGCCCCCACCTCGGACGGTGCGGGGCTGGGTGGACCCAACTCTTCTTCTCCTGGGGGCGTCGAGGCCGGTGCTGCGGCCGTTGCTTCCGTAGGAGCAGTTGCAGCTGCGGGTCCGGAACTCGTGGCGGGTGCGTACTTCGCGGAACTGCCCATCGGGCAGGTGCGTCCGAACGCCTGGCAGCCTCGTCAGGTCTTCGACGAGGAGGCCATGGCTGAGCTCGTCCACTCGATCAAAGAGGTGGGGCTCCTGCAGCCCGTCGTGGTGCGGCGGGCGGGTGAGGGCGAGTACGAGCTCATCATGGGTGAGCGTCGCTGGCGTGCGTCCCAGGAGGCCGGGCGGGAGACCATTCCGGCGATCGTTCGTGAGACCGACGATGACGACATGCTTCGGGATGCCCTCCTGGAGAACCTGCACCGTTCGCAACTGAACCCGCTGGAGGAGGCGGCCGCCTACGGCCAACTCCTGGAGGACTTCGGGTGCACACACGACGAGCTGGCGCAGCGCATCGGGCGTTCACGGCCCCAGATCTCGAACACCCTTCGGCTGCTGAAGCTCTCGCCGGCGGTCCAGCGTCGCGTGGCTGCTGGCGTGCTGTCTGCCGGTCACGCGCGGGCGCTGCTGAGCATCGACGACGCAGACCTGCAGGACCGCATGGCCTCCCGCGTGGTCGCTGAAGGGATCTCAGTACGAGGCCTCGAGGAGATCGTGTCCCTGGGTGTTGGCGGCAAGGCTCCGGGCCGGGCGGCCAAGGCAAAGCCCGTGGCTCCCGGTCTCGAGGAGCTCGCGGACCGGTTGTCCGATCGGTTGGAGACTCGAGTCAAGGTCGACCTGGGCAAGGCCAAGGGCAAGGTCGCGATTGAGTTCGCCACCCTCGAGGATCTGCGGAGGATTGTGGACCTGATCGACCCCCGAAACCGGACGGATCGCCCGATCTGACGATCGAATTGACGCCGAAGAGGCTCGAGACAGCGTGTCTCGGGCCTCTTTCGTTTCACGTGGAACAAGACGGTTCCCGGGAGGCCCGAAAAGCTCTCAGAGGCGTTCTGACGGCCGTTCAGCGGGTCAAGTAGGCCCTCATACCACCCAAGGCCTGAAAGTCCCGCAGACGGCATCCTGAGAAGCCTGTTTTGCTGACAGAAGCGGAAGCCGTGTCAGGAAAAGTGCTGTCGTTGGTGTGATGGTTGAGCCCTTTCGGGACCCTTGGTTTCGACAAGCTCAACCAGCGAGGACCCGGCGTTGCCGACCTCAACCAGCGGGGCCTGAAGGTCGAGCTTGTCGAGACCCGCTTCGACGGGCTCAACCAGCGAGGACCCGGGCATCCGCACTCGACCCCTGAAACGATTAATGGCCTTGCCGACATGTCGACAAAGCCATTAATCGCTGATGAACGAAGGCTACTTGCCCTTGGCTGCACGCTTCTCGGCACGACGGCGGGCGCGCTCGCGCTTCTCCTCGACGTCCATCTCGGCAGCGCGCTCCAAGGTCGGGGCACTCCCGCCGTGGCGAGCGGGCAACCACCAGGAACCCGGCGGCTGCTCGGCGGCAGGATGAGCCGCGATGACCTCGTCGAGCATCTGCACCATGCGCGAGCGCAGTTCCTCGGTCTCGGCGACCGGGTCCTCACCCGTCGGGTGGAGAAGCTCGCCGGCACGGATCGAGATGGTGCGTCCCCGGGAGAGGTCCTTCGGGTGGTCCTTGGTCAGGATGCGCTGGGTGCCCCACAGCACCACGGGCACGATCGGAACTCCGGCTTCGGCTGCGATGCGTACGGCCCCGGTCTTGAAGTCCTTCATTTCCATCGCGCGCGAGATCGTGGCCTCGGGGAAGATCCCGACCGCTTCGCCGGACTTGAGGTAGGCGACCGCCTCCTTGTACGACCCGATGCCATCGCCGCGATCGACCGGGATGTGGTGCATCGAACGCATCACGGGACCGCCGACGGGGTGGTCGAAGATCTCCTTCTTCGCCATGAATCGGACCAGGCGCCCCGACGGGTTGGCGGCGAGGCCGCCGTACACGAAGTCGGCGTAGCCGATGTGGTTGACAGCGAGCAGCACGCCGCCCGATCGGGGCACGTTGTCGGTGCCGGTCAGGACGAGCGTCTGGCCGAGCGCCTTGAAGGCCAGCTTGGCCGTCATGATGATCGGGGGATAGGTGATGTCGCGCATGCGGCGAAGCGTACGGACCCGGCGCCCGCCCAGTCACCCCCTGGGCACCGTGACGCCAGCCACCGAGGGTCAGGAACGGCGTGTGGCGAGGAAGTCGGCGATGCGCCCGATGGCTTCCTCCAGGACGCCTGACTCGGGCAGCGCGACGAGGCGGAAGTGGTCGGGCTCAAACCAGTTGAACCCGGTGCCGTGGGTCACCAGGATCTTCTTCGCCCGGAGCAGGTCGATCACGAACTCCTGGTCGTCATCGATGGCGTACACCTGCGGGTCGAGACGCGGGAAGCAGTACAGCGCACCCCTCGGTCGTACGTTGGAGACGCCGGGGATCTCGTTGAGCAGCCGGTCCGCCAGCATGGCCTGGTCGTAGAACCGACCGCCCGGGACGATGAGTTCCTCGACCGACTGGTAGCCGCCCAGGGCGGTCTGGATCGCGTGCTGGCCGGGGACGTTGGCGCACATACGCATGTTGGCGATCAGGGTGAGGCCTTCGAGGAAGTCCGCCGCGAGCTCCTTGGGGCCCGACACCATGAGCCAGCCGGCGCGGAAACCGCACGCCCGGTACGCCTTGGACAGGCCGCTGAAGGTCAGGCACAACACGTCGTCCGCGGCGAAGGTGGCCGCGTGGTGGTGCACCGCGTCGTCGAACAGGATCTTCTCGTAGATCTCGTCCGCGAACACCACGAGATCGTGGCGCCGTGCGATGTCGATGAGGCCCTTGACGACGTCCTCGGAGTACACCGCGCCCGTCGGGTTGTTGGGGTTGATGATCACGATCGCGTGGGTGTTCTCGGTGATCTTGGACTCGATGTCGGCGAGGTCGGGGTTCCACCCGTTCTCCTCGTCGCAGCGGTAGTGCACGGGGGTTCCGCCGGACAGCGTGACCGCACCCGTCCACAGCGGGTAGTCGGGCGCGGGCACGAGGATCTCGTTGCCGTCGTCCACGAAGGCCTGGAGGACCATCGAGATGAGCTCGGAGACGCCGTTGCCGATGAAGATGTCCTCGACGCGCGTCTCGATGAGACCGCGCGACTGGTAGTAGTTCATCACCGCAGTACGGGCCGAGTAGATGCCGCGCGAGTCGCTGTAGCCGGCGGAGGTGGGCAGGTGGTGCACCATGTCGGCCAAGATCGTCTCGGGCGCATCGAAGCCGAACGGTGCCGTGTTGCCGATGTTGAGCTTGAGGATCCGGTGACCCTCCGCCTCGAGGCGCTGTGCCTCGGCGAGGATCGGACCCCGCACGTCGTAGCGGACACCACTCAACTTCTTGCTCTGACGGATCTGGCGCACAAGCCCATCCTCTCAGGCGTTGGCCCGGCCTAACATGTGGTTATCGCCACGAGGACAGGTCGGCCCCTCACCGGGCCGGGACGCGGAGGTGGAGTCATGGGACGGCGGGCCGTACCGCTCGACACAGGCACGACCCAGATCCCCGAGGGATCGTGTGCAGCGTGCACGCGGTGGATCCTCGCTCCCCTCGACTCCGTCGGGCTCAACGCCGCGGGAGCCTCAGCGGCTCGGGCTGCGTGGCGTACGACCGTCCTGGAGACGTGGGGCGTGTGTGGCCAGGTGCTCCTCGACGGCCCGCGCGACGCCCAGCGCCCCGTGGGAGTCGTGACGTACGCGCCTGCCGCGCTGCTGCCGGGACTGGCCGCACTTCCCACCGCGCCGCCCGCCCGCGAAGCCGTCGTGATGGTCGACCTCGTCGTCACCGATGTGATGCCCGCTGTGGTCGGTGCCAAGTTGCTCGTCCAAGCGATGGCCAAGGACCTGGTGCGACGTGAGATCGCGCTCGTGGAGACCTTCGCCGACGCACGGCTGCCCCTCGACGCTGGCGCCGACGGCTGCCACCACTCCCAGGCACTCCTTGAGGGAGTGGGATTCGCCGTCCAACGTCCCCACGCTCGCCACCCTCGCATGAGGCTGGACCTGCGTACGGCCCTCACGTGGCTCGACGAGGTGGGCCAGGCCCTGGGCCGCGTCCGGGGAGGACTCGCCCCGCAGCCGCGCCCCCACCCACACGGCGCGCCGCGCGACCTCGGGACACAGCACGAGGCGGCCCGTACGGCTCACGCCGTGCCGGACCGCCTCCGCGAAGCTGGTGGAACTGGGCTCAGATGAAGCCCTCGAGCTCCTTGAGCAGCGCCGCCTTGGGCTTGGCGCCCACGATCGACTTCACGACCTCGCCACCGGAGTAGACGTTGATGGTCGGGATGCCGGTGACGCGGTAGGACGACGGCGTGACGGGGTTTTCGTCGACGTTCATCTTGAGGAACGTCAGCTTGTCGCCGTGAGCGGCGTTCAGCTCGTCGAGGATCGGGGCGACCTGGCGGCACGGACCGCACCACTCCGCCCAGAAGTCGACCAGAACGGGCTTGTCGGACTTGAGGACCTGAGCGTCGAACTCAGCGTCCGTGACGGCGGCAATGTTGGCCACGATGTGCTCCTCGAATGATGATCGGTGAATCGGGTGTTCAGCCGTACGAACCAGTCAACACCACGGGGCTGACAGTTTGTTCCCGGCTCAGGCCTCGAGCCGCGGTCTCGTACGGCCCTCGTACGGACTGGTGGTCTGGACCAGTGGGCCAGGGCCGCGGACTTCATGGGCGTGTCGTGAACTTCGAGTGGTGTGCACACCCCGAGAAGTTCAGGTTCCCCCGCTTCTGCGGGGGAACCTGCGACGCATGAGGCGAGCTCAGGCGAGGGCGGCGGCGGTGTCGGCGGCCGAGCCGGCGGTGGAGGCGGCGTGGTCGAGCGCGGCGACGTACCGCTCAGCGTCCAGCGCCGCGGCGCACCCGGTGCCAGCGGCCGTGATGGCCTGCTGGTACGTGTGGTCGACCAGGTCACCAGCGGCGAAGACGCCCGGCAGGTTGGTGGCGGTGGAGGGGGAGGCGACCTTCACGAAGCCCTCGTCGTCGATGTCGACCTGGCCCTTGACGATCTCCGAGCGGGGGTCGTGGCCGATCGCGATGAACAGGCCGGTGACGCCCAGCTCCTTGGTCTCGCCGGTCTGGGTGTCGCGCAGGACGATGCCCTCGAGGCGGTCGTCGCCCTTGATCTCGGCGACCTCGCTGTTCCACACCATCTCGAGCTTGGGGTCGGCGAAGGCACGCTCGGCCATCACCTTCGAGGCGCGCAGCTCGTCGCGACGGTGCACGAGGTAGACCTTGGACGCGAAGCGAGTCAGGAAGGTGGCCTCCTCGACGGCCGAGTCGCCGCCGCCGATGACCGCGATCTCCTGGTCGCGGAAGAAGAAGCCGTCGCACGTCGCGCACCACGACACGCCGCGGCCGGACAGCTCCTCCTCGCGAGGCAGGCCGAGCTTGCGGTAGGCCGACCCGGTCGCGAGGATCACCGTGCGCGCCTGGAAGGTGTCCGTGGCGGTCTTGACGATCTTGATGTCGCCGGTGAGGTCGACCTCGACCACGTCGTCGGCGACGAGCTCGGCACCGAAGCGCTCGGCCTGGGCGCGCATCTCATCCATCAGGGCGGGACCCATGATGCCGTCGCGGAACCCGGGGAAGTTCTCGACCTCGGTGGTGTTCATCAGCGCGCCGCCGGCGGTCACGGACCCCTCGAAGACCAGGGGCTCGAGAGCGGCGCGGGCCGCGTACACGGCTGCGGTGTAGCCCGAGGGCCCCGAGCCGATGATGATGACGTTGCGAACCTGGTCGGACATGACGCTCCTGAGCACCGTTGACTGGAAATCGGGGACGGGCGTGGACCCGTACCCGTCGCAACCGATCGTAGGGCAGCGTTGTTCCCCCCGACCGATCGTGGACCGGCCCGGGTCAGCGCAGCGGGGCCGACCAGAGCCGTACGCCGTCGGCGCAGCGCCGCACGACCACCCGCGTCGGTTCCTGGCGCGGGAGCCACACCGCCAGCGCCTCGGCTCCGTCGAAGACCACGGGCAGCACCTCGTCGCGTGAGCGGGCCACCTGGCTGCACGCCCCCAGGTCGACGGAGAAGGTGGCCATCGGCTGCCCGCCGGTCCCGAGCAGCGCCAGCGTGGTCGCGTCCAGATCCTGCGAGGAGAGCTCCACCGGGCCGGGCATGGCTCGGGGCATGGTCTCCGTGGTCGGGTCGTCCGTGTCCGGCACATCGCCCGAGAAGCTCTCGCTGAGCGTCTCGCTCTTGGCGGCCGGAGCGGGCGTGGACGACTCCTCCGCGCTGCCGGCGGACGCCGAGCCGGCCGTGTCGTTGTCGACCGGGCGCGGCAGCACCTGGGGCAACGCCAACCCGGCGACCACCGCGACCGAGGCGGCGGCGAGGACTGCTCCACCCAGGCGTCGTCGGCGGCGGGCCGCGAGGTCGACCACCGGTGCATCGGTGAGGCCGGGCTTGTCGGTGCCAATGGTCTCGGCGGAGCGCTCGGCGACGAGGTCGGCGAGCGTCGCGTCGAGCCGGCGTACGACATCCTCGGGCACGGGAGCGTCGTGGCGCGCGTCAGCGAGCAGGCGGCGCACTGCCTCGTCGGGGTCCAGCGGCTGCTGCGGGGTCATGCGCACCTCCTCGGGTGGCCAGAGTCGTGGGGCCAGAGTCGTGAGTGGATGGGTCGGGGGGGCGTACGGGCAGGCCTGCCCACGCCGACGGCGGTCCTCAGCCGGGGGGAGCCCGGGGACCGCTCGAGGATGGGACGTCAGGCGCAGCGGCCCGGTTCCCCGGCTCGCTGGCAGGGGGAGAGGGCCTCAGGTCGCCGAGGAGTTCCGCCAGCCGCTTGCGGCCTCGCGAGCACCGCGACTTCACCGTGCCCTCGGCGCAGTCGAGCATCACGGCGACCTCGGCCACCGTGTAGCCCTCCATGTCCACCAGGACCAGCGCCGCGCGCTGCTCCTCGGGCAGCGTACGAAGAGCGTCGAGCACGCGCTCGCGCCGCTCCCTGACCTCGGCCCGTTCGGCTGGGTCCACGTCCGCTGGGGTGGCGGAGACCAGTGCCCCGCGGTCAGCGCCGTCGTCCAGGTCGTCGGGGAGGGCCTCGGCCCGGCGCACCTTGGCGGCCCGGATGCGGTCCAGGCAGGCGTTCACCACGACGCGGTGCAGCCAGGTCGTGACCGCCGCGTCCCCACGGAACGAACCGGCGCGCCGGAACGCGGCGACCATCCCGTCCTGCAGCCCGTCGGCGGCGTCATGGGGGTTGCCCATCGTGCGCAGGGCGACGGCCCACAGACGGTCGCGGTGGCGGGCGAAGAGGATGCCGAAGGCCTCCGCATCACCCTCCACGTGGGCGCGGAGCAGCTCGGCGTCCTCGCGGGTCTCGACGCTCATCCGCGGACCTCGATCTCGGCGATGGCGCCGCGGAAGCTGCCGTCGACCTCAGGCACCGAGGTGAGCCAGATCGTGACGAAGCGCCCGCCCACGGCCTCGTCGAACGCAAACTCGAGGGCACCGGTCCCCGAGGTGACCCCGGCCGGCTCCAAATCTGCGATCCCGGTCGGCGCCGCGTCGGTGACGAAGGCCTGCACCGTCGTCGGGCCGCCGTCCACGGTCACCGTCAACTCCCGGACCAGTTGCGCCTTGTGCAGGTTCACCACCAGGCCGACGCCCGTCTTGAGGCCGCCCGGACCGAAGTTCTGCTCGTAGCCCGCCGTACGCCACGCGGTCGCCGGATTGCCGTCGAGGGCCAGCGGCACGAGCTCGGGGTTCTCCGTACGGGGCTCGGCCCCCTGCGGGTCGAAGTCCTTGGCGCTGAGGTCGCTGAACGGGGTGGGGTCTCCCGGCGGCGCCGGCTGCTCGTCGCCGCCGCTGGGGGAGGGGCCGTCCCCCGCGTCACCGGCGAAGTGCCAGGCCAAGGTCGCCAGGACGAGGATCACCGCGGTGGCGGCCACGACCACCCCGAGCCGGAACCACGAGCGTCCGGGGACGCGATCCTGGGTTCCGGTCAGGCTGCCGGTTCCCGAACCCGTCGAGGTCAGCCACGACGCGAGGTGTGCCTGGGCGGCGTCCGTACCGTCGCCGGTGCTGTCCCACGGCCAGAACTCGGGCTCCGGGATGCGGGCCCCGGGGCGCGGGCGGCGGACGGGCTCGCCGTCGGGCGGGTCCGGTGCGAAGAGGGGCCGTACGACCTGCGGCAGCTCGGGGGCAGGGGGCGGGGGTTCGCTGCGGGTACGCACCCAGTCGACCTCGTCGCCGTCCTCGAGGAACACCGGCAGCCCGGCCTCCGTCGGGATGTCGACCGACGCCTCGGGGTCAGCGACCTCGGTCGGCTCGTCGGTCTCCTCAGGCTGGGGCGGCGTTTCCTCGATCGGAGCCGGATCCGGAGCCGGAGCCGGAGCCGGAGCCGGAGCCGGAGCCGGAGCCGGAGCCGGAGCCTCGGCCTCCGTGACCGGGGCCGGGGTGTCTCGTACGGGCAGGGCGGGCCACGGCGGCAGGGCCGGCACGACTGGCACGTCCTGCGTCGCCTGGACCAGGTCGCCCGGCTCCCCGACGAACTCCATCAGCAGCGCGGAGATCCCCGCGGCACCCGTCACGTCGTGGCCGTGCTGGGAGGCCGTACGGGTCGGCGCCATCGGGTTGAGGGTCTCCTCGCACAGAGCGTCGAGGATGCGCGGGATCCCTGCCCGCACCCGCCGGGGCCGCAGCACTGTGCCGTGCCAGCTCGGGGCGGCCGGCAGGGAGGACGGAGACACTCCCGCCCACTTGCCGGTGAGGCAGGCGTACAGCAGCGCCACCAGGTCGGTGTGATCCACCTTGATGCGGCCCGGCGGCAGGCCGTAGAGGGCGGCCTCGACGCCGAAGCCGATGATGCGCACCTTGCCGTGGTGGTCGATGAGGACGTTCTCCGGCATGAGGCGCCCGTGCGCCAGGCCCTGGTCGTGGGCCAGGGCCAGCGAGTCGGCCACCTCGGCCACGATCCACGCCGCCCGGCGCGACGACATCGGCCCCTCGGCCGCGAGCAGGTGGTCCAGGGAACGCCCGCTGCCCCACTCGTTGACGACGAAGCAGGACGACCCCCACTCGTCTGCGTCCAGGACGCGCAGCACGCGGGCATCCGTCAGCGGCGCGACCGTGCGCGCGGCCTCGAGCAACCCTGCGGAGCGCGGGTCGGAGCGGGAGAGCAGGTGGACGGCCACGTCGCGTTCGAGGACCCGGTCGTGGGCCCGCCAGAATCGGCCCGCGCTGACCTCCGCAAGCAGGTCGGCGAGCACGTACCGCTCGGCCAGGAGGTCGCCGGCGTTGAGCGTCATGCCCACCCCGCTCACCTCAATTCCCCGCCGCGCGACGCCGTGCGTGCGCCACCTGCTGTCGACCTGTCGCCATCGTAGGCAGGTTTAGGAGCGACGAATGCGCGACGTCACGGTGTCGATCACATCCGTCACCTCTCGCACCCGCATCATGCGTGCCGCGACGATGGTCGACACCAGCCCGCCGCCACCGATGACGGCGATCCGCAGTAGCGTCCACCAGCGCGACGCGCTGGCCCCGATGAGCTCGTCCGCCCCGAACCGCAGCAGCCACGCGATCGCGGCCCCGATGAGGGCGGCGAGGACCATCCGGGCCACGAAGCCCACGCTGGCCCGGGTCCCCAGGCGCCCGACGGCGCGGTGCAGGACCCCGTACGAGACCGCGGCTCCCACGCAGTACGCGGAGCCGTACGCCACCACCAGCGCGGGCGCCGTGTCGTTGGGCAGCACCACGTGCACCATCAGCAGCGCCATCGCCACGTTGATCGAGGCCACCACGAGCTGGATGAAGAACACCACGCGCGTGCGCTCCAGCGCATAGAAGCCGCGCAGCACGAAGTAGTGGACGGTGAAGAAGAGCAGTCCGGGACCGAACAGGACCAGGGACGGCACGAAGCTGCGGTAGTCCTGGGCGCCCGCACCCCAGCCCCACATCAGCCGGGCTGCGTCGCCGGCCACAGCCGGCATGAGGAACACGAACGGAATGATGACGGCCAACGAGGTGCGCAACCCGGCGCCCACCGTCGTGCCGAGCTGGCGCAGCGACCCCTCCTCGGCGTACGAGGACAGCCGGGGCAGCAGGGCCGTGGCCAGCGACACCGTGATGATCGAGTGCGGCACCATCATGATCAGGAACGCGTTCGAGTAGACGGTGTAGCCCGTGTTGCCGCCCGTGGGATCGTCGATCGTGCCGCCCGAGGCGAGCCGTACGACCACGGCGTAGGCGATCTGGTTGACCAGGACGAACAGCATCGTCCACGTCCCCAGCCGCAGCGTGTGGCCCAGGCCCGCGTTGCGGAAGTCGAAACGGGGGCGGTAGCGGAACCCGGCCTTGCCCAAGAACGGGACGAGGACGGCGAACTGGACCGCGATGCCGAGCGTGGAACCCAGCCCCAGCAACGCCTCCTGACCCGTCGAGAACGGCCCGAAGACCTCGGCACCGCGCGCCGGCCCGAAGGCGAGCAGGTAGACGACGAGCACCGCCACCGAGATGACGTTGTTGGCGATCGGCGCCCACATCATCGGGCCGAATCGGCCGCGCGCGTTGAGCACCTGCCCGACCAGGACGTACATGCCGTAGAAGAAGACCTGCGGCAGGCAGAACCGCGCGAAGGCGATCACGGAGTCCCGCTGCGCCGCCACCTGCGGGCTGTCCCACGAGGAGTCGAGGAAGATCGACATCACCACGGGCGCGGCGACGACGAGCACGATGCTCACGATCGCGAGGAACAGGCCCGCGAGTGTGATGACGCGGTTCGCGTACGCGTCCCCGCCGTCGGCGTCGTTCTTCATGGCCCGCACCAGTTGCGGCACGAGGACGGCGTTGAAGAGTCCGCCCGCGACCAGGATGTAGACCATGTTCGGCACGGTGTTGGCCAGCGTGAAGATGTCGGCGTGCAGGCTGGTGCCGAGCGCCGCGACGAGCAGCGCGGAGCGTACGAATCCGGACAGGCGAGACACCACGGTGCCGGCCGCCATCACCGCAGACGACGACAGGATGCTGCGGTCCGCGCCGCCTTGACCCTGCTCGCTCACGCCTTCTCCTCGGTGGGCTGGTCCGAGCTGGCGTCAGGCCCCGACTCCCGCCCAGACTCGGACTCAGGCCCAGACTCCGTCTCCGGCTCAGACTCCCAGACCGGGGGGCGTACGGGCTCCCCGGCGCGCACGTCCTTGACCCGCCGCGCGATGCGGTAGACGACCATGATGAAGAGCAGTCCCGCCCCCACGGCTGCGACGATCCAGAAGCCGTCGGCGACCACGGCCGACCGTACGGGGAGGGTCGCGGTGGCGCCCAGCGGGACACCGGACTCGCTGGTCACCAGCATCTCCACGTCGTAGCGGCCGTCGCGGGTGGTCTTCATGTCCAGCAGCACGCGGCGGCGCGACTGCGGTGCCAGCGTCAGCGGCTCGGCCTTCTCGAGGGCCAGGCCCGGCTCGGACTCCGCGGCGATGCGTACGGTGACGCTGAGGTCGGTGCTGTTGACGATCGTGGTGCCCACGGGGCCACTCGAACTGGTCAACGTCACCGCGGGGGGCACCTCGACGGTGATGTCGGCGAACGTGCTCAACAGACGGCGCTCGGTGGCGCTCATCCTGAACCCGGACTCCTGCGGTCGCGGGCGCCGAGTCTCCGACAGTGCCGCCAGGATCTCGTCACTCACCTGGCCCACGATGGTGGTCTGCTGGGTCACGACCTCCTCGGTCAGCGTCGCCGCGTCGAGCAGCTCGGAGGCCCGCGAGTACACGTACTCGGGCAGGGACGCCTCCTCGTCGGCCTCGGTCCACAGCAGGTCCTCGGGGGAGGCTGCGGCCGGTGCTCCCGCCGCGACCTCGGAGGCCGGCGCGACGCTCAGCCACGGCTGGGCGAGGCCTTCGAGGAGCCGCTCGGGGCGCTCGGGGTTCCAGTCGGCGGGCAAGGACAGGACGACGGGTGCGGTCGAACCGCTCTCGAGCCGTACGGCGGCCTCGGCCAGGAGGCGCTGGCGCAAGGCCAGCGGGTCGTCGGCCGCGCCCGGTCGGGGACCGCCCGCCGCCGCGCCGTTGCTGGTGACCAGGACGGTGCGACCGTCCAGCAGATACGTCCCCGTCGGCGAGGGCTCGACCAGGGGAAGAGCCGAATCGGAGAGCAGGAGCAGGGTGTCGGCGGATGTCTGTGCGACGGCGCTGGCGGGCAGCACCCCCGTACGAGGGGCCAGCGTCGGCCTGGCGGTGAGTCCCAGCTGCGTCATGACGTCGGCGCTGCGGGCCTGCGCCGTGGCCAGCGTGTCGGGGGCGTGCTGGGCTGCCGACGCGGCGTCGATGTCGCCGTAGGGGAGGGCGAGGAGGTCGCGGCCGACGCTGACGGAGCGGAAGGTCGCCAACCATTCGGTGGCGGCCTGCTGAGCCCGGCGGGTCGACTGGTTGGGCTCGGTGCCTTCGATGGCCCCTGGGCTCACGGGAGTGGTGGGCGCGGTGTCGACGGGCTCGTCGACACCGTCGGGAGTCGCCGTCTCGGTCGGCTCAGGCGTGGTCACCGTGTCCATCGACCGCGGCGGGTTGCCGTTCGAGAGGCGCGTCACCGCCGCGAGGACGGCCGGGTCGACGAGGAACGAGACGTTCGCCTGCTGCTGCGGGGCGCCCAGTTCGAGCATCGAGTGCAGCCGCCCGCCGGGGGAGAGCCACCGCGTCCACCGTCCCACGCGGTCCAGCGACCCGTCGGGGCGGAACCAGACCCCGGCGCGGATCGGCACCACGACGGACACGGTCGCGCCGCTCTGGTTCTTGGCCAGCGACTCCAGCGGGATGAAGGTGCGTGCGCGGCCGTACGTCTCCTCGCCGCTGCGCGCGTGGACGCCGATCCAGTAGACCCCGTCCTCGCTCACCTCGAGCTGGGAGACGGGGAAGGACAGGGTGAACGACTGCACCTGACCGGGCGCGAGGGTCTCGACGGTCTCGAAGCTGCCCGGTTCCACGATGCGCTCGCCCACGAACTCGTCCGGCTCCAGTGCGGCGCTGGTGGCCAGCGATGCCGTGTCGAGGATCGGGGTGAGGGAGCGGAACGCGTGCAGGTTGACCGCGCCCCAGGCCTCGGCGGTGGTGTTGGTGACGGTGCCGCTGATCGTGATGCGGCCCTTGGTGGGAATGCTCGGCGTCAGCGCATCGAGCTGGACCGACAAGGGGTCCTGCTCCGCCCGGGCGGCCTTGCGAGGCGCGGCCTCGGCCGGCGTCGCGAGCCCGAGCGTGCTGAGCGCGAGCCCCGGGATCAGGATCGCCGCGAGCATGCACCACACCGCAACCCCACGCGACCATGCCGCCCTCGATGGGGCAGGGCAGACGTCGGGACCGGGCACGGGCCGACTCTAGTTGCTCACCCCATGCGGTCCCCCACGTAGAGTGACCTGTCGTGTCCGAGACTCCTCCCGCACCCATGCGCATCGCCGAGGTGCAGCAGCGCGTGGGCGCCGAACTCGACCGCATCGGCGAGGTCATCGACGAACTCGGGGCCCGCTTCGCGAAGGCCGGCGAGGAACTCGCCCTCGTGGGCGGACCGGTGCGCGACGCCATGCTCGGTCGGCTCCAGAACGACCTCGACTTCACCACCAGCGCCCACCCCGACGTCACGGAGCGACTGCTCAAGGGTTGGGCGGACGCGACGTGGGACATGGGGCGCGCGTTCGGCACCATCGGCTGCCGCAAGGGGGCGTGGCAGGTCGAGATCACCACGTACCGCTCGGAGTCCTACGACCCGTCCTCACGCAAGCCGGAGGTCAACTACGGCGACTCGCTCGTGGGCGACCTGCGCCGCCGCGACTTCACGGTCAACGCAATGGCCGTGTCCGTGCCGGGCCGCGAGTTCGAGGATCCGTACGGCGGCCTGGTCGATCTGGCCACGCGCACGCTGCGCACCCCGGGGACGCCGGAGATGTCGTTCTCCGACGACCCGCTGCGGATGATGCGTGCTGCCCGGTTCGCCGCGCAGCTCGGGTTCACGCCTGCCCCCGAGGTGGTGCAGGCGATGACCGAGATGGCCGGACGCATCGAGATCATCTCCGCGGAGCGGGTGCGCGACGAGCTGGTCAAGCTGGTCTGTGCGCCGTACCCGCGACTCGGGCTGACGCTGCTCGTCGAGACGGGCCTGGCGGCCCACGTGCTGCCCGAACTGCCCGCGCTGGCGCTGGAGCGGGACGAACACCACAGCCACAAGGACGTCTACGAGCACACGCTGACCGTGCTCGAGCAGTCGATCGACCTGGAGCACCGGCTCGGTACGGGGCCGGACTTCGTGTCCCGCTTCGCCGCGCTCATGCACGACGTGGGCAAGCCCAAGACCCGCCGGTTCGAGGCGGGCGGCGTGGTGACCTTCCACCACCACGACGTGGTCGGCGCCAAGATCACCCGCAAGCGGATGAAGGCGCTCCGTTTCTCCAACGACGAGATCGACGCCGTCAGCAAGCTGGTCGAGCTGCACCTGCGCTTCCACGGGTACGGGACGGGCGAGTGGACCGACTCGGCCGTGCGGCGCTACGTCCGCGACGCCGGGGACCAGCTGCAGCGGCTGCACATCCTCACCCGCGCCGACTGCACCACGCGCAACAAGCGCAAGGCTGACCGCCTGCGGCGCACGTACGACTCGCTCGAGGAGCGCATCGACCGGCTGGCGGAGCAGGAGGAGCTGGACGCGATCCGCCCCGATCTCGACGGCACGCAGATCATGGAGATCCTGGGCATCGGGCCGGGGCGTGAGGTGGGCGCCGCGTACAAGTTCCTGCTGGAGCTGCGGATGGACGCAGGCCCCCAGGCCCCCGAGGCCGCCGAGGCCGCGCTGCGCGCCTGGTGGGCCGAGCGTCAGGCCTGAGACTCGGCGTCACCGGAAGCCGACATGGTTCCTCCTCTGGCACCTGAGTGTCTGCTGACTCACGGGTGGTCCTGCCCGCGCCGACGAGTCATAAATCGCGTTGTCTGCGACCGGAGTGGTGCGCATCACCTGGGCACGACCTATCGTGCCGACATGACCGAGACCGTCGCACCCCTGCTGGAGCAGTCCATCGACATCGCCGCACCGCCCCAGCGAGTGTGGGCGCTGGTGTCCGACCTGCCGCGGATGGCGCGGTGGAGTCCGCAGGTGGTCAAGAGCTTCCTGCGGGGCGGAGCCCCCGTACGGCTCGGCAGCCAACTGTTCAACATCAACCGGCGCGGCTGGCAGGTGTGGCCGACCCAGGCGAAGGTGGTCCGGTACTCCCCACACGAGGAGATCGCGTTCCGGATCAAGGAGAACAAGTCGATCTGGTCCTACACGCTGACCCCGACCGAGGACGGCGGCACCCACCTGGTGCACCAGCGGGTGGTGCCCGATGGCATCAGCGCGATCTCGCTGCGCCTGACCAAGGCCGCCTTCGGTGGCCAGGAGGCCTTCACCGCCGAGCTGGTCGACGGGATGCGACAGACCCTCGAGCGGATCAAGGCTGACGTCGAGCAGTGAGCAGCCACCTCGCGCGGCGCTGGCCAGACCTCGGACTGGTCCGTACGCCGTTGGGCAGCGTCCCCACCTCGGTGCGGCGCCTCGAACTGCCCGGCATCGACGCCGAGGTGTGGTGCAAGGCCGAGAACGAGTTCGGGGACGGCGCGTGGGCCGGCAACAAGGTCCGCAAACTCGAGTGGATCATCCCCGAGGCCCAGCGCCGTGGCGTGCGGACGATCTTCACCGTCGGCGGCATCGGGACGCACTGGGGTCTCGCATGCGCCAGGTACGGAGCTGAGCACGGGCTGAACACGGTGCTGGGGCTGGTCGAGCAGCCGATCGACGACCACGTCCGTGAGCAGTGGGACCGGCTCGTCGCCTCGCCCGCGACCCTCTACCGCTTCCCCAGCACCCTGCGGCTCAAGCTGGCGGCGCCCGCGATCCTCGCCCGGCACTCGCTCGGCGGCGCTCTGCCGCGGCTGCCTTGGTATCTGCCCGCCGGAGGCTCGAACCCGGTCGGCACGCTCGGCTACGTGGAGACCGCGCTCGAGATCGCCGAGCAGGTCCGCGAGGGGTTGCTGCCGGAGCCGGGCACCTGCGTCGTCCCGGTCGGGTCGGGCGGCACGGTCGCCGGGCTCGCGCTGGGATTTCGACTCGCGGGCCTGCGCACTCGGGTGCTGGGGGCCGTGGTCAATGACTCGTTCCCCTTGGACGCCGACGTGCTCGTCCGCCTCGCCAACGCCACGGGTGAGCTGCTGCGCAAGCGCGGAGCCGACGACGTGCCGACGCTGGATGTGGGGGACCTCGACGCCCGCGACGACTGGCTCGGCGCGACGTACGGGGACCCGACGCCGGCCTCGGTCGCGATGGTCCGCGCCGCCGCCGAGCAGGGCATGGAACTGGAGCCCGTCTACACCGGCAAGTCGCTGGCGGCCATCGCTGACCTCGGCGGCACCCTGCCCGGCCCGGTGCTGTGGCTCAACACCCACGGTCCGCGCTGAAGTCTGATCCGGCTCAGCCGTTCAGCCGGCCAAGCCCGCCAGGTCATGGATGCGGAACGGCACCGCGAAGTCGGTCCCCGCAGCCAAACCCCCTCCGCGCAGAATCTCGGGGATGAAGTCAGCCGGATCCGGGTGGCCGACCACGTGGCGCAGGTAGGCCTCATGGCTCTGCAAGGACTGCACCGATGCGTCCACGGCGGACTGGTCGACGGCCAGCGCATGGGTGGGCTCGGCCGACCCGGCGACAAGGATCGCCTTGGTCCTCCACTTGGTCAGCCCCTCGTCCTCGGCCAACTCCCGGAAGACCCACGTGTTGTCGGCGTCGCGGGTCCCGTCGATGACGGCCATCCCCGCCGCGCGGTGGTCGGCCTGGTTGAGGCTGCCGTAGGCCTCGAACGAGAACTCGCCCGTCACGACGACGTCGGGGCGGAACTTCCTGATCTCCCGGGCGACGCTGCGACGCAGGTCCAGGCCCGGCTCGAGCATGCCGTCGGGGTGATCGAGGATGGTGAGGCTTCGGACTCCGACGATGTCGCACGCGCGCCGCTGCTCTGCGGCGCGGATCGGGGCGACGACCTCGGGTGCCTCGGACATCCCGGCCTCCCCGGCGGTGAGCAGCACGTACGCCACCTCGATCCCGCGCTGGGTCCACGTGTGCACGGCGGCGGAGGTGCCGTACTCCATGTCGTCGGGGTGGGCCACGATGCACAGGACCCGCTGCCAGTCGGCGTCGGGGAGCACGGGCAGGTGGCGGGGCTGGGTGGGCTGGGTCATGGGGACACCTCCTGTCCCCAGCCTAGGCAGCGCGCGGGGGATCGTCACTCGACCAGGAGCCGTACGGCCTGCGCCGCCTCCGCGGCGGGTACCCCGAGCTCGGTGGCCCGGGCGAGGTAGGCGCGCGCCAGGTTCTCGAGGGCTCGCCCGGGGTCCGACTCCACGCCCGGCGCCACCTTGGTGCCGGCTCCGCGCCGGGACTCGAGCACGCCGGCGTCCTCGAGTTCTGCGTACGCCCGCGCCACCGTCCCGACTGCGAGCCCGAGGTCGCCCGCCAGCTGGCGCAGCGGCGGAAGTCGGTCGCCGGCCCGCAGCTGTCCCGACAGTACGAGCTGGAGCACCTGGCGGCGCACCTGCTCGTACGGCGGCGTCGGGTCGCCCACGTCGACGCTGATCCTCGGCTCACCCACGGACGGCCTCGGCTTCGGCCTTCCGGGGCACGTCGATGGCCGCGACCGTGGACGGCGCCACCAGCGCGACGAGGCTCACCAGCGCCGTGCCCACCGCGCACACCGTCAGGACGAGCGCGGCCACGCCGACGGCTCGCCATCCCGTCTGCGGACAGTCGTGGCTGAGCAGGGCGGTGCCGGCGTAGAAGGCGATGCCCGCCAGCGGTGCGGCGAGTGTCAGCCCGTACGCGCCGACGACCGCGGCCAGGCCGGTGCGGCGGTACCGGTCCGCCGCCTCAGGGCCCGCGCCGAGCGATCGACGGCTGATCAGCAGCCCCGCACCCGCTGCCACCGCGGCGGCCACGGCGAGCCCGGCGAGGTACGGCAGGACGTAGAAGCTCCCCGGGTAGGGCCCCCGCGTCGCGACGAGATCCGCGGAGCACCACCCGATCAGGGCGCGCCCGGCGCGACCCATGTCGTCGGTACTCGCCGTGATGAGCGTGTACGTGCACAGCAGCACGGCCGCCACGGTCATCGCGACGACCAGGCGCATCACGCGTGCCGGCAGGTGGTCGCGGAGGTGGCGAGGGCGCATGGTGGCGGAGCGGGTGTCGGTGGCGTACCGCGGTCGCACCAGCAACTCCCCGCAGACGACGCCGAGCAGGACCACGATGCCGAGCACGAGAGGCGCCACCACGGTCGAGCTCCCCAGCCCACGGTCAAGTGGGTTCGGTTCGAACATCACCCACGCCCCCGCGGCGACACCAGCGACGAGCGCGATGGCCCGTACGCCCCGCACGGCGCGCTCCTCCGCGCCGGCTGGGGTCCGGTCCCCGCGGGTTGCTGCCACGGCGACCAGGATCACGACGCCGATGATGAGCAGCCCCAGCGCCAGCAGGATCGGCAGGTACATGAGCCCGAACATTAGGAACCTCCACTTGTGTCAGGTGTTCGATACAAGATGGAGCGCACGGGTGGTTTGTGTCAAGGGTTTGGCACAAGTGCGCGTCGGCGGGGTTCGCTCGTCGAGCTTGTCGAGACGGTTTCGACAAGCTCAACCAGCGTGGCCGCTCAACCGGCGGGGTCGGGTTTCGACAAGCTCAACCAGCGGGCCGCTCAACCAGCGGGCGGCACAAAGCAGCGAGGGGCCCCCCCCCCCGCGGGGGGGGGGCCCCCCCCGCAAA